>CAJKRG010000001.1 GCA_905202215.1 uncultured Porphyromonadaceae bacterium
ATTTAACAGATATTATGAAACACCCTCTTATAAAAGATATGGGAGCTAATTTTGTGCGGATAAGCCATTATCCACAGGACGATGCAGTTCTGGAGATGTGCGACCGCATGGGGCTCATCGCATGGGAGGAGATACCGATAATAGATTATGTGCCGGAGAACGCGGATTTTACCGATAATTGTGAGACAATGCTCCGCGAGATGGTCAGAAGGCATTACAATCACCCGTCGATTGCGATGTGGGGATATATGAACGAGATACTCCTTCGTATGCCGGACGAGAACAGATCCGCAACAGTGGAGCGTACCTTGAAACTTGCGGAAAGACTCGAGTGCGTACTGAGCGAAGAAGATAGTACACGTCTTAGCACTATGGCTTTCCATGGCAGCGATATATACAATGAGAGCGGTATTGCGGAAATCACAGATGTCAAAGGGTGGAATCTCTATCAAGGATGGTACGGAGGCAGACTCGACGATTTCGAGTCATTTCTTTCGACGCAGCATCGCAATCATCCCGACCATAAAATTATTGTAAGCGAATATGGAGCTGGTTCTGATATGAGAATTCATTCTCTGTCTCCGGAACCTTTCGATTTCAGTATGGAATATCAGCAGAAATATCTTGAGCATTATCTTCCTGTTATTGAGGATTCTGTCTTTGTGGCTGGCGCTTCGCACTGGAATTTTATCGATTTTTCATCGGCAAACCGGGCCGAATCCATGCCGCATATCAATAATAAAGGTCTTGTGACCAATCAGAGATATAAAAAAGACATCTATTATTTCTACAAGGCTTATTGGCGCGATATCAAAGAAGATACCGTGGCGCACATCGCCGTACGCGACTGGCCTGTACGGATGGAACTGATCGATGAGAACGGTTATGTGACCAGACCTGTAAAAATATATACGAATTTGCCCGAGGCCGAGTTGATTGTAAACGGGCACACACTTGGTGTTAAAGCAGGCAAAAATCACACCATGGTCTTTGATACTCCTTTATCCGCAGGCAACAATGTGCTTGAATTGAAATATGGAGATCAGATACGTGATGTAGCCGTGGTCAATATTAATGCTATATCCGTAAAAAATGGCCTTGTTGATCCTGATAAGGATGAACTGGCGATAAATGTCGGCTCGCGATGCTATTTCCGATCGGAGGACTCTGGGGTGGACTGGCTTCCCGATATGGAATATTCGGAAAATATGCCATATGGCTATACGGGAGGAAAGTTTTCTACAAGTCAGGACGAAATCGCACTTACAGCTGACGATCCTTTGTTTCAGCATTGTATAGTGGGGATAGAGCAATACCGCCTCAATGTCGTGCCTGGCAGATATGAGGTCGAATTATATTTTGCGGATTTGTCATCACCATCTGTTCTGTCAGCGTATATGCTTGGTCATAATGCCGGAAGCGAAAGTGTTGCACTGTCTCATATGGATGTATGGGTAAACGGTAATAAAGTTGAAACTGATTTTGCTCCGGCCGCTGCGTCAGGAGTCAGAACTATGGTCCGGAAAAGGTATGTAGCCGATTCGACTGACGGCAGTCCGATAATAGTCGCATTCAATCCGGTTGCCGGTGGTTCTACGTGTCTGTCTGCAATAAAAATAAGAAAACTATAATACCATGATCAGATTTTTTGTCGCATTTATTGTTCTTTTGTTATCTGTTGTCGGCATTTTGGCGCAGTCGGTTCTGAATCGCAGCCATCTCGATTATGTTAAGTCTCAGCTTGACCGACCGATGTATGCCCGGGCTTATAGTGCGCTCATAGAAGAAGCCGACAGCTTTCTTGGGGTAGAGCCTCTTTCGGTGATGATGAAAAAGAAACCGTCGCCGGCCGGGGATAACCATTATTATACGAGTCTTGCGCGCTATTTTCATCCAAATCCCGAGACTCGGGACGGCCTTCCGTATGTAAACCGCGACGGAATCACTAACCCCGAAATAGCACTCTGGGATAGGAACACGCTCGGCGAGACAGCCCGTCGTATAGGCACACTTGGGCTGGCATGGTATTTCAGCGGCGATGAGCGCTATGCTGTCAAAGCCACTGAATTGCTCAGGGTATGGTTTCTGAACAAGGATACACGCATGTATCCCAATTTCGAATATGCACAGATGGTACCGGGAGTAAACGGAGGAAAAGGACGCTCGTTCGGTGTTCTCGATGGATATTCCTTTGTCGAGATGCTTGATGGGGTAGCTTTGCTCGAAGGATCAAAGGCATGGACCGTAAAGGATGACAAGGGACTGAAAAAATGGATGAGTTCTCTTCTCGACTGGATGCTGACCTCTGAGCAGGGAGTGGAGGAAGCTTCCCAAAGCAACAATCATTCGACGGCATACGATGCCCAGGCGATTGCGCTTGCTATGTTCACGGGGCGTAATGATATTGCCCGAAAAATAATTGCGGAGATCCCGGAGAAACGTATTTTCAGACAGATCGATCCTGACGGTCAACAACCGCATGAGATGTGGCGTACACTTTCCTACGGCTATTCACAGTATAATCTTACCCATCTTATCGACATATTCCTTATGGCCGACAAACTTGGTATGAAGATTGACAATGCTGCTGATCGGGAGGGTCGCAGTTTTTACAAGGCTCTTGATTTACTGGCCTCTTATCTCGGTAAACCGGTCGGTGAGTGGCCCGGTCAACAGATCAGTGGCTGGAAAGAGAAGCAGCATGACGTGGCACGCGATCTGTGGCGTGTCGTCGGTTTTGTGGATACTTCCAGAGAGGATTATAGAAAAGCATATCTTACCCACCGCATATTCCGTCCTGAAGAGAGGTTCACACTTCTGTATTATACTCCCGACGATATAGACGATGCGTTTACCAGCGCCTCAATCTCACTGAAACATGCCATACGTCGGGTGAGAGAGGAACGGAAAAATGGCGACAATATGTGTCGTCACCGTCTTAATCCACGAACTATTGATACAAACGGTTCTGTGTCATTGGTTCATCCGCACGACTGGACTTCAGGCTTCTTCCCGGGAGAACTCTGGATGATGTACGAGTTTACAAATGATCCTTACTGGCGACAGGAAGCCGCGTCTTTTACCTGGGATATTGAGGAAACCAAGATTCACGGCGGCACGCACGATCTCGGTTTCATGGTTGGTGACAGTTTTGGAAAAGCATGGGAACTTACGGGAGAGCAGAGCTATCTTGATGTGGTGCTTCAGGCGGCATCAACACTTTCAACCCGTTTTAATCCGACAGTAGGAGCCATACGGTCGTGGGATCATAATGCCAAGGTATGGAAATTTCCTGTCATTATAGACAATATGATGAATCTCGAAATGCTTTTCAAGATGGCTGATATATCGGGAGACCGACGATACCGTGATATCGCCGTAAGCCATGCCGATGTGACATTGAAAAATCATTTCCGCCCAGATCATTCGTCATTCCACGTAGTGGACTATGATCCGGAAACGGGCGATGTACGCATGAAGGTAACAGCGCAGGGTTATTCCGACGACTCATTCTGGAGCCGCGGACAGGGATGGGGACTCTATGGTTTTACAATGTGCTATCGTCATACCGGTGACCGACGCTATCTTGATAAGGCAGAGGCCATTGCCGACTGGTTTATGAATCTGCCCGGCATGCCTTCCGACCTGGTGTCTTACTGGGATATGAAAGCCCCGGGGACTGAGTCGGCCGACAATCCCGGAGTCGCCCGCGATGCTTCCGCGGCATCGGTGATTGCATCGGGTCTTTATGAACTGGCCGAATATGTCGAACCGGAGAAAGGACAACGATATTCCCGTTTCGCCGATACTATCATTCAGAATCTTACTAATGGCTACATTCTTCGGCCTGAAGAAGCCGACGGTTTCATACTTGGGCATTCAACGGGACACCATCCGGCAGGAAACGAAATCGATGTACCTCTCGTATATGCCGATTATTATTATCTGGAAGCTTTGCTGCGCAAACGGAAAAAAAGATAAACATGTGAAAATGAGAATGGCACCCTCAAAAAGGTGCCATTCTTATTTTGTCTTTATCGGGTATGGGCGTCGTCAGGGAATGTATAGAATTGTAGTAAGTGATTCCTTGTTGTATTGGGGCATGAATGCTCGGGCTCTTACTTCATGAGATGTTGTGCTTATAGGCGCCCGGTAAAGATCGGAATTTGAGGTAGGTTCCGAACCATCGAGGGTATAGCGTATCTCCGCATCGGGATATGGAGCGGTCATAATGATTTTGCCGTTTTCAGCAGTAATTCCGGGTTGGGCAACATGGAAATTGTAGCCCGTTTCGTTCCATACGGGCATCTCGGAGTTTACTACGGCGTTAAAACGGGAGTCTGTGTAAGTTGTGTCGGCATTCCATGCACGTTCCGCCAGACCTAATATCTTCGGGAGAAGATACATTTCCAGCATTTGTGGCGAACGCATGGTTTCGCTGAAACAATGCCCTGATACGCCTATCACATTCTTGAAGTCTTTTTCGCTAACTTTGCACAGTTCTTTCGGATAACCGTGTAACGACGCGAATTCATCGACTGTTCCGCCCCATGTGAGTCCTCTTTCCTGAGGATGATAGTTGTAGCACAGATCCATGTAGAAATGGTTGACATTACTCAGGACTGTAGGATAACCGGCTGACGCCGACCGGGCCGGAACAGAACTCTCACCTCCTAAAGTACTCCAACAATTCACACTGTATATATTGGGGCGTATGGCTTTGTTGTAGTCATCGGTGTGACCTACGGCAATCTCCTGCCAGCCCGACATAGGAATTCCCAGTTTGTCATATTCCTTGATCAGTTCCTGTACATAGATGAGATGCAGTTCGCGTTCGTTGGTTATACCGTTCTTTTGCATGTATGCCTGAGCCACGGGTGATCCCTTCCATGCACCCATGGCCACTTCGTCGCCACCTATATGGATTGCGGGAAGTTCGACGCCGGCCTCGGCGTACATTTTCTGAATTTCCTGTCCTACTTTTGTCATGAAACGAACGGGGCCCGGAAGTGCGAGATTCATGACATTGTCGTGATATGCCTGAGCTGAGGTATAAACCGATTTATCGTCGGGATCAACCATGCGGTATGTGTCGTCGCCGGTATTACGATAACGGTTTTCCATCGCAAGAATGGCGGCTCTGGCGTGGCCCGGTGATTCGATTTCGGGAATTACTCTGATTCCAAGAGAATCGGCTTTTTTGATAATATCAATGAAATCACGACGGGTAAAGAAGCCGTTTGATGAATTGCCTTGGGTAGATGGATTGCCGTCGCCGGAATAAATCTGGGGTAGGAAATCTCGGCCGTCAGTAGTATATCCGCGGCGTCCTCCGACTGCGGTCAGTTCCGGCAAGCCGGGAATTTCAAGCCGCCATGCTTCATCATCCGTTATGTGGAAATGTAGCACGTTCAGCCCATAGCGGCTCATAAGTTTAAGGATACGTTCCATTTCGGCAGGTGTCTGATAGTTTCGGGCGATATCAATCATAAGGCCGCGATAGTTGAAGTCGGGCCAGTCGGTGATGATCGCGGATGGAAGAATACCGCCTTTGCTGATCAGGTTATTGACACGCGCACGGGCAATAACTTCGTTGTTTGTCGATACGTTTATCGTTCCGTCGTTCACACGGATTTCCATCCAGTCTTGCACAGGATTTACAGTCTTGATGATATTGACCACGCAATCGGAGGCATTGGTGGGTTTGCCGTCAGTCAGTCTGATGTTTTTAAAAGATGGAATCACATCGAAAGGACCGATGTTTTCAGCTTTGTTGCGAATCTTATTGAGACCATATATGGCATCCCCATAAGGCATTCTGTCGTTCCCGGGTGTCGAGTAAAGGTTGGGAGACTTAATAATATCGTCCCATTTCATTTTGACTGGAGATGTGGTTCCGTCGGCCTTTACAAGATGTACGCCGTCGGGAGCAAAACATATTTTGGAGAATGAACCTTTGGTTACGAGATCGACAGTGATTGTATTTCCTTTGGATTCGGCAAATCTTGGCGAACTGACGGCATAATAGCCCGGAACGATTTCAACGACTGTGTCTGCCGGGTTGACAGGTTTCATGTCTGCAGAGAAAGAGTTGAACGCGAGCCGCGAAAAATCGGTGTCGCTATCTATAGTAAATCTTTGAGTATAGACGGGCTGGCCGCTTGTATCTGTCGTGTTTCCTAAAGTACTCCAGATGACGGTAGTCTGAGCCGATACGCTGACAGGAAATAAAGCCATGATTATCGCCAATGGTTTTATTTTGTTTAATAATGAAGTGTGATGAGATTTCATTGTGGGTTTACAGGTCGTTTAATAACATTTGTCATTGTCTGTATTGAGTCGTGTGGCTTGTTGCGGCTTTCGGCCGCAACAAGCACAATCGACAGTGCAAATACAATCTTCTACCTATTCTATTATGTTTGGAGTTTTCCAGACTCTCGTTTCTGTATAGTTCGCTTTGATGACTTGTCCGTTTATGATGAATTCGAAGTCTCCTTTTTCGATAGTCCATTTACCATCATAATTGACGAATGCGAGATCGCTTGCGGGAATTGTGAAGCTCACAGTCGTGCTTTCACCGGATTTAAGTGCGATTTTCTCGAAACCACGCACCCGGAGCACATCAGGAGTAATAGACGCTACGAGGTCGCGGCTATAGAGAATGACCGGTTCCATACCGCCGCGCATGCCGGTGTTGCTCACTTTGACCGATACAGTGAGTTCGTCGTCTGGCGTGAAAGTAGTTTTATTGACTGTGATATCCGAATATTCGAATGTGGTATAGCTCAGTCCATATCCGAAAGGCCACTGGACATCGATATCGGCGGCATAGTTGTAGGCTCCGCTCATTGTCTCAACTGTTTCACATGGTTTATGGTCGTAAGTGGCTATGGAGTTGGGCCATTTGGGATAGGTAAATGGCAGTTTGGCGCTGAAATTACGTTCTCCGGCGATAAGTTTTGCAAGTGCATCAGCGCCATAGTTCCCAGGCAGGAGGATATCGATGACAGCTGAGGCGAGCGGTTCTATTTCCCTTATTATACGTGGACGTCCTTCGTTGAGTATAAGAATTATAGGCTTGCCGGTTTTTGCGAGAGCCTTGACGAGGTTTGTCTGATTCACCGACAGATTCAGATCGTTGATATTGCCGGGAGTCTCGCAATAGGAATTTTCGCCTATACAGGCTATGACTACATCTGCGTTTCGTGCTGCATTTACAGCTTTCTCGATCCGCACATTCTGCTCCTCAGCCCATTTGCCGTAGTCGGCTACATAGTCCATGCCCTGTTCGAGAACAACATTTTCGAGCCCGAATACGTTGCATATCGCTTCGTAAATAGTGTTGTATTGATCGTGATAGCATGCTTCGTCAGTTCCTTGCCATGTATACGACCATCCGCCGTTGAGCGAACGCATCGAATTGGCGTTAGGTCCGGTGAGCAGTATGCGTTTCCCTTTCGGAAGGGGTAGGGTATTGTTCTCGTTTTTCAGGAGGATTTCGCTCTGCGCGGCAAGTTCCAATGCCTTTTCGGCGTGTTCCGTGCTTCCGAACAGAGGATAATCGGCGGGGTTGGTTGTAGGATGCTCGAAGAGGCCGAGGCGCAGTTTGAAGCGTATAATACGTGCCACGGCATCATCGATCCGGCTCATAGGCACAGAGCCATCTTCGACAAGTTCCTTCAGAATCGTGCAGAATTCCATGTCGTACGGAGTCATGGACATATCGATGCCTGCATTGACCGCTTTCATTATAGCGTCTTTGTAGTCGGCGGCAATCTTGTCGCGTCGCCAGAGATTGTGTATATCGGCCCAGTCTGTAACGATCATACCGTCCCAGTTGAGCTGTTCTTTAAGCCATATGGTAAGCATTTCATGGTTTGCATGGAAAGGCATTCCGTTATTGATACCGGAATTTACCATAATGGAGAGTGCTCCGGCGCGGACCGCTGTCTTGAATGGCTGGAAATACTTTTCACGTAAGTCTATCGGGTTGATTGAAGCTGGAGTGCGATCCTGACCGCTGACAGGGTTCCCATAGGCCATATAATGCTTGAGACAGGCTCCTACGTTGTTGGTTCCGATGTGATTGGGGTCGTCCCCTTGATAACCTTTGACCATTGCTACGGCCATTTCGCTATTTATGTACGGGTCTTCGCCGAAACTCTCCCAGATGCGGCTCCATACAGGATTGCGTCCGAGATCCATAACCGGATTGTAGACCCAGGGGATTGAAGAAGCGCGTGTTTCATAAGCGCATATTGCGGCACCTTCTTTGACAAGATCGCGGTTGAAGGAAGCTGCCATGTTTATTTCCTGAGGAAAGAGCGTACCTCCGACCGTGTAGGTGGTGCCATGGTTCTGATCTACGCCATATACATCAGGAATGCCGATATATCTGAGGGAGGCATCCTGAATGCCACTGATAAGGCGGTACCAGGTTTCGCGATCCTGGGCATGGCCCTGCGCGGTATTGAGGATGGAGCCAACGCGATATTTATTGAAAACCGTATCGAGTTTAGCATCGTCAAGCACGACTTTTCCGTTGGCGAGAGTGTCGGAACATACAAGATCGACAACAACTTCGCACATCTGACCGACCTTGTCGTCGAGTGTCATATCCGACATGATTTTCTTCACCTGTGATTCTATGTCATTGTTTATGGGAATCGCGGGAGTGACGGGCTGACTGTCGCGTTGCTGTGTACATGAGGCGGCAAATGCAGAGAGCAGAATGCCGAAGAATATTTTTTTCATAGTATGCGAAATTATGGTCTGATATCAATTTTCTTCCACCGGGTATTCAACACCTTTAGTTCTCGAGCCTATGAGAGCGTAATAGAGCATAAATAGTTCGGAAACTACGACGATCCACCATGTGGCGCGCCAACTGCCGTTGAAATCGGCCCATACTCCCTGTACAAGAGGTAGAATGGCTCCACCGACAACACCGATCATGAATACGCCCGAAGCCGCCGTGGTATATTTGCCGAGACCTTTGACAGATAGCGTGAAGATACATCCCCACATAATGGAATGACAGAGGCCTACAGAGGCGAGAATCCATGGGTTGTCGGCAACTATCGCGCTGGTTGTCAGTATTGCGGCGACGGAAGTTGTGAGAGTGAGCTGTGTCCTCGGAGAAACCGTGCTGAGGCTGCTGCCTATAAGTCGTCCGATCAGGATTCCAACCCAATATATGGTTGTGATAAGCGCGACTGATTCCAGAGACAGCTCGATTGCATACATCGTGATATTGGCGCCGATGCAGACTTCCGCTCCGACGTAAAAAAATATGGCTACCACGCCAAGTGTGAGATGACGGAAGGACCATACGCTTCTGGGAAGATTATCAGACGTTTGATTTCGAGTCGAGTTGAGATCCGGAAGACTTATGGTGCGTAAGCCGATGGCGAGTGCAGCAATACAGGCCGTAAGAATCAGGAATGGCATAACCAGAGCATCGATTGAGATCTCTTCGAGCGCTAATCCGCTGAATATTATACCTGATACAAAATAGGGCGCAATTGCGGTGCCTATGGAATTTGCAGACCCTCCGATAGCCATGCGCTGTACGGCCTGAGTGCCTTTGACGTGGCATGCGGTGAGGTAGGGATTGATGACTACCTGGAGAATCGTGACGCTTCCGCCGGTGACGAAAGAACCTGCAAGGAACACGATGAAGGCAACCGGTATGGAGCATCCGGCTATTGCGATGACCGCATTGGGAAAGCGGGTTGCACCTTCGGCCGACAGAAGAAACAGGAGCAAGCCGGCTCCCATCATCGAGAGGCCCTTTATGAGTTTGCTGCGATAGCCTCCGCTATTTATCCAGCGCGAACCGAGGGAGCCGCAGAGGGGGTAGGCCAGAAACCATGAGAATGTGACAAGTGTGGCAAAGGTATTTTGCATTGATCCGATATCTCCCAGAAAGGCTTCTTTCAGAGGTGCCTGAAATTGTGTATTGACCGTGGTCAGAAAACCTACGATAAAAAACAGAAATACCATCGTGAGGAACGCACTCAGATAATTCGCCTTATTCTCGGAGATTGCCATGGGGTTCTGGGTATTATTTGTTTTCATAGTCATCTCCTTATCTGATTTATATCGATATCGGCGGCGGCTGTCTGGTCAATGAGGAACTCGCAGTCGGGGTGAAGCTGTAGTATGGAGGCCGGACAATCGCTGGTCACGGGGCCTGTCAGCATTTCCCTGACTATTTCGCGCTTATTTTCTCCTTTGGCTACAAGGACGATACGTCGGGCATGCATAATATCTCTTAGGCCCAGCGTAACACCTCCGAGAGCGATCTCATCGGGGGTTCCGGTTTCTTTACGGATACGTTTTTCGAGCCGTTCGTCCATGAAGGCGATAGAGGCAATGCTGTTGAGCGGTGTTCCGGGTTGATTGAATCCTAAATGTCCGTTTTCGCCGAGACCGAGTATGAGCAGGTCTATTCCTCCGCGATGCTCCAGTTCATTGCGGAAATTCCGGCATTCTTTTTCGAAATCATCGGATTTGGTCGGAAGCATCAGGAAGTGGTTGTCGTCAATGCCCAGATCGTCGATTATTTCTGTATGGAGCATCGTATAGCAGGCTCCGCTGTATTCCCGCGGTACGTTGGTGACCTCGTCAAGTCCGAAAAATGTTGTTTGCGACACATCGAAATTTACTTCGGAGTGCTGCTTGCAGACGAGTCGATGGATATTGCCGGTTGTTCTTCCGGTGGACAGACCGATTACACTCGAAGGCTTGTTGCATATCTGGTTTACAATACGGGACGCTGCTTCGCGGTCGAATGTACTTTCGTTATTGGCAATTGTTATTTTCATACAGGTTCCATTATTTTTTTAGATTCAGTCATTGCTACGGCAGCGGCTCCGAGAAGACCTATGCAAGCGGGATCAAGCTGTGTCATGACGACACCATTGGATACAAATCGCATGGTTCCGGCATGGAGCCGTTCGAGAATCATTGAATACATCATCGGATCGCTTACTATTCCACCTCCAAGAATCACCATGTCCGGATCTGTAACGCGTACGAGGTTCATGATCAGATTTGCAATGCCGGTAGCTGCGTTTTCTACGAGAAGCTTGCAGAACGCATCTCCCTGGCGGTAAAGATCGTATACGAGCCTTACGTCAACGCGCGTACCGTCGGCCGGTATAAGGAGAGGAGAATCCGGATACGCTGGTGCCAGAAGACGTGCGCAACTGTCGAACCCGACACCCGCGGCTATAGCCTCTACGCAGTCGGTGCGTCCGCAACAGCATTTTACACCTGTGTGAACACCTACCTGAGTATGGCCAACTTCACCGGCGTTGTAGTGCGGACCGGAGATCACTTTGCCGTTGACTACGAATCCTGCGGCTATTCCGGTACCGATATTCAGATATATGAAATTATCGGATTTCCGGCCATCTCCCCAGCATAGCTCTGCAAGGGTAGCGCTTTTCACATCGTTGGATATAAAACAGTCAAAACCGAAGAGAGCGCTTATTTCATCTGCGAGATTGATGCTGTCGTTACGGGTAGTGTCTATCTGAAGCCATCTGCCATTCATCTATACAAAAGATATCACTGTCAATCCATACACCATGAAATGGCATTCTCGAAAACCTTTTTGAATGATTCGTTGTCGAGTAGCTTGGGACTATGGCCGAACTGGAAGTATACGTTCTTTGCCTTCATGGTTTCATTGGTCCAGATAACGGGATGGTCGCCCATTCGGATATTTGATGCGGGTGTATAGCTGTCTTCGTCAACTGAGGCTAACACACGTACATTCGGACGTGGAGATCTATCATAGATATACCATTCGTCATCGGGTAGAATGAAATTCTTGTCAATTCCTTTCATCACAGGATGTCGGCTATCTTCTACCGCGACAGTGCCGTCGGCAAGGGGGGCGATATAATTTCTGAATGTTACACCTCCCATGAAATCACTGAACCATTTCCACATGGGATAGCCGTCGAAATCGCCTAAAAGTGTCGCATGATGAAAGCCGATCCATGAGCCGCCTCCTTCTTCGATGTATTTCACGAAGGCATCTTTGGAATAGTCCGGCCATGTATATGGAGGGAAATCAAGCTGGATCACGAGATCATAATCCTGGAGAAAACGCTCGCTGATAGGATTCGCACGATTGATTTCATTTACGGCAAAATCTTTTTCAGAACCGAACTGACGCAGCCATGCCATGGCCGCTTTGGTAAATGGCCCGTGCTGGCCACCACCTTCGTTGAGAACGAGCACACGCTTTTTAGCTTTCTTATCCAATATCCTGTCTGCGACTGTCGAACGAAGGGTACTGTTGTCATCATCGCAGGAATATTCCCAGTACATAGCACCACGGAAACCGTTGTCAACCACATAGTCGCATTTGGTTGCGATAGACCGCGCATTTTCGAATCCAAGCACAAGGCTGCCGTCAGCATCCGTGATATATGGCACCATAGCATCGTCATCCCACCTTTCGATGTATCCTTCCGGCATTTCTTTCATTTTGCCATAATCTGCGAAAGTATGGAAAGGCCCTTTGCCACGGCCGTAGAAGGGCATTCCTACAACAATCATCGACGATGGAACTCCGGCTGCGAGATGAGCGCGTACGCTGGCATCTGTAGTATGTCTGTTTGTGTTTTTGGAATCATAGAGCGCGGAATGGAGATATGGTGGATTCCCCATGTCGTACGACATGGTATTTACAAAGGTGATATATGGTAGAATCGCATGGAAATCTATGAATTTTGCATTGTCGACAGTGGCCAGTGTGAGCTGTTTGTCGGCACCTATCGCCCCCTTGATATCACGCATTAGCTTTGTGAAATTGGCTGTGTCATCAGGCGATGACGATATTCCTGCCGCATTGCTTGTGGGGTACTCCCAGTCGATATCTATTCCGTCGAGGCCATATTCATCAATTACCCGGCGACAATCGGCAGCGAATGAAAGGCGTTTCAGCGAATCGGCCGCCATTTCACTGAAGCGTCCGCTGCCCCATCCGCCGATCGAGAGAAGTATGTTGAGCTTAGGGGCATTTTCTTTGAGTTTTACTATCTGTTGCAGACGTTCCGGATTGGCAATGCCTACTCCGTCGAACGTCTCATTGACATGTCCGAATGCATAGTTGATATGAGTCATATATTTCGGGTCGGGCATGACTTTCGACCATGAGGTCACGTAGGCCACAACCACTTTGTCCTCGGTTTGATCGGTGCTCTGAGAGAGAGAGGCTTTATATGAGCGGCATCCCCCCAGTACCAGTACAAGAAATGCTATGATTAATGTTTTTACTCTCATATGTTGAAGATTATTTGGATTCGATAAAAAGCTTGTCTGCTATGGTTTTATGGAGAGTATGGTTGGCATCATCACCCGCGTCGTCCCAGAACATGGTTCCGAGAAGACCATGTTCAAGAATATAGTCGCATTTCAGTCCTATCGAGCGGGCATTGTCGTAGCTGAGGACGAAGCGTCCGTTCTTGTCGGTCACATAAGGAACTTTAGCCTCTTCATCCCAGCAATTTGTATATCCTGATGGAACTTTTACATTTTTGAAATCGGTAAAGCTGTCGTATATATCTGTGCCATGACCGTAGAATGGCAATCCGAGAACGAGTTTTGATGCAGGGACGCCTTTATCAAGATGGGCCTGGACGGACTTGTCGCAATTCATCCAGCCACCGAATTTCGACGATTGATAGAGGGGAGCATTATGTTTAGGAGGATTCTCCATATCGTACGCCATGATATTGACAAAATCCACATAAGGCATGATTCCCGCGAAATCTATATAGTCGGCCGAGCATACAGTGGCGAGTGTAAGCAGTTTATCGGTGCCGATCGCATTGCGTATATCGCGCATCATATAATTATAGTTGCGTGTATCATCCGGTGATGCCGAGATTCCTGCCGAAGTGCTGGTCGGGAATTCCCAGTCGATGTCGATTCCGTCGAGGCCATATTCATCGATCACGCGTTTGCAGTCGTTGGCAAAAGCAAGACGGTTGGCATCGTCTGCGGCCATTTCGCTGAAATTGCCGCTTCCCCAACCGCCGATAGATAGAAGAACTTTGAGATGAGGAGCTTGTTTTTTCAGAGAAACGACAGATTTGAGGCGGTTTTCATTAGCGATACCGACACTGCGGAAGGTGCCTTCCACATGACCGAAAGCATAATTGATATGTGTTACATATTCCGGCTTTACTTCATGATCAGACCACGAAGTTACATAACCTACCACAATCTTATCGGTTGATCCGGGTACGGGGGACGGTTCTTCTTGTGTGGGTTCGTCAGGAAGCGGAATGAGAGCTTTGACTTCTTCCTCCTTCGATGAGCACGATATCAGAGATACGGCGGTAAACAACGTTAAGAAAATTTGTTTTGAAAATTTCATGACAGTTCAATTATTCGACTGGGGTAATTGCATATGCAATATTAGCATGAAATTTCCTCGGACTGGTTTGGAAAATGTCAAAAAAAGTGGAATAGCTGTCAAATGACCTCTCCCTTCCACCTCTTTAGTACGCCATTTTACCTTTCAAGTATCAGTTTATCAATATGTCGGTATTATATGGTAAAAATACAAAGCTTCAAATTCATAGGAATGACATCATGGAAGTTGGAAGTTTTGCCCGACCCATTGGGGCTGGCAATAACTATCAGCACCGGCTTGTGCTCACTTGACGCCATTGCGAAGTCTGTTTAAAGTTTCTTCAACTCTTGCACGAGCCTCATGCGTAGCAGCCTCAATCCCGGCAGCTCGGCGAGTGCTTTCGCGTGCATCCTCGGCAACCTCACGCATTATCTGAGCCATGCGCTCGTCGCCCGGCTCCTCCATCGACGTAAGTCGATAACTATTCATCTGCTCTTCCGACATAGCCTGTAATCTTTTCTTATTCAACGTCAAAGTTAAGCAAAAATTTCATCTACCCCAAATCATAATAAAAATGGAGCGTAGCGGCGAGCTACACTCCATTTTGTTATTGTTGATTTGTTGGATTACTTGACTTCCTCGAAGTCGACGTCGGTGACGTGGTCGCCGTTGTCGCCGCCCTGGTTAGGTGCGCCGGCGCCGGGATTCTGGGCTGCCTGCTGGGCCTGTGCCTGAGCATTGAGGATATCCTGCTGGGCTGCGCCGAAGGTTGTTTCGATTTCCTTGATGGCGGCGTCGATACCTGCGATATCCTGAGCCTTGTGGGCTTCTTTCAGTTTGGCTACGGCTGCTTCGATTGCCGAACGTTTGTCGGCGGGAATCTTGTCGCCGAATTCGCCGAGCTGCTTCTCTGTCTGGAAGATGATGGCGTCGGCCTGGTTGAGTTTGTCGATGCGTTCCTTTTCGCGGGCATCGGCGTCGGCGTTGGCTGCAGCCTCGTCTTTCATACGCTTGATTTCAGCGTCGGTGAGACCGCTCGAAGCTTCGATACGAATGCTCTGCTCCTTGCCGGTTGCCTTATCTTTTGCAGATACATTGAGGATACCGTTGGCGTCGATCTCGAATGTTACTTCGATCTGAGGAATACCGCGGGGTGCGGGAGCGATGCCGTCGAGGTGGAATTTACCGAGGAGTTTGTCGTCCTTTGCCATTGGGCGTTCGCCCTGAAGGACGTTGATCTCTACCGAAGGCTGGTTGTCGGCTGCGGTGGAGAATGTCTCGCTCTTGCGGGTAGGAATGGTGGTGTTGGCCTCGATGAGTTTTGTCATCACACCGCCGAGTGTCTCGATACCTACTGACAGAGGTACAACGTCGAGCAGGAGGACGTCTTTCACGTCGCCGGAGAGCACACCGCCCTGAATAGCTGCGCCGACTGCGACAACTTCATCGGGGTTAACGCCCTTCGAAGGTGTTTTGCCGAAGATCTTCTCTACAATCTGCTGGATTGCGGGAATACGGGTCGAACCGCCTACGAGGATAACTTCGTCAATGTCGGAAGCCTTGAGGCCTGCGTCGCGGAGGGCATCTTCGCAAGGTTTCACAGTTGCCTGGATAAGCTTGTCGGCAAGTTGTTCGAATTTAGCACGGGTGAGGGTAGTGACAAGGTGCTTTGGAATACCGTTGACCGGCATGATGTACGGCAGATTGATTTCGGTGCTTGTAGCGCTCGAAAGTTCGATCTTGGCTTTTTCTGCGGCTTCCTTCAGACGCTGGAGAGCCATAGGATCCTGACGGAGGTCTACGCCTTCCTGCTTCTGGAATTCGTCGGCAAGCCAGTCGATAATCACATGGTCGAAGTCGTCACCGCCGAGGTGGGTGTCACCATTGGTCGATTTTACTTCGAACACACCGTCGCCGAGTTCGAGGATGGAGATATCGAATGTACCGCCACCGAGGTCGAATACGGCGATCTTCTGATCCTTGTTAGTCTTGTCGAGACCGTAGGCAAGAGCTGCGGCTGTAGGTTCGTTCACGATACGGGCTACCTTGAGACCGGCGATTTCGCCGGCTTCCTTGGTTGCCTGACGCTGTGAATCGTTGAAGTATGCCGGCACGGTGATTACGGCTTCGTTTACGGTCTGTCCGAGGTAATCTTCGGCTGTTTTCTTCATCTTCTGAAGAATCATTGCGGAAATTTCCTGAGGAGTATATTCGCGACCGTCGATGTCGATTCGGGGAGTGTTGTTGGCTCCGCGTACAACCTTATAAGGTACGCGTTCGATTTCATTCTTTACCTGATCGTATGTCTCACCCATGAAGCGTTTGATCGAGTAGATGGTGCGCTTCGGGTTAGTGATAGCCTGACGTTTTGCGGGGTCCCCGACCTTGCGTTCGCCTCCGTCGACGAATGCTACTACGGAGGGGGTGGTGTTACGTCCCTCGCTGTTAGGAATTACAACAGGATTGTTGCCTTCAAGTACTGCTACGCAGGAGTTGGTGGTTCCTAAGTCAATACCGATAATTTTTCCCATAGTTGTTAGTGTTTTATTTATGTTGTTATTATTCGTTTTCGATGGAACTGAAGTATGTCTTACCTCGGTTCGCTATCATATAAACAAAAGGCGTGCCAAAAAGGTTTTGACTGAAAACCGGCTATTCTGGCGCTTGATCGCGTCATGCCGACTGACACTTTGTCAGCCTTTGCAGAATCAATATGCATTAAAATAATTGTGTCGAAAATAATACCCGTCAGAGGAATTATGGAAATTTTTCCTTAATTTTGCAAAAAGATTTTGTGAGATGAAAACGTATGTCATTTTTGACCTCGACGGTACTCTTCTGAATACTATCGACGACCTTGCGACAGCCACCAACTATGCTCTTCGTGAGCTTGGTTTTCCTCAGCATGGACTATGGGTTTATCCCGATATGGTCGGTAACGGTGTGAGCCGACTTATGGAGCGTGCGCTTCCCGAAGATGCCCGTAGCGAAAAAAATATCAAGGAAATGCTCGTCGCATTCAAATTGTATTATGATAATCATTGTTGCGATGCCACCAAGCCATATCCGGGCATACCCGAGCTGCTGGAGGAGTTAAGTGCCCGTGGTGTCAATCTGGCAGTTACGTCCAATAAATATCAGGAGGCTGTCACTAAACTTATCCATCATTATTTTCCGGTTGCCAATTTCCGGGCCATACTGGGAAATGAAGAAGGTATGCCTCGTAAACCGGACCCGTCGATTGTGTTTAAAGCTCTTTCTATGTGTCCTACAGCGAAGTCGGAAGTGCTGTATGTAGGCGATTCCGGCGTTGATATGGAGACGGCCCGTCGTGCATGTGTCGAGTCTGTGGGTGTTGGCTGGGGATTCCGTTCTATCCATGAGCTTAAGGAAGCTTATGCGGATCATATTATTTCAACTCCTGCGCAGATAAAGGATCTGGTAGGGTTATAAAAATAAAATAGATTCGGATTTATGGGTCGATCGGACAGATTTTCTTTGATTCATAGAGGGAAAGTGGTCTCTGTCGCATCCGGTAGCGTCTATGTAGAAGTCGAAGCAAACGGACTTTCATGCTCCGGCTGTTCGCTGGAAGCTTCGTGCGGGCACGATAGTAAAAACGGAAAATCCGATTCCATGGTGTTAAACGCACGTATTCCGTCGGGAGACACTTTGCCGACGATCGGGGAGGCGGTCTCTGTCGGGCTCCCTAAAGGAAATTCGTTTATGGCGACATTGATAATGCTTGCCATACCGTTGGCCATATTCCTGGCTATAGCTGTAGGAGGCACACTCAATGGATTGTCCGACGGTATTGTGGCTTTTTCCGCTCTTGGCGGAGCCGCATTTAGTTATTTGGTCATTTATCTGATATATAGAAGGCGACGTTCGCCCTGGATATTGATTTCTGGCAAAATATGAGTGCTGAACATATAATTGTATATACATTATTACTCATGGGATTTCTGGGATTTGCCGGAGCAATAATATTGTATCTGACGGCCAAGAAATTCAGAGTCGATGAAGATCCACGTATCGATCAGATCGAAAGTCTGTTGCCGGGTGCAAATTGCGGTGCATGCGGATGCAGGGGATGTCGCGATTTCGCCTGTGAGTGTGTGAAACGCGGTAGTCTTGATGGCCTCAACTGTCCTGGGGCAGGCAACGAATCCATGCGGAATATCGCCAGTCTGCTTGGAGTTGACGTATCCCGATCAGTAAGAAATGTCGCGGTTTTGAAATGCAACGGTTCATGTTCGGCGAGGACTGTCATATATGAATATGACGGCGCACGCTCATGTGCTGTCATGGATTCTGTCGGATGTGGTACGCGTGGATGCGCTTATGGCTGTCTCGGATGTGGCGACTGTGTGTCGGTATGTCGTTTCGGAGCGTTGCGGATCGATGAGAATACAGGATTGCCGGTGATCGATGAAAAAGTATGCACAGGGTGCGGAGTTTGTGTTGGCGAATGTCCGCGTCATCTTATCGAATTGCGTCCGGAAGGGCGGCGGGGCCGACGTGTCTGGGTGGCTTGTTCAAACCGTGAAAAAGGCGCGGTTGCCCGTAAAATATGCACTGCGGCATGCATCGGGTGTGGCAAGTGTCTCCGTACCTGTCCTTTCGGAGCTATTGATGTAAGCGACAATCTGGCATATATCAATCCTGATCTGTGTAAGGCCTGCGGCAAATGTCTTACTGTCTGTCAGACAGGTGCTATATTGGCTACTTTCGAGAATATTACAAAAGATAAAACCACGGAATGAAAAGTTCTTTCAAAACGGGAGGCATTCATCCTGCTCCAAATAAGACCGCATCGAGGAAAATTGAACTCTTTCCTCTGCCAATGCGTGTGTGTATGCCTCTGGTCCAGCATATCGGTGCACCGGCTAAGGCCGTAGTGGTCAGGGGTGACAGAGTAAGCCGGGGCCAGATTATAGCCGAGAATTCCGGTTTTGTCTCGGCAGAAATTCACGCGCCCATTTCAGGCACAGTCACGGGAATAGAAGATATTGTCATGCCATGGGGAAAACCGACGAAAGCAATAATCATCTCCGCATCTGAGGAAGAACATTATGCCGATACGTCCCATCGCGAGAGATATTGGCACGATATGATTCCCGGTTTCTGTGACCGCACTTTGTCGGAGCGCCTTTCAGCAGAAGATATCAGGGCCAAAATTCTTAATGCTGGCATAGTGGGGTTAGGCGGCGCTACATTTCCTTCGCATGTCAAGTTATCGGTAAAACCTGAACAAAGGCCTGAAATATTGATAATAAATGCGTGCGAATGTGAGCCTTATCTTATGTGCGATGACGCTCTGATGTGTACTTATCCGGCGCGGATCGCAGAAGGTGTCGAGCTGATGATGAAGGCTGCCGGTATAGCTCATGCGGTAGTCGCAATGGAAGACAACAAGCCGGAGGCTGGCTCAGCAATGCGTCAGGCTTTGCAAGACCGCAATGACATCAGTCTTAAAATACTGAAAACGAAATATCCGCAAGGTGGCGAGAAGCAGCTTGTAGAGGCTGTGACCGGACGGCGAATCGGCTCGGGGCAATTGCCTTTGTCGGTTGGAGCGGTCGTGAACAATGTGGCTACGGCTTTCGCCGTATGGCAGGCTGTCGCCACGGGACAACCCCTTATAGAGCGTGTTATTGCCGTTTCCGGCGATATCCCCTTGTCTCAGCGTAAGAATTATATCGTAGCTATCGGTACGCCGTTGTCAGAGTTGCCTTTTACAATGAATCAGGAAGCAGTCGCAATTGTCGGCGGACCTATGATGGGACGCTCGGCAGTGCGTTTGGATGCTCCTGTTACTAAAGGGACTTCAGGTCTTACCGTGCTCAGTCGTAATTCGAGGCGTTCACCGGTTGCCTGCATACGTTGCGGCGCCTGTGTTGATGCTTGTCCTATGGGTCTCGAACCATATCTCTTGTCTACTTACGGTCGGTTGAGAATGTGGAGTGAGGCTCGCGAGGCCGCAGTCCTCGATTGTCTCGAATGTGGTGCGTGCAGTTATTCATGTCCCTCGTCCCGTCCGATTCTGGATTATATAAAAGTCGCTAAACAAAGAGCTAAACTATGACAGAGAAACTGATTTTTTCAAGTTCGCCCCATATTCACACATCGCGTACGGTGCGCGGCTCCATGCTCCATGTCATCGTGGCATTGTTGCCGGCGATCTTTTGCTCGCTTTATTTTTTCGGCTTTCCGGCATTTACGGTATTATGTGTGTCGGGTGTGGTATGTACTTTTACCGAATGGTTCATAACTCGATACATGCTTCGTCGTCCGTCGACGGTGGGAGATTTCTCAGCCGTACTCACCGGTATTCTGCTTGCGTTGAATCTGCCTGCCAATCTTCCGCTGTGGATGGTTGCGGCCGGAAGTGTCGTGGCTGTCGGAATAGGCAAGATGGCCTTCGGAGGTCTCGGCTGCAACATATTCAACCCGGCGTTGGTCGGGCGCGTCTTTCTGCTTATCTCTTTTCCTGTCGCCATGACATGCTGGCCATTGCCGGATGCAGGATTCGGCGATGCTGACGGGGCTACGGGCGCAACAGTTCTGTCGCTTGTGAAACTCGGCCAGCTTAATCCTTCCCTGTTGCCGGAGAGCGATATGATGTGGGGCGCTATTGGCGGATCGATGGGCGAGGTGAGCGGGGTGGCCCTGCTTGCAGGATTCGTCTATCTCCTTGTTGTCAGAATCATAAAGTGGCAGATTCCTGTTGCCGTTGTTGTGGGTCTGGCGATAGTCGATATTTTTGCCGGTTATCCGGTGCTTTATGATATTTTTTCCGGAGGCTTGCTTCTTGGTGCAATATTTATGGCTACGGATTATGTAACTTCGCCTATGACGCGCCGCGGTATGCTCGTATATGGATTATTCATTGGAATAATTACTGCCGTCATTCGCCGCTGGGGCGCATATCCCGAAGGTATGTCGTTCGCCATACTTATAATGAACGGATTCACGCCACTGATAAACCGATATATAAAACCGAGGCGCTTTTCGCCTGCAAAGAAAAAGGAGGTGCTGGCATGAAATCGACACTTCTAACCATGACCGCCAGTCTGTGCGGACTCTCGCTTGTGGTCGGAGCAGCATTGGCCGGAGTCAATATTCTGACAGAAAAGCCGATAGCAGAGGCTCAGGCGGCCGCACGACGCCAGGCTATAGCCGAGGTTTTGCCGCAGTTTGACAATAATCCTGCCGAGGAAGCATTCGAGCAGGACGGCCTGACTCTTTTTCCCGCTAAAATGGCTGGTTCGGAAGTAGGCATGGCGGTGGAGACATATAGCGACAATGGCTTCTCAGGACGTTTTACTATTCTGGCCGGATTTGATACCTGTGGTAGGCTGACTGGTTACCGTGTGCTGAGTCATGCCGAGACTCCCGGACTTGGCGCCCGCATGGACGAATGGTTTTCTGAGAAAGGTACTGCCCACGATGTCATCGGTCATAGTCAGCCTTTCGGCGTTCGTGCTGATGGCGGAGATATCGATGCAATAACCGGAGCGACAATTACTTCGCGGGCATTTATGGAGGCTCTGAACAAGGCCGCTGAAGCCTGCGCAAATTCCATGACTGACAGATGAATGCTCTAAGAATAATTTTCGACGGGATCATAAAGCGAAACCCGACTTTCGTGCTGATACTCGGTATGTGTCCGACTCTCGGCACAACATCTTCGGCCCTGACCGGCATGTCGATGGGTCTTGCGACACTTTTTGTACTCATGTGTTCCAATATGGCGGTTGCAGCAATCAAAAATATAGTGCCGGACAAAGTCCGTATTCCGGTCTACATCGTTGTCATAGCATCTTTTGTTACGATCTTACAGATGCTTATGCAGGCCTATGTCCCGGCATTGTATTCGAGTCTCGGTATCTTCATTCCTCTGATTGTGGTGAACTGTATTCTTCTTGGCCGGGCCGAGGCATTCGCATCGAAAAACACCGTATTTGCCTCTCTTTGCGACGGCCTCGGGGTCGGAGTCGGCTTTACACTTGCCCTGACGATTCTGGGTGCTGTGCGCGAGTTGCTTGGCACGGGTGCTGTGTTTGGCATGCAAGTCTACAATGCCGATTTCGGCGCTCTTCTTTTCGTGCTGGCTCCCGGAGCTTTTATTGTATTGGGTTTATTGATAGCACTCTTTAATCGTCTGTACAGTCATGATTGAATATATTGCAGTCATATTTTCTGCTATTCTGGTCAATAACATAGTTTTTTCCCAATTTTTGGGAATCTGTCCGTTTATCGGAGTCTCAAAAAATCTTGAATCCGCCTTTGGTATGGGAATGGCCGTGACTTTTGTCATGGCTGTCGCTACGGCCGTTACGTGGCTGCTTCAGCACTACGTTCTGGAACCATTCGGGCTGGTATATGTACAGACAATCAGTTTTATACTTGTCATAGCTGTTCTGGTGCAGATGCTCGAGATCATTATGAAGAAAGTATCCCCTTCTTTATATGCCGCGCTTGGAGTGTTTTTACCTCTGATCACTACCAATTGTGCGGTTCTTGGCGTCGCCATCATTGTGGCTCAGAAAAACTTTGGATTTCTATATTCGGTGGTATATGCTGTTGCGACCGCTGTCGGTTTTGCACTCGCACTGACGATATTTGCCGGTATACGTACGCAACTGGCATTGTCCGATGTACCCCGTTCGATGCGAGGCGTACCTATTGCACTGATAGTGGCGGGAATCCTCGCAATGGCATTTATGGGATTTTCGGGTATTAAAATCTCATGACTTTGCTGCAATAAAGCGTCGGTGCTTCCGTTTTTTCTAATATGGATTCATTCAAGAAAATTCTTTTGGCGGCAGCCGGATTCACGGCTCTCTTCCTGAGTTCCTGCGGCGGCGCGAAACTCAGTACTGCGAATGAGCAGATGGAGCGTGGGGAGTATTTCGACGCATCCAAGACCTACCGCAAGATATATAATAAGCTTACAAAACGCGAAGAACGTGCTCTGAGGGGCGAAGTCGCATATAAGATGGCTGAGTGTCATCAGCGTCTCAACCAGTATGCGCGTGCGGCTGCCGCATATCAGAATGCGATCCGCTATGGTTATGGCGATTCGACGCTCTATCTGTCGCTCGCACGGATGCAGCATGCTCAGGGACAATATGCTCAGGCTGTGAAGAATTACAGCGAATATCTCGCATGGAAGCCGGGCGACGTGCTGGCACAGAACGGTCTCATTGGCGCTCGTATGGGACAGGAAAAGAAAGGCACCACGCGATATGTGGTTAAAAACGCCAAGCTTTTCAACAGTCGCCGGGCTGACTATTCGCCTATGTATCTTGACCGTTCGCTCGATCAGCTGTATTTTACTTCCACCACTGAAAAATCTACCGGTACGCACAAGAGCGAGATCACCGGCATGAAAAAGGGAGACATATGGTTTGCCACGAAAAATGAGCGTGGCGAATGGAAGCGTCCCGAACCCGTGGAAGGCGAACTCAATACGGAGTTCGACGAAGGTACTCCCGCATTCACTCCCGACGGTTCTACGATGTATCTCAGTCGTGCACGCAGGGAACCGAACGCAAATACAGGAGTGGAGATATACACATCGCAGCGTTCCGATGCCAAATGGAGTGCGCCCGTTAAGTTTGAGATCACTGCCGATACTCTTTCTAACTACGCACATCCGGCGGTGTCACCCGACGGTCAGTGGCTTTATTTCAGCAGTGATATGCCGGGAGGATCGGGGGGACGCGATATATGGCGTATAAATCTAAAGGAACGGGCCGGATCGCTCGAAAATCTCGGCGAATGGATCAATACTCCCGGCGACGAGATGTTCCCGACATTTCGCAGCGATTCCGTATTCTACTTCTCTTCCAACGGTCATCCCGGTTATGGCGGCCTTGATATTTTCCGAGCCGAACAGACTCGCTCCGGTGGCTGGAAAGTGACGAACATGGGTACGCCGGTCAACTCGGCCTCCGATGATTTCGGTATGACCTTCGGTGAGGGAGAGAGCGGTTTCTTTACATCTAATCGCGGTGATAACCGCGGTTATGATCATCTGTTTTCTTTTGAATTACCCGATCTGAAGATCCTTATAAGCGGCTGGGTGTTCGACCGCGATGAGGAGCCTGTACCTAATGCCGTTATACGCATTGTCGGCAACGACGGTTCCAATCAGAAACAATTGGCACGTGCCGACGGCTCGTTTTCTTTTCCGCTTGATCGCGGCGTAAGCTATGTGATGATGGCCGGTGCCAAAGGATATCTTAACGCCAAACAGGAATTCACAAGCGATATTGCCGAAGAAGATGCCGAATATGGTGTCGATTTTATTCTTGCGTCCATTACAAAGCCTGTCGTGATAGACAATATATTCTATGATTTCGACAAAGCGAGTTTACGTCCTGAATCCAAGGAAGCTCTCGATGAGATGGCTCAGGTGCTTCGCGATAATCCCAACGTAACTATCGAGATGGCCTCGCATACTGACCGTAAAGGAAGCGATGAATATAATATAAAACTTTCGTCGCGGCGTGCCCAATCGGTCATCGACTATCTGATATCGGTAGGTATTGCGCCCGAGCGCTTGCAGAGCCAGGGTTACGGCGAGTCTCGTCCGAAGACTATTACAAAAAAGCTTGCACGCGAGTATCCGCAATTCCAGGAAGGCCAGACGCTGACAGAGGAGTTTATTCTCTCTCTTCCTGAAGCCGATCAGGAAATTGCAGACCAGATAAACCGCCGCACCGAATTTCAGGTGCTCTCCATAGACTATCAGATGTTCTGATATGATGAAATTTAGAACGGAACTACGATTCGAATCGAGCGATTGGAAAATTGCTGCTGATGATAAATTACTTTTCATCGGCTCCTGTTTCTCGGATGAGATCGGAGGTTGTCTGGCACAGCGTGGATTCGATATATCAGTCAATCCATTCGGCCCTCTTTATAATCCTCTCTCTATTCTAAATTGTATAAAACGTGCTCTTGAAAGACGGCTATATGACGGAACTGACCTTGTCGAAGGACCGCGGGGATACCATTGTCTCGACTATGCAACCCGTTTTAGTGGCGCGAATGCCGGTATTATTCTCGATGATATAAACCGCCGGCTCGAGGATTTGGCGCAACGGATCTGTGACGGTGCTGTTGTATTTGTTACTCTCGGCACATCCTATATATATGAATTGGCCGACAGCGGTCGTATTGTTGGAAATTGTCATAAATTTCCTGCATCATGTTTCAGACGGCGCCGTATTGATGTTGTCGAGGCTTCTGACGCATTGAAGAGCCTGACTCATCTTTTGAAAGATAATGGTGCACGCAAGGTTGTTTTTACGATAAGCCCCATACGCCATCTTGCCGACGGATTTCATGAGAATACTCTCAGCAAAGCCACTCTTCATCTTGCCGTGGACCATGTGTGCGCCGCCGAACCGGATATCGTAGGCTATTTCCCGTCATACGAGATCGTAATGGATGATTTACGCGACTATCGTGCCTATGCCGACGATCTTGTTCATGTGTCCACTCAGGGTGTGGCCTATATTTATGAAAAATTCGAAGAATATTTCTTCACTGCCGCTACCCGCAATGCAGTTGCACTGGCACGAAAGAAATTCCTGGCTTCACAGCACAGGCAAATTTTAGAGAAAAATGATTGATACAGTCGAAGCAATAGCAGACGCCGTTGGTGCTGTCAAACTCATACAACCGGCTGATTTCAGACCGCGGCGCATTAAAAACCTTGTCACCGATAGTCGTTCTGTTCTATATCCTGAAGAAACCGTTTTTGCAGCAATACAGACGCGTGTTGGAGACGGGCATAATTATATCTGCGTGCTATATAGCAAAGGTGTGCGTGTTTTTTTAGTAGACAGAACGATTGATACCGGACTGTTTCCGGAAGCCGTCTTCATAATGGTGCATTCTGTCAATGAAGCTCTCGTGAATCTCGGACGGGCGCGTCTTGAAGACTTTGAAAACGGTATAGTCATTACCGGCAGTAAAGGCAAGACAACGGTCAAGGAGCTGCTTTACACTTCTTTGTTGGATAAATGCGATGTGTGTCGCAGTCCGCGCAGCTGGAATTCGAGTATCGGTGTGCCTCTTGCCGTATGGCATATGACCGAAGGACGTCTGCCTGATTATATGATTACCGAGGCCGGTATCGACGGTCCCGGTCAGTCCCGTGTGTTGAAGAAAATGCTCGGTCAATCACACAAGACGGCTATAATAACACCTGTCACAAACGAACATGACAGTGAGTTTACGTCACATGCCGATAAAGTGTGCGAGAAACTTGCGATAGTTGAAGATTGTACTCTGATTGTCTATGCCGATTCCGATCCTGTTCTTTGTGAGGAGATTGTTCGTCTTCAAAAAAACAGACCGAATCTGCGGGCTGTGGCTGTCGGGCAGGGCGCTCATCCTACAATTTTCCATGCTCTTGTCGATGCCGTCCTTAGGGAAATGGGCGTTGTTGACATAGATGTAGATTCGAGAACTATCGTAGATACCAGACGGGAGATTCAGACAGGTGTCTTTGGCAATACAATCATCAGCGATTTTTTCACTCCGGATCTTACATCGCTTCGCGAGGCCCTCGATTTCATGCGCCGTCAGTCGGGTTCTATGGAAAACTCGGTTCTTATGCTCGGTCATCTTCTCCCCGGACGTCAGGAGACCTATGAAGCCGCATTTGCCATGGCTTCCGACTATGGTATATCAAATGTGCTCTGTATTGCCGAAGGAAGCGAGGCCAAGACATATTCCATTCTTGACCGCTATCATTCCGGTACTCTTTACCGCGACAGCCGAATCCTTCTTTTCGGTGCCGACCGTGCTTTTGCCGATGCGCTTTGCGGAGCCGGACACGATACTGTGCTTGAAGTTAATCTCGACGCCATAATACATAATTATAATTACTACAGACGTCTTCTTCCTGCCGGCACAGGAATTGTCGGAATGGTAAAGGCCTCGGCATATGGTATGGGAGCTGTTGAAATCGGTCGTACACTTCAGAGCCAGGGAGCGGCTTATCTTGCTGTTGCTGTGGTAGATGAGGCCGTTGCTCTTAGAAATGCCGGTATCACTATGCCCATAATGGTGCTGAATCCGGTCACGAACCAGTGCCCGGCTCTCTTTGCATATAATATAGAACCGGCTGTTTTTTCGATCGACGAACTAAAGTTGCTCATAGAGACAGCTGCACGCGAAGGTGTCTCGGGCTTTCCTATTCATATAAAACTTGACACAGGGATGCATCGTGTAGGTTTCATAGATGAGCAGCTCGATGAACTTATAGAATGTCTCAGAGGGCAGTCATCCTTGCGTGTAGCCTCTGTATTTTCGCATCTCGCTACCGCCGACTGTCTCGACATGGATGAATATACACGGTTGCAGATTGATAAATTTTATGATATGTCTGCAAAAATCAGGCAGGGAATCGGCACCGATTTTGACAGGCATATACTGAATACGGCGGGCATGATGCGCTTCGCCGACTGCGGCCCTTACGAGATGACACGGCTTGGCATAGGATTATATGGTGTGTCGCCTCTCCCACCGTCTGAAGCAGCCGATCTACAGACTGTAGCCACATTCAAATCGCGTATCATATCACTTAAGCACTGGCCAGCAGGAACTCCTATTGGTTATGGTTGCCGAGGCGTGACTTCGCGCGACAGCATTGTGGCTACTGTACCTGTCGGTTATGCCGACGGTGTCAATCGCAGGCTTGGCCGAGGAAATGCCTCGTTTGTGGTGCGTGGTGTGGCGTGTCCGACCATCGGCAATATCTGTATGGACTTGTGTATGGTCGATGTCACGGATGCGGTAGATGTTGCTGTCGGAGATGAAGTGGAAATTTTTGGACCGTCGGCTTCTGTGGAGGTTCTTGCAGAAACTCTCGGTACAATTCCATATGAACTTTTTACGTGGGTGTCGCCCAGAGTACGGCGTATTTATTATCGTAAATGAAAAAAGCCGGATAATCCGGCTTTTTTCATTTACGATAGCGAAGGGTTAAATCGCTATAAGCATCAATCCGTCGGTCGCGGAGGAACGGCCACCATCGGCGTACCTGTTCGGAACGCTCCATATCTATTTCCACAATGGCGGTATCTTCGGCATCGCATGGCGACTGATGCAGGAATTCTCCCTGTGGCCCTGCCACGAAGCTTGAACCCCAGAAAAGGATGCCGTTTGTCGCTCCTGACGGATCCGGTTCGTGTCCCACACGGTTAACGGCTACAACGGGCAGACCGTTGGCAATCGCATGTCCGCGTTGTATAGTTATCCATGCCTGACGCTGACGGTCCTTTTCTGCATCGGTATCGGTGCTTTCCCAACCGATTGCTGTCGGATAGACGAGCATTTCGGCGCCTGCAAGCGCCATCAGGCGGGCAGCTTCGGGATACCATTGATCCCAGCATACAAGTACTCCGATACGGCCAAGTGACGTATTTACAGGTTCAAAACCAAGGTCGCCGGGCGTGAAATAGAATTTTTCATAATAAGCCGGATCGTCCGGTATGTGCATTTTACGGTATTTACCAGCGATAGAACCGTCGGAATCGAATACTACAGCGGTGTTGTGATAAAGACCCGGCGCCCGACGTTCGAAGAGCGATGTGACAATGACAGTCCCGGTTTCGCGTGCCAAAGCGGAATAAAAATCGGTAGCTTCTCCGGGTATCTCTATTGCCAGAGAACAAAGATCGACATTTTCTGTCTGACAGAAGTAAAGAGAATCGTGAAGTTCCTGGTTTACAATGAGCTGCGCGCCTTCTGCGGCGATACGGCGCACCTTTTCCGCTATTTTCCGGCGATTTTCGGCCGCGTCAGAGCTGGCCGATTGCTGTATGATTGCTGTTTTAATTGTTCGTTTCATAGTCGTCTGACAATACACCAAGGGGCAATTGCATGGTTGCACAATGAAGTGAGCCGTGCTGACGGATAAGGCTACGGCAGTCGATAGGAATTATTTCGTATTCCGGCATGGCCGACTCAAGTATCATGGCGGCGAGCCTGTCTTTTTTCGGTTGCCCGTATGTCGGCATGAGGACGGCTCCATTCACAATGAGGTAATTGGCATATGTTGCCGGCAGGCGTGTGCCGTCGTCGGGATCATAGATCGGGTCGGGTAGAGGCAGCTCGACAAGATGGAACGGTGCTCCGATAGCGTTTGTTATTTCACGGAGTTCGTCGCGCATGGCTTCGAGTTCGGAAAAGTGTTCATCGGAGGAATCGTCGCAACCTGTATATATTATAATATCACCGGGGGGAGCTATGCGTGCAAGCGTGTCGATATGACCGTCGGTATCGTCACCGGCGAGTTGCCCGTGTTTAAGCCATAGAATTTTTTTAGCGCCGAGCTGTTCGAGAAGTTTTGTCTCGATTTCGTATTGGTCGAGGGCGTCGTTGCGGTTAGGAGCAAGCAGGCAGTGCTCTGTTGTCAGAATAGTGCCTTTTCCGTCGCTCTCGATAGAGCCTCCTTCGAGAACTATTTCTGCCGGGCCGTGATACCATCCTGTAAGGAGCTGTAACGAATGCAGACGTTCGGCTACACGATTGTCATGGTTGGCGGCGAATTTCATGCCCCAGCCATTGAATATGAAATCCTGAAGCATGGGAGTGCCGTCCGGACTCATAACGATTATCGGGCCATAATCGCGTGTCCATGTGTCGTTTATCGGCATATGAACCAGTATGAGGTTGTCAAGGCGGCATTTGGGCGGGAATATTGTCGTGTCAGGTAGATTCGGCCCTATCAGAACAACTTTCGCACGTTCTGTAATAGCTGTTATGATGTCTACATACGTTTTCTGTACATCCTGGAGCATGTAAGCCCAGTCGGTATTTTCATTGGGCCATGCCATCAGAATGGCATCGACCGGTTCCCATTCGGCGGGCAGACGGTAATCTTTGGGTATTTCGAAACTGTTCATTCCTGGTTGTCGTAGTCGCTTAGGCTGTCCCAAACTTCATCTTGACCTGCCATATATTCATCACAGAAGTCCAAGAAGCCATTTCGTTCGGAGGTGCCTATCTCACGGCAATATTCCTTGTATCGATGTCTGAGTTCTTCGTCGTCTACTAGGCTGCGTTTAAATTCCGCTTCAGCAAGGTCGGCGCTATGCGACTGCTTGATGATCGATATGAAAAGGTCTTCTATGTCTTCCATGGGTCAAGAGGTGGTTTGATTGGCTCAAAAATAGCAAAAAAAAACGACACACGCCCATCTCGCAAGGCTTTTTAATCTATGTTATATGTTTTTCTTCTATATCGTGCGTAGATTTAATTATTTTTATGTTGTGCGACCCGGAAGACTCGAATTTTTCTGAGAGTATTCCTGTATCAGACCTTCCGGGCCGGGAGGATTGATATAGTAGTGATTCCTCCTTTTTTTGCGCCGATGTATGCAGGAATGCGCAGATCGCCGCGCTCTATGTCGCTTACATAGATAGGGTGGCTTACGCATACGGCGTGAAGTGTGAATGTGTCGCCAGGTTGCAGTTTGATGTTTTTCGAACCATTGACGCGGAACCTCATGGATGCCACACATTCTATTTCGCATGATTTACCGTTGCCCCATCCAAGCAATATTCTGTCGCCTGTCTCAAGGGTATCGGTATTGATCATCGTTTTTTCAATGAAAGACGAATCATCGGTGCTTATGGCAGTCCGGTTGATCATAAACGATTCCCAGTCCTTGAATTCATTGTACTGGGCGAGCGTGTTCAGTGTTGTGACCGAAGGAAAACCCTTGTATTCGACATATCCCCAGATACGTTTTATTGACGACAGACTCAGCGATCGCCCGGTCTTTTTCTTTATCATAAGGCTAAGCTCGTTGAATTCTGTAGGAGTGGCCGGAACGTATCCGAGATTATTGTTTGTGATTTCGACGAGGGCTTCTAAAGCTATATTCTTTTCCATAATAATCAGGCATTTGTAATTATTAGAAATACAATAATCGCCGCTAGCGCTGTGATGACGCAGATCAATATGCGGGTCAGGATTTTCGACGATAGAAAACGCGACAACCTATTCGGACCCGACGGCCCAGGGAGGCGTAGCATGGAGACAGACTGCGGGCGCTTCCCCGGGTTATGTTTCCGGCATTTTTCAGCGAGCCGGGACAACTGTTCATCTCCGCACACTGCAGCAAGTTCGTCCATTACCACTCCGAATGAATATATATCTGCTACAGCTGTAGGACGGGCATTGGGATTGAGTTGTTCCGGAGCCATGTATTTTCTTGAACCGGCAGGATTCTTGAGGATTATGAAATCGTTGCTGTCGGAAAGATTGAAATCGATGATCTTTACGACACCGCCCTGATGGGATACAAGAATATTGGATGGCTTGAGATCGCGGTGGAAAATCTGTTTGCTGTGGATATATCGCAACGCGTCGGCTATCTGTGTTGCGATTGATCTGGCCGCAGAAGCCGTCATATATTTCGCATCAAGCAGGTTTTCGAGCATACAGCCGTCTACATATTCGAGAACAATGACCCTGCCTATATCTTGTACGGTTTCAAGCCCTATGGTTCTTCTGATGTTCGGATGGTCGAGTTGAATCCCTATCTCAAACTCTTTGGCAAGATTCATTGTGTAGATGGGGTCGTTGCGGTATTGCTCCTTGAGGCCCTTTAGAATAAAGCGCTTGCCGTATCGGGTGGCGGTGTATATCTCTATAGGCCCGTTGGCCGAACTATAGATAGGCAGGATATTGGTAAACTCCTTGGAGAACAGTTCGCCGAAATCCAGCTGTAACCCGGAATCTTCGGTTCCAAGATATTCCGAATCTGTATCATCGGGGAGACGCTGTCCTGTCGTATGATTGATGCGCTTATCCATTGTCAATTGATCTTAAAATTCTTCTATTTTGCCGAAGAGGCCCCATTTTTTGTGTAGTCTGTATATCTGCTTGCAGCCGGCTGGAACGTGAAGTGTGCAGTTTCCGCATATAGTCGAGCTGCCGTTGACAAATGCCTGATCGGCGACGAAGGGGGGTGTTGTCGCTCCTACATAGATATCTTTTACCGATGTGCCGTCGAAAGCATAGTTGCCGATATACTGAGTGCCATTGCCTAAGCGGACAGTTGAAAGATCCCTGCAGTTCTGAAACAGTCCTTCAGCGATATTTGTGATATTGTCGGGAAGTGATATTTCGCGGAGTGCCGAGCCTGCGAAGGCTCCACGACTGATGGATGTCACAGAAGACGGGATTTCAAGGCTTGTGATACCGGTACCATAGAAAGCGTTTTCACCTATAGATGTCACCGTAGGCGGCAGTGTGTATTGTCCTGTTTTTCCGAAAGGAAACCATACGATTCTGGTAACTTCCCGATCGTAAAGCACTCCATCGACAGAGGCAAAAGTGATATTGGCTGCCGATACTGCGATGTTACTCAGTGAAGTACATCCCTCGGACGGAAGTACAGATGTGACAGCAGCCGAAATGGTCAGCTTTTCAAGAGAATAGCAACGGGCGAAGGCGTTTCGGGCAAGAACTGTAGCTGTGGCAGGGAGTGTGATTTCGCAAAGAGATGCACAATCGGCGAACAAGCCTGTCGATACCTTATCATTTTCTGTAAAGCGGCTTCCGTCGTAAGAGCTTCCGCCGTTCACGATATGAGCATCCGTGAGATCCACCCCTTTAACGTCGCTTTCTATCGCTGAATCACTGTATGGAGCTCCGAGCAGACTTCGTAGAAAACGAAAATCGTCTCCATTGAGTGGTCCGGAAACCGTCAGGTGCGGAATTTCCACCTTGGTGCTTCCTTCAAAGACAGCAGCAAGTGTTCCGGCCTCTGTAAGCACGATGCTGTTAGATGTTGTATATTCGAGCGTCTCTCCTTTTTTTTCTCCTATCGAATTGGAGGCAAAGGGAGTGATGGAATATGTGATCATAGGCTGCAGGCCGCCGATATTCAGTCGGTATGACCCCGGGGTGATACCGGCTGAAGTAAGATATATGCGACGCGAAGTCGTTCCTGCATTGACTTGTGTCACTTCACAGCCTGCTTCCGCAATTGGCTCGCCTCCGTCGCTGATAATTTCGAACTCTACTATAATACCTAAAGGCCCCGTCGATAAGGCTACCGGTGCCGATATAGTCGGGATTTCGTTAGGTAGTGTTGTGAAAGTGATAATATCGGATCGTAGTCGGGCTGTAGCTGTTCCGGCTTCAAGGCAGCAGAAATAAGAAGTCCCGGGATTGAGACCACTAAGTTGAACCGAAGCGATATCCGTTGTCGGATCTTCCAGTGTCATCTGCATCTCGGTTCCGTCCGTTACTCCATAGCAGAATCTGGCATAGGTCAGCAGCACCGTACCGCGTTTATGGATGCGGGCTGAAACGGTTGCTCCGGTTCGTGTTATATCACGTGCCGGGAGCATCTCCAGCACGGGTTCGAGATTTTCGGGCTCCATGGAGTCCGAGCATCCGGTCAAAAAGACCGAAATAGCTATCCAAAGTATAATAGGAAGACGACTGACAGGCATAGAAGATATTCCGGTTATTTTCCAAATTTAATTCCGACACCGATTGTTCCGAACCATTCGGTGCCTTTTATACTTATTACGGACGCGGAGACCGCTATCTTTCCGCACCTGAACTCCACTCCCGTCTCGAATGATATGCCGTGGGTGCTGTAATGGGTGTTTTTCACATATCCTCCACCTTCGGAGGGCGCAAGTTCCCATGCGAGAGTAGTTTTCGAGTAGCCAAGACCTTCAAATAACGTCAGTCTGTTGGTCAGACGGTGGGCCAGACCGGCATTGGCCAGCATAGAGCTTTGCCGTGTGCGGCCTGTATAGAAGGGCATTGAGCCGGCGATATTGCCGGTTTTGTCACACTCGCCGGTAACGGCGCCGATTTTTCCGAAATCAGTTGCAACATGTACGAAAGCACCGTGACGTTTCAGTGCAATGGCCATTATGCCACCCGAAAGGCTTTTCGACCGGCCGCCGTAGCCTACAGAGGCCAGCACCGAAACATTGAGAGGCATACGTTTTTTTACTGGAGCGACGACAAGAGTATCGACGCGAGTCACAACCAGCGTGTCGGTTACGGTAGTCACTACAGGAGGAGTAGCCGCTATGGCAGTCGGTGTCACAGGCTCATAGATACGCATCTCATAAGTCATGTGGCTGACTATACGATCGGGAAAGGCATAGTCGCGCATTACGCCCCATTCGGGATGCTTTATCGTTATTTTTTTGGACCCGCGCGGCAGATAGAGCCATATTTCGCCGACTTTGTCCTCTCGTTTCACTATGCCGAGCGGTGTGGAGAACGCGAAGTCTTCGGATGCTATGATCTTAAGAAGACCGCAATCTTCGTCGTTGAGATCGCGTACCGGATTGATGAAGGCCGATACATCGTTTGGCAGTTGCCTGAATGATGATACCGAAAAACGCTGGGCGGCCGCATCGGACACAGCCGATAAAAATATTATCAGCGGCACAAGCATAAAACGGACGGATCTGAGACTTGTCATGGCGTTGTTGTTATTCGAGGTTAAAATCGCCTATGCCTATTATATCGTCTTCGTCGGGATTCTCCGACAGCGACGGTTGCCATGTGCGCACATGAATCAGAGGCATCGACATATTTCTGAAGTCCCACAGCAGGAAAAGATATCCGTCGTCGCTGTATGAACCGCACGAATATTTCTGTCGCAAGGTCACGCCGTAAATACCTTCCATCGTGGGGTGACGCATGATTCGGAACTCCGAGAAGCCGACGTCTATCGGTTTGCCGGAATCGAATATGCGCGACAGTTTCGTGATATATTCGCGCTTGGATCGGATATGGTATGTCACTTTGCTGTTGTTGCCTATTGCGGATGCCGGTGTGTCGCCTGTCCTGACCACATGTCCTACTATTATGAGGGCATTGTCGCTGAAAACCTGGCGTATGAAGTCGATGTCGCGGGTAGTATAGGATGTACGCAGGTGCTCGCAGTAGCTCAGTATCTTGTGGCGGCTCATGGAATCGGTCTCCTCGAGCCGTCCGCTGAGCAGTTTGGCCGCTTCGGCTCTGAAGGGATGGTCGGCTGTGATGGCGCGGGGTTCAATATCACTGAAAGTACTTGTGACGAGTGGCTGCACAGGCATCTCTTTTTCGGAAGTAGCGTTTGCCGATATTGTGTCAGTTGCGGAAAGTCGTGCCGTCGGCACGCTTTCAGGTTCGGGCACAATAACGACTGTATCCGGTGCTTCAGCGGTATTTTCGCCGGCCGAGATAAACTCCTGGTCTAAAACAAGAGGCGGCCGCCTGTAAAGACAGGCAGCCCACCCTCCCATTAGTACACTAATGGTTAAAAGCAAAAGATTAAGGTTCTTTCTTTTTATGGACATTAAGTTTTAGCGATTATCAATTCCAGTCCGTAATCTCTCCTCCTATTTCAATCTTTATCTGCTCGGGATTCTTGTCGACTACGAGGTTGACTATATGGTGAATACCCGGTTTGAAGAGGAACTTGCTTTCATACAGGAAAGATACATCGTTCATCACCACTTCGATGAGAGGCATACGGTTTTCGAGTCGCTGAGGCACCAGGATGGCTGAGTATGTGGTCGGGCCGGCCTGTCGGGCGACGATGCTCTTGCGTTCGCCGCGCACATCCTTTGTGGCAACTCCCGCCGTAAGGTCTACGGTAGCCGAGGACACTGTGTTGTGGATATAAACGGTAGCTTTTTCGGGTATCTCGCCCTCGAAGTCTTCGCCTTTTATGAGGTTGATGGAAATCTTGCTCATGATATGGCGGAACTGAAGGTTGACAGGGTCGTTCGTAGCCGATATGCCTTTTGCCGAGGCGAACAGAAAGTCGGAGGCCTCATAGTCGCTCATCGTTCCGGCCTGCGTTCCGCTCTGATCGGTACGGATTTCGAAAGGAAGATCGGTGATAGAGCTGACATCGGCGGTACGGGGGTAGTAGGCGTATGCGTTATAGTTTCCGGCGTCCCAGTAAAGCGGGCGAGATGCATTCCATGACGAGCCTGAGAAGGTGAGCGCTTCGTTGTTTACGGTATTGCCCGATACTTCGAGCGGGCGGCCGACTTCGGCCACAAAGAGACCCACGACATCCCCGGATTCAAAAGACGTCTCGGTAGCTCGTGATGCCGAGGGATGGCTGAACGTGAAATTCATGGCTGCTTTCCCGTTGGAGTTGTTGTCAGGTTCCATTGACTCGTCGGCGCAGGAGGACAGGCCGACAGTCAAGAGTAAAACGCTGAATAGTGATATTATATTGTGTTTCATTTGCGAAAGCTTGATATGAGTCTATAAAGTAAATGATTTATAAAGTTAAGAAAATTGTATCGTCTGAAAATGTCTCGGAACTATTATCTTTACTTTTTTCACTTTTTGCTCTTTTTACCTCTTTTTCAGAGGACTGCCTTTATGGATAACCGGCGGAGTGGAGTACATACCGATATTGACTGTCCCGACATCTGTGCCTCTCGATGCAACCTGCGAAGTGCGTTTGTCGAGGGCGACAAATTCTTCGAAGTCGAATTGTTCGCCTGCATAGCGCTTGATGCGCTTCACGATGCTCTCGCGACTGATTGTGCTGTAGTAGGGTATGTCGTTGTTCATGCAGCTGTTCTGCTCTGATCGGAATACACCTCTGTTGTGCATATATCCGCCCTCGTATATGTCTACGATGTCGCTGTAGCGTGGGTCGAAGATCAGATGGCTCCAGCCTACTTCGTGCATCTTTCCGGTTAGTTCGATATTGTCGTACCAGCCAAGGGATTTTGCCCATAACACTGCATCTACATGTCCGCAGCAGGTGCAACTACAAGCATCAATAAATGCATTGTGATAAATATATTCGTCGCCGAGCTTGCCAAAGCCATGGCCGCCTGCCTCATGCTGGATTACGCCGCGTGAGTCGAGCGGATAGCCATAGGTGCTCTTGGGGCAGAAAGCGATGGCGGCTCCCGATTCCCACATCTGGCATATGCCGCCGTAGTCGGTGCTGTTGGGCACAATGATAATCAGAGTCTGGTCGATATTGCCGGAATTGACTGTCGGTGCTTTCAGTGCATAATCGAATACCATGTCGTAGTCGCACTTCAGACCGACACCTCCGGTGAAAGTAGTGCCAAAACGATTGTAGCGTATGGTGTTGACTGTTCCTACACCCGATTCGGTCGACAATGCGAAAGCCGTGTAGACATTGAAGTAATCGCGGTAGGTGGTATATGGCTCGACGCCAAAGAAATATTCTATTTCCTGCTGCATATCGGCGAGATAGGATCCGTCGGATATGTTTTTCGCATCATAGCCGTCACCGATGATTACGATATTGATGCCGCCGTTGTTGCCCTTCGTAGCTCTCTGCAGGGTGAGATATTCGTCTTCGCCGTATTGGTAGCCATACTGCGTCACATGGCAACGGTGTGTATAGTCTTTGTCTTTGAGGCGGAACACGACATCGCCTTCGCGCGACTCTGTGGCAGACGAGGATTTTATGGTAAGTGTGATTTCGCTCTTCTTGCTGCCCGATGTCTGCGACAGTTCGCACCAGCCGGGTATCGACTCGACCTCCCAGTCGCCTTCGGCATCTATGACGAGCGTCTGTTTGTGCTCTGTGCTAAGAGCGCAGGCAACCGACGGACGGCATACAAGCTCATGATGTGCGGCAATGCGCTTGAAATCGCACCAGCCGGGAGCGGTTGTATATTGGGTGATAGATGATTCCGGCACTTCAAGAGTAAAGTTGTCTTTTGCAACACCATCGAATGCGCCAGGCTGTATATAGGGTGGAATCTCGCTTTTGCTTACAATTGAGCCGATTCCGTAACAGCCCTGGAAAGCACCGCCGTCCTCACTGTAGCTTGCCTCATAGCGGATATTTTCAAGGCTTTCGGGAAAGACAAGCCCTTCGATACTGCGACAATGTGCAAATGCGCCGGCTCCAATAGTCTGAAGGCCTTCGGCGAACTCGAGGGTACCCATAAGTCGCCAGTTATATGCAAATGCCTTGTCTCCAATAGTAACAAGATTTTTCGGCAAAACAAGTTCGCCCGAGAAGTCGCAGCCTTGGAAAACACCATCATTAATGACGGTAAGATTTCGTGGAAGCGCTAATTCGCCTTTGAAGTGGCAGCCCTGAAAGGCACTTGTTCCGATTGAGTTAATACCATCATGAAGAAGCAGCGTTCCATCGAATCCACAATCCGTAAATGTTTCTTCTGGAATATCTGTTACTCCTTGAGGGATTTCTAGTGAACCTGTAAGGTTTTTACACATGAAAAATGCCCGAGAACCAATTTTGGTTAGCTTTTCAGGAAGACGTAAGTTCCCATAAAGGCCTTTACAACAATTGAATGCATATCCACGAATAATCTCTACGTTATCGGGAATGATAAGTTCACAGGTAAAGCCACAATCGCTAAAAGTGCCATTGTAATAATCAATACCTTCATCATGGGTGAAATCGAGTTCTCCCGTCTGTTCATTTTGTGAAGTGCCGATATATCTGAGAGAAGATGGCAAAGATAATGAGCCTGTAAGAGATTTGCAACCGCAGAATGCACCGGCCTGAACATCTATTACTCCTTCAGGAATTATCAAAGAACCGGTCAGATTACGGCAACCATAGAAAGCTCTGGTGCCGATAGAAGTAAGCTTATCAGGTAATATTAATCTTGTGAGGCTGACCTTGCCTGAATTAGAAGCCGGAAGAAAGAATGCATTAGCTGGAATTTGGTCATCTTTGCCATATGTCGCGGAAAAACCGCCCTGTTCAGCCCTACCTGCTTTAATCCTAACCTCTTTAAGGTTAAGTGCCTGTAAATTATTCATTTCTTCTCGCATGAATGAGAAATCCCTGGCCTCGATTTCGCCGGTGATTTTCAGGTTTTTGAGGGTTTTATAGTCTTTGTTGGCGGCGGCGATGCATTCTTTCAAGGTGCCAGGTTCGGGAACATTTACAATCACATATTCCTTGGAGGTGGCGTCGTGACTTACGAGGTCGTTTTCCCACGGTGTGATGCTCTCACTGATAAGGGTGAGAGTATAGTCTCCCGTCATTTCCTTCTTGTCGACACGGATACCGAAATTATTCATTTTCCCGGCTACGTATTCGAAAGCTTCGTTTTTAACGAATTTATAAGGAATTCCACCAAGAGTGATGCTAAACAGAGTAGTGCCTGCACTCACGGTCTGAGGCACGACGATAGCGCGCCATTCGTCGCCGCGCTTCGACGGTATGATGGAGTTTGCTCCGATTTCTCCTTCCGGAGTGACGGTACCGGTGGCGAGGTCGATTATGGCGGTCTGTACTGTATTGGTTACGAGAATCTGTTTTTCAAGGCCCGACCATTCGCCCTCGGCAAAGCCGTTGCCTTCGACGAGAGTCACGCGGGCATTGGCCATGCGGTGTGTGAGCGGCAGACGGATTACATTGGTCGTAGGCTCCACGCCGGGTACTTTACCCCACAGGAAGTCGGAAGCTTCATAGTCGCCCATGGTGCCGTTGTCATAAGTACGGGCCTGATTGGTCCGGACAGAGAATTTGTAGCTGTTGACATCGTCGGGCGAACCGAAGGGATAGTAGCCATAGACATCTATACGCGTATGTTTGTCTTTCCAGAATATGTCGTAGGCCGAACTCCAGCGGTATGCGGCTTCATCGAAGGTATGGCGTACGTTGTCGCCGCGGTTGCCTGATGACTGCAGAGTGCCGGGCTGCGTACCCTGATAGTCGACGATATAGACTCCCATTACATCGCCATCGGCGAAGCCGTCGTCGTCGGCTCGTGTGGTGCATTCCTGTGAAATCTGTCCCGCGAGAGTTATGAGATTTTTGTCGCCTGACTCTCCGAGGGGAGAGTCAAATCTCTCTTCCGAACATGCCGAAAGCAACAGAACGCTCACTAAACCGGTGAAAAATAAATGTTTGTTCATATTAAGGAGTGAAAGGTGAAGAGAGTGGTTTAAAAAGTATCGAGTATAAAAAGGTTAAGAGGGAGGTGCGTTGATACGGTTGACGAAGTGTCAAAAGATTAAGATGACAGAACAGCGGCTGTATTTACGTATAGACTGTTGCCTTAACTTTATTCACTTCTTTCACTTTTTAAACTTCTTGGTATTAGCTTAAAAATTATTCGGCTGTACCGCCATTGTCTGTACCGTCGTCCGTCCAGGGATTGATGTTGACATTAACACCGTTGGAGGTCTTGCTCAGAGTGATGGTGAATTTATGGCTCTTCGAACCTGTGAAAGTGAATCCTTTTTTGAGATTGAATTCCCGTCCGTCGATAGTTACAGTGATAAGATTCCCTTCACCGACAGTCTGAGGCACGATAAGAGCCTTGTATGTATTATCGGCGAAGAATGGTGTAACGGCTGCTGCACTTCCGGTTGCGGTTACAGCGCCTGTTGTGAGGTCGACGGTAGAATTACATTTGATCCCGTTGATTCTTACCGAGACATTCGAGGCTGCAAGCGACTCTTTGGTGAATCCGTTGCCGGCTTCGAGGTAGATCATGACACGGCTCATGACATGGCTGACGTTTATGACTGTAGCCGCAGCTGTGGGCGCTACATCGATTTTCTTGCCTACCATGAAGTCGGAAGCTTTGTAGGCTGCTTCTGACGACTGATCGGCTTGAAGGACGACAGGATGGGCTTTTACCGAATTGACTGTGGAGTATGGATAGTAAAGGTAGAAATCGGCGTGTGTTTCGTTGTCTTTCCAGTATAGAAGATCGTCCGGCACCCAAGTGCCGTCGTAGGTAAACCGCATGTTGTCGACATAGTTTCCGGAGTCGAGTAGAGTGCCTGACACACCGCCGGTACGGTTGACGACATAGAGGCCGACACGGTCTCCTTTTTCGAAGCCATAGTCCGTAGCTCGCGATTCGGTTACCGAAGGGCTGATTTTGATTTCTATTTTCTTTGGTTCGGAAGGTGTAGGAGCCGGTTCATCAGAACCTCCGGAGCATCCTGCGGTCAGTAGAGCTGCACCGGCAATGAGTGATAGGCAAAAAGCTGGTTTCATAGAGTCGGTTTATCTTTTAAGGTTTATTTGCTTTATGGCTCCAAAGTTACATTATTATTTTTTAGACAAAAATTAAAACTCGGTTCAAATTGGTTCACGGTCTTATCTTTTCTCTCGGCGTAGTTTTGACGTTAGTTAGTCTTTCATCTTTTATATAAAAAAGCGCGCCGCCTTGAATAAAGGAAGCGCGCTTCTGTGTGTATGGAATTTAATATCAGGCGAGGAAGCCGAGGAGCACACCTGCGGCAACTGCTGAACCGATGACACCGGCAACGTTCGGACCCATGGCATGCATGAGCAGATAGTTCGACGGATCGTATTCGAGACCGAGGTTGTTTGATATACGTGCACTCATAGGAACTGCCGATACACCGGCGTTACCGATAAGAGGATTGATCTTCTTGTCTTTCGGAAGTACGAGATTGAAGAGCTTCACGAAAAGGACGCCGCTCGACGAGGCGATGACGAAGGCCATAAAGCCAAGGAAGAAGATGAAGATTGTCTGCGGGGTAAGGAACTGCGATGCCTGTGTCGAGGCACCGACGGTCATGCCGAGCAGAATGGTGACGATGTCGGTGAGGGCGTTGCTGGCCGTCTTGGCGAGACGCGATGTAACACCGCATTCACGCAGCAGGTTGCCGAAGAAGAGCATGCCTAGCAGAGGCAGACCCGAAGGAACGACAAAGCAGGTGAGGAGCATACCCACGATGGGGAAGATGATCTTTTCGTTCTGCGACACAGCACGGGCGGGTTTCATCTTGATGAGGCGTTCTTTCTTGGTTGTGAACAGACGCATCAGCGGGGGCTGGATAACAGGCACAAGAGCCATGTAGGAGTATGCCGAGACCGCGATAGCTCCCATGAGATTGGGGGCAAGTTTCGATGAGAGGAAGATAGCCGTGGGGCCGTCGGCACCGCCGATGATGGCGATTGCACCGGCCTGGTCGGGAGCGAAACCGATGGCGAGGGCTACCATATACGCACCGAAGATACCGAACTGCGCTGCGGCGCCTATGAGCATGAGCTTGGGGTTGGCGATAAGGGCCGAGAAGTCGGTCATGGCGCCGATTCCAAGGAAGATGAGGGGCGGATACCAGCCGCGCGACACACCGTTGTAAAGTATGTTGAGCACGGAGCCTTCTTCGTAAATGCCGATTTCGAGGCCTGCGGTGGCGTTGAAAGGCACGTTGCCGATAAGGATACCGAAGCCTATGGGCACAAGGAGCATAGGTTCGAAGTTCTTCTTTATGGCAAGCCAGATAAAGAAGAGACCCACGGCGAGCATTACGAAGTTGCCGAACTGGGCGTTGGCAAAACCTGTCAGTTGCCAGAACTGAGTGAGGTTGTCTAAAAGAAAATCACCGAATGACATATTTCAAAGGTTTTGCCCTGATTATTCGATGGTGAGGAGGGTGGCGCCTTCAAGCACGGAGTCGCCGGGATTCACTGTTATGGAAGCGATACGGCCGTCGCGTCCGGCATGGATGGCGTTTTCCATCTTCATGGCTTCGAGGAGAAGCACGGTATCGGAGGCTTTTACAGTATCGCCTACTTTCACGGGGATAGAGAGGACCACACCGGGCAGCGGAGCCACTACTGCGGCACCTTTACCGCCGGCTGCGGGTTTTGCTATCACTTTCTCTCCGGTGGAAGTGCGCGGGGCTGCAGCAGCCTTCGGTGCGGCAACCTTGACGGGAGCTGCCGACCGTTCGAGTTCCACTTTATAGGGCACGCCGTTGACTTCAACCTGTGCGATATTGTCGTCGATGTCGCCCACGGCTACTTTATATACGTTGCCGTTGATTTTATATTTGTATTCTTTCATTTTTTGGTCGATGATAATAATTGGGTTAGTCACTTGGCGTGGTGATGGCCGGGCACTTCGCGGAGACCGTAGATCTTGGAGCTCCAGGGCGAATATGCGCGTTTCACTTTATTGATGGTGAGAATGGTGCTTTCAGCATCATGGGTGTTGAGATGCTCGTGAAGCGCCATGATGATGGCGGCTATTTCCTCGCCGCTGTCCTGCTTCACAGAGGCTTTTTCCTCTTTGTCCACACCGTGTGCGCGCATCTTGTTCATGCGGGATACAGCAGAGCCGATCTTGCCTATGGCGTAGAACGAAAGACAGAGAACCAACAGGGCGGTGAAAACGATACACATCGCCATGATTGTCATGCCGAAACCGTTTTCGTCCATTTCGGCGAAGTTCTCGATCTTTTTGTTCGTATCCTTGATGATGTTTGCGCTCGAAGGAGTGATGTATCCAGAGCCGACACCGTCGCGGACGGCCCATTCGCCGAATCCGTCTTCAGTTCGGGCCCATGTCTGGTCTGGCCCGAGACTCGCGGGAATAGTAACTTCATCGATGAGTGTCACGCCGTCTGCGTCATAGATGCCAATCCAGTTATCCTGACCCGGAACGAGCACGAAACTGGTGTGGAATGTACCTTTGTTAGGCTCACCGTCGGCGAAAAACACCACGTGCTGGCGTTTGGGAATCTCGGTATTTACATCGCCGAGCGGCACAGGATAAAGACGGGGCTGGGTCGAGTCGTTTGTGAGAAACACGCTCGAAATTTCGAGTGGGGCGAAATTCGAGTTGAAAAGCTCAATCCAAGCCTGCTTCTGACCGTAGTCGTCGACAATGCTGCTTTGGTTGCTCACCATGACCTCGTTGATACGAAGTCCCGAACGGCTCTGTGCGAGAGCTGTCGTTGCGGCACCCGAGATCAGCAAGGCTGCGGCTATTGTGCTTATGATTTTTTTCATATTACAGAGGTATGTTGCCGTGCTTTTTGGCGGGGTTGACAACTTTCTTTGTGGCGAGCTGCTGCAGTGCGCGGATCACGCGGAAACGGGTATTGCGCGGCTCGATGACGTCGTCGATATAGCCGTATCTGGCAGCGTTGTAGGGGTTGCAGAAAAGTTTGTTGTATTCTGCCTCGCGGTCGGCGAGTACCTGTGCGGGATTGTCCGAAGCCTTGGCCTCTTTGGCATAGAGAACCTCGACAGCTCCGGCACCGCCCATGACAGCGATCTCGGCGGTAGGCCATGCATAGTTCATGTCGCCGCGGAGCTGCTTGCAGCTCATCACGATATGGCTGCCTCCATAGCTCTTGCGAAGTGTGACTGTGACTTTAGGTACGGTGGCTTCGCCGAAGGCATACAGCAGTTTGGCTCCGTGGAGGATTACACCGTTGTATTCCTGTCCGGTGCCCGGAAGGAATCCCGGAACGTCGACAAGAGTTACCAGAGGAATATTGAATGCGTCGCAGAAACGTACGAAGCGTGCACCCTTGCGGGACGCGTTGCTGTCGAGCACGCCGGCGAGATATTTAGGCTGGTTGGCCACGATACCTACAGCCTGGCCGTTGAAACGGGCGAAACCGATTATGAGGTTCTTTGCGTAGTCGCGCTGAACTTCGAGGAATTCACCGTTGTCGATGATCGCACCGATGACCTCATACATGTCGTAAGGACGGTTGGGCGAATCGGGAATGATTTCGTTGAGCGAGTCTTCGAGACGGTCGATCGGATCGTTGCATTCAACCAGCGGCGGTTCTTCGAGGTTGTTCTGGGGAATGAAGGAGAAGAGTTTGCGGATTATCTTGAGTGCATCTTCGCCGTCTTCTGCAGCGAAATGGCATACACCGCTCTTCTGAGAGTGAACTTCAGCACCGCCGAGTGCATCCTGGGTCACATCTTCGCCTGTAACGGTCTTTACAACCTTCGGGCCGGTGAGGAACATGTAGGAGATTCCCTTGGCCATGATGGTGAAGTCGGTGAGGGCAGGGGAGTATACGGCACCGCCGGCACAGGGACCGAGAATTCCGGAAATCTGAGGAATCACGCCTGAAGCCATGATATTGCGCTGGAAGATTTCGGCATATCCGGCGAGGGCGTTGATGCCTTCCTGGATACGTGCGCCTCCCGAGTCGTTAAGACCGATGACGGGAGCGCCCATCTTCATGGCCATATCCATTACCTTGCATATCTTGAGGGCCATTGTTTCGGAAAGAGAACCTCCGAATACGGTGAAGTCCTGGGCGAAAACATAGACGAGTCGGCCGTCAATTGTACCGTAGCCGGTAACGACGCCGTCGCCGAGATAGGATTTTTTTTCCTGGCCGAAGTTGGTGCAACGGTGGCGCACGAACATGTCGAGCTCCTCGAACGAACCTTCGTCGAGGAGCTGTGCAATACGCTCGCGGGCGGTATATTTACCTCTTTCGTGCTGTTTTTCTATCGCTTTTTCGCCACCGCCGAGACGGGCCTCAGTGCGGAGGGCGATGAGTTCTTGTACTTTTTCAAGCTGGCTGCTCATAGTGGTATATATGGTATATTTTATTTCTTTTTGGGATCTTCGCAGAGTTCAACCAGAGTGCCTACGGTCGATTTTGGGTGAAGGAATGCGATATTGAGGCCTTCAGCACCTTTGCGGGGAGCCTTGTCGATGAGACGGCAGCCTTTTTCCTCTGCTTCGGCAAGAGCGTTGGCCACACCGTCTTCTACGGCGAATGCAACGTGCTGAATGCCGCCGCGACCACCGTTGTTGGCAATAAATTTGGAGATGGCGCTGTCTTCCGAGGTACCTTCAAGGAGTTCGATTTTGGTCTGTCCTACCTGGAAGAATGCGGTGCGCACTTTCTGGTCTGCGACTTCTTCGATAGCGAAGCATTTGAAACCAAGAATATTCTCGTAGAAAGGGATTGCTTCGTCAAGCGAAGGAACGGCAATGCCGATGTGTTCAATATGGGAAATTTCCATAGTAAATTATATAAATGATTGTGTTTTTGTAAATTAAGTAAATGAGCAATAAAAGCCAAGGAAGCAATGACGCGTTGACGCGCCGCTGATTCCCGGCTTCCGATATGCAAATATAAACAAATTTTGTAGAATGGTCTCAATCATCGATTAAAAATCGACGATTTCAGATTCTTCAATCGTTTGAAATGGGGATAGGACGACGGAGAACCTGTGAGAATGACATCATGGTCTCTGTCGAGGTGACCGGAAGTGTGCGGATCCGGTTTTTGATAAGGTCGTAGAGATGTTTGTTGTCATGTGCATAGAGCTTGACCATGAGGTCATAGCGACCGCCGACGATATGGCATTCGGTCACCTCCGGAATTGCCGAGAGTGCTTCTATAACAGGATCGATGTCGGTATCCGGCAGCAGGCTGACCCCGAGATAGGCGATTACATTGAGACCGACAGTCTCAGGATCGACGAGACATTCCGAACCGATAATTACTTTGTTCTGCAGAAGACGCTGTACACGCTGATGTACGGCCGCACCCGAAACTCCATATTCGCGTGCGATTTCAAGATAGGGAGTACGTGCGTTTGTCGTAAGTGAATGGAGGATAGTAAGATCGAGGTTGTCGAAAAATTGTCGTGCCATGTATGATGTTTTTAGGCTTGATTGTGATGATTGTAAGGTTAGCTTAGTGTCACAAAGTTAATATAAAATGCATTGAATGACAAAATCATATTTAAATATTTAATTTTTTTAAACAAATTTGTGTTTTTTAATGTGCGTATGTCCAGGAATGTATGTCGACATTTGTTAAATGTTTTCTTAGATGAAATGTCTGCGGTGGACGTAAAACCGTTGTTTTGGTTAAGAATTGTTAATAATAGAGTTCTGTTACTATTTATAGAGCCTGTAGCCGATTCTTTTGTTGGGAAAAAGACATATATTTGCAGGCCTTAACCTGAAAAAGAGATAGACTCGCGACATGTTCCGGTCTATCATTACCATGGAGAAACAAGTGGAACAAGAGAGCATGCTTATCAAGAATCTGATGAATGGCGATCGTGCGTCATTCGACAGGATATATGATATATATGCCGGTCGGCTCTACGCTTTCTCGTTGGAATTCTGCAAGACCAAAGCTGATGCCGAAGATATCGTTCAGGATGTCTTTATAAAACTCTGGATACACCGCAGTCATATAAGAAATACAGATTCTGTAAAAAGCCTTTTGTTCGCCATGGCGCGGAATGCATTGATAAAATCATGGAAGGCGAAGATGGAACTGCGGTTCGGATCCTATTCGGAAGCCGGCTCTATGGCGAGTGAGGATACATCCGAACAGGAATACCTGGAATTGGAAACACTTGTGAACGGATATATCGACCGGTTGACTCCGACTCAGCGTGAAGTCGTAAGAATGTCTCGTTTTGAACACAAATGTCATAGAGAGATAGCCGAGAATCTGGGACTATCTGTCCAGACTGTGAAAAACGCACTTTCACAGGGGTTGAGAAGTGTGCGTCTGAATCTTGGAAAACACCTTTTTTTCATATTGCAATTTTATGGTTTAATTCACACATTATAATAATAAGAGTAGGTTCAATGGACAGACCTGAACATAACATAAACACCAATCTTGGTATCGATGATGAACTGGAGGAGAATCTGCGGCATTCGTGGCAGACTTTTGTCCAGGAAGATGACGATGCTCATAGAGACGATCTCGATAGAATCAAGAAACGGATCGATGCTTTTATCGACGGTTATGAGCAGGAAAAAATACGTCGACTTTCCCGCTGGCATATATGGGGTAAAATCGCTGCTGTACTTGTTCCGCTGCTGATCATCGGTCTGTCGGTATTGATTATTGTTCCATTCAGGCCTGAACCCTACGTCGACCAACCTCTCTGTGTTGTCACCGGTGACCGGGAGCGTGCCACGGTGATTCTTCCTGACGGAACAGATGTGAGCCTTAACTCCGATACGCGTCTTTCGTATGGCTCCGGCTTTACTACAGATTCGATTCGGTCTGTGTCGCTTACCGGCGAAGCATATTTTAATGTGGCCAAAGATGCGGCACGTCCTTTTGTTATATCACTTGATAATATTAAGGTGAGAGTTCTTGGAACTTCTTTCAATGTCAGGAGTCTTCCAGATGGTTCTGGTGTCGGGATAGCTCTTGTCGAGGGAGCTGTTGAACTGATAGCTCCCGACGAGCGCATAATTCTTAGTCCGGGTAATGTGGCAAATTATGATCCGCTCAGCAATACTTTCGTTATCGAAGAGCATGGATGCCATCTGGCAACAGGCTGGATGCGCCATGAAAAATCGTATGTAAATGTATCGCCCGACTCTCTCATCGAAATGCTGGAACATGAATATGGTATGACGTTATCCTCTGAGGCAAGAGCAAGTATAGACGATGCTTTTACAGGTACACTTCCGGATAACAATCCTGCTGAAATACTGACGATATTAAGCGAGGTTTATAACTTCGATATAGAAGCCGCCACCTTGAAAATCAGGTCGGTAGAGTAGAGGATTCAAAAATATGTTTTAAAACATATAATTATTTTGGTACGATATGGTCAGGATTGGGTCTTAGGGGTCAGTAAAACCATACTAAACCAATCTAACATTTATGAACAACTATCGTCCATTTCTAAAAAGCATCATCATTCTGGTGATCATGCTGCTTGGCGGCCTTGGTTCGAGAGCTCAGTCGGCGCCTGCCGTCACTCTCAACCTTAAAAATGCCACAGTGGAAACGGTACTTCAGAGAATCGAGGAGCAGACTCCATATAGATTCTCGTACCAGAACTCTGTGCTCGATAAAAAAGCGGATATAACCCTCAAAGTCGAGAATGCTCCTGTGCCAGATGTGCTCCGCAAGGTTCTGACAGGCCGGAATCTTACTTTTACTGTGGTATCGCCTAAGTCTATCGTAATCGTGAAAAAAAGTGCCGCAGGTGGCAGTCCGACAGAGAAATCTCCCGTAAAGCAGATAAGCGGCAAGATCACTGATGAGAATGGCGAGCCTCTTACCGGAGCATCTATAACAGCCGATGGCGACCGCACCCTTGCCATAGCCGATATCGATGGCAATTTTACGATTAAAGTGCCTGTGGGGCAGACTCTGACCGTCTCCATGGTCGGTATGTATCCCGTTAAATTCAAGGTCGGCGACAAGTCAACCTACGATATTGAAATGCAGAGTGCCGACGAGGCTCTCGATCAAGTGGTGGTGATCGGTTACGGTACTGTCAAAAAAGCCAATCTGGTAGGAGCTGTCGATCAGATCGATTCGAAGCTTATCGCAGAGCGTGGTCACAATAATGTAGCCCGTGCGCTTCAGGGCCAGATTCCGGGTCTTAATGTCACCTTGGGCGACGGCAAACCTTCTCGAGGTTCTTCTATAAATATACGTGGTACAGGTTCTATCGGCAGTGGCGGAAGTCCGTTAGTGCTTATCGACGGGGTCGAGAGCGATATCAGTTCCGTCAATCCTGCCGATGTGGAAAGTGTCTCGGTGCTGAAAGACGCATCGTCAGCCGCTATCTACGGCGCGCGCGGTGCATTCGGCGTCATACTTATAACAACCCGCAAAGGTACCGCCGGCAAGACCAAGGTCAACTATAACGGACGATTCTCCATAAACGAACGACTCTATAAATGGGAAGACGAAGTGGAGACAAACGGACTTCAGTGGTTCGACAATTTTGTGAACGCATATGTTGCGAAAGAAGAGCAGCAGCCTAAGGGCATCAACAATGTGTTCCCGATAAACAGCGGTTACCGTGACCGTCTGGAGGCCTGGGTAAATGACCCGACTCAGTCTCCGGTCGGTATGAGTCCGGATGGAAAGAAATATGAATACTATGGCAACAATAACTGGTTCAGTGAATTCTATAAGAAAAGCAGTCTGGCGACCGAGCATTCACTCAGCGTATCCGGAGGCAACGATAAGTGCCGTTATTATGTCTCGGGACGCTATTCATATGATAATGGTATCTATAAGGTAGGCGACCAGTATTTCAAAAACTATAATACACGTGCCAGAGGTGAGCTTCAGATCAGTCCGCAAGTTAAGATAGAAAATATCACCAGCCTTACAATCAATGATTTTAAGGAACCGATGGTGTTATATGACGATCAGCATCCGTTGCGCATGCTAATGCATCAGGGCTATCCGATGCAACAGGCCAAGAATCCGGACGGAACATGGACTGAATTTGCAGTCTATTCGGGTTATGCCGGTTTTATCGAAGATACATCATGGCAGAAAAAACGCATCAGATATATACGTAACCAGACAGCTCTGACCTGGGAAGCCATCAAAGACCAGTTATTTATAAAGGGTGATTTCTCGTGGTGGCATAAATCGCAGGTAAACGAATCGCGTAATACGCAGATGGAATTTTCCACCGGTCCCGGTCTTACGGGTACACGCGGCTCATTCTCGAAATTCGACCGCTATACCTATAATACCGAATATTATTCGGCGAATGCGACGGCAAACTATATACCCAGATTCAGCAATGACGACCACTATCTCAATGTACTGGCCGGTTTCAACATCGAACACAGTAAATATGGATGGTATCGCATGTATCGTCGTGGAAATCTTTCCGACAAATATACATCATTCAATCTGATGGACGGAGACATGCTTACAGCCAGCCTTGGCGAAGGCGGAAACGAGTGGGCTTACGCAGGCATTCTTTTCCGTGCCGATTATACATTCAAAAGAAGATACCTGGCCGAATTCAGCGGCCGCTATGACGGTTCCTCCAAATTCCCACGCGATTCACAATGGGGTTTCTTTCCATCGGGTTCTTTGGCATGGCGTTTTTCTGAAGAAAATTTCCTCGAATCGGCACGTGGATGGCTCACGAACGGCAAACTCCGTCTTTCTGTCGGCTCGCTTGGCAACGGCAATGCCTCTCCGTACAGTTTTATGTCGCTCGTAAATCCTTCGACAACAAGTGTGTTGATCGACGGAACTAAGAAGACCTATGCATATGTCCCCGGCCTTGTACCTTCGGGCCTCACATGGGAGCGTACTACGACCTACAATGTCGGCCTCGACCTTAGTGCTCTCAACGACCGTCTGTCATTTCAGGGTGATTATTATGTCCGGAAGACTACCGATATGTATACTGCCGGCCCGACGCTACCTGCCGTACTCGGGGCCGGAGCACCTAAAGGCAACTATGCCGATATGCGTACCAATGGCTGGGAACTGTCGCTCACATGGCGCGATCAGTTCAGTCTTGCCGGCAAGCCGTTCAGCTATAGTGTGAAAGGTATGGTCTGGGATTATTATTCTACCATTACAAAATTCAACAACGATACCCGCAGCCTTTCCACATATTATGAGGGACAGCGCGTAGGAGAAATCTGGGGCTATCATATAGAAGGTCTGTATGAGCATGAAGATCAAGTGGCGGCCCGTACTACAGGAACAAAAGTCGGCAACTATGATTATTCGCAACCCCGAGGTCCGAAATCCGACGGCACTTATGCCCCCAACGGCAAAGTAAATCAGGCCTCTGTAGCGAAAGTATCTCAGAAATCAAACCAGTATCTTCCCGGCGACCTCATGTATGCCGACCTCAACAACGACGGTCTTGTGAATACAGGCAGCAATACAGCCGATGATCCCGGCGACCGCCGTGTGATAGGCAACAGTCTTCCCCGTTATCAGTTCGGTCTGACTCTTAGCGCCAACTGGAACGGAATCGGTATCAGCGCATTCTTCCAGGGTGTGGGCCGCAAGCATTGGTATCCGTCATCCGAAACAAGTTTCTTCTGGGGCAAATATGGCCGTCCTTACGGTTATGACCTTCTTGAGCACAGAGCCGAAAACGTATGGTCGGAAGATAATCCGAACGCTTATTGGCCACGTGTGCGCGGCTATGTGTCGAACAGCGGCAACTACGAACTTACCACTGTCAACGACCGCTATCTTCAGAATCTTGCCTATGTGCGTCTGAAAAATCTTCAGATCGACTATAGTTTCAAAAAGAAAATATGCCAGGCTTTATGTATGAGTGATCTCCGCGTCTACGTGCAGGCCGAGAATCTATTTACCCTTTCACCGTTCTTCAAGCATTGCAAGACAATCGATCCGGAGGGTACCGGACTTGGCGACGCCGATTTCTCTACCTCCAATGATCGAGGGGCCGGTACGGGCTATCCTTTCATGCGTACTTGGACGCTGGGCCTGTCAGTTTCATTCTAAATCAGACAATAACATGAAAAAGATAATGATACTATCGGTCATGGCTTTGGCCATGACATCGTGCTCCGACTATCTCGATTGCCAGCCGGAACATTCCTTCGGGTCCGAATCTTTCCTTGCCAACGAGGATGAGCTGCGTCTTTACTCTTATGGTTTCCTTCAGAATAATTTGCCCGGCATAAGCTCCGTGGCATTCAATATCCAGCGTCACAATCAGGTGGCAAGCTGGGGCGGCGATGAGCATTCTGATCTGGGATTCACTAAAAATAAGTGGAACTGTCTCGATCCGGAGGTCTTCGGCACCCGTCAGCAAGGCGGATGGGGTACCGGTAACTGGGGAGCGCTCCGTGCGACCAACTACTTCCTCGACAACATGCCCCGTGCCAAAGGCAATGTTGACGAAAGTGTCTATAACCATTATGAGGGCGTCGGACGTTTCTGGCGAGCATGGTTCTACTATGACATGGTGCAGGAGTTTGAAAATGTTCCTTGGTATGAGCACGAAGTCAAATCCAACGATAAGGAGGCTCTCTACAAGACACAGGACAGCCGCGCGTTTGTGATGGAACGTGTGCTGAAAGATATAAGCTTCGCAGCCGAGCACTGTTCGATGGATAACAAATACTGGACCAGCCGCACTCAGATCAACCGTTATGTGGCTTTGGCCATGAAAGCAAGAATATGTCTGTATGAAGGCACATACAGAAAATATCATACCGAGCTGGGACTCAATGATTACGAAATGTGGCTCAGAGAAGCGGCCTCGGCGGCCAAAGAACTTATGGACAGTAAAAAGATGAGTCTGGTAAGCGATTATAAGTCCTTGTTCATCAAATCATCGCTTGCGAATTCGGAAGTGATACTGGGAGTGGCATATGATACTGAAATCCGTCGTCACGACCTGACATGGCAGATTTTCTCGCCTACTGCCGGCAGTAACTGGTCGATGACTCATCCATTCATATGTACCTATCTCATGACCGATGGTTCGCGTTATACCGACAAACCCGGATATGAGACCAACGAATTCAAGGAAGTGTTCGCCGACCGCGACAAACGTCTTGCCGCTACAGTGCTTGGCCCTGACTATAAGAAGATGGTAAATGGAGTGATGACACAGGTCTCCCCAATGCTCGATATAACAAAGAGCGGTTATCAGATGATCAAATGGGCTCTCACCGATGGCGGTGCATTCGAAAGTCAGGCATTGTCCTATAATTCGGCCCCTCTCTTCCGATATGCCGAAGTCCTTCTGACCTATGCCGAGGCTAAGGCAGAGCTGGGCGAAATGACGGCAGATGTATGGGATTCGACTATTGCGCTGCTTCGTAAAAGAGCCGGCGTAGATCCGAAGATGCCGGAGACAGCCGATCCTTATATGGCGGATTACTTTCTCAACAGATGTACCGACAAATATCTTCTGGAAATACGTCGCGAGCGCGGTTGTGAGCTTGCCTGGGAAGGTCTTAGATATCAGGATATACTTCGCTGGAAGTGTGGTGAGATTCTTGTGCCGGAAGGTGGCTGGGCCGGTATCTATATTCCTAAGCTCAACGAACTTTACGATCTCAACGGAGACGGCACTTACGATGTGTGCGTATATGACGGGGAGAAACCGTCAAATGACAAGAATGCCGCATATCTCAAGGTCGGAAATGGTGTAAAACTGTCAAACGGCGACAGCGGATATCTGATGTATGGTACGGATTACAATCTCAAATGGCACGATTTCATGTATGTGCGTCCCGTACCCAACAGCGCGATTCAGATCAATCCTAATCTGAAACAGCGTGACGGATGGTCTGATATCTGATACTATTTCACTCGACAGGTCATATAATGTTCTGTCGCATTGGTCCGGGTTGAGGCGGAGACATCCGCCTCTTCCTTTACCACCAAAATATTATGAAATATCCTATAAATAAAAACACATCTGATGCTGATTGATAAATATCCAGTTTTTAAACATTTCATGGCTGTGCTGGTATTGGCCTGTTTGTCGCAGACAGTCTTCGGGGCCAATCCTGAAAGAATAAAAATAGACAAAGGCCCCTATCTGCAGGCTGTCGGTGAGAATGAGTTTACTGTATGCTGGCGTACCAATATGAATTCGGTAGGCTGGATCGAAATTGCTCCGGACGATGGCACGCATTTCTATAAGAAAGTAAGACCAAAGCACTTTGATGCCACTTACGGACGAAAAAACATAAGTCGTTTCCACAAAGTACGTATATCCGGTCTGGAACCCGGCAAGACCTATCGTTATCGTGTTATGCAGAATTCAGTGCTGCTTGATGAAGATTATACCCGTATTATCTACGGAGAGGGTTTTGGCAGCGACATTCTGGCTCATAAACCTTTTCAGGTAACTACACTTGATCCGACAAAGAAGACGGTGAAGTTTGCTGTCGGAAATGATTTTCATGAGAAAGATTCGCTGCTTTGCGAGGCTTTCGCCAAAGCACGCGAAAAAAAGTATGATTTCGTGATGTTTAACGGCGACATGACTACCCGTATGAAAAATGAAGATTATATCTTCGACAATTATCTGCAAAGCGCCTCGACTCTCTTTGCCTCCGATATACCTCTGTATATGAATCGCGGCAACCATGAGAACCGTGGCTCGTTTGCAACGCACTATATGGATCTGTTTCCTACGCTCACCGGCGCTCCTTATTACACATTCCGTCAAGGTCCGGTTTTTTTTCTGGTGATCGACAGCGGGGAGGACAAACCCGACAACGATATCAGAAATCTCGATATAATGTGTCAGGATGAGTTCAGGACTCAGGAACTCGAATGGCTTAAAGGAGTGCTGGACTCTGAAGATTTTAAGAAAGCTCCGGTAAGAATCGTTTTCATGCACATGCCTCCTGACGGCACTCCCGGATCATGGTATGGTACACAGGAACTTAATGATAAATTCATGCCGTTGCTCAATGAGGCCGGAATAGATCTGATGCTTTGCGGTCATTATCATCGGTATAAGTTTGTGCCGAAGGATGCACAAGGTTATAACAATGCCTTTCCGATCATCATTCATGACGACGGCGTCCTTCTTGAAGCCGAGGCCGACGAAAATACCATCAGTATCGTGACTTATGACCGCAATCAGAATCCTGAGCATCGGCATGAATTCCCAATAAGCAGATAAATAATTGATGAATATCATGAAAAAAACAATAATAGCAATATTGACGGGCGCGGTTTCGCTGAGTATGATGGCGAAGGGTGTCCTTCCATATCAAGATTCTTCTTTGCCTACGGAGGCAAGAGTAGAAGATCTGCTCGGTCGTATGACTCTCGAAGAAAAAATAGCGCAGATGAGCCATATACACTCATGGCAGATCTATGACGGACAAAAACTCGACAAAACCAAGCTGAAAGAAAAATGCCGTGATCTTCCATATGGATTTTTTGAAGGATTCCCACTTACGGCAGAGAGTGTTAAAAAGAATTTCCATGAGGTTCAGAAGTATCTGCTTGAAAAAACGCGTCTCGGTATTCCGGCGTTCCCTTGTGGCGAATCGCTGCATGGTGTGATTCAGGAGGGCTGCACCGTCTATCCCCAGACTATTGCTGTAGGCAGTACTTTCAATCCCGATCTCGCGCGAGAGATGACGAAATACATCTCGGGCGAACTCAATACTTTGGGAATTAAACAGGTGTTCGCTCCATGTATGGATGTGGTGCGCGAAATCCGCTGGGGCAGGACAGAAGAGTCGTTCGGAGAGGATCCGTGGCTTTGTTCTGTGATGTCGCTTGCGCAGGTGCGCGGATATCTTGACGGCGGCACATCACCCATGCTCAAACATTACGGACCACATGGAAAACCTAACAGTGGTCTGAATATTGCCTCTGTAGAATGCGGAACCCGAGATCTATTCGACATATATCTCAAACCGTTTGAGGCCGTTATCGAAAAAATGCCTGTCATGGCCGTGATGTCAAGCTATAATTCATGGAATCATATCCCCAATTCTGCATCGCATTTTCTTCTGACAGATATACTGAGAGGAAAATTTGGCTTCAGAGGGTATGTGTATACCGACTGGGGAACATTGAATATGCTCAAAAATGTGCATCGTACGGCTGAAACCAATTTCGATGCCGCTTTTCAGGGTCTGACTGCGGGAATAGACGCCGAAGCGTCGAGCAACACATTCTCCACTTTGCAGGAAAATATCGCCGCCGGGAATTTGGATGAAAAATATGTCGATCAGGCCGTGCGTCGAATCTTGCGGGCCAAGATCGAGACAGGTCTTATGGACGACCCCTATCTGGAGCATTGCGCGTTCTATCTTCCCGTCGGAAGTGAGGAGGGAGCCGTCCTTTCGCGTCGAATAGCTGACGAATCTGTAGTTCTGTTGAAGAATGACGGTAATCTGTTGCCTCTTGACCCTGCCAAGGTAAAAAAACTTGCTGTCATCGGGCCTAATGCGGCTTGTGTGCAGTTCGGGGATTACTCCTGGAGTAAAAATCCGAATGACGGAGTGACGCCTCTCGAAGGTATCAGGAAGCTTGTTGGCGACAAGATTGATGTGCGTTACTCCAAGGGATGTTCACTTTCATCTCTTGATACGGCAGGCATAGATGAAGCCGTGCGTCTTGCCGGTGAGAGTGACGTTGCAGTGCTTTTTGTTGGCAGTTCTTCCACTGTGTTTGTCCGTGAGAGCGGTGCATCTACATCGGGCGAAGGTGTCGATCTAAGTGAGATCGAGCTTACAGGCGCCCAGGAAGAACTGGTAAGAAGAGTGGCATCTACAGGAAAGCCTGTAGTGCTGGTATTGGTTTCGGGAAAACCTTTTGCGATTCCCTGGGCTGCAGAAAATGTACCTGCGATACTTGTACAATGGTATTGCGGTGAAAAAGAAGGCGACAGTATAGCAGATATTTTGTTCGGTAATGTCAATCCGTCGGGAAAACTTAATTTTTCGTTCCCCCGTTCAACTGGGCAGTTGCCTGTTTATTATAACTATCTGCCTTCCGACAAGGGATATTATAAAAAGCCCGGTTCGTATGAAAAACCGGGGCGTGACTATGTCTTTTCTACTCCGATGCCTTTATGGAGCTTCGGGCACGGACTGAGCTATACGGATTTTGATTATGTGTCGGCTCGTACCGACAAGGATTCTTATATGCCTTTTGACACGATACGCGTTACTGCCGATATCAGAAACATAGGAAACAGGGCCGGCAAGGAAGTGATGCAGGTATATGTGCGTGATGTCGTCAGCTCTGTCGTCACACCTGTCCGACAACTCAAAGGATTTCAGAAAAAAGAAATTGCACCGGGCGATACTGAAATATTTACAGTCGGTATACCTGTAAAGGAACTATACCTTACCGATGAAAACGGCAACCGCTATCTGGAAGACGGCAAGTTTGAGATTCAGATCGGTACATCTTCGGCAGATATACGTCATACCATACCGGTATGGGTAGGTGGACGGAAGGAGTCTAAAGTTGAGGAACCTGCCGTTGAAAATAAAAAAGTACTATCGAAAAAGAATGTAAGAATGAGAAAAATCTCAGGGTGTGTTCGCGATATTCAGGCTACGCCGATAGAGGGGGTGGAAGTTTCTTCCGATATGACCGATGTGAAAGTCTATACCGATAATAAAGGTAATTATACTATTGAAGTCCCTGCTGAATCCAATCTTACGTTCCTTAAGTCCGGCTACAGCCGCTATTCAAAATACATTAAGGACAGTAACACGGTCAACGTACAGATAGTACGTGAATAGTTTATATTTAGCAGCCATGAGAAAATTTCTTTTGACAATCACCTTTATCGGCTCGGCTTTCGGGCTGGGTGCGGTTGTTGATAATGAGATCGTAATCCCGGATATCGAAGGCTATATGACGCTTAAAGGAGATATGCATTTGCATACGGTATTTTCCGATGCTCGCGTCTGGCCTACAACACGCGTTGACGAAGCCTTATGGGAAGGTCTTGATTTCATAGCGATGACCGACCATGTCGATACGCGTTTGCAAAGACAGATCAAGGCCGGATATTTCAACGAGGATAAGGCAGACAGAAACGCTTCATATGCGATTGCACGAAAATATGCGGGAAAACGTCTTCTGGTTATTCCTGGCGGTGAAATTTCCCGTGGAATGCCCCCTGGTCATTTCAATGTGTATTTCATAAGCGATGCAGACGCGATATGCAGGGAGGCCGAAAAGAACGATGAAGATCATATGAAAGCGATGGAAAGTGGTCTTGATGAGGCGCTCCGCCAGGGCGCTTTTACGCAATGGAATCATCCGAACTGGGAAAAGCAGGCTCCCAACGGTGTGAAGATCTGGCCGGAACATGATAAAATCCGGAAGGACGGCAAAATGATGGGAATAGAGATATACAACCAGTTCTCCGGCTATTGTCCCGAGGCTCATCGTTATGCTCTTGATCATGACCTGGCTATGACGGGCGGTTCTGATGCCCATTATCCGTTTTTTCAACTTGTGGATTACATGCACGGACAGCATCGGCCTGTGACACTCATATTCGCAAAGGAAAGAACTCTTGCGGGTCTTCGCGAGGCTCTTGACCACCGTCGTACTGCTGTTGTCGCCGAGGAAACCGTTTATGGCGACGAACTATCTCTTCGGCCTCTCTTCGCAGCTATGGTGACTGTTTCCGACAAAAAAGTCACCGACCGTAAAGCTACATTCACTATACGAAATAATTCGACGGTTCCGATACGTTTCAAAAAGGGTACGGGTTCCGAAAAATATTATTATAGTCCCGATTTTGTATTACGGCCCTTCGAGAGTAAATCGCTTACGGTAAGTCCGCTGCTTGTGGATAATCGCCCCGGTGTAATTGAAGAGAATGTGGTGGAAGTAAATTTCATCATCGAGAATTTTATGGTCGCGCCCGATACACCTCTGACGGTGAAATGGATATTATAAACTTAAAATAAAAAACATGAATCGTTTATTCTTTTGTCTGGGCTGCATTCTGACCGGTTTTATCTCAAAAGGCGCCATTAATGAAAATGACATTTCTTACCGGCTGTCGGCGGCACAATTGCCTGACACTATATTTTCCGGTTATCAAGGGAAACATCATGTGCAGGGTATTGTTGTCGATGTGGCCGAAGGCTGTGCTTATTTCTCATTCACAACCAAGCTTGTAAAGACTGATCTCGCAGGAAATCTTATAGGAAGTGTTGACGGTCTTACGGGACATCTCGGATGTCTGTCCCGAAATCCTGTCGACGGACGTATCTATGGCTCTATCGAGTATAAAGATGATAAGATAGGGGTCGGTATTGCCGGAGAAAAAGCAAAGAATCGTCGAAGCGCGTTCTATATAGCTGTTTTTGACGGTCGTAAGATTACTCGGCCGGGCATGACTCCGGCTGATGATGATGTCATGTCTACTGTCTATCTCGGTGATGTTGTGGAGGATTATTACGCAACAGTGTCTAATCAGGGAAATAATGTCGCTCACCGATACGGATGTTCAGGAATTGACGGCGTGGCTTTTGCTCCGCAGCCCGGGGCCTCCGATGGAACTCCGGTGCTTTATGTGGCTTATGGGATCTATGGTGATCTGGAAAGAACCGATAACGATTATCAGGTACTGTTGACCTATGATATTTCCGAGTGGGGAAAGTATGAAAGGCTGCTTGATCAAGAGGCTCCTCACAATAGCGGCCCGGCGAAGCCGCTATGCCGCTACTTTGTCTATACAGGCAATACCGAGTGGGGTATACAGAATCTGAACTATAATCCGGAACTCAAAGCACTTATCGCAGCTGTATACAAAGGGAAAAAGGCTGGATTTCCCAATTTCTCAATGTTTGCAATAGATCTGAGCCGGAAAGCTCATAAAGAAACTCTGAGAGGTTTCGATAATAAAGAGACCGGTTATGTTCTTCCTCTGAAGAAAACGGGTATCTATGATTCAACGACCGACACATATGGCTGGAGATTTCCTGACGGTGCGACGGGGATATGTTATCTTGGTGATAGTATGTACTATATATCACATAATTCGTCCAAACCGGAGCAGAGCTCGACCTTGACTTTGTATCGTTGGACCGGTGTGCCGGAAGGACCGTTTGAGAAAGTAAAATTCTGATAATAATCAATATTTGGAAAAGTAATAGACATGACAAGGATTGAGCAAGCTCTTGAAAGAGCTACCGATACCAAAGGGCTTCTGATTTCAGATGGAGCTATCGATAGAGTGGCCGACATGTTCAGAAAAATGTTTCCAGGCAATCGGCCTGTCGTAATAGCCGACTCCATTACGTGGAAAATCGCCGGAGCAAGAGTGAACGCCCTGTTAGCCGAAGCGGGTCTGAATCCCGACCATCCCTTCATTTTTACCGACAGCGATCTTCATGCTGAATGGAAATATATCGAAAGACTCGACAAGGTTCTGGCAGCCACTGATGCTGTAGCTGTTGCCGTCGGGTCGGGAACGATCAACGATATTACTAAACTATCGTCGTATCATTGTGGCAAAAGATATATGAATGTTTCTACAGCAGCTTCTATGGACGGTTATACTGCTTATGGAGCTTCTATAACCAAAGACGGAGCGAAGCAGACCTTCAGTTGTCCGGCTCCGCTTGCGGTTGTGGCCGATACTTCTGTTATAGCCAAGGCTCCTGCCGAGATGACGGCCAGCGGATATGCCGATCTGTTTGCCAAAATACCGGCCGGAGCCGATTGGATTATATCGGAAGAACTGGGTATAGAACCGATTGATCCGTTCGCTTGGGGGCTTGTACAAGACAGTCTGAAAAGTGCTCTTGAGAACCCGGCCCTTATAAAATCCGGCGATAAACAGGCTATTCACCGTCTGATCGAAGGGCTTATCATGAGCGGATTTGCCATGCAGGCACATCAGACCAGCCGTCCGGCCTCAGGGGCCGACCACCAGTTCTCGCATTTGTGGAACATGGAGCATCATACCATGGCCGACGGTATTATGCCAAGTCATGGTTTTCAGGTGAGCATAGGCACACTGATGTCCACGGCTCTGTACGAACAACTACTTAAGGAGGACATTCATAATCTCGATGTAGAGGCTTGTGTTAACTCTTGGCCTTCTCTTGAAGAACAGATAAAGGCATCGCAGGCTATGTTCAAGGATACTGATTTTCCAACGATCGGTGAGACAGAACTCTCGGCGAAATATGTGGATAAAGATGAATTGCGCCGTCAGCTTACCGTGCTGAAGAATAACTGGTCACAGATACGATCGCGTCTTGAACGACAGATTGTACCATTCCGGGAACTCCGGGATTCTCTTGATCTTGTCGGCGCACCTACGGAGCCCGAGCATATAGGAATAAGTCGCAAGCGTTTGCGGACAAGCGCCGTGCGTGCCCAGCAGATAAGGCGTCGTTTTACCATTCTTGATGTAGCCGTCAGACTGGGTCTGCTCGACAAATGGCTGGATGCGGTTTTTGCCGGTGAATTTAAACGGAAATAGATCGATAAGGTAAAAAAGAAAGTTGGTTGTATTATTCAATTCCCCTTTTCTGACTATCAGGATTTCTCCTGAAATAGGCAGAAAGGGGAATTGTTTTTATTGGAAGAGGAGGTCGAGTGCATTGTCACCAAGATCCTGCGCGAGCAAGTCGCAATACGGACGAAGGCTGTCCGGAGAGTTGGTGGTCGCCAAAGCTACGACAGTGGCACCGGCGGCACGGCCGGCTTTAAGGCCATTGAATGAATCCTCGAATACTACACAGTCGGCCGGTGCCATACCCAGATCAGTGGCGCCGAGAAGGTATCCTTCAGGATCGGGTTTGCTGCGTTTTACACGAGAGTCGGTTATTACAGACTTGAAGTAGTTTTCGAAACCGGGATACATGCTGAAAAGGCGTTTCATCTTGATGTCGTTGCTGCTTGTGACTATGGCAGCCGGTATTCCGGCCTGTCGCAATTTTTCAAGGAAAGGCACAGTATCAGGGAAGAGAGGGTAAGCCATATTGTCTTCGGAGATGGTGAGCATTTCTATAATGGCATTGTGGTCTTCCGGTCTGAAATACGTGCTTAGAATATTGGGTAGGGTGGTGCCTTTTATAATTTTTGCAAAATTGTCGATACCGGTCGGGAAATGGCGTTCGATATCGCTCCATATTTCTGTATATACAGGTTCGGTGTCAATCAGTACTCCGTCGAGGTCAAATAAGGCAGCTTTCATTTCTTGTGTTTTTAATCTTTTATTGATACTCCGTCGATGTCGGAGAGACGGGCACGGAGAACCGCGGCTTCGTCAGCCCGTATCGCAAGAGTTATTTCGCAGGAATTGTCGAAAATCTGACTTCTGATTTCTATCTCGCTGTTTTTGGTCAGTTTCATTACGTCGTTCATGGCAAGATACGGGAATGTAAAACTGATTTCCGCCATATCGTGCCGTTCTATTATTTCAGCTTCGCCGAGGGCCAGACGGGCTGCTTCGCGATAGGCGGCAATCAGACCAGATGTGCCAAGCTTTATTCCACCGAAATAACGTACTACAACAATCACTATGTCCGTCAGCCCGAAAGAATTTATCTGGCCGAGAATGGGCTTTCCCGCAGTACCGGACGGTTCGCCGTTATCTGAGCTAAGAAAATGTTCGCGTGCGGAACCGAGCATATATGCCCAGCAAACATGTCTGGCGTCGAAATATTTTTTTGAATACCGTGAGATTATATCTTTCGCTTCCACAACAGTTGACACAGGATGGGCAAATGCGAGAAATTTACTCATTTTCTCCTTGAAAATAGCTTCGGTGGGACTTTGGATAGTGTGGTACGTATCGGCCATGACAAAAAAATACCGGCGTCGGGTTGTTTCCGCCCTGACGCCGGCTGTATTAAGCGGTTAATATTGATGTGTGTCGCCCTTGAGTTCGGATTCGCTCATAGGACGTGCATTCATTTTTGCCCAGACATAGGCTATATATGCCAGTACGAATGGGATGAGAAGAGAAACACAGCTCATTACTGTGAGAGTGAAAAGTGATGACGAGCTGTTGGCTATTGTCAGCGACGATGCCGCATCTATGTTGGACGGAAGGTAGGCGGTGCCGTTGTAGCCGGCTATGCAGAAAAGGACAAGTACGACAATAAATGCACCGATGCCGGCATACCATATGCCTTCACGCCATGTCTTATCGAATGCACTGCGGAATATGCCGTAAAGAGCCAGAATCACGCCAATGAGAAGCATTGCCCCGAGCCACCACATGTCCAAAAGGTTGTGCAGATATATGAAGCCTTCCTCCGCAAAACCGTCTTCTGTCTGCCGATAACCGGTCTGAAGCAGGAGTACAACAAGAAAAGCGACAAAAAGAACAGCAAAGATCAACCCGTTGAAAAGAGTTTTACGTCGCATTTTCATGGTAAATTCGGTGTCGCCTGCGATATTATTTATGAAGTAGAGCGATGCCATTGTGCGTGCGAGAAAGAAGACGACAAATCCGAGCAGGAGATTTTTCCAACATATTATCGCTTCCAGGCCGTGTGTCGGCACCCAGTTGGAGATTACAGGAGCACCGGGATTGAGAAGATTGCTTTTGGCTACGGTAAATTCTCCACCGAAAAACATCATCCCTACAGCGACACCAAGAAGAACACACCCCACAAGGCCATTGAACATCAGGAATGTATCGTAGGTACGGGTGCCGTATACATTTCCGTGTTTGCGACGGAACTCATAGCTGAAAGCCTGCACCACAAAGCTCAGAAGTATAAGCATCCACAGCCAGTAGGCACCTCCGAAACTTGTTGAATAGAAGAGAGGGAATGAGGCGAAGAAAGCACCTCCGAACACCACAAGGGTTGTGAATGTAAGCTCCCACTTCAGCCCGAGTGAATTTACCATCAGCTGGCGCTGATTGTCGCTGACATTGCAATGTAGCATTGACTGGCCGCCTTGTACGAAAAGAAGAAACACAAGAGCCGCACCAAGTACCGATATCAGAAGCCACCAATAGGCCTGAAGTATTTCGATTGTATCCATAACGATTATTCTTTTTAATGGGTGGGATTTTCGATATCGCCTTTGGAGGCCGATGAAATGTAGCGGAGCATGATGCTGATTTCAGCAATCAGAAGACCGGTAAAGATTGCAGCGAAAATCCAGAATGTTATCTGAACTGACGATGCGGGAATATCGGAGATTGCGGCAGATATAGGCATAAGATCCTGAATGACCCAGGGCTGTCGACCGACTTCAGCTACGACCCATCCGGCCTGGCTGCATATCCATACGATGGCTATCGATATAATACCTACCCAATGAAGCCATGCCTTTTCAAGAACTTCTGTCTTTCGATAGCTTACGAAGAGCATTACAATGAATAACAACAGAAGAAATCCTCCTGAAAATACCATGATGTGGAACGAATAAAATGTCATGCCTACGGGCGGAATTGCGGCTTTGGGCGATGGCAGATAGCTGTATCCGAAATATTTGAAATTTTCTTCGACTTCGGATGCCGCTGTTGCGGCTGCTTCGGCGTCGCCGGTCTGTACGGCTTCGCCGTAGCGTGCGAGCGCTTCGCGCGATTTGGTGCCGAGAGCGATGCGCTCGGCATACGATATGGTGTTTATCGTGTCGCCGTTCTCATTGATTGCGAATCCGTCTATAAGATCCTGTATTCCGGGAATAAAGCGGTCGCCTTCACCATAGACGAGATAAGACAGACCTTTCGGAATATCTATGCTGAACAACATCGGATTGTCGGGAGTGCGCTGATCCTCGCATTTGAGAATGCCGAAACCGACGATATCCTGTCCGACCGAGCCGCGGTACAGACTCTCCATCGCCGCCAGTTTCATGGGTTGTACGCGGGAAACTTCGACTGCCGAGCCATGACCGGTCATAAGAGTAAGGAGGATACCTGCGAAACCTACCCAGGCGCCGATTTTCAGCGAGCTTTTGGCCGCTTCGACGTTACGTTTGCGCCAGAGGAGCCAGCAGCTGACACCTATTACGAAGACGCCTGCAAGACACCATCCGCTGAATACTGCATGGAAGAATTTATTTACCGGAACAGGATTGAAAGCAACTTCCCAGAAATTGTCCATTACGTTCCTCATCTGTGCCGGATCAAATTTCATGCCGACAGGATTCTGCATCCATGCATTGGCCACAAGAATCCATAGTGCAGACAAGGAAACACCAAGAGCGGTAAGCCATGTGGCTGTGAGATGGAAGCGTTTGCTTACGCGGTTCCAGCCAAAAAACATCACAGCAACAAATGTCGCTTCCATGAAGAATGCCACGATGCCTTCGATGGCGAGTGGGGCACCGAAAATATCGCCTACAAACCAGCTGTAATTCGACCAGTTGGTGCCGAATTCGAATTCAAGTATCAGACCCGTGGCTACTCCGCAGGCAAAGTTGATGCCGAAGAGTGTCATCCAGAATTTTGTGATTCCTTTCCATTTGGGCTGTCCTGTCCGCACGTAGATGGTTTCCATTACGGCGACGATAAGCGAAAGTCCTATCGTCAGCGGAACGAAGAGCCAGTGATACATGGCTGTAAGGGCGAATTGCGCCCTTGACCAGTCTACTACTCCTAATAAGTCGTTCATATTAATGTGTTTTTGTTGGTTGAAGCGTGGGGGCTGTAAGTGCCGAGCGGACTGCATCGGCGCGTTGTTCGTCGGTGTCGTAATTTGCCGACAGAATGTCGGGGAAAAAGAATAGCTTCAGTACCAGAAAGAAAATCACGATCTTAGCAAAGATAAGAAGCCATAGTTTTTTACCTATGGTCATGGATCTGAAACCATCGGCATACATGGAATATGCTTTGCTGAAGAAACCGGACATTTTTATGGTATTATTTGAGATAAGGATTGTATTGCTTTTCGGTGCCTACGGTTGTGAATTGATCGTGACCGGGCAATACTTTGGTATCTTCAGGAAGTGTCATTATTTTTTTGTCGATGCTCTCCAGAAGAGTATTGAGATTGCCGCCTGGAAGATCGGTGCGTCCTATCGAATGCCGGAACAAAGCATCTCCCGAAATGATAAAACCTCCGTCGGGGCTGTAGAGGGCAATACTGCCCGGAGAATGGCCGGGCACGTGAAGCACATGCAGCTCATACTTGCCCACACTGACAGTATCGCCGTCTTTCAGAGGTACGTCGACAGCGACTTTGCCGGCATTGCCTGTAAGGCGTATGCCGAAACGGGCGGCCTGTTCGGCAAGCGTATCGCCTAAGAAAATATCGTCGGGATGTGCGGCGACCTTCACTCCGTATTTGTCACGGACATAGTTGTCGCCGAAGCAATGGTCGAGATGGAGATGTGTATTGACAATCTGAGTCAACGTTAGGTGCTTGTCTTTTATATATTTGTCGAATTCTTCGCGCTCGCTGCTGTCGATCATGCCCGGATCTACCGCAATTGCCTGAGCTGTTTCACTGTCGGAAATTACAAAGGCGCTTACTGCGAAGGGGTTGAAGCAAAATTGTTTGACATTGATCATAGCGGTACGTATATTATTTCTTTTGTTTCAAAACATGCTTCGTTGAAAAAGTCGGTGACCGGTATTTCGATCACGGCCCGATCGCCTGCGGCGGCAATTTCGTCATTTAGATCGCCTCCTTTGAGACAAACAAGTCCGGGTGAATAACGGTTTTTGTGTTTTGTCGAACGCAGTGTATTTTTTTGTGCTATTTTGACAAGGCCATCAAGAACCATTACTGCACGACTGACTACAAAATCAAATTTTTTATGACATTCGCCGGCATCACCATGCTGGAAAGTCACGTTTTTCAGACCGAGGGCGGCAGCTATTTCTGAAGCTACTTTGATTTTCTTGCCGATTCTGTCGATAAGATGAAAACGACATTCTGGATACATTACCGCGAGGGGGATTCCGGGGAAACCACCTCCTGTGCCAAGGTCGAGAATCTCCGTTCCCGGGCACAGCTCGCCAAAAAATGCCGCAATTGCCAGAGAATGAAGTATATGTCGCGAGAAAATGTTGCCGATGTCGGCACGGGACACTACATTGATCTTAGTATTCCATTCGGCATAAAGTATCTCCATTTGCCCGAACGCATCGAGCTGTTCTTGCGAAAGAGAGGGAAAGTATTTAAGGAGCGTTGCGGTGTTGTCTGATATCATGATGGCAGGGAACAAAGGGCCGTAGCCGTATGTTGTTAAATCAAGAAAGTATTGCAAATTTAAGCTTTAATGCCGACATTTGCAATCTATAAACATAAAACACACATAATAATTATGATAAAGCTCGGGAAATATCAGACTCTCTCAGTGTCACGTTCAGTTGATTTTGGTGTCTACCTTCATGAAGATGGTGACTCAAAGGAGGTTCTTTTGCCTGCACGATATGTGCCGGAAAATCTAAAGCCGGGCGATTCCATTGACGTTTTCATATACAACGATTCGGAGGATCGGCTCGTTGCCACAACAGAGCATCCCTATGCAACCGTCGGTCAGTTCGCTTTTCTGGAGGTAAAGGAAGTAAACGATGTCGGCGCATTTATTGATTGGGGACTGATTGCGAAAGACCTTCTTGTTCCATATGGAGAGCAGAGGGTGAAAATGCGTCGCGGCGGTATCTACTTAGTGTATATCTATGTGGATAAAACGACCGACCGCATAGTGGCCTCGGCTCGCATTGATCGTTTCCTCGGGAACGTTTTTCCTGACTATAAGCCGGGAGACAAGGTCGAGGCTCTTGTATATGAGCACACTGAGATAGGATATAAGGCCATTGTAAACAATTTGCACAGGGGTATGATATATATGAATGAGATATATCGTCCTATTGAACTTGAAGAGAATATAAAGGCTTTCGTCAAGCGAGTGCGCCCTGACGGTAAAATAGATCTGACACTCAATGATATATCTGCTCGAAGAACAGCTACTCTCTCGGAGGATATACTCGAATATCTTCACCGTCCGGATGCCGGTCCGGTCAGCGATAAATCATCGCCAGAGCGTATCCAGATGATTTTCAATTGCAGCAAAAAAGACTTTAAAAAGGCTGTCGGCCATCTCTATCGGGAGCGCAAAATTGCTCTTGCAGTCGACGGCACCATCACACTTGTCTGAACCGCCGCTTACAGGCGCTTTTTTCGCAAGGCCCGAAGTTCATTCTTGAGTTCCGGGCTTATTCGGTATGAATCAATGCATTTTTGAATTGCGCGGTGTAGTGTGATGTCATCTACAGGACGTGTACGCAGCCATGCGACTCCACGTTCCGGAAATCTTACGATCAATACGGAAATAGCCCATGCTACTGCCATCGAAACATAATATCCTTTATGCTGAATCTCAGAGAACAGATGCATTATATCTTCCAGATATGTTTCGGTCAGGTAGTACTGCATGAGCATTACTACGCCGAAGCGTACCTCATATTCAGCTTCGCTGCCAAGCCACGATACGAGCCAGTCATATATTTTGGCTGTATCGCTGTCTATAAACTTCTGGCGCCCGGAAAAAGTGAAAGTGTCGCAAACCGACCATGAATTGATTTTGCGCACAAATTCCGATACTTTGCCAAGATAAGAGTCGGTATCGTTAACCGGTATAAGCCCTAAAACCATTCCGTGGAGCATGCGTTCTTCCATATAGAAGTCGCCTGGCGACGAAAGGTAGGAATTGTAGTCGTTTTTGGCGATTTCTGCTGCAAGTTTTCTAAGATCCGGCACGCGGAGTCCCAAAATGTTGGCAACGCCGGGATTGAGTTTTGCCGCAAATATCTTGTTGCCTTTTGCCTGAAGCGAAAGAAGCCGCTCGCGCACGGTCGTTCCATCGGATAGCCGGTAGCCTGTATTCATTTTTTACGCGGATTTTTACAGCAGTTTCTGACCGAACAGGAATTGCATGGATTCTTTCTCGATTTGATGAACATACGGACAGCCATTGCGATACATGCTCCGACTGCTATTATCACGATAAGCCACTGGACTGTCATTTCTTCTTTGATATATATTTTTTTACCTGGGCCGGCGTCGAGTCGGCCGCACAATCTTCAAACGATATTCTGAACTGGCAGCCGTCGGCATATCGGCTGCAACCGTATGCCGTCCGTCCTTTTATGATGTGTCCGCTGCCGCATAGAGGGCATTCCACTTGTTCGAGACGGGTGGTGCGTGGCGCACGTGGTTTTGATGTTTTAGCGCTTTTTTGAGGTCTCTTTTCTTCCTGGACAGCTGCTATTTTTGTGGATGTATTGTCGGAAAGAACGTTGGTGACAATCTCGCGCATCAGCGAACTGATTTCATGTATGAAAAGCCCTGGAGAGTATTCACCCCGCTCGATACGGCGCAGTTTGTTTTCCCACAGTCCGGTCAGTTTGGCTGACTTAAGCAACTCTTCCTGAATTGTGTCGATCAGGGTTATGCCTGCCTCTGTCGCTACAATGTTTTTTCGTTCGCGGGCTATATAGTGCCGCCTGAATAACGTCTCTATTATGTTGGCTCTTGTTGAAGGGCGCCCGATTCCGTTTTCTTTGAGTGCGTCGCGGAGTTCATCATCGTCAACGGTACGACCTGCCGTTTCCATTGCCCTGAGTAAAGTGCCTTCGGTGTAAAATTTTGGGGGTTGGGAAGTCTTTTTAGCCAGAAACGGAGTGTGCGGCCCGGTTTCACCTATCGTGAAGACGGGAAGCACGGCATTGTCTCCGTTATCGTCCCTGGCATTGTCGGCCGTATCGTTTTTAGCGGGCAAAAGTACACGCCATCCCGGTGAGCATATGACTTTTCCGGTGGCTTTGAATTCGCAGTCATCTGCTTTGCCGAGCACGGTAGTTGATTCGAACTCACAGTCGGGATAGAACACACCGATGAAACGCATTGCTATGAGATGGTATAACTTGCGTTCGTCTCCGTCGAGTCCGTTCGGTGATTGACCGGTGGGAATTATGGCGTGGTGATCGGTCACCTTGGAGTTGTCGAAAATCTTTTTGCTTTTTGCTATCGGACGTGCAAGCACCGGTTCGGTCTGGGCGGCATACGGTGTCATATTTTTGAGAGTCGGCGCAATTTTAGGATACATATCGTCGCTCAGATATGTGGTGTCTACACGTGGATATGTTGTAAGTTTTTTTTCGTATAGACTCTGTATGAGTTTCAGGGTCTGTTCCGCAGTCCAGGAGAAGCGTTTGTTACACTCCACCTGAAGCGAAGTCAGGTCGAACAGACGCGGAGCCGATTCGCGTCCTTTCTTTTTTGTGACTCCTGTGATTGTGAAGTCGCTCTGTGCGATACGTGCGACCGTTGCTTCTCCCGGTTCGGGTTTATCAAAGCGGTCACCTGTATAAGTGAAGTCTACATCCCTGTAGCGTGTGTGAAGTTCCCAGCTGTCGGTCGGAACGAACTGGTCGATTTCTCGTTGGCGTTTCACAATAAGGGCGAGGGTAGGGGTCTGTACACGACCTATGGACAGCACCTGACCGCGACCGCCGTATTTAAGCGTATAGAGGCGGGTGGCGTTCATGCCGAGAATCCAGTCGCCTATCGCCCTGCACATGCCGGCTTGGAACAATTTGTCGTAATCGGCCTGGGGCTTAAGCGCGGAGAAGCCTTCGCGTATGGATTCGTCGGTAAGCGATGATATCCACAGGCGCCTCACGGGGCAGTGTGTGCCTGCTTTTTTCATTACCCAACGTTGTATAAGTTCTCCCTCCTGGCCTGCGTCTCCGCAGTTCACCACTTCGTCGGCTTCGCCTATAAGACGTTCGATAACGCTGAACTGGTGCTTGTATCCGGCATCGTCGATAAGCTTAATATCATATTTTTCGGGAAGCATGGGAAGCATGCTGAGCGCCCATTTTTTCCATTCGGCTTTGTAGTCGTCCGGTTCGAAAAGACAGCATAGATGCCCGAAAGTCCATGTAACACGCCATTCGCCGCCCTCGAAATATCCTTCGTGCTTTTCGCGGGCGCCTAATATCTGTGCAATATCTCGGGCAACGCTTGGTTTCTCGGTTATGCAGAGCCTCATTCCGTAGCCTTGGCCTTGTTCCAGAGCTCGTCCATCTGTGCGAGAGTCATGTCTTTAAGCTGCAGACCGACGGCTTTGGCTGATTCTTCGATATAGTTGAAGCGGGATATGAATTTGCGGTTGGTGCGTTCGAGTGCGTTCTCGGGATTGACACCATTCAGTCGTGCGGCATTTATGACGGCAAAAAGCAGATCGCCGAACTCGCCTTCGATGTCGGATTTGGCACCGGAGCGGACAGCCGCTTCCACTTCGTGGGATTCTTCAAGAACTTTTGACCATACGTCTTCCGGCTTTTCCCAGTCGAATCCTACATTGGCGGCTTTTTCCTGAACCCGATAGGCCTTTACCATGGCAGGAAGGGCCGAGGGAACACCGGCGAGCACCGAACGGTTGCCGCCCTTTTCTTTCAGTTTTATCTGTTCCCAGTTCATTTCTACCTGATGGGCTGTGTCGGCGTGCACGTCGCCGAAGACATGGGGGTGCCGGAAGATCAATTTGCTGTTGAGAGCATCTGCCACATCGGCAATGTCGAATTGTCCTTTCTCGCTACCGATAAGGGAGTAGAAGAGTACATGAAGCAAGACGTCGCCGAGCTCTTTCTTTATTTCAGGCTGATTTTCGTCAAGAAGTGCCTGAGCGAGTTCGTAGACCTCTTCGATTGTGTTGGGGCGCAGACTTTCATTGGTCTGTTTTGCATCCCAGGGACATTTGACGCGCAGAATGTCGAGGGTGTCAATAACCCTTCCGAGCGCTTCGAGTTTCTCTTCTCTGCTATGGTGTGTCATCGTTGTTTGTATGTTTCAATTCCTTCTTCGAGCCATGCGGTGAATGCGCCTACATTTTCGTCGTATACGCGGGGTGCCGACAGCGGTTTTCCCTGATTGTCGAGAAGTATATAATATGGCTGTGAGGATATTCCAAATTTATGATACTGGAGATAGCTCCAGCGTTCACCTACGGTGGTGAGTTTTTTTGTTTTACCGTCTTCAACTACTGTCATTGGTTCGGCAAGCTCTTTCTTGTCGTCGACCATGAGAACGATCATCACGTAGTCCTGCTCGATAATGCCGCGTACGGCGGGAGTGTCGAATACGGCGCCTTCCATCTTCCTACAGTTGACGCATGCGTATCCGGAGAAGTCTACGAGGACGGGTTTGTTGTGGGCTGCCGCATAGGCCATGCCTTCGTCATAGTCATGGAATTTCTGGAATTCACCTCCGTAAAGATTGAAGTCCTGTGTATAGAGCGGGGGGGCGAAGGCGCTGATCGCTTTGAGAGGAGCACCCCACAGACCGGGGATGAGATAAACGGCGAATGCGAACGAACCGAGAGCGAGGAAGAAGCGGCCGACAGGAGTATGTTCCATCGGTGAGTCATGACTGAATCGGAGTTTTCCGAGCAGATACATGCCCAGAAGGATGAAGAGCACGATCCAGAGTGCTATGAAAACTTCGCGGTCAAGAATACGCCATCCGTATGCGAGATCGGCTACGGAGAGGAACTTGAGCGAAAGTATAAGTTCGATGAAGCCAAGTACGACTTTTACAGTATTGAGCCATCCGCCGGAGTGGGGGAGTCCTTTGAGCATGGAAGGGAAAAATGCGAAAAGACCGAAGGGAAGAGCCAGGCCGAGGGCGAATCCTCCCATTCCGAGCAGTGGGCCTAAGAGATTCTTCTGGGAAAATGCCTCTACTAATAATGTGCCGATAATCGGTCCTGTACAGGAGAACGACACCAGTACAAGTGTGAAAGCCATGAAGAAAATGCTCAGCAATCCGGTAGTATTTTCTGCCTTGTTATCGATCGCTGTCGACCAGCTTGAGGGAAGGCTGAGATCGAATGCTCCGAAGAATGAGATGGCAAAGACTACGAGCAAAACGAAAAATATAATGTTGAAAACAGCTCCGGTAGCGATCTCATTCAGTTTTCCCGGTCCGAAAATAACGGTCAGCAATATTCCTAAAACGAGGAAGATTACGATGATGCTTGCGCTGTAGATCACGGCGTCGGCAATCGAACGGCGTCGGCTTTTGTTCTTTTTCAGGAAGAAGCTCACGGTCATCGGAATCATAGGCCATACGCAAGGAGTCATGAGAGCCACAAGACCGCCGAGGAAACCGAACAGGAGAATCGCCCAGTAGCTTTGCTCGGTGGAATTGGTCTCGACGGTGACAGGCTCCCACCATTCGTTTGCTGATGATACGACAACCGTCGGTGAATCTGTAGGTGCAGTCGTAGCCGGCGTTGTGTCGGAAACTCCAGCAGTCGGAGCTGACGTCATGTCTCCGAAATCGAGTGAAAATTCGTATTTGGCGGGAGGCGTACATGAGTTGTCATTGCAGGCCATGAATTTTACAAAACCTTTGAGATTTGCGCCTTTTACGCCGTCAGTGAGTTCGAACTCTCGTTTTAGTTCTACAGTTCCCTGAAGCCATGGAAGATTGAGATTCAGAAATTCGTCGAAATGCACCGTCGGTTCCGAATCAGTTGTCGTAGGACTTGTCAGACGTAGTCCGGCAACTGGTTCTACTTCGATAGATGTAGGATCGGGTACTCCCGGATCATTACCCATGTCTGACATTTCGACACCATATATATGCCATCCTGGTTCGATTTTTGCAGTAATTACCAATGTTCCTTTGTCGGAGGATTGGCTGTCGATTCGTGCCGACCATTCCACATGCGAGGGGGCCGCATATGCAAAGCCGTGTACGAGCAATATGATTAGAGCCGTCAATACGGCGGTCGCTATTTTTTTCATTTTATTGTTTTTACAGAAATAGATATGTTTTCGGTTTTGGGCGGGCGGCAAGAGGACCCGTCACATGCCATGTACGAGATCTTGCAGTCTATTTTTGCAGTGTCTTTATCCGTGATTTTGAACGGAACGGTAAATTCGATATTTGAATCCCACCAAGTCAGTGTCATGCCGAAAAGGGGATCATCGATGGCGACAGGTTCTCTTTTCGGAGTGACGGGAGCCGTGAATCTCACTCCGGTGCTTTCTTTCAGATCAAAAGAGGTCGCCTTGGGGCCTCCTTCCGGTATGGAGAGACCATACAGGTGCCAGCCGGGTGCTACAAGAGCGCGAAAAGTGACCGTCCCGGTGCCGTCAGCTGCGGTTTTTACGAAAGAACGCCATCTTACAGGTGTGGAATCATTCTGACACCATGCGCAGATAGTAAAAAAGATTACAGATATAACTGCAAAAGAGAGTCGTTTAAGCATGTGGCCTCTATGTGGTTGGTTTTATGATTGTTGTTACGATTTTTCGGTGCAAGCGCAAATGGCACCCGACTGATTCGGGCATGCAAAGTTACGATATAGACGTTGAAAATGAAACTTAAAAAACACAAAAAACGCAAAAATGGAGTCCAGAGGGCTTCTGTACCTCAAAAAAAATTGTTAACTTTGCCTCATTGATTTAAACGGAAATTTTCAACACCTCTTAAAATCTCTCTCCTTAAGCTCCAGAATGGACATCAATAAAGTGCTATACATCTCGCAGGAGATAGAACCTTACCTTCCGGCCGGCCAGATGGCTACTTTCGGCCGAAATCTTCCTCAGGGAATTCAGGAACGAGGCGCAGAAGTGCGCACATTCATGCCGCGATACGGCGCTATCAACGAGCGGCGCAATCAGTTGCATGAAGTCATCCGTCTGTCGGGCATGAATATAATCATTGATGATACCGACCATCCTCTTATTATCAAAGTGGCCACACTTCAGCCCACACGTCTTCAGGTATATTTCATCGATAACGATGATTATTTCCTGCGACATTCTCCCGGCAAGCTTGAGACCGTCGAGGATCCGGAGGTCAATGATGAGCGGACTATCTTTTTTGTCCGTGGTGTGGTTGAGACAGTGCGCAAACTGCGCTGGGAGCCATCCGTGGTACACTGCACAGGTTGGATTACCGCTCTGACTCCTCTATATCTCAAACATATTTATCCCGACGATCCGTCGTTCCGCTCAAGCAAGATCGTTTTTTCGCTTTTTAACGATCCTTTCGATGGTAATTTCGATAGTCGTGCTGTCGAAAAACTGAAAGCAGAAGGCTTCTCTGATGCTCTCCTTGCCAGCCTGCTTGATGGTGACGGCAATGTTGACTATGTGAAGCTGAATAAAATAGCCATTGACTATGCCGACGCTTTTGTCGTGGCTACTCCTGATGTCAATCCCGAAGTTCTTGAATATGCCAAAGCTTCAGGTAAACCTTTGCTCGACTATCCGGGCGAGGATGCGGTTGACGCATATCTCGAATTCTACAAATCACTATAAAAACTCTTCAGACAGGCAATAGATTATGAAAGTTCCTGTTGTTAGCGTGCTTGCGGCAGCTGTGTTGCTGGGGGCATTTACGGCTTGCGATGACAATGCATCCGAAATAGGATCGTCGCTTGTGAGCGACGAAGTAAGTATCGTCATTGATTCTGCATTTACGGTCACCGGACATACCGAGGCAATAGAAGCCATACGTCCCAAGACTACCACTCAAATGCTTGGCAAAATCGATATACCGACATTCGGCTCGATTTCAAGTTCAGTTGTGTCGCAGTTCCTGCCATCGACAGAGCTTGATACTGCTAACTTTGCTCCGGCTGATGTCGATTCACTCATCCTTACGCTGAGATATGCCTACGATTCTTTTATAGGAGATTCTGTGGCGCCGATGGGTGTGAAAGTCTATGCTCTCGACAAACAATTGCCGGCAAAAATTGCGAGCAATTTCGATCCCAAGGGATATTACAATCCGCAGGCTCCACTTGCCGGCACGATCTTTAACGCCACATCCATGGGTAGCGATTCGATCGCCGCTCTCGGCTATCGCGATATACGCTTTTCGCTTCCGCGTGAGTTGGGCCGGAAACTTTTCCAGAGTTTTATAGATAATCCGTCTTACTATGCCAATGGCCAGATATTTTCTGAAAAAGTTTTTCCTGGTATTTATCTGGAGAATTCTTTCGGTTCGGGCCGCTTGACTCTTGTCGCCCAGACATTCATGTCGATGCATATGCGGCATATCGGCTATGATGATGAAGAGGAAAAGCTTGATACGCTTGATGCCGTTCATCAGTACTATATGGTCACTCCCGAAGTTATAAACAACAATAATCTTTCCATAAAACTGTCGGATCAGGTGACCGGTCTTGTCGCAGAGGGAAAGAATATGCTTGTGGCTCCGTCGGGATATGAAGTGGATTTTGAATTCCCCACACGCGAGATTATTGCGCGTTTCCGTGGTCATCAGTCCGGTGTCGCTGTCGTGAACGGTCTCACATTCTCCGTTCCTGCTGATTCGTTGGTGAACAATGATGGAGTACAGGCTCCTCCCTATGTTCTTATGGTGCTCAAAAAGGATCGTGAGGCGTTCTTTGCCGATAATAAACTGCCTGATAACACGACTTCGTTCTACGCGAGCTACAACACCGTGGCCCAGTCGTACGATTTCGGAGCTATGAAAGCATATATCGCTGAAATGCTCGATAAGGAAAAGATTGAAGACGAAGATTGTGTGTTCACCCTTGTTCCGGTGCAGGTCAATTTCGAGACGACTTCCTCGGGAAGCTACTATTATCCCTCATCTTCACAGGTGGTATCGGAAGTCCTTCCATATCTTACTTCGCCTGTAGCTGCAGTAGTCAATCTTGATGAGGCTAAAATAAAATTCACATACAGCTTGCAGAGTCAAAAATAATTACTAACTTTGCACTGCTTTTTAAGGCCGCAATAGCTCAGTTGGTAGAGCATTTCATTCGTAACGAAAAGGTCGTGGGTTCGAGTCCCACTCGCGGCTCAAACTAAACAATTGAGAATCATCTCCTTGCGAGGTTGATTCTTTTTTGTATATACTAAAGTATATCTTGTCTTTACAGAATTATAATGTGAAAGACAGAACTATATTCATATATTAGATCAAATTCTGATATGAAAACTCTCCGACGCCTTTTTTCGCTTGATGCTGTCCGGCAGACGCTCGACAGTGTTGCGCACCGTTTTCCATTTTCGTTTGCATACGTCTCTGCGCTTGTTGTGTGGCTTGTTGTTATGGTATATGAATGCACGGAGGCTTATCATGTAGTCAATGATTCTGTCTGCTGGGTTTTGTTCGAGGGCTTTATCATGTCTCTGGCTGCCGCTCTGTGGTGCGAATATCTTGATAAAGATAAAACCAATAGAGTGATCCAGATTTGTATATTGGCGTTGGTTGTTGTTGATTTCATAGTTCTGTGTATGCGTGGAGGTGTATCGCATATGGCGGAATTTATAGGCCGTGCGGCCATGACAGCAGCTTTCGCTGCAGCAATTTTCTTTTTGCCGTCGGTGAAACGTCTTGACCGTCGTCAATTGTGGCATTATACTGTATGTCAGCTCGGTGCTGTGGTTATGGCTGTATTTATCGGAGCTGTAATGGCCTTGTCTTGTCTGATAATTTTTTCGTCGATAAATATTCTTTTCAGGTTTGATGAATACAAACCGATGGTTACGGCCATGTGTATTCTCGCTGTCTGGGTGCCGGCTGTAGTTTATTTGTCGCGGATTCCACTATCGCGGGATATCTCTTCTGTAGATCTTCCGACGTCTTCGCCTGTAGGCGCATTTTGTAAGAATGTGATGTTGCCCTTGGTCGGTGTCTATATGCTGATATTATATGTATATGCGGCAAAAATTCTTTTTACATGGGAATTGCCACAGGCTTCGATTACGTGGATGGTTACAGGACTGATGTGTGTATCGCTTATCATGCTCTACGGAATGCAAAGGTATTCTTTTGGTGATGAAATTTCTGCTTCGGCAGTAAAAATATACACTCTTGTACGCAGGATTCTCCCTATTGCGTTGATTCCGCTGCTTGTACTTATGAGTATCGGTTTGTTTTATCGGGTAGGAGAGTATGGTGTCACGGTTTCTCGCCTTTATGTGGCGGCGTTTAATATATGGGCATATGCGGTTATGCTTTATCTTGTTTTCAAGAATAATGCCAATCTTAACTTTGTAGCTGTATCCTTCGCAGTGGTGTTCGCACTTGTCTCGATGGTGCCGGGGATGAATTTTACGTCGATAGCCGACCGGGCCATCCGGTCTTCTGTCATTGATGCCCTGCGTGTTCAAGGGGTTGAAACTTTCCCGATAAGCGAGGAACGGCTTGTAGATATTCTTGAAGAAATGAATAGGAAAGAAGCCGACAATCTCGCTTCGCGTATAGAGTATCTCGATGATTGGGATGACCATTCACGTGTCAGCGATATTGTCAGATCGGATGAAAAACTGGCAGTTTGGCGTTTGTTGCCGTATTGTGCCGATAGCACGGAGGTGGAAGTGATAGAACCTGTCTATGATTTTATTCTTGATGCTTCCGATGAGATTGAAATGCCTGCCGGCTTTTCGAAAGTAATGCATGTGACATCATGGGGCAGTCGTAGACTGGATGTTGATTCCTGTGGATTGGCGACTCTGGAATATAACGGATATAAAACAAAAATAAATATCGACAGTATGCTGGTGATTAAGGAGATGAATACACCTCTATCCTTGGCTGCCGATACTGCCGATGGTCGCGAGGGACGTCTGGTCTTTACTCATCTTCAACTTGAAAACGATAGCATTCCCACGATTGTCAATCCTCGTTATTACCTTTTTACCAGATGAAAAAGTTTATATTATTTTCACTATGCGCTTTTTTGACGGTTTTGGCTGTTCGGGCCGGATACGTGATATCCTTGACAGCGCCACCGGATAAAGACGGCGCCATGGCATATCTCTATGCCGATTCCGACACTCCGCTTGATTCTGCTCTTATAAGCGATTTCGAAGCTGTATTCACGGGAACGATAGCAAATCCATGTTATGCGAATATTATTGTAGATGGTGGACGCATTGCTGATTTTTATCTTGAAAATGATTCGATAGATATATCTGTATCCGTTGAAGAAATACCCGGGGGTGTCAGAACTACATGGGATGTTCGCGGTGGAGCGCTTAACAAGGCTAAACGTGAACTGGTCGATAAAATCCGTGAACTTAGTTCGAACTATAAATCGGCAGCATCCGAGGCTGAGAGAACCGAGATTTCGAAGCAATATGATGATATATTGCGTAATGCGATGGCTGATAACGCCGACAATGCTTTTGGCGCTTCGATTGCCATGCAGACCCGACAGCCAAAGGAATATTTCGAATCGCATCCAGCCATAATGCAGCTGACGGCTGTAAAGTCTTATCTGTCTAATCTTGAAATTAAGGAAAAAACCAAACCAGGTAAGATTTTCAGCGATTTTTCTGTAGAATATAACGGTGATATTCATCGTCTGAGCGATGTTGTTGGTAAAGGTGACTATGTGTTGCTCGATTTTTGGGCCTCATGGTGCGGTCCATGCATAAAATCTATGGATCACCTTAAGAAAATGTATTCCTTATATAAAGACAAGAACTTCAGAATACTCGGCGTGACCGTCGGTGATAAACCGGAGAATTCTCTTTCTGCAATCGACCGTCTTGCACTGCCGTGGGAGATATGGTTGAGCGATGGCGGAGAAGGAGCGTCGCAGACATATATGGTCGAATCGATACCGCATACGGTTCTGTTTGCTCCGGACGGCACTATTCTCCTGAATAATGCACCTATTTCCGAACTTGAAGCATTGCTTGCTGAAATTTTTGAATAAAACTATCTAAAGAAATATGAAAAGAACAGAACTTGTCGAAAAAATTTTTGAGAAAGGCTCGTTCCTCTGCGTGGGTCTCGATCCTGATGTGAAAAAACTTCCTGCTTGTATCGAGGGTACGGATGCCGAACGTGTACTTGCATTCAATAAGGCGATTATCGATGCTACCGCGGCATATTGTGTAGCCTACAAGCCTAATCTCGCTTTCTACGAGTGCCTCGGCGCAGACGGCATTCGCGTGCTTGAGGAAACTGTGAAATATATACGTGCGAAATATCCCGATCAGTTCATAATCGCAGATGCCAAACGCGGAGATATCGGTAATACGGCAGCTATGTATGCCCGCACATTCTTCGAAGCCATGGATTTCGATGCAGTGACACTTGCTCCATATATGGGAGAGGACTCAGTACGACCCTTCCTTAACTATAAAGACAAGTGGTCTATAATTCTTGCTCTTACTTCAAATGCATCTGCCAAGGATTTCGAGACTGTCCAAGATGCCAAGGGAGTACCTATGTATGAGCGTGTGATACGATTGTCGCGTCATTGGGGCAGTCCTATCGATACTATGTATGTGGTCGGAGCAACACAGGCCCAGAGTCTTGAGAGTATACGAGCGGTAGCACCTCGCCACTTCCTGCTTGTGCCGGGAGTCGGCGCGCAGGGTGGCAGTCTCGAAGAGGTTGTGCGTTATGGTATGATCGATGAATGCGGACTTCTGGTCAACAGCAGTCGCGGAATTATCTACGCATCTGCCGGAGAAGATTATGCGGTAGCAGCCGGAGCTGCCGCTGCCGAACTTGCCGCCGAAATGGGCCGGCTGATGAACGACCGACTCGGCTGACGTCAGGAAGAATCAAAAAAATATCGCGCCCTTATGCCTTTCAGAAAGTGCTGAGGGCGCGATTTTGTGCGTTTGGACCTGGCTCATCGCCATATAACTATTGTTTTTTTAATAAATAATCGCTACCTTTGCACCTCCAAAATCATAACTATCCGATATGGACAATTGTCGACAAGAAATTGATTTTCTATTCGAAACGAGCTGGGAGGTCTGCAATAAGGTCGGCGGTATCTATACCGTGCTTTCAAGTAAAGCCAAGACGTTAAAGGCCAGCTTCGGCGACAATCTGATATTTATAGGGCCTGACGTATGGAGTGAGGCTAATCCTTCACCATATTTCGTCGAGTCGCCCCGCCTCATGCGTCGCTGGGTTGAAAATGCACTTCTGCCCGAGGGCGTCGATGTGCGTGTCGGTCGCTGGAATATTCCCGGCCGACCTGTCGCTATTCTCGTTAGATTCGATGGCATGTATGCCAATAAAGATATGGCCTATGGGCGTATGTGGGATCTCTATAGAGTTGATTCGCTTCATGCCTATGGCGATTATGACGAAGGATGCGCATTCGCCCGTGCCGCTGCTGCCGTAATAGAGAGCATAATCGAATTCTCCAAGGTCGATCGTCGGAAAGTGGTCGCCCATTTCGACGAATGGACTACTGCTATGGGGCTTCTGACCCTGAAAGCTGATATGCCGGAAGTCGCTACAGTATTCACCACTCATGCCACAAGTATAGGCCGCAGTATCTGCGGAAACGGAAAGCCACTGTACGACCAGCTTTCAAACTATAATGGCGATCAGATGGCTGCTGAACTCAACATGCAGTCGAAGCATTCTCTCGAAAAAGCCGCGGCATGGAATGCCGACTGCTTCACTACGGTCAGCGATGTGACAGCCCGCGAGGCTGAACAATTGCTTGAAAAGAAGCCCGATGTCGTTACTCCCAACGGGTTCGAACTCAATTTCGTCCCCGGAAAAATCAAATATGCCGCCGCTCGCCGTACGGCCCGTGAGGCGATGTTTCGTGTGGCTTCAGCACTGACCGGACTCGAATTCACTGAAGATACGTTTATTGTGGCCACTTCCGGACGTTGCGAATATCGCAACAAAGGTATCGACATGTATCTCGATGCTCTGAACTGTCTGAATTCTGCGGATACAGCACGCCGTATTCTCGCTTTTGTCATGGTGCCTGCGTGGTGTGCGGGACCTCGCTCCGACTTGCAGCACAGCCTCGCAATGAATGAACATTCGCGCCTGACCGATCCGCTACTGACGCATAATCTCAACAATTATAACGAAGATCCTGTCAACCGCCGTATACATGCGCTCAGTTTCGCCAATGATGCCTCCTCGAAGGTATCGGTAATATATGTGCCCTGCTATCTCGACGGATCCGATGGTATATTCAATCTTACTTACTACGATGTTCTCCCCGGCCTTGATGCCACGGTGTTCGCATCTTATTACGAGCCATGGGGATATACTCCTCTCGAAAGCGTTGCTTTCGGTGTGCCGACAATAACCACCGACCTCGCCGGTTTCGGCATGTGGGTTGAGGAAGAATGCAAGCCCGGTTTCGCGACATCAGGTGTGTCGGTGATCCACCGTGATGATTCAAACTATGGCGAAGCTTGTAGGGAAATCGTCAAGGATATCGAATCTCTTGTGTGCGCTGATCCTGCGAATGCAGCCTTATATCGAAAAGCAGCTTCCGAAACTGCCATGCGCGCGCAATGGACTGATTTTATTGCATTCTACGATAAGGCATATTGTCTTGCTCTTGAACATCGCGACGATAGAACTCTAAAATAATCTCCTCGTTACAAATCACTTCTTTAATAGAGGATAAAATCAAATTATTATATGAAATTACCGGTAAGCAACACGAACGCACCCCAGTGGCGCGACATTACTGTCAAGGCAGAGCTGCCCGCACAGCTCAAACCCCTTGACGAGCTTGCAAAAAATCTCTGGTGGGTATGGAACAGCGAGGCCAAGAATCTCTTCCGTTCCCTTAACCCCGACCTCTGGCGTAAGACGGGCGAGAATCCCGTTATGCTCCTTCAGCAGCTTTCTTCCGACCGCATAGCCGAAATAATAACCGATGAGGTTCTCATGGCTCAGATCAATCATGTATATGCCGATTTCAAGGAATACATGAGCAAGCCTATGCGCAAGGATATTCCTTCTGTATCGTATTTCTCGATGGAATACGGTCTGTGCAACTGTCTCAAAATATATTCCGGCGGCCTCGGTGTGCTTGCCGGTGACTATATCAAGGAGGCATCCGACAGCTGTGTCGATATGACTGCCGTCGGCTTCCTTTACCGCTACGGTTACTTCACACAGACACTTTCTGTCGACGGACAGCAGGTGGCCAACTACGAGCCTCAGAACTTCAACCAGCTTCCTATCGAGCAGGTAATGGAGAAAGACGGCCGTCCCATGATTCTCGAGGTGCCTTATCCCGGCCGTATCATCTATTCGCACATCTGGCGTGTGAATGTAGGTCGAATGAAGCTCTATCTGATGGATACCGACTTCGACATGAACAGCGAATTCGACCGTCCCATCACACACAAACTCTATGGCGGTGATTGGGAAAACCGTATCAAGCAGGAGTATCTGCTCGGCATCGGTGGTGTCCTCATGCTTCAGAAACTTGGTGTCAACAGCCAGCTTTATCACGCCAATGAAGGCCATGCGGCTCTGCTCAACCTCCAGCGTCTTGTCGATTACGTGCAGAAAGACGGTCTCGATTTCAACGTAGCTCTCGAGCTTGTGCGTGCTTCGTCGCTCTACACTGTTCATACTCCTGTGCCTGCCGGTCACGACTATTTCGACGAAGGTCTGTTCGGCAAGTATATGGGCGAATATCCTGCTAAACTCGGTATTAGCTGGAACGATCTCATGAATATGGGCCGTGAGAACCCTGATACGAACGAGCGCTTCTCCATGAGCGTGTTCGCCCTCAATACCTGTCAGGAAGCCAATGGCGTAAGCTGGCTCCACGGAGAAGTATCCAAGAAGATGTTCGCCGGAATCTGGAAGGGCTACTCCTGGGAGGAGAGCCACGTAGGTTATGTGACCAATGGTGTCCACATGCCTACCTGGGCGGCTTCGGAATGGAAAGAATTCTATTGGAATGAACTTGGTCCTCAGGTATTCGAGGATCAGAGCAATCCCGAGGCCTGGAAGGGTATCTTCAATATTCCCGATGAAAAAATCTGGAATATGCGTGTTACCCTCAAAAACAAATTCATCAATTTCGTCCGTCGCGACTTCAAGGAGAAATGGCTTGCCAACCAGGGCGACCCCTCCGCTGTGATGAATATTGTCGACAAAATCAATCCCAACGCTCTCATTATCGGTTTTGCCCGTCGTTTCGCAACGTATAAACGTGCACACCTTCTCTTTACCGATCTCGACCGTCTGGCCCGTATCGTAAACAACGAGAAATTCCCCGTGCAGTTTGTATTTGCCGGTAAGGCTCATCCTGCCGACGGTGCTGGTCAGGGACTTATCAAGCGCATTGTCGAAATCTCGCGCATGCCTCAGTTCCTCGGCAAGATTATCTTCCTTGAGGACTACAACATGATTGTAGCCAAGCGTCTCGTTACCGGCGTAGATATCTGGCTCAATACCCCGACACGTCCTCTTGAGGCTTCCGGTACATCGGGTGAAAAGGCTGAGATGAACGGCGTACTCAACTTCTCCGTGCTCGACGGATGGTGGTACGAAGGCTATCGTTTCAACGAACATGCCGGCTGGGCTCTCACCGACAAACGCACATATACCGATCAGGGCCAGCAGGACAAACTCGATGCCGCTACCATCTATTCTATGCTCGAAAACGAGATCATTCCTCTCTATTTCGAGAAGAATTCCGCCGGCTATTCACCTAAGTGGATCCAGTATATCAAGGGTTCTATCGGCGATATAGCTCCCCACTTCACCATGAAGCGTATGATCGAAGACTATATCCACCGCTTCTATGACAAGGAGGCAGCCCGTAGCAAACGTCTTGCAGCCGACAATTTCGCTCTTGCCAAGAGCATTGCAGCCTGGAAAGAGCGTGTCGCTTCCGAATGGGATGGTGTAAAGGTTCTTGATGTGCGTCACAGCGGCGAGCTCACCAACTCTATCGCTGGCGAGCCTGTACATATCGAAGTGACTGTCGATACCAACGGTATCGGTCGTGACCTCGGTCTTGAAATGGTCGTTTACCGTCAGCAGGACGGCAGCGAGTCTCTTTCCCGAGTAGAACCGTTCAAGGTTGTCAAGGAAGAAGGCAATGTCCTTACATATGAGCTCAAGACGAAACTCCGCGATGCCGGTGTATTCCGCTATGGATTCCGTCTCTATCCCAAGAATGCCGAACTCCCGCATCGTCAGGATTTCGCGTTCACACGCTGGATTTAGTAAACAGAAGATTATATAAGAAAGCCCGGAGTCGAAATTGGCTCCGGGCTTTCTTCGTTTTCCTGTTTTTCGAGTTTAGCGGACGGCTATTACTTCGATTTCAACAAGTACACCCTTAGGCAGTTCGCGGACAGCGACAGCTGAACGGGCAGGGTAGGGTTCTGTAAAAACGGTGCCGTATACTTCGTTCATTGGCCCGAAATTGGCCATGTCGGAAAGGAAAACAGTGGTCTTGACCACATTGTCAACGGTCAGGCCGGCTGCCTCCAGAATCGCGCACACGTTCGAGAGCGATTGTTTGGTCTGAGCTGTGATACCTTCCGGGATCTCGCCTGTCGCGGGGTTGATGGGAATCTGGCCCGATGCATAGACGAACGAACCTGTGTCGATAGCCTGGCTGTAGGGGCCGATAGCCCCGGGAGCGGCAGTTGTAGCGATTACTTTTTTCATTATATTGGTTTTATAGGGTGTTGGATTGTTTTGTCTACTATCTGGATATCTCGAATCAGAATAGTATCCGCTTTTTCAATAAATGTTTTTCCAAGAGTATCGGCGGTAGCTTCGACTCCAGGAAAGTTTGTGGAAAATTCCGGCACGAAGCCAGATGTTCCGGTACTATCTATCCTGCGGGCGAGAATGCCTACACTGAGAATTGACGGATCAAGGGCCAGCTGATATCCGTATACATCCTTACTGTCCGGAAGAAGTACACGGGAAAAAACACCGGCGCGGCATAAGAGTTCTGTAACATTTGTCACCATCCTTGCCGGAAGTTCGTAAGCCTCCATAAGATCTCTGTCGGTCGCCGGGCCCTGTTCATTTATAAACCGGTGCGTTACGATCGTGCATATTGCCAGAATGGCTTTCGACCGATAACCGATAGATATGGATGCGACCTCGCGGTCGAGGCTGAAGGCGAATACATTCTGCGAAGAGTAGCATATCACTGCGCCTGCGAGACATATCACCCATGCCAGCTGCATCCAAAGCAGCATGAGAGGGAGAAACGCCACAGAGCCATATATGGCGTTATAGCGCGTCACGTAGAGCGTGCCCGACACGAATAACCACTGCAGTACAATAAATGCGCTGCCGGCCAGAACGCCAGAGATAAGAGCGTTTTTTATTTTTACCTTGGTATTCGGGAGCAGTAGATAGATGGCGGCAAAAAACAGCCATGTCATGATCCATGATGCGACTTCGAGTAATATCGAAATTACAGGCGTCATGAAGTCGAAATGGAAAATAGAATTCAGAGTAGAGCTTAGCAGCAGTGAGATACCGCTCGCACAGATCAGCAGTACGGGGAGAATGAGCAACATCGCAGTGTAATCCGTAATCTTACGCCATATGCTTCGGCTCGGAACCTGCCCCCATATGAGGTTGAAAGTGTCCTCCATATTGCTGATCAACGATATCAATGTCCACAATAGGAAGGCGATGCCGACTCCCACGAAGAGTCCTTCGGAACTTTGTTTCAGGTAGGAGTCAACAAACCGTATTCCGTAGTTTATAGCATAGTGCTGTGCGGGAAAAAGACGGAAAAGCTCCTCTTCGAGTACATTTTGGATTCCGAAACCGCGGCCTATGGCAATTAGCATTGCCAGAGCGGGCACTACCGCCAGCATTGTCCGGTATGTCATGGCACAAGCCTGTGTCTGTATGTCGCGGTTCAGAAAAGAATTTATCGAAAGATTCAGAGTGCGCAGGATATTTATCCACCAGTTACGGCGAGTATCACTCCATATTCCGGTGTTGAAATATGTCCACATTTTCAACGACTTTTCCATAAACATGGCGCCGCGGTTATTTTTTTTGTGTCCTGAATCTTTTACCATATCCATTCGATTTCCAAAATTACAACATTTCCTGCGCACTTTACGTTCGGATGTCACAAAAAATTGATGTAAAAATATGATGTGTCGTAGTTCCGCGGTCGCAGGTATGATAATCTTCGTTTCGTGCTTTAAAAAAATTTTGTGGTGCGCTTAATTCTGATTAATTTTGCAGTTGGAATGCGAAGGTCATGGATACAGGAGAAAAGAAAAAATATCGTCTTGGCGTAGCTCTCAGCGGCGGCGGCGCCCGTGGCTTCGCCCATGCCGGCGCGCTGATGGCTATAGAAGAAGCCGGCCTCAGACCGGATATAATCGCCGGAGTAAGTGCCGGTTCGGTCGCGGCGGTGCTTTATGCCGGCGGTGTAACCCCTATGGGTATTGCCACGTTATTTGCAAAAACCAGTTTCCGTGACTTTACAGAATTGAGCATAGGTCAGTGCGGCATTTTCAAATTAGATAAATTTGCCCGTTTCATAGTCCGTGCGCTTGGCGGTCCCCGACGTCTCGAAGATCTGCGCATACCGGTATATATCGGCGCGACAGATCTTGATTCGGCATGTCCCGTGGCGTTTCATACGGGAGAAATCGGTCCCCGTCTGACTGCATCGTGCTCGATTCCCATTGTCTTTAAACCTGTTGTTATCGACGGTGTGAATTATGTTGACGGAGGTGTGCTCCGCAACCATCCGGCATGGATGCTCCGTGATAAATGCGATACACTTATCGGCATAAATGTGAGTCCGCTCAGACCTAAGAGAAAATTCACATCGATTGTCGATGTCGCCATGCGCACATATAATCTTATGGCGAAGGCGAATCAGGCGGAAGATATGGCTATGTGCGATATATCCGTTGAGACACTCGAGATTGCCGATTATGCTGTCTTCGATCTGAAACATGTGAAAAATCTTTTTGTTAGCGGATATATACATACGCGTGCGGAATTAAAAAAAGCAGGCCTATGGAATCCTGTCGGACAGGCTCCGTCAATCAGTTGTCTGCCATCTTGAAAACAAATTCTATGATACATCAGAAACCGATAATCTATCAGTTGTTGCCCCGCCTGTTTACAAACTATTGTACCACTCCTGTAGTCGGAGGCACTCTGCAACAAAACGGTTCGGGCAAACTCAATGATATAAATTCTACGATTCTCGGTGCGATCCGGGATCTGGGAGCGACTCATGTATGGTATACTGGAATCATTGAGCATGCACACGATGTCGATTATACCTCATATGGTATCTCTCGTCAGAATCCACACATTGTCAAAGGCAAGGCCGGCAGTCCGTATGCAATCTGCGATTACTATGACATTGATCCGGATCTGGCTGTCGATGTCCCTGGACGTATGGCTGAATTCGAAGCTCTGGTTGACCGTACGCATGAGGCAGGCCTCAAGGTGATAATCGATTTCGTGCCTAATCATGTAGCCCGTCAGTATCATTCGGATGCAAAGCCCGCGGGAATCGAGGATTTCGGTGCCGGAGATAACCATGAAATGTTCTTCGAACCGAACAATAATTTCTACTATATCACCCGCCAGCAGTTCTCTCCACATATCGATCTCGGAAGCGGTGCGGATGCCTACGTCGAATTTCCGGCCAAGGCCTCAGGCAACGATTGTTTCACGGCTTTTCCGGGGCCCAATGACTGGTATGAGACAGTAAAATTGAATTATGGCATCGACTATGGCAACGGTTCGAGTCATTTCGATCCGATTCCCGATACGTGGTTCAAAATGCTGCATATTCTCCGTTTCTGGGCCTCAAAGGGTATTGACGGTTTCCGATGCGATATGGCCCATATGGTGCCTGCGGAATTCTGGCACTGGGCTATTCCCCAGGTGAAGCAACATTGGCCTGAGATTGTATTCATAGCCGAGATTTACGATGTGAGTCTATACCGTCCGTATCTCGACTATGCCGGCTTCGACTACCTCTACGACAAGGTCAATCTCTATGATACCTTGCGCGCTGTCGAGACTGCAAATCATTCCGCAGCACGCATTACAGGCTGTTGGCAGACAGTCGAAGGCATTGGCGACAAGATGCTTAATTTTCTTGAAAATCACGACGAACAGCGTTTTGCCTCTACCTTTTATGCCGGAGATGCACAGAGGGTCGTTCCGTCGCTCGTAGTAAGCGCGTTTTTCTCGACAGGCCCGTTCATGATATATTTCGGGCAGGAACTCGGAGAACCGGGTATGGATGCCGAAGGATTCAGCGGTCTTGACGGACGTACGACAATATTCGACTATTGGAGTCTGGCGACAATACGACGCTGGCTTAAGAATGGTACTTGCCGGGGTGCTCTTACTCCTCAGCAAAAGTCGCTGCGGGCCTTATATCGCAGGATACTTACTCTTGCCAACAGCGAAGCCGCATTGCGTGAAGGTTCGTTTTTTGACCTTATGTATGTCAATCTGGAGAATCTGGGTCTTAACCCTCACCGTCATTTTGCTTTTTTACGTCACAAAGACGATGAGACTATCGTCATTGTCGCAAATTTCGGCAATTCTGACGATGATGTGGATCTGATCATCCCTCGTCATGCGTTTATGTCTCTCGATTTGCCGGAAGGCATCGACCCCAAGGCGCGCAATCTGCTCGAAGGCGGTTCTGAAGCTAAAATATTCGCTTCTACCGAACCGTTCCGCGTCCATGTTCCGGCTCATAATGCCGCAGTCTGGAAAATATCATCTGACCGTATAAAACCTCTGCGTCCGCTTCCGTCGGAAACAAAGACGAAATCAGAAGCTAAAAAGAAATAAATTCCATCACATCATATAAAATACAATGGATACTTCCCTTTCACCTTTCAAGATTTTCTCCGGTACAAAGTCGAGATATATGGCCGAGGAAATCTGCAAAGAACTCGGTGTAGAATTAGGCTCGATGAAGATTGAACATTTCGCCGACGGCGAGTTCGAGGTTTCATTCGAAGAATCGGTTCGTGGCTGCGAAGTGTATATCGTGCAGTCGACCTTCCCTAACAGCGACAACCTCATGGAGCTTCTTCTGATGATTGATGCGGCCAAGCGTGCCTCGGCCAAATCGGTTATCGCAGTTATGCCGTATTTCGGATGGGCCCGTCAGGACCGCAAGGATAAGCCCCGTGTGTCAATTGCCGCCAAACTCGTTTCCGATCTGCTCGTGACGGCCGGCGCCACACGTGTGATCACTATGGATCTGCATGCTGATCAGATCCAGGGATTCTTCAATATTCCTGTCGACCACCTCTACGCTTCGTCGGTATTCATTCCGTATATCCAGAGTCTTAAACTTCCCGATATGGTGATTGCCACTCCTGACGTCGGTGGTGCGAAACGTGCGAACAACTATGCCAAGTATCTTGATGTTCCTCTGGTGCTTTGCCATAAACAGCGTGCAAAAGCAAATGTGGTTGCCAAAATGACTGTTATCGGCGATGTAAAAGATAAAAATGTGATACTTGTCGATGACATGGTAGACACTGCCGGAACCATCACCAAGGCTGCCGATCTCATGATGGAAAACGGTGCGAAATCAGTCCGTGCTCTTGCCACACATGCAATTATGAGCGACCCGGCAACTCAGCGCGTAAATGACAGCGCTCTTGTCGAAATGATTTTCACCAATTCGATTCCCTATACCAAAGATTGCAGCAAGTGCACGATCATTTCTGTCGCCCGTCTTTTTGCCGACACAATCCGCCGCGTACACTGCAACCAGTCGATTTCCTCCCAATATCTGATTAAGTAATCGGGAAAATTATCCGCACCGCACGCCTTGCAAAAGGGCTGTGCGGTGCGTCATTTTATAAACGGATCATAACAGACATGAAACTCGTATGTCTTGACGGCGCAACATTATATCCCGTATCTCCGGAACCGGACAGCCGATGGGGCGCGCTCTCGTCTATCTGTGATTTTACGGTCTGGGACCGTACTGCTTCAAGTGACGTTGTAGAACGACTTCGTGGCGCTCAGATGGCTTTGACTAATAAGACGGTAATTGATTCAGCGGCTATCGCACAGTTGCCAGAACTGAAATATATAGGGGTGTTGGCTACCGGTTATAATGTGGTCGATATCGAGGCCGCCGGAGCTGCCGGTATCACAGTGACAAATATACCGGCCTATAGTACGGCGTCAGTGGCACAGCATGCAATAGCTCTTTTGCTGGCAATAATTAGCAGAGTAGAGTCGTATGCCTGCGAAGTGAGCCGTGGTCGCTGGACCGTATGCCAGGATTTCACATTCAGGATAGAAGACTGGCATGAACTTGCCGGAAAGACATTCGGCGTGGTGGGATTCGGCAACACAGGACGCGCAACTGCCGCTATCGCAGCAGCTCTCGGCATGAATATTGCCGTATATACATCTAAGAAACAATCGGAGTTGCCCGACGGATATATCAAAGTTGATCTTGATACTCTTTTTGCAGATAGCGATGTCGTAAGTCTGCACTGTCCTCTCACACCATCGACAAAAGGATTTGTCGATGCCAGGCGACTTGATATGATGAAACCGTCGGCGATAGTCATCAATACAGGACGCGGCCCTCTCGTCAATGCCGCAGATCTGGCCGAGGCATTGGTGAAAGGACGTATTTTTGCCGCCGGTCTTGATGTCCTCGACAATGAACCGCCACATTTCGACAATCCGTTGCTTGCGGCTCCTCGCTGTTATATCACTCCGCATGTCGCCTGGTCATCGGTTGAAGCCCGTGAGCGTCTTATCGGTATTGCTGCCGAAAATATAAAGGCTTACCTTGAAGGTAAACCTATAAACATTGTTTGTTGATAAGAAATAATATGACATTTTCAAAAATAACCGCGACGGCACTGATGGCAGTGTCGGCTTTCGTCATGCATGCAGAGGGATATCAGATCAATACTCTCAGCGCACGTCAAAATGGTATGGGACATACCGGTACCGCACTCAAACTCGGTGCCGAAAGTATGATTTTCAATCCGGCCGGACTTGGTTTTCTCGACAAAACGCTCGAATTTCAGGGTAGCGTGACGGGTATCTTCGCCCATGCATCTGCTGAAGTCGGCGATAAGACTTACAAGACTGCGAATGATCCCTCCACTCCAATGGCATTTAATTTCGGAATGAGTGTATATGATAATTTCAAGGCCGGTGTGAGTTTCTATACTCCCTACGGTAGCGGAATAAACTGGGGTGATAACTGGCCGGGCGCTGTGCTTAATCAGCGCGTTGCGCTTAAGGCGTTTACCATTCAGCCGACACTTGCATGGCGTATTATCCCGTCTCTTTCGGTCGGAGCCGGTGCTATGATCACATTCGGTAATGTTGATCTTGATAAAGGTCTAGTCTCTGAAAGTTCGATGAACACCATGCTCGGAATGCTCGGCAGTGACTACCGATTCTCAGATACTCCGGCATCGATTAATCTCAAAGGCAAAGCTGCTGTCACTGTAGGTGTAAATGTAGGTGCGATGTGGGATATCAATGAAAAATGGACGGTGGGAGCCTCTTTCCGCAGCAAGATGAACCTGAAAGTGAAATGTGGTGACGCTTCTGTGCGCTTCGGCAATGAAATGGCGCGTCAGATTCTCGAATCACAACTCGGTATTCTCGATAAGGCTAATTTTACTGCCGCCATGCCTGCGGCCGCTATTCTTAATCTTGGTGTGTCTTACAGACCGATTGAAAAACTTATACTTGCATTCGATGCCCAGTGGACCGGCTGGAGCGCATATAAGAGTCTTGATATCGAATTCCTTAGCGAAACTTTGGCTCCATACAACCAGTATATAGAAAAGAATTACAGCAACTCATGGACTTTTCATCTCGGTGCGCAGTATGATCTTACCAATCGTTTTCAGCTCCGTGCGGGCATGATGATCGATACCACTCCTGTAAGCAAGACACATTATAATCCCGAAACTCCGGGTATGACCAAAATAGAGCCGTCTGTCGGTTTCTCGTTCTCTCCTATCAGGAATTTCAGCATAGATGCGTCTCTTCTTTATGTTGCAGGACTCGGAGTTGACAATGCTTCGTGCACCTACAAAGATCTGCTCCTTAATAAAGAGGCAATATTTACAGCCAATTATAAAGTTCATGCCTGGAATCCGTCGATAGGTTTCCGTTTAAATTTCTGATATCATGATTCTCTTTCCCAACGCCAAAATAAATCTCGTATCATGATTCTCTTTCCCAACGCCAAAATAAATCTCGGCCTTTGCATTACCGGAAAACGCCCGGACGGATATCATGATATATCGACAGTAATGTTGCCGGTAGGGTGGTGCGATATTCTGGAAATTGTTCCCGGCACCGACGATGGTGTTACGCTGCACACTGACGATGACTTTGGTGACTGTCGGCCCGAAAACAACCTTGTGCTTAAGGCTCTGCATGCTCTTGAAGATTATATCGGACATAGTATGCCTCCCCTGGATATATATCTTAAAAAAGTGATTCCTATGGGGGCCGGACTTGGGGGCGGCTCTTCCGATGCATCATTTGCCATAAAAGGTGCCAATGAGCTTCTCGGCCTTGGCCTTGATGATGAGGAGATGGCAAAGGTGGCACTCCGGGTCGGAGCCGATTGTCCGTTCTTCATCTATAATCGTCCCGCACTCGCAAGTGGTATCGGTGAGATACTTGAGCCTGTAGATGTAAGCGACCTGAAAGGGATCGGATTGTTGATAGCCAAGCCACGCTCACAAGCGGTATCGACGCGAGAGGCATATGCCGGAGCATCGGTCAAGGCTCTGGGCGCGGGCATGTCGCCTGCCGTGGCGATGCGAACACCCTTGCAGACATGGCGTGTCTCGCCCTTGCTGTCCAACGGCTTTGAAACCTCGATCTTCCCACTGAGACCTGAAATAGAAGCTGTCAAGAAGCGCATGTATGATGCCGGAGCTGTTTTTGCCTCTATGTCCGGCTCGGGAGCGTCTGTCTACGGACTATTCGGTAATGCCAAATTGGCAGAAGAGGCAACCTCTGTATTCGGCGATTGCGAAGTTTTTGCAGGCAATCTCTGAAAATGAACGATAAGCGTGCGAATTTTGTTATTCTTTTTGACAAAGCGGCCATTTAACAGTTTTTGGCCGAATTTTTGTATATGGATTAATAAATAACGTACAACGAATATGAGCAACAAAGATCAACATAAGAAGAAAGAAGAACCTCAGTCGGCTTCAAAGCCTGAGGAAATCAAGGAAGAACCGGAAGTTTTCGACGTACTTGACGAAGACGAGACCGACGACAATGTGGCAGAGGCAGAGCTTGAGGAAAATGCCCGCCTTCAGAACGAACTCGACGAGGCCCGAGCTGTCATAGAGAAAGAAAAGAAAGAGTATCTTTTCCTTATGGCCGAGTTCGATAACTATCGTAAACGTGTTACCCGTGAGAAAGCCGATCTTCTCAAGAACGCAGCCGAGCGTGTGCTTCTCGGATTCCTGCCTATAGTCGATGATTTCGAACGCGGTCTGGTGGCTGCGGCTTCCGATAATTCGGCCGAGGCTGTCCGCGAGGGAATGGAGCTGATCTATAATAAGCTCATAAAATACCTCGAGAGCCAGGGTGTGAAGGTAATGGATAGCACCGGTGCCGATTTCAACCCAGATCTTCACGAGGCGATAGCGACAATTCCCGCACCGTCTGAAGATCTCAAAGGCAAGGTTATAGATACTACTCAGAAGGGTTATATGCTCAATGACAAAGTCCTCCGCCACGCCAAGGTGGCTGTGGGCGAATAAGCGACTGTTATGGCTGAAAAACGTGATTATTATGAAGTGCTCGGCGTCGGCCGCGACGCCACACCCGACCAGATAAAAAAGGCATACCGAAAGCTTGCCCTCCAGTATCACCCCGACCGTAATCCAGGCGACAAGGCCGCTGAGGAAAAATTCAAGGAAGCGGCCGAGGCGTACGATGTGCTGAGCGACGAGAAAAAACGCGAGATGTATAACCAGTACGGTCATTCTATGGGGCCACAGGGTTTCCCGGGTGGAGGCGCCGGTGGATTCTACAGCGCCGGTGGTATGGATCTCAACGATATCCTGCGTCGTTTTGCCGAGGAATTCGGTGGCTTCGGAGGTTTTGGCGGAGCTACCGGCGGTCGTCGTCAGCAACGTCGTCAACGTCGTGGATCTGATCTCAGAATTCGTGTCAAGCTCACCCTTGAGGATATAGCCAAGGGCGTAGACAAGACTCTGAGGGTTCCTACGTTCGTGGCATGCGATCACTGCAAGGGTACAGGAGCCAAGGATGGCGTGGCTTTCGCTACATGTTCCACCTGCCATGGTCAGGGCCATGTGCAGGACAATCAGTTCGCACAATTCGGCTTCGGAGGCGCTACTGTCGTATGCCCGACATGCGACGGGACTGGAAAAGTCATCTCCGAACGTTGTTCCTATTGCAACGGCGAAGGTGTCCAGCGTCGTGATGTAGAAGTAAGTTTCTCGATACCGGCAGGAGCTCAGGAAGGACAGACATTCGCGCTCCGCGGCAAAGGTAACTATCCCAAGGGTGGAGGTGTCCCCGGCGATCTTCTTGTAGTGATCGAGGAAATCAAGCATCCTGAACTTATTCGCGACGGTGCCGATGTAATCTATAATCTGATGCTCGACATTCCTACTGCCGCTCTTGGAGGAGCTGTTGAAGTTCCTACGATTACAGGCCGAGCCCGTATGAATGTCCCTGCAGGCACACAACCGGGCAAGGTGCTGCGTCTTCGCGGCAAAGGTCTTCCGGATCCTGAAAACGGAGGTACCGGCGATGAACTGATCAATATCATGGTCTATATTCCTGAGAAACTTACGGATGCTCAGAAAGCAGAGTTTGAGGCTATGCGCGCGCAACCCGGCATAAAACCCAGTGATGACGACAGCCGCCGTATCTTCTCCAAACTCAAACATATCTTCGACTGATTTTATCCTTCGATAATAAAAAAGCGCGGAGTGGAATCTGATGTGATCCTACTCCGCGTTTTTCCGGTTATACGCCGTAATACAATATTTTGAGATGCCAGACAGACAACCATACATTGAAACCAGAAGACTGCGTCTTCGGCCATGGCGAAGCGAGGATCTGCCTTTATTCATAAAAATGAATAAGGATCGACGTGTCATGCGTTTTTTCCCTGATGTATTGAATGCTTCGGAAACAGAAGCATTTTATGATAGGATCAGAGAAGAATTCAATAAAAATGGTTGGGGTCTGTTTGCTGTTGAATTGAAGGACGGCGGTACGTTTATCGGTTATGTCGGGCTGCATGAGATTGGTTTTGAGGCCGATTTTACTCCTGGAATTGAAATCGGCTGGCGCTTGTCAGCCGATTATCATAATCGGGGCTATGCTACGGAAGCCGCGCATGCGGTTTTGGATTTCGCAAAAAGCATAGGTCTCCGTAGATTGTATTCATTTACTGCAAAAATTAATCTGCCTTCCGAACGGGTAATGCAGAAGATCGGTATGATGAAATCCGGAGAATTCGGTCATCCCTCTCTTTCGGTTGCATCGCCTCTTTTTGTTCATGTTCTGTATAAGATAGATCTATAAGAGTGTTCTATATAAAATAAATGGCCCCTGAAAGTTTTATGTCTTGACTTTCGGGGGCCATTGCACTTCCTTGAAAAAGTTATGGTATCAGTCGTGCCTGAGGCGGTTCTGGAGCAAGCGCATGAAATAACCTGCAACTACAGAGCGGGCCTGGAATCCACGTTGGGTTCCGTCGGTGGTATAGTGCCAGTCGCTGAGAGGAACGCGGGAAGATGTTTCATTGGCATAGTTCCATACGGGGTCGACGAGTGCTACGAAATCGTCCTGATTGTCTGTGAGGCATGCCGTCCATAGAATCCAGTCGGATTTTGTGTAGTCTTCGCGGTTGTCGAGAGGAAGCCCGTAGCGGTTCTGATGTGTTTTGTAGAATTCCATTTCGGTTTCTGCAATTGTAGTCGGGAAAATATCAAAATCGAGAAGGCTGTCCCAGATCAGGTTATATTTCTGGCTCCACGAACCGGGACGGTCAAAAGTAAGGCGATAGTGATTGTCGTCGGCAGCCATCTTCTGCCATTTTTCCGCCATAGATCTGGCTGCGGCCATATATGAATCTGCGATACTGTCTTTTCCGAGCGTATGTGCAAGCGCGGCATAGGAAGCGACACCCATTATCGCCTTTATGGAAAGATTGGCATTATGAGCGAAATGACCGGCGAAATCGTCGGTACAGAGCTGGTTGGCCGGATCGAGACCTTCTTTTACAAGATAGTCCGCCCAGGTCGAAAGTACGGGCCAGTGCTTTTCGGCGTAGTCGGCGTTTTCTTCGACTGCGGCTATGGCAGCTGTCAGAATGAGCATATTGCCGCTTTCCTCTACAGGCATGTCGCCGCTGTAGGTCTGGCCGTTTGCGACAGGATATGTGCCGACGTCATGAGCCGGGAATGGTTTTGTCCATTGTCCACTTTCAGAATAATGGAATATAGGATTCATCATGCCTTTCAATAGTTCGGGATTGTAGCACAGGAACATAGGAGCCGAAGGATAGGTGATGTCGACTGTGCCGATGGAACCATTGCTGAAATTTTCCTTGGAGAAGAAAAGCAGTTCTCCGTCTTTATCGGTTACAAGTTTATGGGCGGCAACAGCCTGACGGTAGGCGAGCGCGCAAAGCTCGGCATATTTCTGCCCTCCGGCTTCCTCGGCTTCTTTCATCATTTCGGCGTCAAAATCCGAGCAACGTTTCATGATATCGGGGTAGTCGCGCTGGCCACGTTCGAATGCATCTAAAATATCGGTTTCCCCGCCATTTTTCCAATACGCCATTCGGTTGTCCCCAAAATACTGAATTGAAGATATGTCGTCATAGCCGATAAGCAGATGTCCTGATTCCACATTATCCCCTATGTCTCCGAAATCACGGGATAATGCAAGCAGGGTCATCTGCGTGAGCATATCTGAAGAAGTATCTCCGATTTTATCGGACAGTCTGCCGTCTTCCGAAAAATCCTTTTTGGTCGCATAGTACTCGTTGACAGAAACTGATATTTCAGGTGTTTTTTCAGCAGACAGGTAGAAGTAGCCCCAGTCTATGCGGACGTCGTCGCCTTTACGGGCGAGTATATCCTGAGTTTCGGTGCCTGTTTTAAGATAGATATATCCGTTGTTCTCGAACATATCGAAAGTTACGGGTTGCTCGATGGTATTGACAGCCCATTGGGGAGTCGCCTCGATATAGAACTGAACATTGTGTTCGGCCTTGTCGAGCGAGCGTACCTGATAAGTCATATAATTATAAGGTGCGCTCATCGTCTCAAGGTCTTCGATGAGGAACGGTGCGGTGAAAATAATATCGAGACCGACCGGACCGCATTCGAAAGTATAGAACGTCTGTGTCGGCATGACGGTACAGGATTTCTGGACAGCCGGACGGTCGAAAGTATTGTCATGTTCCACTTTCTTCATAATTCCCATGTCGACATATGCGCCTCCGCCGTTATTGCGACAATGGGCTGCAAGTACATTGCCCTGAGGACGCAATGTGGCAGCCACTTCGGCCGGAATCTCTTTCATGAGATCATAGTCGAGGCCGTTTCCGGTAGCGGCCACCTGAATACCATTGATATATACCTCGATATTGTCGTCGTGAGAATACTGGAGATAGAGATTATCTTTCGCTACGCTGTCGGGCCATTCAAAAGTGCGTCGGACCCATATGTCACCGTCGGTCCAGTCTGTGGCAAGGAACGGATTGCCATCGGTGCCGAAAGCACCTTTTCCGTCTTTCCAGTTGCCGTCCATATAATCAGCCGTCTGCCAGTTGGCTCCGGGCTCCTCAAATGTATAGCGACCGCTCCACTGACCGCATGACGCCGGCCCGATGACAGGCACTACCTCTATTTTTTCCGCTCCCATAAAACGGTATATGGTGCCGTCGACGCGCAGTGTACCCAGCAAGGGAAAATCACGGCCGGACCAATGGCGCACGCTTTCGTCATAGAGATTATCGGCGAAAGACCAGGCACTGGTATAGGGATCTATAGTCACAAGTGGAGTGGCAGGCGCCCTGAGCGCGTTCTCTGCCGCCGGGCCATATGCCATTTGGCGCTCTCCCGATGAACATGCGCATGATAATAGCGCAATGGCTGCCGAGCAGTAAATTAATCCGTTTTTCATTGAAATTATGATAGATTGGTAAAGTTAAAACCATATCTGCAAAATTACGGATTATCGCCGGCCTGTGCAAACGGCAGAAAAATATTGCGTTAGTCTTTATCCACAAGGAATTTTACTGTAATACCGCCTATTTTGGCGCCGTCCATGGATGTGATCCTGAATACCATATTGTTCCATATATATTCGTCGCCGGTTTCAGGAATACGACGCAGTTCTTCGAGTATAAAACCTCCGAGAGTGGCATAGGAGGCCGGTTTAAAGAGATCTTCGAGACCGAAAAAGCTGAGGAAATCATAGAACTGTATCTGTGCGTCGACTCTCCATGTGCCGGAGCCGTCGCTTTCTATGATCTCTGGCGAGGCAGTCTGAGGCGACATTGCTCCGACGAGTCCTTCGAGGATATCACCTGGGGTTATGACTCCTGCGAGATCCCCGAATTCATCACAAATCAGAGCGAAATGTACCTTATATCGTTTCATGCGGTCGAGAGCATCGTATACACTCATCGATTCCGGAAAATACTGAGGTTGAATGAGTACATTTTTAAGACAGAAGGCCGGATTGTCGATAGCGAGAACGAGCTGTTTGAGCGATACAGCGCCGCAGATGGTTTTTCCGCTCCTGTCGCGATAGACTGGATATGAATTGTGGAGTTCCTGAGCAAGAGTCGTGCGAATTTCATCGGCTGTCATATCAAGGTATAACGATGTCACTGCATTTTTGGGAGTCATGATTGCCGAAACGCGCAGATCTCCCAGCACGAGCGCGCGTTCCATGATATTCTGCTCGACAGGACGGACCTCTCCGGCCTCTGTTCCGTTTTTTATAAGCGATTTGATTTCTTCCTCGGTCACGGAGTTGTCTTTGTCTTTAAGACCGATAAGTCGCACCAGAAATGATGTCGATATTGAAAGAAGCCACACGGCCGGCATGGCAATTACCGAGAGTACTTTCATGGGGCGTGCCACGGTTTTTGCCGCCGCATTTGCCGCCGCAAGTCCGATACGCTTCGGCACGAGCTCGCCAATGACGATCGACAGATATGTTACAATGGCAACGATAGCTATCTGACCGACCATGCGGGCTGTCGCAGGCTCAAGTCCGAGGCGATGTAACCATCGGCCTACGTCATCGGCAAGTGCCGCGCCTGAAAAGAGACCGGTAAGGATACCGATAAGTGTTATTCCGATCTGGATTGTTGAAAGAAAACGGTCGGGATCTTCGGCCAGTTGAAGTGCTGTACGCGCTCCCCGGCTACCGTTTCGGGCATCTGTCGCCAGTCGTGATTTTCGCGCCGAAATCAAGGCGATTTCCGACATTGAGAATATACCGTTTAGAAGAATTAGTACTATAATTATGGCAATATCGTCCATATGGGGCTTGTAATGCGATGTTTTTCATCAAAACAAGCATATAGGGGAGATTGTTCCGGTGAAGACGCAGAGGGATGATTTAACATTCGGATTAAGTATTATTAACTATGAAATGTAGTTTGAACTATAGAACATAGTTTATCTTTGCCATATAAAATCTGTAAATATAATTCTATGGAAAAACTGACAGCCAAGGAAGAAGAGGTGCTCGGATTCTTCTGGAACCACGGGGAAATGTGTGTGAAAGATATTCTCGATTTTTACGATGAACCGAGACCGCATTTCAATACAATTTCGACAATTGTACGCTCTCTTGAGGAGAAAGGCTATGTAGGCCATACGCAGCATGGAAAGACCTATCGCTACTATGCTGTTGTGGCAGAGGAGGAGATGGGTAAGAAAACCATAGGGACAGTCGTGAGCCGCTATTTCCGCAATTCGTATCTTCGGGTTGTGTCGTCGTTTGTTGAAGACGGAAATATTCCGGTCGAGGATCTGCGCCGTCTTCTTGATGAAGTGGAAGCTGCAAACAGAAATAAAACCGACTGACCATGAGTGCTCTGTTTTCCTATTCTCTTGCGGTATCGCTTGTTGCAACGCTACTGTTCCCAATGCTGTGGCTACAGGCCAACCGTTGCACTTTTTTCCGGTTTAACCGTGTAGTCATCATATCGGCAGTTCTATTGTCGCTCGTTTTTCCTTTTATTATAAAAGGAATTTCCTCTGTGCCCCTAAATAACCGAAATATTGATATCACAGATTCGGTACAGACTGTGATTCCCGCAATGAATCCCGATTCCGTGGTGTCGCATAGTTCACCGTTGTGGATTGCTGTTGCCGTGACAATATATTTTGTCGGCGGCGCGATTCTCTTAAGTCGCGAACTGCTTTCGTTTGTGCGTCTTTTCCGGCTTGTTGCCCGAAGCGAGAAAATTGAGCGTCATGGATATATCTTCTGTCGTCTTAAAGAACCGGATATAGCACCGTTCAGTTGGAGAAAATATATATTTCTGAATGACACGGAATTTGATGAGATGACCGACGGTATTGTCCTTCATGAAAAAGCACATGCCGACAGTCACCACTGGCTCGATGTACTGTTTGTGGATTTGTATTGCATCCTGCTTTGGTATAATCCTTTTGTGTGGCTTATCCGACGGCTTGTACGCCTCAATCATGAGTTTGAAGCTGATTTGGCGGTGATACATTCCGGTATTGATACGAATGATTATCAGCGGCTTCTTGTGCTGAAAGCGATTGAGCGGAGATCGATCGCTGTTGCAAACAGTTTTGCCGCCGACAGCCGTGATTTCCGCACACGCGTACTGAAAATGGGTAAACGACGCTCTTCTGGTAGAACCATATTCATTGCAGCACTGGCTTTTCCAGCAGTGTCGCTTGCAGGAATGACAATGGTATCGCCTGTCTCCACAGGTTTTCTGTCTTCCATAGCGAATTATAGATTCGAAAAGACAGCTCACGCTCCAATCCTAAATGTGATGTCTGATCCTATGCCTGTTAAGGAAGAGATATCCATCGATGAGAAAGCCGACAGTATGATCGTGTTGCCTTCGCCATTGAATGACCAGACCGCTTTGGCAAAAGTGATAAACGTTGCATTGTCGACTATAAATCCTGATAAAGAAACAAAAATAAATATAGGAATTGCGGTGGACGAAGAAGGTCGTGTCACGGAGGTTGTGACAGATAATACTGATGATCCTCTTGTCAAGGCTATTGTCGATCAGGCTGTGAATGGTATCCGATTTGAACAGATGACTCAAAATGGGCAGCCTATAAAATTACATTTCAGAATTCCAGTCACGATAAAAGCTAAATAAACATTATCCATAAAGCTTCTGTCAGGATGTCAATTTGTTGATATCCGGCAACTTTTACACCCTTATGAAACAGATTGCTTTTATCTTTATTGTTGTATTACTGTCTGGCTTGCAGATGTTTGGCCAGATAAAGGTGTATGGTATAGTGAAAACAGCCGAGGGGAGGGGAGTTGATTTCGCCAGTGTCATAGCGCTGCCTTCGAATTTATCTCAGACTATATTGTCATCTACTTTTACAGATGATAAAGGACGGTTTGAAATGACGGTAAGTCATCATTGCGACAGTCTGACGCTGAGTGCGTCGGGTATAGACATAGAACCGATCCGGATAGTGGTACCGAATCGTTCCGGTTGCTACGATATCATTGCGGAAAACCGTACTCAGGAACTTAAAGAAGTAATCGTAAAAGCTAAAAAGATATATTCACAGGGAGATACAATCAACTATAATGTCGGTGCATACCTCTCACAGACAGATCAGTCTATCGCGGATGTATTGAAAAAGATGCCTGGTATATCAGTATCCGACGCGGGACAGATTTCATATCAGGGTAAGCCGATTAAAAACCTGTATATCGAGGGTCTTGACCTTATGAAAGGACATTACGGCATAGCCACCAACAATATCGACCCAAACAACATCGCTACCGTACAGGTGCTCGAAAACCATCAGGATATTAAGGCTCTAAAAGGGTTGCGTCCGGAAGAACAGGCTTCGATCAATCTGCGGCTCAAAGAGGGTGTAAAAGGTGTGTTCAATCTCATTGCCACAATAGGAGGCGGCTATGGCGATGATGGGTTGTGGAACAACTCGGCTATCACGACATATTTCCGTCGCAACAGTCAGTTTCTCGCCACTTACAAAGGAAACAATACCGGCGATGATTTATCACAGGAACTGTATTCCTTCGACAACGATTATTCGCGCACAAGCGATATCTCGTCAATCTCTATGCCGGCGGCACCCGGAATCGATAAGCGCCTCTATTACTTCAACCGCTCGCATAACGCCACATTCAACAACGTATATCGCATAGGTAAGTCGGGCGAGTTCGGTATCAATGCCGCCTATCTTAACGACCGTGACGCCCGTCACAATAGTTCGTCAACTACAAATTTTCTTCCTGACGGCAGTCAGAACATAGTGGACGAGGTTATGCAAGGCACCGCCCGTATGCAGAAGGCATACGGCGACCTTACATATCTGAACAACGGCGATGAAAATTACCTGAAGGAACAACTGAAATTCGACTGGAGCACGACTGACGCTGATAGCCGTATTCTTGCCGGAGACGATGACATAGCGCAGATCGGGAAAACGGACACATACAGACTGCTCAATAAATTTCACATGACGCACCGCAATTCCTCCGACCGTGGATTTGAGATTTCATCACTTGTCAACATGGAAAAGCGACCGCATAGTCTGGCTGTCTTCCCGAATCTTTTCTCGGATATGATAACAGGTGAAATGCTGTATCAACACGTTGATTTCCGAAATATATCCACCGAAAACAGTGCGGGATTATTGTCAGCCATAAAGGTCGGCAACTTCACTCTGCACCCTTCGGCGATAGTCAACTATCATCACAACGCGCTCGAAAGCAGCCTTGACGCGATACGCAATAATCTCACACTTGATTATCTCGATGCCGGCCTCGGAGTCGAAATAATGTTCACTACCAGAAAGTTTCATGCTTCGCTCTATGTGCCGATGAAATACAGATTATTCCGGCTTGACAATAAATTGGACGGTATCATTACCGACAAAAATCGCTTTAGGGTGGAGCCGTCATTAAACCTGACGTATAAAGTCAACAGCAGTCATAATCTTAACGCTTCCGCCGCGCTGAATTATATGACTCCCTCCATTGAAACATTATATTCAGGCTACATCCTGACTTCATATCGTCAACTGTCGGCTTATGATGTAGCCGGTCTATATGAAGGCATGAATCAGCACTATGCGTTGAAATATGATTTCAAAAATATTCTTTCAATGAGCTTTGCGGGAACGGAAGTCGCATGGTACAGGCAGTCGCCCGATGTTCTTTACGGTTCCTGCTACGACGATATCGTACAGCGTACCATAAGCCGTCGCACATCGGAGAACAGCGATATACTTTCGGCAAAGGTTCATGCGAGTCAGGGATTCGACTGGCGCCGTCTTAAAATCGGAGCCTCGGTCACATACTCCTATTATGACAGCCCCCTGCTTGTTCAGGATGCAGTGGTACGCTATACAGGCAATAGTCTGGGAGTCAATGCCGACATAAGTCTGACACCGTTCAAATGGCTTTCGGTGTTGTATCAAGGCAATTATTCGCAGTCCGCGACCCAACAGAAAGGGCAGCAGCGTTTCCCGTGGCTGCGCACAGTAACCAACAAGGGCACTCTTGACTTTACAATTCCGGGAGGTGTTACACTGACGGCTTCGCTTTACCATTATTACAACAACTTCAACGACGGCGACCGTTCATTCCTCCTTCTCAATACCGAGGCAAAATACACCATAAAGCGATTCAGCTTTACGCTGTCATGCGACAATCTGCTCAATCGCAAGTCGTATATATATTCCAGTTTGTCGGCTCTCACGGAGTCAAAGGCAATCTACAACATACGCCCTCGCAGTGTGTTGCTCAAAATCCGATTCAGAATATTCTAAAAAACACCGTTATGAAATATCTTTTATCTCTACTTTTTGTTTTCCTGTGGATAACAGGCGCGGCCCAGGAAACCTGCTCCCGGATTATCGACAAAGCTACCCCTGTCGATACCGCCCGATACAAGGTTACATATTCGCTTAAATATAAATTCCACCCCAACATAAGGGATGCTTACAACGACACACGAATAGTGCAGATTGGGAAACATTGTGTCAAAGATTACAGCGACATAATCAACCATTTCGATTCTTTGGCGACCGAACAAATCCGTCGCGGTGCGGAATCGTATTCCAATGTGTCTGGCAATCCGTGGCCTTTGGAAATCATCAGACCCATTCGTGGGAATAAAGCCGATTTTAAATACCGGATGTCAATATCCGCTTTCTTTGTTTATCCGGACTCTGTTCCATCGCTGAAATGGAATTTCAGCGGTGAAGACACCGACTCAATTATGGGCTATGACTGTCGAAAAGCGACTGTTGAATTCGCCGGACGCAGCTACACTGCATGGTTTACAACTGAAATTCCTTTACCTTTCGGTCCTTATAAATTCGGAGGTCTGCCGGGACTGATTCTGAAAATTGAAGATACTGAGCGTCAGTTTGTCTGGGAGGCTGTGGGATTTGAACGTGATAACGCTCCCATAATGGAATATACTTATCGGGACGGCAACGATAAACGATGCTCTGCATCTGATGTTGAAAAAACACTTGTCCGTTATTTCAAATCCCCCGTAGGTTTTATGATTTCTGAAATGGGGGGCGAGAGTAGCAAAGTTCATATTGTTGGCAAAGACGGTAAAATAATGAATAATGCTGATGCAATCCAAATGACAGTTCCATATAAACCCCTTGAAATAAGATGAAGATATTACAGATAATGATACTGACCCTGTTCATGTCAGGATGTGCCAACGCCAAGACTCCGACAATTTTCGCAAGACTGGATGTCGCCGGAGATTCTTTACCTGTGATCAGCCATATGATAGATATGAAGATGTCGGGTGATACATTGTTGTTTGTTTATGAAGGTAAAAAGGGATATGGTCAGCGAAACTTCCGCCGTGCTATTGTAGACAGCAATAACAATACGCTGACAGTGAGTTCCGATATCGGGAAAAGGGAAGATGGCTACTATGTCTCATATATGCCTTATCCGTTCATTGCGGAAAACGGTACCATCATGGCAGTGGGTCAGGACGATTGTGAGGTTTATACCGTAGAAAGCGATACCATGCTTGTCAGGACTAAGCAGTATCTGATGGACGCAAACAGCATCGTACCGTTTCCGCTCTCTCAATATGTGCAGGACATCTTTCAGATGGAACCTGACAGATATGTTTTCATCGGTCGGGAGCCAAAAGGAGGCGCCCAGTTTGCTATGATATCCGATATTATGTCTTCAAAAGTAGATACGATCAAGCAAATCAAGATATCACCAGGATTACAGACATGGATGCCCAATATGGGAGAACTGGTATATTCACACAAATACAAACGTCTTGCTTTTGCGTATAAACTACATCCTATAATTGATGTGTTTGATATAGCCGGCAATATGATCAGCAGTGTCAGAATCGGCGAAGATACTTTCGATCCCAAAACCCTTGACGAAGCTGACTTCGATGATCTTAACATTCTACATACAGTAGATGTAACATACACTCCCGACTATATCTACGTGCTGTATTGGGGTTGTAAATATGTCGACTCGGCAAATGACAAATCAAGCATCATTAAACTTGACTGGAATGGAAATATAGTAGCCAGTTATAATAATTTGAACGGACCGCTTTACCGTATAAGCGCTGTCAATGATTCAACCGTCATCGGCTGGACGGGTAAAGACTTCGTTCTCTTTCAGTTATAAGAGGTCAATTATTTCATCTCTATGGACAGTTTTAGTGTATGTCCGCATGAATATGGTATATCTTTAGGAGGTTCTTCACTGTCTGATGTCGATAAAAAAGGAGGGGAGTGTGTACGGTCATTGAGGAATTTGCCGTATCTTTGCCGACGGCTGAATACGAAACACAGCCGGAGTTTACAAGGCACAACCGTTCAATTGTAGCCTATAAATCTGATTTATCGACATGTACAGAAAAGGTAAACTATATTTTCGCTACGGTACCATGGGCTCGGCCAAGACGGCTTTGCTCCTGACAACGGCTTATAATTTTGAAGAACGCAAGATGGACTATATGTGCCTCAAGCCTGTGATCGATACGCGAGAAGGTAGAAACGTGATCCGTTCGCGCATAGGCATAGAGCGCGAATGTGTATGGATATATAACAATACTAATCTATATGACTTTGCTAAGACTCTGTATAAAAGAGATGGCCGTGTTGTAGACTGGTTTCTGGTAGATGAAGCCCAGTTCCTGACAGAGGCACAGGTAGACCAGTTGTCGCGAGTGGTCGATGATTTCGGTAGTAATGTGATATGTTATGGACTTCGTACCGATTTCAAAAGTCATCTTTTTGAGGGTTCACGACGTCTTTTCGAGATAGCCGATACCATCGACGAGATAAAATCGACATGCAACTGCGGCCATAAGACCATAGTCAATGCCCGTATTGATTCGGAAGGCAATATTGTGGAAGAAGGTGCGCAGGTAGAGATCGGTGGCGATGACCGATATGTGGCCGTATGCCGCCGATGCTGGCGCAACAAGCGCATCGAGCAGGCCCAGCGGTCAGTCCTTCCGCTTGAATTTGAAGATGAGTGAAATTGAAATATGATACTTTGCGATATAAATGAGGCAGGGCGCTATCGCGCCGTATCTCCGGCTATGGCGGCAGCTATTGACTGGCTGATGGCGCATCGCGACGAACCGTTCATTCCCGGGATGAAAATAATAGGGCAGTCTGTCGGAGGTAACGATATATTCGTAAAATATGAGGAACCGGCGCTTTTACCGAGAGAGAAAGTTCAGCTTGAGGCTCATCGACAGTATATAGACATCCAATTGCCGCTTAAAGGCACCGAAAAGATGGGGTGGTGTGCGCTTGGAGATCTGAAGCTTCCCCGCGGGCCATATGATACCGACCGCGATGTAATTTTTTTCGGAGACGCAGCCACAACACTCGTCACAGTCAAGCCTGGTCAGATAGCGGTTTTCTTTCCGGAAGATGCACATGCGCCGAATATCGGTCTGGGGACTCATCGTAAAATAATAATAAAGGTGCCTGTCGAATGACTATGAACCAAAACTGATATCAGACGGTTATAAATCAGACATACTTTAATTCATCATATATATGCGTCGTCTTTTTACCCTTGCCGGTATCCTGTTGGTTGCAGCTTCAATGGCCGCAGCGTCATTTCAGCCAGAAAGCCTGCACTACAAAGTTATGTTTAAGTGGGGACTTATCAATAAGAAAGCCGGCACGGCAACCCTGACGTTGAAACACGCTCCGGGACATTATGTGTCGCAGCTCACCGCTGCCTCCGAACCATGGGCAGACAAGATATATCAGGTACGCGATACCCTCAACGGGTATATGTCTTATACCGACATGACTCCGTTGTTCTATGAAAAAATAGCAAACGAGGGTAACGAACGCAAGCACGATATTGTGCGATATGATTATAGTTCCAGGCCGTCGGTTCTTGCGACATGTACAAGAAAAGTATACAAAAAAGGTAATCTGAAAATTGACGATTCGCGCGAACTTCAGGCCGACGGTGAGGTTGTCGACATGCTTACGTCATTTTATTTTATGCGCAATCTTCCGTATCAGGACTGGGCGCCGGGTCATGTGAAAGAACTGACAATATTTTCAGGCAAACAAAAAGAAACGCTATCGATAAAATATGAGGGAATCGAAGATTTTTCTTTCGATGGAGCCTCGCACAAGACATACCATATTACATTCATGTTCACTTCGAAAGGCGGTAAAAAAAGTTCTGACGATATGGAGGCATGGATAAGCGCCGACAATCGGCGGATTCCTCTGCGACTTGAAGGCAAACTGCCTGTCGGAAAAGTTCATTGTATTTTTACGGGATCAGACTGAATTCATAAAAACAAAAATAAAAAGGTGAAGATATTGCAGAATTTCACAAATTCAGATATCTTCACCTTTCTTGTATCCTCTCTGGCGTTGTAGCCGCTATGAGTGCTTTTCGGTCGAAATTTTTTGTTTTTGGGTAAATTATAGTTACTTTTGTCGTACAAAACGTCTGTGAGACATGCCATGTCTTACAACGTCCTTAAATCATATGCCTTAGCGCAAGATACACAATATATTATATAAATATGGCAGAAAAAAATGAAAGATTGTTCGACCAGTTTCCCGAGGTGAGCTATGAAGAATGGCGTGCCAAGGTTGAAGCCGACCTCAAAGGGGCCGATTTCAATAAAAAGCTGGTCTGGAGAACCAACGAAGGCTTCAATGTACAACCCGTATATCGGGCTGAAGACATCGCTGATCTGAAAACCACTGGTACCCTTCCCGGACAGTTCCCTTATGTACGCGGCACACGTACCGACAACGACTGGCTTTCCCGTCAGGATATCGTTGCCGACAGCGCTGAAGAAGCCAATAAGATCGCTCTCGATGTCCTCAATAAAGGCATTAATTCGCTGGGCTTTAAAGTTCAGAATCCTGAAGATGTAAAAGTGCTTCTTGCCGGCATTCATCTTCCCGCAGTCGAGATCAATCTCAGCTGCTGCCCCGGTAAGGCCGTGGCCGTTGCTGAAGCGCTTGTTGCTTATGTGAAAGAGCAGGGTGCAGAAGATACATTCCGCGGCTCTATAGACTACAATCCTCTTCGCCGTCAGTTCAAACACGGAGTAGAGGGTGTTGACGTGCCCGCTATCGTGGCTGATGCCGTCAAACTGCTTGATATTGTGGCTCCGGTACCGGCACTCCGCTGTCTGGCTGTTGACTCGCTGATCCTTGCCAACAGCGGCGCCTATATCTATCAGGAACTCGGATATGCCCTCGCATGGGGTACCGCCTGGATGAACGCCCTTACTGATGCCGGCCGCAAAGCATGCGAGGTTGCTTCGCGTATCAAATTCAACATGTGCGTTTCCTCGAATTTCTTCATGGAAATCGCCAAATTCCGCGCTGCCCGCATGCTTTGGGCACAGATAGTAGAGCAGTATCAGCCCGGTTGCACAGATTGTGCCAAGATGATGGTCTGCGCCACAACCTCGCGTTTCAATCAGACAATATACGATGCACATGTGAATCTGCTCCGTAGCCAGACCGAAACATTCTCGGCCTGTGTTGCCGGCGTTGATTCGATTGTGGTGACACCCTTCGATGCTCCCTACAAGAAACCGGATGCATTCTCGGAGCGCATTGCCCGCAACCAGCAGTTCCTTCTCAAGGAGGAAAGCCACATGGACAAGGTTGTCGATCCCGCAGGTGGCAGCTACTATGTGGAGACTCTCACCGTAGCCATCGCTAAGGAAGCATGGAAACTTTTCCTCGATGTAGAGGAAAAGGGTGGATTCTTTGCGCTCGTAGCAGACGGTACTGTTCAGAAGGCTGTCAACGAATCTTGTGAGAAGCGTCATTCCGACGTCGCACGACGCAAAGAAATACTTCTCGGCACTAACCAGTATCCCAATATCAACGAGACTGCTGCAGGCAAAATCGAGACAACAGGCGCATGCAATTGCGGATGTTCTGTTGAGAAGGGTCCGAACGCTCTTTGCGGCAAACGTGCTGCTACCGATTTCGAGGCTCTGCGTCTTGCAACTGAGGCGGCTGCAAAGCGCCCGAAGGTATTCATGCTTACCATTGGCAATCTCGCCATGCGTCTGGCCCGCGCACAGTTCTCGACCAACTTCTTCGGTTGTGCCGGTTATGAGATCATCGACAATCTCGGATTCAATACAGTGGAAGAGGGTGTAGACGCGGCTCTTGCCAAAGATGCCGACGTTATTGTTCTATGCTCAAGCGATGACGAATATGCAGAACTCGCTCCTGCCGCATTCAAATATCTCGACGGCCGTGCCGAATTTGTTGTGGCCGGTGCTCCTGCCTGCATGGAAGAACTTCAGGCAGCCGGCATCAAAGATTTCGTTCACGTTCGCTGCAATGTCCTCGACACCCTTCGTGATTTCAACAACCGTCTTCTCAACAAATAAACCGTCTCTGCAACTATGAAACCCGATTTTAAAAATATCGACATCGTGGCCGGGACGGCCGGCCCCGCACCCGCTGCAGCCAGCACTGAAAACTGGACAACTCCCGAACTCATTCCTGTAAAACCCGTATATACCAAGGACGATCTCGAAGGTCTCGAGCATCTCAACTATATGTCGGGTATTCCGCCTTTCCTCCGTGGCCCGTACAGCGCCATGTATCCCCTCCGCCCCTGGACAATCCGCCAGTATGCTGGTTTCTCGACTGCTGCCGAATCCAACGCATTCTACCGCCGTAACCTTGCGTCGGGTCAGAAAGGTCTTTCGGTCGCATTCGACCTTGCCACACACCGCGGCTATGACGCCGATCACGAACGTGTGGTAGGTGACGTCGGCAAGGCCGGTGTGTCAATCTGTACTCTCGACGACATGAAGGTGCTGTTCGACGGCATACCTCTGAACAAGATGTCTGTGTCGATGACAATGAACGGTGCTGTACTTCCTGTACTGGCATTCTATATCAATGCAGGTCTTGAGCAGGGCGCCAAACTCGAAGAAATGGCTGGAACAATCCAGAACGATATTCTCAAGGAATTCATGGTGCGTAACACTTATATTTACCCGCCGGAATTCTCCATGCGAATTATCGCTGACATTTTCGAGTACACTTCGCAAAACATGCCTAAGTTCAACTCGATCTCAATCTCAGGCTATCACATGCAGGAGGCAGGCGCAACCTGTGACATCGAGCTGGCTTATACACTGGCTGATGGTCTCGAGTATCTTCGTGCAGGTGTCAACGCAGGTATGGATATCGACTCGTTCGCACCCCGTCTGTCGTTCTTCTGGGCGATCGGCATGAACTACTTCATGGAAGTGGCTAAAATGCGCGCGGCTCGTATGCTTTGGGCTAAGATCGTGAAACAGTTCAATCCCAAGAACCCCAAATCGCTTGCTCTGCGTACACACTCGCAGACGTCGGGTTGGTCGCTTACAGAGCAGGATCCCTTCAACAACGTAGGTCGTACCTGTATCGAAGCCATGGGTGCCGCTCTTGGTCACACCCAGAGTCTTCACACTAACGCTCTCGATGAGGCAATCGCTCTTCCGACAGACTTCTCGGCACGTATTGCCCGCAATACCCAGATTTATATTCAGGAAGAGACTCAGGTTACTCGTGCTATCGATCCCTGGGGTGGTTCGTACTATATCGAAGCCCTTACCAATGAGATCGCACACCGTGCGTGGGAGCATATTCAGGAAATCGAAAAGCTCGGCGGTATGGCCAAGGCTATCGAGACCGGCCTTCCCAAACTCCGTATCGAGGAAGCTTCGGCCCGTACTCAGGCACGTATCGACTCCGGCCGTCAGACTATTGTCGGCATCAACAAATATCGCCTCGATCACGAAGATCCGATCGACATCCTCGAGATCGATAATACTGAAGTGCGCCGTGAGCAGATCGAGCGTCTGAACGACGTAAAAGCTCATCGCGATGAAGCTAAAGTCAAAGAGGCTCTTGCCGCTATCACAGAGTGTGTGCGCACAAAAGACGGCAATCTTCTCGATCTTGCCGTCAAAGCTGCCGGACTCCGTGCGACACTCGGTGAAATCTCGGATGCCTGCGAAGAAGTTGTAGGTCGATATAAAGCTGTAATCAGAACTATCTCAGGAGTGTATTCAAGCGAAACAAAGCAGGACGCCGATTTCCAGCGCGCCCAGGAAATGACCGCCGAATTCGCCAAGCGCGAAGGCCGTCAGCCTCGTATAATGATTGCTAAAATGGGTCAGGACGGTCACGACCGCGGTGCCAAAGTCGTTGCGACCGGCTATGCCGACTGCGGCTTTGACGTCGATATGGGTCCATTATTCCAGACTCCGGCCGAAGCTGCCCGTATGGCAGTCGAGAATGACGTTCATATTCTTGGTGTATCGTCACTTGCAGCCGGTCACAAGACCCTCATTCCTCAGGTAATCGAAGAACTTAAGAAACTCGGTCGTGAAGACATCATGGTTACTGCAGGTGGCGTTATTCCCGCTCAGGACTATGACTTCCTTTACAAAGCCGGAGTCGCTGCCATCTTTGGCCCTGGTACTCGTATCCCTGTCTCGGCAATAAAGATGCTCGAAATTCTTAATGGAGACCAAGAATAAAAATCTTCCCCCCCGAGCCATTTATTAATGGCTCAATATACCCCCGGGCGCCGCATGTCGTGATGACATGTGGCGCTCTTCTATTATGGGCTATTGGAGCGCATTTAATTGAACTGAGAACGTATTTTACTCCTTGGATACATAATACATGTTCTGACTTAAAAACGGATTACAAGACATTCTATAGGCTTCTCATATAATCAAAAGAAATTCCCGAAGCTCGGCAAGGGTTCGGGAATTATTTTTATATTTCTGATTTATCAGGTGAGAATACTTCGAAACTGCTGTCTGTGTAAAGTACAATTATTGACTTTATTTTCTTTCCGGGTAAAGGCGGTACGATGTTATGCATATCGTTTTCATTTTGTGAGGCCGGATAACTGTCGGAAAAAGCATTTAAAACACCAAAACCAGGATTTTCTTGATTAAAAATCTCTTTTACCTCATCTGAAGAAGATACGGAAGTGTCTGAAAAAAGATTGTTATTATCTTGAATATCATTGTTTAGCGGCTCTGATGAGGCCGATTTCAGGTTGGTTTGAGCGTCTGAGAATTGAATATTTGATTTCTCTGACATGTTTCCCACGCCAAATAACAACCAGGAGATGTTGAGATCAGGAAAATTCTCATGAAGTTTACGAAGCAATAAATCATTGACAGATTTATTGCGGCCATGAATCAATTGAGAAAGAGTAGGGCGCGGAATTCCGGCTTTATCTGCAAATTGGGAATTCGATAGGCCACACAGTTCGATATATCTCTTTAAACGGGCTGTTACAGTGTTTTCTTCGTTATTTTCCATGATACAATTGTAAATTTTACGGGTGCAAATGTATGAATAATAATTCTAAATTGCAAATTTGCGTTTCGAAATGGTGGTTTGCAATGTCAAACTCAAGGCGTTGTGATTGTAAATAGGTGCGTGAGAGAATCTCTATCTCAATTGTAAATAGCATTTAAACAGCTGGAGTATATCTGAATAAATAATTGAAGATTGATTGTGTAATGCAAGGCATTACAGTATGTTGTTGGCGCAACTTTAAGCTGGCGCGCTTCTATCAAAAGTCGGCTGCCATTACTTAAATAAAAAATACAAATATCAATTGCTATGCTCTGGATCAAAGCCAATTGCCGAATTGGTTAATAAATGTTGCCGCGATCTTTATGTCCTGAATTTACGATTTAATATGGATACGCTATTGGCAATTGATTGGAGATTTGAAAGTCGCTTATGTCATAATACGAGCGATATGCTTTAATTCATGTGGTATGTATAATGTAAACAATCTGCGACGATTCGTTAATTCAGCTTTGTGAATTCGAATTGTAACGTAATTCTAGAAACAGGTCCATTCATCAAAATTGATGAGATTCTAAAATTTATGAATGTTCATTCGTGTATTTATAAATATAACATTCTCACGCGGTCTCAGTTTTCGGTTAACAGTAATTTAACTAAATATAATACGATTAAACTCAGAGAATTAACACACCTTAAGATATCGCTAAGTTGTAAAAAATACACTCAAAAACAATACTCGAAATAGTCTGCTGCTGGAATTTAATACAGTTAGCCCTTTACTAAAATCATCGAGGCTCTCTATACAATTTTTATTTTCGTCTCTTTTGTTTCATAATTACTAATATGTTAAACCTTGAGACTAAGCATTTTACCTTTGATGAGATGTGTACAACTTCTCATGACGATTTACGATTGAAAAATCGTGAGGGTGCATTAAAGTTCGTTAACAATCTCTTTAATGTTATGTGTGTCCTTGAATTCATTCGTGAAGCCTATGGACAACCTATTGCTATTACTTCCGGATTCCGTTCTTCTGCTCTTAATACTCGAGTAGGAGGTGTCCCCAAGTCCTGCCACCTGATTGGACGTGCTGCCGATATCCGTCCCGCTTCTCACATTCCTAACAATTCGCCTCTATTCGAAAAAGAGATTCGTTCTCTCATGACCGCTGTTCGCAAAGCTAAAGATTTTGGTCTTCTTGGCTATGTCGAATATCATCCCTATTACATTCATATTAATCTTCCTTAGCCTATGGAAAAATTCAAAAAGTTCGTTCGCATTCTTCGCATGGTAGTTGAGTTCATTCAATATGTTCTCAACTATCTTCCCTATCAATTTAAATCTCGTAAAAATGAAAAAAGTCGGTAATATTCGTCCTTATATCATTGGCCCTTCTGCCAATCTCGTTCCTCCTTCTCAGTATACTTATACTGGTCAACTCTTTTCTATCAATTTTGCTGATTTCGTCTTTTTTGTTGGTAACAAAAAAGGTTCTGGCAATCCTCGCGTTAAAGTTACTATTAAACTTCTTGATGATTAACTATGGGTGTATTCTCTAAAAATGAGCAACCCACTGAGAAAATCAAGCGTTCTACCTATGACCGTTCATGGCAGAACTCCCTTACCATGAAGTATGGATATTTATATCCGTGCTTCTGTAAGGAAACATTCTCTGGTTGCTCCTGGCATATAGATGCCGCCGCAGGACTTCGTTTCCTGCCTACTTTCTTCCCTCTGCAGACAAAGCAGCGCTGTTCTATTGACTTTTTCTACGTTCGTTCCCGTAACTTGTGGAAAGGTTTTAAAAACTTCAAGTTTCAGACTGGTAAACATGATGGTCTTCCTCGTCTTTCTGAGCGCAATAAGATGGTTCATTCTAAGACCGGATCTCTTGGAGATTTTTTAAATCTTCCTTCTACGATTGTAGGTGCTAATACTATTAAGTATTCATCTGATTTCTTTGCTCCGATCTATTCTCCTACGAATTCTTCTAATACGACTTTTAAGCTTGTTAGCTATTCTTTTACTCCAGCCCGTGAATTAATTAATGAACCTGTCGGTTCTGAAAATGAGGGGTATCGTTTTATTACTCTCAAATCTATTAGTCCCTCATCTGGTTCTTTCGGTAGTATTGCTAAATCTGATATAAGCCTTTTTACTCCTGCTGGTGATGGCGATCTTGTTGATTTTAATGCTTATGCAGCTGCATATCGTAAGCTTCCTCTTAGCGGCCCTCTTCCTTCCGCTGTTCTTTCTGGATTAAAGGCTGGTACTCTTAAATTCTATGGTTCTACTTCTGTATCTTTGAATGGTTCTTCTACTGTTACTGTTTCAGATAAAAGTGCTTCCGGCGATCCTCTGTTTCAACTCGGTAAGGATGGCTCTGTTTATATTCTCGAACCGTCTCGCCAGTATGATCTTCCGTACTATTCTCTTTTTATTGGTGTTCTCTTCGGTTCTATTCCGAACCCTCCTTCCTCTGCTCTTTATGAATCTCTGTCTCAAATGCCTACTTTAACCGTCCTTGTTGGTGATTCTGAGGCATTTCAGATTGTAGAGGCTACTTCCGTTCTTGATTCTATTCCTTATGAGATCAATGCTCTTCCGTTCCGTGCATATGAACAGATTTACAATGCTTTCTATCGTGATGATCGTAACAACCCTTATGTTGTAAATGGTGAGTACGATCCTAACGTCTTTCTTCCGTCTTATGATGGTGGTATTGACGATAATACTTACGAACTCCGTAAACGTAATTGGGAGCAGGATTTTCTTACCACTGCCATGCCGTCACCTCAGTATGGCAACGCCCCTCTTGTAGGTATTACTGAAGCCGGTTCCCTTGTCTTTTCTGATCCTAACGGTGATCTTTTTGCCTCTAAGATTCAGACAGATGAAAACGGTGCTACTGTAGGTTTCGAGACGACTCGATCTTCTTCTGCTAATAAAACTTTGGTCAGCTTCGTTAATAGTGGTATTTCTATTAATGATCTTCGTGGCGTCAATTCCTTGCAGCGTTATCTTGAGGCAAATATTCGTCGTGGTCTTCGTTACCAGGATCAGATCAAGAGCCATTACGGTGTCGATGTTTCCTATGCTGAACTTGATATGCCGGAATTCCTCGGTTCTGTTAACCTTTCTGTTAATGTTGATCAGATTAATCAGACTGCGCCCGGTGATGGTGATCCTCTTGGCGCTTATGCCGGACAGATGTCTGCTATCGGAGGAGGAAAAACTATTAACAAGTATACAGATGAAGACGGATTTATTATCGGTCTTATTTCTGTGGTTCCGGTTCCTTGTTACTCTCAGCTTCTTCCGAAGTTCTTTACCAAGATCAACGACCCCCTCGAATACTATTCTCCCGAATTTGCGTACCTCGGTATGCAGCCCATCAAGTATGATCAAGTATGTCCGCTTCAGGCCGCCAATCAAGGTGTCTCCTTGGACGCGACTTATGGTTATCAGCGCGCATGGTATGAATATATGTCTGATGTTGATGAGATTCACGGACAGTTCCGTACTACTCTTAACAACTACGTTCTGTCTCGTGTCTTTAACACTGTTCCCTCGCTCAATTCTGACTTTCTTACCGTAGATCCTTCTCAGCTTAACGATGTCTTTTCTATTTCTGAAGTAGAGATCGATGGTAAAAAAGTTCAGCTTGATACCATTCTCGGCCAAGTTCACTTTAAGGTTTCTTTCGAGGCTCCGATACCTCGCTTCGGAACGCCTCGTCTTGAATAGGAGGTTAGAGGAGGGAAGTCCTCTTCCCTCCTTTAGGCGCATGTCACGAATCTCATTAGTTTTAAAGAGATGGTTTATAAGTTTATATCTTTTCTTTTCTTATTTCCCTATCTTTAACCTCAACTACTCTCTACTGCAAACCTCCACCCATGCAACGCATGGGTTCGTGACTCAAAAGCTTTCGTCTGATGCCCTAATTAAGCCCGAGACTCGCTCGCGAAGCGTAGCGCTACTGCTCTATCTCCTCTGCAAACAGGCCTCGGACCCCTTTATTATTTATATCCTGCCTTTAGGTAGGATATAAATGATAAAATGGCAGTGTCAAGTGCAGCATGGCTTAAATGCCCGCGAAATCAGTTTCGCGAAAATTTCGTATCTTTGTCTTACCTATAAACAATTAATTACAATTATGATCAATGCACTTAAAAATCGATCGTGTAAAACTCGTGCCTATAACGCGGACATGCGTCATGTTCAAGGCAATCTTGCGATCACCCCCGCACAAATGAATATTATGACAAATAAAGGCATGCCTGTTTCTGCTGCCGCTCTGTCTCCGGATCTCTTCGATGACGGCCATCTCGGATCTGATCCGCACGTTCCATTCGAACTTCGCCGTGGTGTTGACTTCTCCCAGGTTGCCGAGTACCAGGCCGAATGTCGTTCTAAGGTTAAGTCTGCTGTAGAATCTGCTTCTAATGGCTCCAAAGATTGATCTTCCTAAAATTGAGCCACCTGATCATGTTGACTTACCTGATTGGCGCAATTACGATAACGCCGTCAAACCCTCTGATCCTGTTGGCTCTTCATCTCGCTCTTTTAATATGGATTGGTTAGGAACTGCTCTTGGTGCTGCTGGCGGTCTTTTTAGTTCGTTCTTCTCGAATAGGTCTATTAATAAACAGATCAAGGCCCAGCAACGTGAGAATGAGTTAAACCGTCAGTTCAACTCCGCTGAAGCCCAGAAGTCTCGCGATTTCGCTTCATTAATGTTTGATCGTGAAAATGCTTACAATGATCCTAAGGCTGTAATTCAACGATTGCAGTCTGCCGGAATAAACCCTGCTCTTGCTTATGGATCCTTTGCTGATTCTTCTTCTATTTCTTCTAATGCGGAAGCCAGTTCCGGAGGATCGATTACGCCGAGTCCTCTCGATACTTCGGGCATTGTTAGTGCTGGCCAATCTTATATTAATGCTCGTGTTGCTGAGTCGCAGGCTTCTTTGAATGAGGCTCAAGCTTCGCGCATTCGTGCTGAGACTCCTTTGGCTTCTCAGATTCAGCAATCTGTTATCGATCTTAATAAGTCTGGTGTTAAGCTTAATCTTTCTAAATCAGCTTATACTGATGAGGATCGTAATTTGCTTCCTGAAAAGCTTAACAATCTTAAACAATCTACTGAGAATTTGCGCCAAACTTTGTCTAATTTAAAGTCTGAGGGTCTTATTCTTGGTGAAAATTATAAGCAAGCTATTTCAGAGACTCACATTAAGCAAGTCATGTCTGATTATGCTGAAAAAATGGGCCAGGCTCAATTGGATAATCTTATTGCCTCCACAAAACATCTTTTCTCTTGGGCTAAACTTAATGACGCTAATGCTGCTCAGGTTGCTGCCCTTACTCCTCTTTTGACAGAGTGGTATCAAGATGCAAATACCATTCAAGGTTTTGAAGCTGATCAGTATACCGGTTTATCTGCTACTCAGGCTTTCGGAACTATTCTTGGCTGGAAAAAAGATGAGATTGAAGCGCATATCGCTTCTTTGCAGGCCGGTGCTACAGGTCGCGATGTCGATTGGCTTTCTAATGCTACTTCTTTTGCTACTTTTGTTATTGGTGCTTATCTTCTTCGTGGTAAAAGTCCCAAAGCAATTGGTGGCTTCAAATGATTAAAGAATGGCCAAGGATATAATCCTTGGCTATTTCCTTGTCAAATTATGTGTAACTGACACAAAACGTCAAGTTACTACTAAAACTTTATCTGTTATGTGTTCTCGCCCTAAACTTATTATTAATCCACAATCGAAATACTTGCTTCATAATTCCGATACTGTTTTCGTATGTGGCTGTGAATATCGTCCTTATGAAGTTCTTGCCACACTGTGTGTTCGTTCTCTTTTAAAAGACTATGAATTAGACGTTTGTTCTTGTGAGGACATTCTTTTTATTAAGGATAGTTCTTATATCGTTGTTGGTGGCAATCGTTTTCCATTGTTTATTGCATTGCCTTGTGGTACATGTATGGAGTGTCATTCGGATTATCGTAAGGAAATTGAGAATCGTGCCTTGATCGAAGCTTCTCATTCCGGTACTGTCATATTTTATACGCTTACATATGACGACTACCATTTGCCCACACATGGTCTTGTTAAATCACATGTGGTTTCTGCTTTTAAACGTCTTCGTACTCATATAGATCGCTATCTCGGTTTTTCTTGTCATTTTACTAACTTATATGTTGGTGAGTATGGTACCGATGAACGTTATACCTTGCGTCCTCACTATCATGGTTTGCTTTTTATCGAAGAGTCTTTGACGCCTCACCAGATTTTTGAACTCTGGTCGATGTTTTTTTCCTTTAATCGTTCTGATTTTTATCAGAAACACCCAAATTTAAAGCATTGGTGGTATCATGGTGATCGTTTCGACTTCCAGGTAGCTCGATCTGTTCCGGCACTTACTCGGTACGTTACCAAGTACATTACTAAGCAATATATCTTTAATGATGATTCACGCTTTTCTGTTGCTAAGGAACGTGATGAACGTCATTGGAATAAACCTTTTGTTCAGATGCCCAAATCTATTGGTTTGGGCTGTAAGTATATAGACTTTTATAAGGATTTCATACTTAAGTCTTCCGATCTCTCTATTACTATTAATTGTCATGGTACGTATCTTCGTATAGGTATTCCTCGTATCTTTATACAGAAGCTTTTCAAGTCTCTTGGTAAAGTTTGTGTTAACGCTCTTTATTATTTTCATATTGCAAATCGTCTTATTGGCCGTATGGTTGATGTCGGTTTCCGACTCGAGGAAATTGATCGTTATAAATCATGGCTTGATAAATACAATTATCTTGGTTGGTTTAATTTAAAACGTTCAACAGCTAAGCGTCTTGATATAGTTTTTGCTTGTTATGATCAGTTGAGAGATCATCGTGTGATCGCAAATCTTTTTCACAAGATCATTTTTGATTATCTTTCGACTTGTTATTCGAATGATGAATTCTATCAAAATATTCAATTAAAGTCTTCTTTTTATAAAAATAAGGTTTTGCCCGATACTGATTATAAATCTCGTATTCTTGATAAACGTCTTAAAGCTGAAAATGATGTTAATTTCACTAAAAAGAAGTTAATAAGTAGTGCATTTGATTCGTTTAATTAGTATCTTTACTTCGTTCTTAAAAATGTTTCATAATTACTATTATGTTAAATAGCCTTTTTGAGAGAATAAGGAGGTACTCTATTTCTTGATCTGATAAGCTTTTTATATTTGTGGTTTGATTCATGTGCACGTCTTTGTCGGTATTCAGATTTTATGTACTTTTGCATAGCTAATTATAGAACGCATGAATCGAATTATTGAGAAATCATATTTTTCGGAAAAAGTAGTAAAACTGGTCGTTGATGCGCCTGCCGTTGCCAAGGCCCGCAAACCGGGCCATTTTGTAATTGTGCGCACCGGAGAAGGCGGCGAACGTATTCCGCTTACCATAGCTTCCGCAAATCCAATCGACGGGACTGTGATGCTCGTCGTTCAGGCTGTCGGTGAATCTACCCGCAAGATCTGCGCCTTGAAACCCGGCGATTGTCTTACGGACCTTGTCGGTCCTCTCGGGCGGGCTACGGACATCGGCAAACGCGACGGCACAGTTGTGTGCTGTGCTGGTGGAGTCGGAATAGCCCCGCTCCTGCCTATCGTAGAAGCTATGAAAAAAGCCGGCAATCGTGTGGTAAGTGTCCTTGCGGCCCGTTCTGCAGATCTGATTATATTGGAGGACGAAATCCGCAAATGGTCAGACGAAGTCATTCTGATGACAGACGATGGAAGCGCTGGTCGAAAAGGACTCGTAACAGCCGGGGTTGAGGAAGTGCTTCAGCGCGAGAAGGTCGCCGAGGTTGTAGCCATAGGCCCGGCGGTGATGATGAAATTTGTGGCTTTGCTTACAAAAAAATATGATGTGCCGACAATATGTTCGTTAAATACGATAATGGTCGACGGTACCGGTATGTGTGGTGCATGTCGGGTAAACGTTGGAGGCAAAATGCGTTTTGTCTGTGTTGACGGTCCTGAATTCGATGCACATCAGGTTGATTTTGATGAAATGATCATGCGTATGCGTGCCTATGATCTTTGAAATGTCTCAAGTGCAATGAAAGCTAATAAAACAGACCGCAGTGCTTCTTGGCGCGAAGATCTCCGCAAGGCACTTTCCGCAAAAGAGCGTACATCCATTCCAAGAGTCAGAATGACTCAATTGGATCCTGAATACCGCATTCATAATAACGAAGAAGTCAATCAGGGTCTGACACTCGATGAAGCTGTTGCCGAAGCTACGCGATGCCTCGACTGCCCTACTCCGACTTGTGTCGAAGGCTGTCCTGTCGGTATAGATATACCCGGATTTATAAAGAATATCCAGAGGGGTGACATCGGAATGGCTGCTGCAATTCTGGGCCGCACAAGTGCTCTTCCTGCTGTCTGCGGACGAGTGTGCCCGCAGGAACGCCAGTGCGAAAGCCGATGCATCTATAATAAGATGAAAAAAGAGCCTGTCGCCATAGGCTATCTCGAGCGTTTCGCCGCGGATACAGCCAGGACGAAACATCTGTCATCGGAGGAGCCGGCAGCTGCGCCAAACGGCATAAAAGTAGCGGTGGTCGGTTCCGGTCCTGCCGGCTTGTCTTTTGCTGGAGATATGTCGCTCCGAGGTTTCGAGGTGCATGTCTTCGAGGCGTTGCATGAAATCGGCGGAGTCCTTAAATATGGTATTCCGGCATTCCGATTGCCGAATGCCGTGGTAGATGCCGAACTTGAAAATCTGGAACGTCGTGGTGTACATTTCCACACCGATACGGTTGTCGGCAAGACATACAGCTATGATGATATTCTTGAGATGGGATTCAAAGGCCTGTTCGTAGCCTCAGGTGCAGGTCTCCCACGTTTTATGGGTATTCCCGGTGAAAATCTCATAGGTGTGATGTCCAGCAATGAATATCTAACCCGTATAAACCTTATGGGAGCCGGTACTCCCGGGTATGATACTCCCGCTCCAAAGAGCAAACGCGTAGCTGTTATCGGAGGTGGAAATACGGCTATGGACAGTGTGCGCACTGCCCGACGCATGGGCGCTGAAGCAATGATAATATATCGTAGAGGCGAAGCCGAGATGCCGGCCCGAGCCGAGGAAGTATTACATGCCAAAGAGGAAGGAGTCAAATTCATGACCCTGTATAACCCTGTCGAATATAAAGGAGATGAAAAAGGTCGTGTTAAGTCGGTGATAGTACAGCGCATGGAACTTGGCGAACCGGACGCTTCCGGACGCCGAAGCCCAGTACCTGTAGATGGAGCCATCGAGGAAATTCCGGTCGATCTTGTCATTGTAAGTGTAGGTGTATCTCCGAATCCTCTTATTCCATCTTCTATAGAAGGACTCGAAGTTTCTAAACGTGGTACCGTTACCGTAAATGAAACTCTACGCACCTCAATCCCGACAATCTATGCAGGGGGCGATATTGTACGTGGCGGGGCGACTGTTATTCTCGCCATGGGAGACGGTCGTCAAGCAGCCGCATCCATGGCAACCAAACTTCTGACAGATGAATGATCTGAAGCTGAGTCTTATCATAATATCGGCGATCGGTCTGTCGGCATGTTCTTCGTCAGGTCGCGAAGATAATGCCGACAAACCTACTGTCACTGTCAGTATAGAGCCTCAGCGACAGATTCTCGAGCATCTTGCCGGCGATCGGTTCGAGGTTGTGACTCTCCTTTCGCGCGGCAGTGATCCCGAAACATTTGACCCCTCTCTGTCCATACGGCGGAAAGCTGACATTTCAAAGGCTTATTTTGCGATCGGTGTATTTCCGTTCGAGAAAAATATCGGTAAATCACTTCCCGGGACAGTATCTTTTATAGATGTATCAGGTGGAATTGAACCTCTGTATGGCACACATGGGCATGCACATTGTCATCATGGCGATGCTCATGATGGACACGAGGAAGCTGATCCGCATATCTGGACTTCGGTATCCAATATGAAGCGAATGGCAGCGAATATGGCAGCCGCCCTCGCCGAGATGGATTCTGTCGGTCGACCGGTCTATAAGGAACGTCTCGCTGCTCTTATCAGCCATCTTGATTCCCTGGATCAGTCTCTGAATGACAAAGTAAAAGGTACGAAAGCTTTTGCCATCTGGCATCCATCTCTGAGCTATTTTGCCCGGGATTACGGACTCAATCAGATCGCTGTGGGACATGAAAGCAAGGAGATGCCGGCAAAACGACTCAAGGAAGTCATCGATTCGGCCAAATGCCACAATGTAAAGATTCTTTTCTATCAAAAAGAATACGACAGTCGGCAGGTAGAAAGCCTCAGCAACGCAATGGGCTCACGCTTAGTGGAAATCGATCCGATGGCATACGATTGGGAAAACGAATTAATAAAAATTGCCGATGAACTTGCCAGGCCATAGCGAACATTGCCGTTGCTGTACGTGCGATCCTTCGCATGCCACAGCCCGGCAACCACTCCTACATCTATGTAATGTATCGTTCAAGCGGGAGAAACGTGTGATTCTCTCAAATGTGAATTTTACTGTCGATAAAGGCGATTTTATAGCGATTACCGGTCCAAACGGCGGCGGGAAAACGACTCTTCTGCGTCTTATTCTCGGTCTTCTCAAGCCAACCGAAGGAAATATTGTTTTCTGTGATGAAAACGGGAATTCCTCGATGCCTCCATCAATAGGCTATCTGCCGCAGAAAAACAGTGTTGATTCACATTTTCCTATCACAGTGCATGGTGTCGTCTCATCCGGACTGCTCGCACAGAAGAATATGGATAAAGCGGCGGTTGCAACTCGTGTTGCCGAACTGCTTGAGCTTGTTGGACTGTCTGATCTGATCGATCGGCCTATCGGAGCTCTTTCGGGGGGACAATTGCAGCGGGCTCTCTTTGCCAGGGCTATCGCACGTCGGCCTCAATTGCTCGTCCTTGACGAGCCTCTTTCATATCTTGATAAGATATTTGAGAAACGGCTCTACAGGATCGTCGCCGATATCGCCAAAAACACGACAATACTTCTTGTCAGTCATGAGATGAGCGAGATCGGCGGCATGGCGAACCGTCATATCATAATCGACAGGAAACTTGAAGAATGTACAGCGGCACATCACTACGTGCCTCAGGAATGTTAGAGCTTCTCAAGCCATGTGATAATTCCGGTAACACACTCGGACGAAACATCTCCTTCGAGAGTCTGGTATTCCTGAATCATGCCCGTAGCGCTTTTCTGAAAAAGATGATTGTGACCTTCGAGAAGAATGGTTTCTACATTGCTGTTTAAACTGGAGTACGTATCGAGATTCTCCGGAAGCACCTGCATGTCGACCGAACCGTTCACGGCCAGCCAGGGCTTCTTTACCTTCTTTATGTCGTCCGACGGATCATATCGAAGTAGCTCCCGGTAATGGTCGGAAGTCATGGTCTCAACAATCAGTGCAAGCTGTTTCTGCACTGCCGGCATTGATGCCGCGTCGCCATATTCCTCGCTGAGCGCCATATAAAGCTGGGCCTTTAAGATAGCCGGAGGGAGATTCTGCATACAGATATCGAGGAGTTTGCGTTGTGTGGCTTCCTTATCCCAACGACCCGTCTGGGCGACTGCGATAGCACGCGACTGCGACATGATCAGCGAATCCCCTTTCCATGCCGGGCCTGCAAGCGTTATAATGAAATCGCATCGCGGATCGGAGGCGCACTTTATCGCGGTCCACGCACCCTCGCTGTGACCGAGAATTCCTGTCGGGATATCCCGGAACAGAGAATCCGAATATGCCAGCATACATTTTATATCCGAAAGATATGTGGCAGCCGTGGCTGTCTTGAAGTCGCCGCCCGATTGGCCCGCGCCCCGGTCATCAAAACGGAACGAGGCGAATCCATGCGCGGCAAGGCTGTCGGCGATTGTCCGGAACGGCTTTTTGCCGAATACAGTTTCGTCTCTGTCCTGGCAGCCGCTGCCGGTTGCCATAATTACTATCGTCTTTGGGCGGTTGGCCGGTGTCGTAAGAGTCCCGGCCAGCGAAATGCCGTCGGCCGGGTTGACGATACTGACATTTCTGTTTGAAATCTGAGCGAATGTTGCAAAGACCGCCGACAGAGCTAATGCGGAAATAAAAGATCTCATAGTCGACGTTCGGAATCTTGAGACACAGGTATGTCACAGTCACTTGCCGGTTCATGCATAGCCGCCTGTAATTCACGGATTATCGCCTTGCTTAACGTTGTTTGTTCGTGCCATTTTTTCAATCCTATGAGAAGACCACAGACAAAACCTACTGCCATACCTGTCAGTATCGACATCTCATAGCGTTCTATGGTATCGAAAATCAGTGAAAATACTATTGCGAGGCCAAGGCTGATGCTCAGTATTCGTATGCGTCTGAGATTAGTGCGGATTCTTACAGCGCTCATCATCGCATCCACAAGAGGCAGCGACATATAGTCGGTTCTCACTATAGATCTGTAAAAAGCGATGTTAACGATGGCCATTACAATACCGAAAATACCGTAAGATACCGCAATCCACGGTTGAAAACCGAGTACGTAATATAGAAGTGGAGCGAGGAGCGGCAGCAGGACCCCGCAATATACACCTCTCAATGCAGTTCTGGCGAGTCGATGCTGTGCTGTGCTTGCTTTTCCGGCTGCAAGACGTTCGGCCATACGGCGATTTTCGCTCTCGAGGTTGTCGATGCGTTCACCCATCATGCGCCAGGTTGATTTAAGTTGTTCTATATCCATAGGTTCATTCCATCATTTGGGCAAGCCGTTGTTTGATGCGGTGCAGTCTCACCCCGACATTTGTCTGGGAAAGACCGGTGACGGCTGCAATTTCATCGTAAGGGCATTCGTCGAGCCACATTGTGACAATGGCGCGGTCGATAGCTCCAAGTTGAGCAATAAGATTACGGAGATATTGTATCTGTTCGGCCAGACCGGAGTCGGCCGTGGGATCGACAGGATCGTTCACAAGATCTTCGATACTGCTGATATTCGAGGACGAATGCTTTTTGTTTTTTCTGTGCCAGGTTATGCATGTATTGATCGCCGTACGGTAAATCCATGTAGAAATTTTGGAGTCACCCCGGAAACCGTCCATGCCTTGCCATATATTTATGAGTACTTCCTGGTATAAATCGTCGAATGAAGCGGAGGCCGACATATATGTGCAGCATACGCGGCCGATCACATCTTTATATCGGTCGGTAAGCTCTATAAAGCGATCCTCTTTTCCATCCGTTTTTCTCATATGCCATATGACGCGAATTATCCGGTTTTATTACATACCGGTGAAATAAAAATTCCATTTTTTTAAATGTCTCGAAATAAACGCCGGCTCAGATTGGATATTCGGAGCATTATTTGTAATTTTGCACAGTCCAACCAAAGCCAATTCAGGACACATGAATACCCAAAGTCTTGTCTCTATCGACGACATCACAAAAGAGGAGATGCTCCAGCTTCTGGAGCGGGCACGCTATTTCGAGGCCCATCCCAACAGTAAGCTCCTCGACGGTAAAGTTGTAGCAACGCTTTTCTTTGAACCGTCAACCCGTACCCGACTTAGTTTCGAAACAGCTGTCAACCGCCTTGGCGGACGTGTCATCGGTTTTTCCGATGCTTCCACGTCGAGCACCTCGAAGGGCGAAACGCTCAAGGACACCATAAAGATGGTGTCGAATTATGCCGATCTCATAGTGATGCGGCATTTTCTTGAGGGCGCGGCCAGATACGCCTCGGAAATTACTGACGTTCCTGTCGTAAATGCCGGCGACGGTGCCAACCAGCATCCTTCGCAGACAATGCTCGACCTCTACTCCATCCTGAAGACTCAGGGGCGCCTCGAAAATCTCACCATAACTATGGTGGGAGACCTAAAATATGGTCGCACAGTGCACTCGTTGCTTATGGCGCTGCGTTTTTTCAAACCTGTGTTCAACTTCGTGTCATCAAAAGAACTCGCGATGCCGGCCGAATACCTTGAGGTATGTCGCCGCGAAGGCATTGAATATCATGAATACCTCGATTTCTCTCAGGAAGTGATCGATTCAAGCGATATCATATATATGACACGTGTGCAGCGCGAGCGCTTCTCGGACGTCATGGAATATGAGAAAGTCAAAAATCTGTATACTCTCCGCAACTCCATGCTCGACACGTCGAAGCCTAATCTCCGCATTCTTCATCCACTACCGCGCGTCAACGAGATAAATCTCGATGTCGATGACAATCCCAAGGCATACTATTTCGAGCAGGCACGCAACGGCGTCTTCGCCCGTCAGGCAATTATAACCAAGGCTCTTGGCCTTCAAATTCCACCAAAATGACCGGAAACAAGAAAGAACTTGCCGTAGCCGCCCTTAAAAACGGCACCGTAATCGACCATATCCCTTCGGAGGCACTTTTTGCGGCTGTAAGGATTCTCGGAATCGAGAATATATCGAAAAGTGTGACTATCGGAAACAATCTCCATAGCAACAGACTCGGCACAAAAGGCATTATCAAGGTTGCCGATACCGAATTCGAGCAGTGTGTCCTCGACCGTATAGCGATAATCGCGCCAACTGCCGTGGTAAATATTATCCGTGACTATACCGTAGTGGAAAAACGCCCGGTCGTTCTTCCCGACACACTCACCGGCATAGTACGCTGTCCCAATCCCAAATGTATTTCCAACAACGAGCCGATGCAGAGCCGCTTCGAGGTTGTCGACCGTAACAATGTCGATCTCTGCTGTCATTACTGCGGCCATCACGTAGCCGGTGGCGAAGCTGCATCTCTCCTATGAAAGAAGTGTGGAAAGGTGGCACTCTGCTCTATCCGCTGCCGGCCGTAATAGTAAGCTGTGGAAACACAGTCGAGTCAAATCTCATTACGGTGGCCTGGACAGGTATTGTATGCACCAATCCGCCGATGCTTTATATTTCCGTGCGTCCTGAACGCTTTTCGCATGCCCTGATCATGGCAAATATGCAGTTTACGGTCAATCTCACCACATCGTCAATGGCTCGTGCCACAGATCTGTGTGGAGTGAAATCAGGCCGTGATTGCGACAAATGGGAACTTTCAGGTCTTCATAAATCACCCGGAGTATCCGTGGAGTGTCCGTCGATCGAAGAATCGCCTCTTTCGCTCGAATGCCGCGTGAGCAGTGTGTCTCATCTCGGGAGCCACGACATGATTGTGGCAAACATAGTCGATGCTCTTGCCGATGACCGCTATCTCGATGAGAAAACAGGCCGTTTCAGTCTCGAAAAATCCGGACTGATGTGCTATAGCCATGGAGGATACTACTCTGTAGGCGAACTCATCGGAACATTCGGGTTCTCTGTAAAAAAGATTAAGAATAAACGTTAGACATATAATTCTCACTTATGCTTAAAGACACCGCAGTTTTCGACCTTATAGAGGCCGAACACCGCCGTCAGAAAGACGGTATCGAACTTATCGCTTCCGAAAACTACGTTAGCGACGAAGTGATGCGCGCCATGGGCTCGTGCCTGACCAACAAATATGCCGAAGGATATCCCGGCCGTCGTTATTATGGCGGCTGTCAGGTGGTCGATCAGGTTGAATCACTTGCCATCGAGCGTGTGAAACAGCTCTTCGGTGCCGAATATGCCAATGTGCAGCCTCACTCCGGAGCACAGGCCAACATGGCAGTTTTCATGGCCTGTCTGAATCCAGGTGATAAATTCATCGGCCTCAATCTGAGCCATGGCGGCCACCTGAGTCATGGAAGCCCAGTCAATTTCTCGGGTCTGGTATACCAGGCTCTTGAATACAATGTGGATGCCGAAACCGGTCTGGTCGACTATGACAAAATGGAAGAGGTATGCCGTCGTGAACGTCCGAAACTAATCATCGGCGGCGCCAGCGCTTATTCCCGGGAGTGGGATTATGCGCGTATGCGTGCCATTGCCGATGAAATTGGCGCCATTTTTATGGTGGATATGGCCCATCCTGCCGGTCTTATCGCTGCAGGTCTTCTGGATAACCCTGTGAAATATGCCCATATCGTCACGTCCACTACACACAAGACTCTCCGCGGCCCGCGTGGCGGTATCATTCTTATGGGTAAGGACTTCGTAAATCCCTGGGGTAAAAAATCGCCCAAAGGCGAAGACCGCATGATGTCTCAGCTTCTTGATTCCGCTGTATTTCCCGGCGCACAGGGCGGTCCGCTTGAACATGTCATAGCAGCCAAGGCCGTAGCTTTCCATGAAGCTCTTCAGCCCGAATTCCGTGAATACCAGCTTCAGGTAAAGAAGAATGCCGCCGCTCTCGCCAAGGCCCTTTCCGATCTGGGCTATAAGATTGTATCGGGCGGTACAGACAACCACTGTATTCTCATCGATCTTCGCACTAAATTCCCTGATCTTACGGGTAAGGTTGCCGAGCGTGTTCTTGTCGAGGCCGATATAACGGCCAACAAAAATATGGTACCTTACGACAGTCGCTCGCCCTTCCAGACATCAGGTATCCGTCTGGGCACACCCGCGATCACGACCCGTGGTCTCAAGGAAGATTCCATGCAGGTCATCGCCGAAATGATTGATACCGTTCTGTCTGCTCCTGAAGACCGCGAAGGCATTGCCGCTGTTCGCAAGTCTGTCAATGAAATGATGGCCAACTATCCCATCTTCGCCTATTGATGGCCTCGGGAAACAGAATATATTTCGTTATTGTCGCCGCCGGAGGAGGAACTCGCTTCGGCGGCGATATACCCAAACAATTCCGTCAACTTGCCGGAAAAACGGTCGTGTGCCACAGTATCGACACATTTTACCGTTTTTGTGAAAAACGGTCGATTGCAGGAACCGTTATCCTTGTGCTCTCTCCTGCCGGAAAAGATTTTTGGCAACGTCAAGACAGCTGTAACTATCCCGATTTGCTGATAGCTGACGGGGGCGCCACACGTGCCGAATCGGTATCGAATTCACTTGGTCTCATAGGGCCGATCTGTGAGGGAGATATAATCATGGTTCACGACGGCGCCAGACCTCTGATAACCGAGAGCCTTCTTGATCGTCTGACAGATGCGGTACAAGTCGGTCTCAAAGCAATAGTGCCGGCAATAGCTCCGACAGATTCCCTGATGAAAAAGGATTGCGGAAGCACCGCGCGGCCGGTATGCCGTGGTGATTATCTTGCCGTACAGACTCCTCAGGCTTTCGACGGCCCGACACTCATCGACGCCTATCGGAAACAGAGTGACGATATAGCCCGTATGACTGATGATGCATCAGTGGTTTATGCAGCCTGCGGCACACCGATAAGCTATGTGGAAGGCGAGACAACCAATATAAAGATAACAAATCCGGCCGATCTGCCTCTGGCTGAAATATTGCTTACGCAATGCTCTCGCTGAGGCATGCCGACATAAAATATGTGAAAGGCATCGGCCCCCACAGGGCCGATTTGCTTGCTGCGGAGGTAGGCATTAGAAATGTCTACGATTTGTTGCGTCATTATCCTACAGGATACGTAGACCGATCCAAGATCTATTCCATACGCAGCCTGTGTATGGCAGACGGAGAGTTGCCTTCGGTGCAGGTCAAAGGTCGTTTCGTAAGTTTTAATGTTCTCGGCGAAGGCGCTCGCCAACGTCTTGTCGGATTGTTTACCGACGGAACGGCAACCATGGAGTGTGTATGGTTCAAAGGTGTGCGTAATATCCGTAAAAAGCTTGTGACAGCAAGCGAATATATCATATTTGGGAAACCAGGCAGATTTAACTCGGTCCTGCAGATGACGCATCCTGAGGTCGATATTCCGGGAACGATAGGTGCCGCACAGGGACTGCGGGGAGTATATCCGCTTACCGAACGACTGCGGACCGATAATTTCGGAAGTCGTGCTTTCTTCGCCTCCATATCATCTTATCTTGCCGGACATGCATCGCCATTCAGAGATCCTCTGCCATCCTCCGTGATAAGAAACAATGGCTTGATAGGTTTCGACGAGGCAATACGAACCATCCATATCCCTCAGGATCTCGAAAAACTCGCAGCGGCCAAACTGCGGCTGAAGTTCGAAGAGCTGTTTTTCATACAGGTAGATATGTTGCGTCGTGCGAGAAAACGTAAATGTTCTACCGAAGGATACTACATGCCTCGCGTCGGACGCTGGTTCAATGATTTTTACTCCCAGTGCCTACCATTCGAACTGACGGGCGCGCAAAAAAGAGTCATTAAAGAGATCCGCAACGACATCATCAGTTTCAAACAGATGAATCGTCTCGTACAAGGCGATGTCGGTAGCGGAAAGACTCTGGTGGCTCTCATCAGTATGCTCTTTGCCATTGACAACGGCTATCAGGCCTGTCTGATGGCTCCGACCGAAATACTTGCCACACAGCATTTCGAAACAATTTCCGGACTTTGCGCCAAAATAGGCCTGAATGTGAAATTACTCACAGGTTCGACACGAACTGCTGCCCGACGCGAAATAGCAGAAGGGCTTCTTGACGGCTCTATACATATCCTTGTCGGTACCCATGCCGTTATCGAAGATTCCGTGCAGTTTCATCGTCTCGGTTTTGTGGTTATTGACGAACAGCACCGCTTCGGGGTGGCCCAGCGGGCTAAACTCTGGGCAAAAAGCGATGTTCCGCCACATGTGCTCGTAATGACGGCAACTCCTATCCCTCGAACTCTCGCCATGACAGTGTACGGCGACCTCGACATATCCGTGATCGACGAACTGCCTCCGGGTCGTAAACCGGTTGCGACGGCTCTGAGGTATGATGAGCAACGTGAGCGCGTCCAAAAAGCTATTTTGGGCGAATTGGAAGCTGGCCGCCAGGTCTATATCGTATATCCTCTTATCGAAGAAAATGAAAAACTCGATCTCAAGAGTGCTACCGAAGGTTATGAGCGGGCTTCAAGAATCTTCGGTAAATATGGTGTGGCATTCGTGCACGGACGCATGAAACCGGCCGAGAAAGATGCACAGATGGCTCTATTCGCTTCCGGAAAAGCGGCTGTCTTGGTTTCCACTACTGTGATCGAGGTCGGAGTTAATGTTCCTAATGCGACAACCATGATAATCGAGAATGCCGAACGGTTCGGCCTGTCGCAGTTGCATCAGCTTCGCGGGCGTGTAGGCCGAGGAGCCGACAAAAGCTATTGTATACTGATGACAAAGCATAAGATCGCCGCAGAGACCCGGAAACGCCTCGAATTGATGACATCGACGACCGACGGTTTTGTAATCGCTGAAGCCGATATGCAGATGCGCGGCCCCGGTGATATAGAAGGCACTATGCAGAGCGGCTTACCGTTTGATCTTCACATAGCCAATCTCGCCCAGGATGGGCGCATAATACAGATGGCTCGTAATGCCGCTGAAAAACTCCTTGACGAAGACCCGGACCTCACACGGCCGGAAAATTCATATTTCGCCGAAGCCATGAGGGAAATCGCACGACGAAATACCGACTGGAGTCGCATTTCATGATTTTTTTCTTACCTTTGTCCCGTAAAAAAATAAGAGGTTATCAAACAAACTCTAACTATGCCAGCGAACGCAATCAACTTCTGGCGCACCACGCGCGACTATATTTTCATCACCCTCGGCATGGCGACATATGCCTTTGGTTTTTGTGCTTTTATTCTTCCACAAAAGGTGGTGATCGGCGGTGTGGCAGGTCTTGGCACCATCATCTACTTTCTTACGGGAATTCCTGTTGCCGTTTCCCAATATGCTCTGAACCTTATTCTGCTCGCGATAGCCTATAAGGTAGTCGGCAAAAAATTTGTATTGGGTACCATCTTCGGCGCTACAATGATTTCGGTATGGGTAGGTATATTCCAGCCTTTGTTTCAGGATATAAGGATAACCGACGAGCCATTCATGAATATTGTCATCGGTGGAATTCTTGCTGGCATTGGCGTCGGAATGGCGTTTACTCATAACGGATCGAGCGGCGGCACGGATATCATAGCCGCAATGGTTTCGAAGCATACCAACGTGAGTGTTGGCCGCACGATGCTATATGTAGACTTTTTCATCATATCATCGTCATATTTCCTTTTCCACAAGCTCGATCTTGTTGTATATGGTTTTATCGTGCTGGCTCTGACATCATTTACAGCCGATATGATCATCAACACAAACCGGCAAGCCGTACAGTTTACTATTTTTTCCAAAAGATGGCAGGAAATAGCGACAGCTATAAATAACGATGCCAAGCGCGGATGTACCGTTCTGACCGGCATGGGCTGGTATTCGAAACAGGAAGTAAAAGTCCTTCTTGTGATGTGCCGCAAGATAGAGGCTGTCACTATCTCACGAATCATCAAGAGCATAGATCCCGAGGCCTTTACCACACAGGCCAACGTCAATGGCGTCTACGGCAAAGGCTTCGATGAACTCAAGGTAAAAATGAAAGCCCCGGCGCACACTCATCACGATCAAAAATAAAAAGGGGCACACCCTAAGGCATGCCCCGTGCGGTGAGAAGAGAGGAGAATGATATTATTCTTCACTATACACCGCTTTATGTGTCCTGGGATGTAGCACTTCTTCAGCTGTTCTGCCGGGAAAGTCTCCCTCAGTTGAAATGAATACCCAGTCGATATCGTCGAGACGACGCATGTCGCTGACAAAGAAAGCTTCGGAATCAGGTGAGGCCACTACGATAACACGCTTTACTCCTGCTTCACGCGCTGCATGGAGAGTGTCCGAAAAATACCGGAGGGCTATATCGTTGGTGTATGCATCCTGAAGATCATCATTGTAAGTCATTACAGCTGTGTCGTATCCTCTGAATTCATCGATAGTCTTGTCATGTTCCTCAACCGGAAGGTGAGTAATTGTCAGACGTGAATCATCTACCATCACTTTTTCGGGATAGTCGACCATGGCTTTCACGCTGAGGCTCTGTGCGAGGAGCGATCCCAGAACGTCACCGAATACACGGCATGTAGTGCCGGTCAATGCAATTTCTTTCATAGCTGAATTAGTTATTTATCTATGCTTAGAACGCACAAGGCAACCTTGTGGTTCAGAAAAGATAAAAACTTTTTCAGTGTTTAGGCAGAATGATTCTTTCGCCAAGTACTTTTACAAGTTCACGCTGCATATTCTGCAATTCGGCAATTTTCATTATTATCTCCTGCGCACGATCGATATGCGAAGCATCGAGCGTGGCGAGTTCTGCCGAAAGATCACGCAGACGTCCTGCCAGAATGGCATTCTGCAACTCATAGATAGCTCTCGGTACCAGATCGGGAAGCTGTTCCTGTTCGCTTTCTATATTTTCCTGTTTGGTGTAAATACGTGACAGAGTATATCTTTCGATAAGGAGCGCGTTTGCCGTATTGCGTACGATATCGTCGGGAGAATTAGCGAGCCGATCCTGACAGTATTTTGCATCGAATTCATTTATCCGTTCGACCCGATATTTTTCCGCCTTGTTTCTGGCTCTTTGCTCCATCGTCTCTATCTGCGCTATGTTCTCTGCCTTGAGCCTTATTTCCTCATAAGCCTCGGCCATGCGTGCGCTGCATTCATTGTCAAGCGACTGTATGAAGATCTCGCGGTCTGCCTGCCATTGTCCGTGTCTGAGTTCCTTGACAGCCTCGTATGTGCGCTTGAATGCCGGATAAGTCATTGTATATCCGTCGATACCCAGTTCGCCGTCGATCAGGTCAAAAACAGTCCCCGGTGTGAAAGTACCGTCAGGCTTGGCGATATCCATTATATATAAGAGACCGTAGCGGACAATATAGCGCATTAACATCTCCTCATAGGGACGAAGGCTGTTTGTGTCAAGATTGATCAGAGGGGCCTCCGGCACAATTTGCTGTTCTTCGGCATTCGTTGTCTCTTCATCCGATTCCGGCTGAGAAAGTTGTTCTGCAGATTCGCGTGCCCTGCGTCTTGCGGCATCTTTTGCTGCCTCCTCCAGCCGACGCGTACGCAGCACTTTCAACTGACTTGCAAGTACTTGTTCCGGTACGTCGAGACGTCTCGAACACTGAGCTATGTATTCCTGAGTGGTGACAGGATCGTCGACAAAAGCGACCGAATACAAAATGCCGTTGATAGCCTTGGCTTTCGCTGTAGGATCGTTGTCCGGGACATCTCGCAGAAGCATGTCGGCCATAAAGGCTATTATATCCACTTCATGCTCCGCCAGATATGTCTCAACCTCGGTCGAACTATGGCTTTGGGCGAAAGAGTCGGGGTCATCGCCTGGCGGCAGACTGAGCACCTTTACATTCAGACCTTCGCCCAAAAGCATGTTTATTCCTCGTAACGAGGCTTTTATGCCGGCAGCATCCGCATCATAGATAAGCGTCACATTATTGGAGAAACGTCGCAATGCACGTATCTGCCCTTCGGTGAGCGATGTTCCGGATGAGGCGACAACATTCTCCACACCGGCCTGATGCATGGATATCACATCGAGATAACCTTCGACGAGTATGCATTTGTCTTTTTTCGCAATAGCGCTTTTGGCCTGATAGAGACCGTATAGCTCGAGATTTTTGTGATAAATGGGAGATTCGGGCGAATTGACATACTTTGCGATAGTTTTGTCAGAACGCATGGTGCGGCCTCCGAATGCTATCACACGACCCGAAATACTGTGTACAGGAAAAATGACACGGCTCCGGAAACGGTCGTAGAGTGATTTATCGTCTCTTTCGATAGCGAGTCCGGTATCTACGAGATATTTTGTATTATACCCTGCACCTTTGGCCGCATCTATCAGTTCGCGATTCCGGTCTATGGCATAGCCGAGATGAAAGCGCGCTATCATCGCATCATTGATACCTCGGTGACGGAGATAGGCAAGAGCTGTGTCACGGCCCTCGTCGGTGTCGACAAGATTTTTCTTGAAATGTCCGAGTGCGAATTCGTTGACAGCAAGCATGGCTTCGCGGGCATTCATGGCCTCGCGTTCCTGGTCGCTGATTTCTTTCTCGACTATCTCGATATTGTATTTGCGCGCAAGATAACGGAGAGCTTCCTGATAGCTGAGCTGCTCATGCTCCATTATGAAATTGACAGGCGAACCGCCTTTGCCGCAACTGAAACATTTGCATATATTGCGGGCGCGGTTTACCGAAAACGAAGGGGTGCGCTCGTTGTGAAACGGGCACAATCCCTTGAAATTGGCACCGCTACGGCGCAATTTCACAAAATCGCTGACAACATCTACAATATCGGCTACGTCAAGGATCTTATTTACCGTTTCCTGATCTATTCTGGGCATGCACTATTATGCTTTTTCATCACAAAATTAGCTAAAAAAAACAATATATACTACAGCGGCGACGCCTCCCGGTGTCGCCGCTGTAGATAAACCAATCATTATCACATTTCTTGCAATGGAAAAAGTAATTTTTTCGCTTTGTATATATGAAACACTGACATGAGGGAAAAAGTTCAGAGACCCCGTGTTTTTTTCGGGATCCCTGATATAATTACCACATGGGAGTGAAACCTGAAGTTTTCTTAAGATGCCTGTTGGCACATCCTGTGAGGTCGGCATGATTGCTTGTGTCAAGTTTAAGGATAGGGGATCCGGGGGTTAGGCTGAGTCGTCCGAGATCGATCCAGAAATCGCTATAGGCATCAGCAAATTTCATATAATATTTTCCCCCGCTGATATCAGCAATACTACGCCACTGCGTAGAGGAGATATTTGGCTCGCCTTCGATTTCGTAACCGTAAGGTACACTGACCGCGCCCATAATGCTTGACAGGCTGCCCCATGCTGAGCTGTAGTCTACATTAGTCGGCACATGATGGATAAAGAAATCGGCACGGACAAATCTGTCAGGACTCTTCACGCCACCAGGCATCATATTTACGCCGCCTACGCTTTCCCAGTATTTATTGATGACTGTCATCTGGGGATAAGCAGGATCGTTTGTCAGCACCTGAAGTTCACGTCCCTTATATATATTAAGTTTGCCGTCTACATATTCCATAATAAGGGTCGTGCCGCTTTTGTCGGTAAGCGCCCAATGCAGCAGAGATACAGTGCCGCCGTCAAAGGTCTTGCCGCTGATTCCGAATTCATGGGTGTTCAGCCACTGCTCTACTTCGTCTACCGTGGCGAAGTTATCAAGGAAGTAACTCACCATCACCGAGAGGCTCATTACGGCAGTATCGTCGGAGCCGTCGGCTTCATGATAGACTGCGGTCTTGCAGAAGAGGCCAGCCATCTGGAGACCATGGTCATTCATTCCTTCGGTCACGCCGCCGTCGTATCCTACCGCGAGAACCGACCCGTATTTGGATACCCACTGAAGCCGTGGTCCCGAAGGCATACTCTCTTTGGCTATGCCGGAAGGATATACGTAGAGATTGGTGGGGATCGGAGTACGCCAGTCCAGTGTGCGGCCTGCGAGGACAGTACCGTCGTCTCCAAGATAAACCACACGGGAGCAAGCATAAGCGACGGCACCGGCCACCAGCAGCATAAGTGCCGTAACGATGAATCTGATTTTTTTCATTGTCTGCGAAACTTTAGTTTGTTATAGAATAGTAACAAACCCGTCGCAGCCAATGTTCAATATTGCAGATAGATAAAGGGCACGAGATCGCTTTGGCGTGTCTGGACTACAAGAAACAGGATTGCGGCCAGCAACACAGCCTGCCATGTCGCCGACATGCCGATATACATTCGGGCCGCCCCGTCAGCCCAGGAACGGGGCGACAGATGCGCTGCCAGCCCCAATGCCATGGCAAGCACGATAAGCATATATCCCTCGACAAACTGCATGGCCACGTCGGAATGAAAATTAGTCAGGATCTGTTCGAAGATTGTTCCGACAGTTCCAAGCGATGGTGCGCGGAAAAATGTAAAACCTATGACAACGAGGCCGAATGTAATTATCATATTTGCCAGCTTTACTTCCGGGCGTCCGACCATCCATTGCGGCAGTTTCCAGACATTTCGCAGACTCTTGTGAATTGCGAGCAATGCGCCATGATAGGCACCCCATATGAGATACATCCAGGATGCCCCATGCCAGAGCCCTCCGATAACCATAGTCATGAACTGGTTGAAATATGCCCGTTTTTTCCCCCTACGGTTCCCTCCGAAGGGTATGTAGAGGTAATCGCGTAGCCATGTCGACAGCGAGATATGCCATCTGTGCCAGAATTCTGTCGGACTCTGTGCCTTGAAGGGGGCGGCGAAATTATCCTTGAATCTATAACCGAGCAGAAGAGCTATTCCGATCGCCATATCGGAGTAACCCGAAAAATCGCAATAAAGTTGGATGGTGAATCCGATGCAGCCCATCAGATTTTCGAATCCTGAATATAAGGCCGGATTGTCGAAAATACGGTCTACGAAATTACCGCTGATATAGTCGGCGATTATCACTTTTTTGACAAGGCCCGTCATTATGAGAAACAGACCCTCGGAACACATCTCCTTTGTGGCTCTCGGTCGTGCGGCTATCTGGGGCAGCATATCCTTGGCTCTGACGACAGGGCCGGCAAGCAATGGCGGGAAAAATGTCAGGAAGAAAGTATAGTCAAGGAGACTGCGGCACGGTTCGAGCTGACGACGGTATATATCGACCATATAGCTTATCGAACGGAATGTGAAAAACGAGATGCCGGCAGGCAGAATGATGTCGAGAGGATCAAAACGAACCGATATGACCGATGCAAAAGCGTCGGCAAGCATATTGAAATATTTGAACCATACGAGCATTCCGACATTTATAATGACATTTACAGCAACGACGGCACGGCGGAGTATGTTTTTTTTAAGTCTTCCGAGCAATAGGCCGAGAGAATAATCGAGCACACACACACCGAGTAATATAAACACGCATTCCGCACTCGATTTATAATAAAAATATACTGAAAAGAGAATCGCCGCGACCATTTTGGCGCGTGGATAATGGTTCAGACCGTTATATATCAGAATAAAGATGACAAACAGAACCAGAAACAGGCCTGTGTTGAACAGCATCGGACTCGCCGGATCATAGGCGAGCAGTTTGAATAATCTTTCCGACATTTCATGCATATGGCAATAAACAGCACTTTAGAATGTGAAATGCAAGGCCACGCGGAGACCGCTACGGTCTATATTGTAGGGGGTATGACGGTAAGACAGACGCCATACATAGTCTAAACGTAAAAACCGCAATATATTGTCAAGTCCGGCCGATATTTCCATATATGGCCCGTCTGACATTCCATATCCCGCTGTCTCAGGAAATTTCAGCAGTTCGGGATGCGTTTCCGACGGAATGCTACGTCGTGACAGATGTCCGTACAGCCCCCGGAACCCCACGACTTCTCTAAGACCGAGCTTCTTCACTCCGGGTATCAGATTAAACAGTGCACCTCTCGCCCTGTAGCAGATATCCCACGACACATAGCTCGAATTTACAAACTCCATAGGATTCATCAATGCGAAGCTTTGTGGCTGAATGGTATATGATATATTGGCGTTAGGAATCAGAAGTTCCGGGAAAGGTGCACTGCTCCATACGTGGCCGCCTCCGATCATGATATCAACCGATCCGAGAAATGAGAGCCAGAAACGTTTGCCGAAATTGATTTCAGTCTTGTTTACGGCATATTTCGATCCAAGGAATCCTTTTGGCGCAAATTTATGCTCAACAGACAAAGTCGGAGCATCTTCATTTACAGGTATGCGGTACGATTTGGTTTGCAAAAACTTTTCGCCCGGAGCATAACGAAGCTTTACTCCAATAATGTTTTCTGTATAGTGGCCAATACTCCTGCCCGAAAATTCAGTGAAATCCACATATCGTGAGGTTTCGAGTCTGAGATTTTCCATGCTCACTCCGAGGGAGAGATTATTTCCGAGTTCGAGAGTATACTCTATGACCGAACGGCGCCGATATACATCGTTATGATTAGGCATGCGTCGTAGCGAAAGCACAAAGTTGTCCGAATTCGTAAAAAGATAGTGCGATCCGAGATGATCCACATCATAACTGTGTGTGAAACGCAGAGAATGGATCGGAAATTCACGGGAATGATATTTTTTCTCATTAAACGAGTATTCCACTTCAGCGGAATATTTCCAGCGGTGATCTCTGAATCCGTAGGCCACATAGCCTCTGCCGAACCAATGTTTGCTCAGATTCGCCGTTGTCATGCCTCCTGCTCGCAGTCGCAGTCCTTCAAGCGAATTGTAGCTCGCAAGAGTGTTGACCGGACCGATATCAAATTTACTGTCTTTACCGGTCTGAATATAGCCGGTAAACAATATCCTTAGTATTTTCTCGCCCCAGTAGAACAGAGGTACATTCCGAAGTTTCTCCGACAGATTATCGATCTGGCTCTCACCGGGTCTGAGTCGGATTGCAGCCGCACGCTCCCAGAAAAGGTCATCCCGATCCATCGCATCCGGCAGTTCTATTGTCTGGCCGAGAACGTCGAAAGAAGCACTGTCGGCCGGCATATCATAACTATGATTGTTGTATCGGATCTTGCGTGTCACATATACAGGAGGGGTACCTGGCATCAGAGAGGCATCGAGTACGATATCGTCGCTTTCCTTCCATCGGCTTCCGTCGGGGGCACGTTCGAAGTCCTGTGTGAGAATCATCGAACGGATAAAATTCAGATTTATCTCGTCGGCCACATGCATTTCTATACGGTGAATAAACATCGTGCTGTCGCCGGTCTCTACATAGACATGGCCGCTGAAGCCGTTTGACGATTTATTGCGCGGATAGAACGCGAGCACCGTACAGTCAATACCTCTGATTTCTGTCGTATCCACAAGATAAAAGCGGTAGAAATCGGGAGCGATAGCCGAGAGAGGACTCACAAAAGAATTTTTCAGCAGTTTGACGTCGCTCTGATATAGATCAACTTCACGGAGCACGTCATCGAGCACTGTCTGTATGTTTCTGGTATCCATCATCTCGTCGACTCCCCTGCTCCGGCGTCCTCTTATTATCTCTTTGGTGCTCTCGGGATCTTTACGATATATCGTACCGGTCGCTTTTTCCTCTATCGACAGATTCAGGACATGTTTTCCGTTTATCTCGGACGTGTCGGTATGTTCGGCCAGAAACGGAAAACGTCTTATGAGCGCCGATGTACTGTCGGTATTGAAATCGCCAATACCGACAGTCGTGCGCCGATATGCGTCATAGCTGTAATAATCGTTTCTCTTGGGATCTGTAAGCGACGCGCTTTTACGTAATCTGTCGGCAAATTCGACTGCCGGATTATTCCGTTTGCTGTATTTGCCTTTTTTTACAACAACTTCCTTCAGCTCTTCACTTTGAGGCGAAAGATAGACATCATAAAGATTAAGGCTACTTTTCACCAGAGGCACCTTTTTGCTTTTATACCCCTGGCAGGCGGCTGTGAAATATCTGTCTTCAGGACGGACAACAAGCTCGAAGATGCCACGTCCGTCGGCTACAGTTCCGGTACGTGCGCCGTCCAGCGACACGGAAGCATACGGAAGTCCTTCTGTCGTCAGGGAATCGCGTATAATACCTTTTATAACTATCCTGTCGGCGCCGTATGCATACAGACCTGCGACCGCAAGCATTATGCATACGGCCGCTCCTTTGATAAAAAGGAATATTTCTGTATTTTTGCAAAAACGTAACACTGATGTCAAAAGAAATAGAACGTAAATTCCTTGTCAGAAGTTCAGAATACCGTGATCTGGCGATACAAAAGAAAGAGATGATGCAAGGCTATCTCTCGCTCGATCCCGATGCCACTGTCCGCGTCAGAATTGTTGATGAAGAAGCCTTTATTACAGTCAAAAGCCGCAATAAGGGTGCTGTCAGAAACGAATGGGAATACTCCATACCCGTAGACGAAGGAACCGAGATGCTCAAGACATGCTGCAAAAGTCGCCTGATAGAAAAAACACGACATATAGTCGAGGCCGGTGACGGACTCAAATGGGAAATCGATGAGTTTCACGGCTCGCTCGACGGCCTCGTTGTTGCTGAGATAGAACTTCCGGAAGAAGACTATCCGGTCATTCTGCCGGAGTTTGTCGGCAAAGAAGTAACCGGTGATCCGCGGTATTACAATTCTTCTCTGGCTTCGCTCTGAACTTTGTCGCGGCGCACGAGACGCACTACATTCTCTACATGCTGCGTATGGGGGAACATATCGACCGGCTGTACTGCCTCTACACCGTATTTACAGTCAAGTAGAGCAAGATCACGTGCCTGTGTGGCCGGATTACAGCTTACATAGACAATAGAACGCGGTTCGGCGCGCAGTATAGTCTCCACTACATCGGTATGCATTCCTGCACGCGGAGGGTCGACTATCATGACGTCCGGCCGTCCATGCTCTGCGATAAAATCGTCGTTTAGCACGTCTTTCATATCTCCGGCAAAAAATTCGACATTGTCAATGCCGTTTACCTCCGCATTTATCCGGGCGTCGGCGACAGCATCCTCGACATACTCTATGCCGATCACCTTGAGGGCCTGTCGGCTGATAAAGTTTGCGATTGTCCCCGTGCCGGTATATAGATCGTATACAAGTTCATTGCCGCTGAGGTGCGCGAAATTACGTGCTACTTTGTAAAGTTCGTAGGCCTGCAAGGAGTTGGTCTGATAGAAAGACTTGGGTCCCACCCGGAATTTTAGTCCTTCCATCTCTTCTTCTATATACGGTTTTCCCTTGTAAGCTAATATGTCGATGTCACCCAGCGTATCATTTACCTTTGTATTGACCGCATACATGAGCGATGTGATTTCGGGGAACTCCGTGGCCACAGCCTTCATAAGAGCTTCGATGTCTGCGCTACGGTCTTCACCGAAAACCATCACGGCCATCACCTCGGCCGTCGACGCTATGCGTATCATAAGCGTGCGCAGGAATCCTGTCTGCGCCTTAAGATCATAGAAGCTCAGATTGTGTTCTTTACCGTAATTCTTGATGAAAAGACGGATACGGTTGCCGAGATCATCCTGAAGATGACATTTGTGAATATCGAGTACTTTGTCGAACGCGCCTGGTATATGGAATCCGGCGGCATTCCGGTCGGGAAACTCTTCGCCGCTTTCAAGTTGTTCGAATGTAAGCCAGCAACGGTTGGAAAAAGTATATTCCATTTTGTTGCGATATTCCCATATGTGCGAACTGCCCAATGCCGGTGCTATCTCCGGCAGTTCGACTTTGGCAATACGCTCAAGTGCATCTACAACTTGCTGACGTTTGCTTTCAAGCTGCACCTCGTAGGGAAGATGTTGCCACCGACAACCACCGCATACCGTGAAGTGCTCGCATTTCGGCTCTACCCGACATTCGCTTTTGTGTTTAAAACCTGTAATACGGCCGTTGGCATAGCTCTTCTTTTTCTTTTCAAGCTTGACATCTACGATATCGCCGGGCGCGCCGAACGGAACAAACACAACCATATCGCCATGACGGCCGAGTGCATTTCCCTCAGCCGCAAGGGCACTTATTTCCAGACCCTCGATGACAGGGAGTGGCTTTCTTTTTCTTGACACTTGCTATATTTTTGATTTGACATGCAAAGGTAGCAAAAATACAGCATATGGCCTATGTTTGTCAGACTGGAATTACGAGCATGGGAATATCCGTATGCATAAGTAACTTGTGAGCAAGACCAGGATTGAACAGCCGGCTGAAAGCATTACGGCGGTGATTCGGTATGACGACAAGATCGAAATTATGTTCTTTATTCAGATTGTCGAATTCTGAATCATAGTTATTTTCCTGCAGTGGGACTGTCACGAAATGATATCTCTTGAAATTATCACGGCAATAATCGCTGAGACGTCCGAGCGCTTTACCGGCGGAAAATTGTGAAAAGCGCTTTCGGGCCGGCATATGGACAATAGTGACATTGGCCTGCCATGAACCGAACAGACGGTATAGTGCATCCATCGCGAGAATGTCATCCTGATCAATATTGCTGAAAAACAAAATATTGGTCGGTTTAAGAGACTTCTCAAGCTCACAAGGTTCAGGAACGGTAAGGACTGTAAACCGGCCTTCATCAAGCACTTCGGCCGTGACACTGCCTATCATCTCGCGTTCTTTCTTCGACGAACCGCGGGTGCCCATTACGATCAGTGACGGCAATTTGCTTTTGGCATAATTTATGATGGCATCTTCAGGCACCCCTTCGCATACATGGCTGCCGAATTTCACCACCGGAATATCGCCGCGCTTCATAGCCGATCTGAAGCGGTCGCAGAAATTGGACATGAGTCTGGTGGCATTATCGCCCAACGCCTGACGTGCTCCAGGCTCCCCGACATCGTAGCTCAAAGAGTCGGTAAGCTGTATATTTCCGGCAATATACGGATCTATATAACTGTACAGAAACTGAAGTGTCTCGCCGCGGTTTGCTCCGATATTAGCCGCCACTATAGCCGCTTTGAATGAATTCTCGCTGAAGTCGACCGGTACCAGTATCTTATGGGCCGCGGCCTGTTCCGCGCCAGGCTGTGCGAATAGTTCCTGATTCTCTATGATGCGCAATGCCAGCGGCAGATCGTCTTCCGGTATCCTGACTCGCACGCCCGACGAGAAGCCGGGCACTTCAAGATTGACATTGTGCAACTCGACGCTTATACCCTCGCTCTCGAGCAGAGACCGAAGCGACAGAGCTTTTTCATATGTATGAATGGCAATAGTGATATAGCGCATAGTCTGTCTGTAAAATAATAAACAAAACCGAAGCATCAGGCGAGCTGCACGCTACCCTGCTTCGGTTTCATTTTTTCCGATTGTTGCTTTACCGATTATTGTTCTTCCTGGCTCTGGAGAATTTCGACGGCCATGTCGTAGATAGTGCTGTCATCAAGCACCACAATACCGCCGTCGGGACCCGGTTCAATGTGGACACCACAGTTCTTACCGAAATCATAGTTGCTTCCACCGAAATAGTTGCGTACGGTTTGAACGGTGGTGTTGAGCCTGTCTGCAATCTGGTGCATCGATCCGTCGGGAAGGCGATCTTTGAGTCGACGGAGTTCGTTGAAGGTGATTGTCTTGGTCATATTCGGGTGTGTTAGGGTTAATATCTGTGTTTTGTATTTGTTGATTGCTAAATTAACGTCATTTTTCCAACTAAACAAACAAAAGAGGAAAAAATATATATGTTTTACAACATATTATTGTCGTTTGTTGATTTAATATGCTATCCACCAAGCCTTAGAGATACCTTAAATTCTTTCGACATCCGAAGCCCGCAGCCATGCTTTCGTACTATTGTTGATTTTGACGTTATACCATTTCGGCGAGACCGGATCATCAGGTGTCGAAATCGAATCGATTATCTCAACCTTGGTTCCTTCATGGATCGTCACGACTTTATCGGTTGAATTCCGGGCCGCACGCGGTGCAGAACTCAACTGGGTCGATGGAGCTGTCACGACAGCCTCTTCATGGGAGTTTGCATATGAAAAACTTTCCCATGCCATATAGAGTGAATATCCAAACAGGAATATCAGTACTATACCGCTGAAAAAGCCCGTCTTCCTCATCACAATCCTGCCCGAGAAAATATAAAGTGCCGCTGCACCAAGAAGCAGGAGAAACAGCACGAATGCGGTCCAGGCCCATGCGTTGGCTGTCATCGATCCTAAAAGAGAATTATGAAGATTCGACAAAAAAGCCGAGTCATCTTCCGGACGATCCTGAATCCGCGAACGCACGAACTCAAGGTTCGCACGGGCATCACCATCGGTAGGATCAAGTTTCAATGCTCTTTCATAGCACACCACAGCCAAGCCGGTCTTATCACTGCGATAATAGGCATTGCCGAGATTATAGTATACATCGGAGCTCATGCCATCCTCTTTCAACGACTGCTGGTAGAGATCGATGGCAAGACGGTAATCGTCTTTATTATAGGCGCTGTCGGCCTGCTCTGCCAAAGTCAGCGCATTGGCGCCGAAAGCGGCGAAAAGAAGTATTGCAGATATTATTTTTCTCATTTCTTTACGTCTTCTATGCTCTTGATTGCGCGTTCTGCTTTGGAATAGATATCTGATGCCTCGGTTTCGGAGTCATTGGGAGTAAAGCGCGCCATTTCGCATCTGTCGAGAACATCTAACACTTCATCTGTAGCATTCTTATCCAGACCATAGGCAGAAAGCTTTTCTGCCACATTATCGCGTGTAAGCTGCGAAGGTGCGATCGAAAGCTTGTCGCTTATATAACCCCAGAGTGCTTTTGCAAGAGCGGCATAGAACATGTCGTTTTTATGGGCATCGAGATACGCTTTGGATTCCTTGAGACGTTTGGTGGCCACACGTCCGGCTTTGGCAAGTTTACGCCCGGCGACATCTGCCTCAAGACGTATGTTGCGGCGGTAGACTACAAGCACTCCGGCAAGAATAAGGACTGCGAGTATATATAGGAACCAATACATCGGCGAACGGAAGGTATAGTGTATTTCAGCAGCCTGACGCTCGGAATCTGTTCGGCGGATATGGAGTATATCGTCGATGGTCTCGTCGAGAGTAATCTGTGACGGTGCTGGAGCGCTGCCATTGCCGCGAAGTACCTTGATCGGCATATCGTCGACATCGGCTGTCTTATAGGTGCCGCTTTCGATATCGAAATATACGAAAGGCACTCCTTTGATAACGAAATTACCTACTTCCTGTGGCACAATAGTATAATCCGTGCGGAACGTTCCGCTCATATTTGTACCGCCTCCGATAAGGTTGGCCGATATATCGGTTTTAGGTGTATACGTATCGATTCCGGCAGGAAATTCAACAGTAGGAGGCGTCAGGAACTTGATATTGCCGGTACCCTTGATTATATATGAATATGTAGAGGCCTCATTGGTCCGCATTAGTTCGGGTTCGAGTGATGTATGCACCGAAAATGAGCCGACAGCTCCGCAAAAACCGTCGGGCTGAGGCTGCGGCAGAGCCTTGACACTAAGAGTTGCAGCATTCGACGATGTGGTCACATTACGTTCTATCGGACGGCTCGCGGTACCGAAAAATCCCATATTTACCTGTTCATATTGTACGATCGTGACATCGTATTTTCCTGAATTCACCGACAGTGTGCCGGCTTTCTGAGGATACAGCAGCAGACGCTTGAGAACAGCCGTATGATAGTTCTGACCGTTGTAATGCTCTATTGATGTTTCAAGATCGACGGGCAGTTCTTCGGTAAGGAATCCCTCGAAAACAGGCTGAGTGGTAACCATAAACGAACTGATATCGTATTTGGTATAAACCTTGATAGTGGCGACAACGGGTTCCTGCTCATAGACTGAGTTTTTGGAGAAAAAGACACGCACAAGCAGATCGTCGGCCGAGATCTGGGTCGGAGTACCCGACGGAGTCACATCATCAGGTTGTCTGTTGTTGCCTGCTCCTTGAGGTGAAGAATTCCGGTCTGGGGGAAGTATCTGGAAGGAAGCCGCACGCGATTTCAGCGTCTTTCCCTCGCATTGCACCGTAACTTCCGGTACCGAGACACTTCCAGCCTTGTCGGCGCGGTAAGTAAAGGAATAGTCGATTGACGACGACGATGTCATGCGTCCGTTGATGATCTGCGTACTCTGCATGGTAGAGGTCGCAGGTCCGTATAGAAGTGTACAGCCGTCGAGTTCCGGAGCCGCAGGCGGATTGGCTTCGCCATCGCTCAGACGGAATGTGAGGCGGAAATTACGGCCTTCGATGACGTTGCGCGGCTGAACAAGAGCGAATGACGGCTGTTGCGCCATGGCTGCGACAGCCACCGCAATGAACAGAAATATAAATAGGAAACGTTTTTGCATAGTCGTCATTTTGATTTTACCAGGGTTTGTCGGGCTGAGGACGGCCTGTGGCAGGTTCTTCCTGGGCCTGAACCTTCTTTCTGGTGGCATTTTCCTTGTTTTGCATCGTCTGCAGGATCTGTTGGGCAGAATTAGTCATCGGTTTCTGTTCCTGCTGTTGTTGCTGTTGCTCTTCCTGATTCTGCTGATTCTGCTGCTGTTGTTGCTGGTCCTGTTGCTGCTCTTGTTCTTCCTGTTGCTGATCCTGCTTGTCCTGATTCTGCTCCTGTTCCTGTTTTTTCAACTGGGCGAGACGGAGGTTTTCACGAGCATCCATATTGTCGGGATCAATTCGCAGCGCGCTTTTGTAACATTCGATACTCTGGTCATATTGCTCATCGTTGAAAGCCATATTGCCAAGGTTATAATACGTCATCTCGGCAATATCTCTGTCGAACTGGTTGGCGTCGGAAAGCAAATCGTTAAAAATTCCGGCGGCCTGTACACGCGGATCGGCTTCAGTCCCTTTATTGTCATCGTTCTGAAGCTGTAAAAGTATCACAGCCTTGTTATAGCGTCCTCTTATTGAACTGCCGTTCTCTTTGAGGGCTTCGTCATAGGCCTCAAGAGCCTCATAGAATTTATCTTCTTTAAAAAGAGAATTGCCGCGTCTTATATTGTTTCGTTCCGCTTTGTATGACTTAGACGGCGTGTAATATCGCGACTGCTCTGTCTTCGCGGCCTGAGGTGCGGCAATGCTGTCGGCTGAGGCATCGGGCATTGCAAGCTGGGCCGAAATTGAAAATGCCAGACCGCTCAAAAGACAGAATGATGCTATCGTCTTTTTCATTTCTTGTCCTCCTTTGTAAAGAAATTGATACCGCGCAGCCAGCTGATTTTTCGGTCAACAACAAATATGTCTATCAGAAGGAAAATCAGAGCTATGGCGGCGAAAGTGGGGAACTGCTCCGCCCCGGCTTTATATGTTACCGAGCGGAATTCCGATTTCTGAAGCTTGTCGAGCTGTGCAGAAAGATCTGAAAGTGCCGACGGCGATGCTCCGTTCACATAGATGCCGTCACCGGCCTCGGCTATCTTCTGGGCAAGTTCCTCGTTGAGTCTTGTAACTACGGGACGGCCTTCGTTATCGGCGAAGCCTGGTAGAACATTTCCTGCCGGAGTTCCGAGCCCGATCACGTCGATCTGAATATCGTTTTCTGCGGCGAGTCGGGCCGTCTCTATCGCTTCGCCTTCGTGATCTTCGGCATCTGTGATGAGTATTATGGCCTTGTGCATGTCTTCCGCAGGCGAAAATCCGTTCATGGCCATTTTTATGGCACTTGAGATAGATGTTCCCTGATAGGAAATCTGATTGGGAGAGAGCTCGTTCAGATACATTTTGGCAGTATAGAAATCACTCGTCAGTGGCAACTGCATCTTGGACTGTCCGGCAAAAACCACCAGCCCAACCTTGTCGTTGTCAAGGCGGTCTACAAGTTTTTCAAGCAAAAGACGGGCGCGGTCAAGACGCGATACCCCGTCGGGACGGTCGGTCGACGATGCGAGCATAGAGTTCGACACGTCGAACGCTATCATCACCTCTATGCCGGCCGATACTTCCTGTTGTTCCTTGGCGCCGGCACGGGGGCGCGCAAGCACAATCACAAGCGCTGCCAGAGCGATCATCTGGAGAGTCAGTTTCACAGCCGGGGTATAGCGCGATGTATCGGGCATCAGATGCTCGATCGAGGCCATACGGCCGAAACGCCGCAGTTTGGCCCTGCGGGAAGCCCGGGCCGCCATAAAGAGCAGCACAGCCACCGGAACCGCTGCCAGCAAATAAAGATATGTCGGATTTGCAAAGTCAAACATAATTATATCCTAAGGGATTGAACGGAGAACTGTGTAACGCAGCAGTATCTCGAAGGCGAAAAGCCCGAAAGCAAGCCATGCCCACAATATATAGTTGTCTTCGGTATGCGAAAAATGACGCACATCCATTTGTGTCTTTTCAAGAGCGTCTATTTCCGAAAAGACCTCTTCAAGCACTCTGTTGCCGGTTGCGCGGAAATATTTGCCCCCGGTACTTTCTGCGACGGTGCGTAGGGTCGCCTCGTCAATTACCACAGGCTGCGGCTGAAACTCTATGCGTCCTGTGAGAGTCTGTACAGGATACGGGGCATTCCCGTTGGTGCCGATTCCGATTGTGTATATCTTGACTCCCAGTTCCTTTGCTACTTCCGAAGCTGTAACAGGCGCTATCACACCGGTGTTGTTCGAGCCATCGGTAAGCAGGATTATGCTCTTACTTTTAGCTTTCCCTTCCTTAAGACGATTCAACGCAGTGGCTATTCCGTCGCCTATGGCTGTACCATCTTCAAGAACGTTCATGTTGAGGTTTTGGAGATAAGAAAGCAACTGTGCGCGGTCTACCGTCATCGGAACGCCAGTAAGGCTCTCTCCGGCAAAGACCACAATGCCGATATTGTCGGCCTCTCTGCCCGAGATGAATCTGGCAGCCACTTCCTTGGCGGCTCCGAAGCGGTCCGGCTCAAAGTCGCGTGCCAGCATAGACGACGATACGTCGAGAGCAAGAACTATATCGGTACCCTCTGTCGATGTCGTACGCCAACTATCGCGTGTCTGAGGGCGCGCAAGCACTACTATGACACAGGCGATCGTGGCAAGCCGCAACACGAATAGCAGATGCCTCAGATATTGTTTCCATGTCCGTGGCAGTGTCTTGAACGCGGATGCCGACGACATGGCCATCGTTGCGTGAAGATTTCTGTGCTTCAATACATACCACGCTGTCAGTGGTATAAGTATCAGCAGAAGCCAGAGTATATGTGGATGTGCAAAATGCATTGTCAGGATTTTTTACTTGTTTTATCAGTAGATTTGACCTGTTCGTCTGCTGTGGCTTCGGGCTCGGGTTCCGGCTCCGGTTTTGTGGAATCCACAAAATTGATGGCCCGGTTGAATGCTTTCACATTGTCATCAGGAAGCGGGCGCACCTTGGCAAACTTGACAAAATCCGCTACCGAAAGGACGCTTCTCATTTCATCGGCGGTCATGCGGGTCTCGGGATTACTTCGCAAAGCACGCACAATCTGTGTCGATGTCATTTCCATGGCATTTATACCGAAACGACCCTGAAGATACTGACGCAGGATATCGACAAGTTCAGTGTAGTACTCCTTCTCATGTCCGTTCTCCGCAAGATTGCGAGAACGGAGTTTCTCAAGCCGTAGTTTTGCAAGATCATAAGGCGGCACAGGAATCGACTTGCTTTCCTCTATTGCGATCTTGCGTTTTCTCAGCAGTATGAACGCGGCAACGCCTCCTGCGACAATGGCAATACCCAGAAGTGTCCAGAGCAGCCAGTCCGGTATGTAGTCATACCATTTTGTATCCGGACTTACGATGCTCGCCATAGGATGGATGGTCTCGAGGGAATCCACGTCGACGGGCGCTACTTTGAGAGCCAATATGGAAGATTTTACAGTATCGGCTCCCGGAGCGGGAACTACGGCGAACGGTGGTATGCTTATTGTTCCGGGATCAAATGCCTGAATCGTGAAATCAAAGTCATAACGCACTTTGCCTTCGCTTCTGGTTGTAGTGCTGTCAGAAGCGACCACATCGACACCATGAAAAGGTATATATTCCGCACCCGGTGTCAAAACCGGAAAATCCACGAGTTGAACCGATGATTCCATCTGAACAGGCACGTCTACACTCACGGTAATGTGGGCGCGATCACCCATTACAAGATCGACACTGTCGACAGCGGCCTTGACTGAAACCTGCTGAGCATTGGTTGCAACCGATCCGAGACATAAAACCGCCGGTGCGAAGTATTTCAGAAAGCGTTTCATACTGTTGATCTATTTTTGAACAGGCCCATCAAGGCTTTTACATAATCCTCGTCAGTGGCGACAGAAACATAATCGACCCGATTGCTTCTCAAAGCCTCCGACATTGACTGCTGACGCTTATACCACCATTTGCCATATGCCTTGCGGGTAGCAGACGAACCGGTGTCAATCCATTGTGTCTGGCCGGTTTCAAGGTCGCGTATTCTCATCAGTCCGACATCAGGCAGTTCACTGTCGCGCTTGTCATAAACCTGAATCGCCATCACATCGTGTCGGTTCACTGCTACGGTAAGAGGCTTACGATAGTCCGACTCATCGATGAAATCCGATATAAGGAACATCGTGCAACGCCGTTTCAGAGCGTCGCTGAAATAACGTACGGCCTCAGCGATGTCAGTACCCTGATGATCCGGCTGAAAATCAAGGAGCTCACGAATAAGGAAAAGAATGTGTTTGCGCCCCTTTTTTGGCGTGATGAATTTTTCCACTCTGTCGCTGAAGAAAATCGCACCGATCTTATCATTGTTCTGGATAGCGGAGAAAGCGATTGTCGCCGCTATTTCGGCTATCATCTCGCGTTTCTCTACCCCGACAGCTCCGAATGCCCGGCTCGCCGAAACATCGACGAGAAGCATTACGGTAAGTTCGCGTTCTTCTTCGTAGACCTTGACATATGGATGGTTATGGCGTGCTGTGACATTCCAGTCGATATCTCGTATGTCATCGCCATACTGATACTCACGAACTTCGGAAAACATCATGCCGCGACCCTTGAAGGCCGAATGATATTCGCCTGCAAAAATATTCTGCGACAGTCCGCGAGTCTTTATCTCAATTTTGCGAACTTTTTTTATAAGTTCATTCGAATCCATATTTTATCAGGGAACCTGTACTTTATCGAGGATTTCGGTTATTATCTGGTCGGTGGTATAATTGTTGGCTTCGGCTTCATATGTCAGACCGATACGGTGACGGAGCACATCGTGGCACACAGATATCACGTCCTCAGGTATGACGTAACCGCGCTGATGCAGGAACGCGTAGGCACGGGCGGCACGAGCCAGTGAAATGGATGCACGAGGGGATGCTCCGAACGAAATATAGGAGGCGAGATCCTCAAGACCGTACTCGGCCGGCGTGCGGGTTGCAAAAACAATGTCTACGATATATCGCTCGATTTTTTCGTCAACATATATCTGCTCAACGACCTTCTGGGCTTCGATCACTTCTTCTGGACGTAGAAGCGGCACTACAGGACGCTGTTCGCGTGCGATATTCATGCGGATGATCTCGCGTTCCTCATCTTTCGACGGATAACCGATAACTACTTTCATGAGGAAACGGTCTACCTGTGCTTCGGGAAGAGGATATGTACCTTCCTGCTCTACCGGGTTCTGGGTTGCCATCACAAGGAAAGGCTTGTCAAGCGGAAAAGTGTTGTCACCGATTGTGACCTGACGCTCCTGCATGGCTTCAAGAAGAGCGCTCTGTACTTTCGCCGGAGCACGGTTGATTTCGTCGGCAAGTACGAAGTTGGCGAATATCGGACCTTTCTTAACCTGAAAGGTCTCGTTTTTAACGCTATAGATCATTGTACCGATGACGTCGGCAGGAAGAAGGTCGGGAGTAAACTGTATTCGGCTGTATTTGGCATCGATGAGCTGGGCAAGAGTTTTGATCGCCAATGTTTTGGCAAGACCAGGGACACCTTCAAGAAGCACATGGCCATTTGCCAGCATGGCGATGAGAAGACTTTCCACAAGATGTTTCTGACCCACGATCGTCTGATCCATTCCTCGGGTGATAAGTGCTGTAAAATCGCTCTTGGAAGCAACCAACTCATTGAGTTGTCGAATATTTACGCTTTCGCTCATAATGAATTTTATATGTTTGCAAACTTTAGTTGCATTAATGATTCTATTTAGTAACGCAAAATTAATATTCTAACAAGTAAACAGTCCTCTTTGAATGTTAAATTTATTTACTTTCTCTTTAACGTTCTAAACATTTAAGCATTTTTAGAAATTCCGGATTTTCCTTCTTGCACCTGTGGCAATTCATGCATGATTTTGTCTGAAAAGTTCAAAAAGTAGCTGTATAACATAATTATTCGGCTATTTTTTTATTTTCTGAAAATAAATTTGTATTTTTGCAAGTGAGAATTTGCTGTTCCTCGCATTTTGCCGACTGGTTGACAACCACACATATGTCTATCGCACCTCGTTTCCGAAGTGTATTCTTCCCCCATTGCGACAATTTACGAAAATGGCCAAGTCAAACCTAGTCATTTGATTATTCTATGATTAAAGCTGCTCTTGAAAAAGTCATCAACGAAGATATGGCCGATATTTGGTCTATTCTGTCATCTGAAGAAAAACGTCTGGTGGCCGATAATCTCGTTATACATACATTCAAAAAGAATCAGGTAATCTATGCCGAAGGCGATGATCCCGAATATCTTTGGTGCCTTTTCAAGGGCAAAGTCAAAAAGACAAAGGAAGGAGTAGGCGGCCGTGTACAGATTCTCCGACTAATCCGCCCCGTACAGTATTTCGGATATCGCGCTTTCTTCGCCGAAGAAAAATATGTGTCGAGTGCTACTGCCATCGAACCCTCCATTATCGGAGCACTCCCGATGACTCTGGTACGGGAAATAATCCACAATAATATCGAACTTGCATGGTTCTTTATCCGTGAACTCTCCCATAATCTCGGAGGCTCAGACACAAAAATCGTTAATCTGACCCAAAAACATATCCGCGGTCGACTGGCGGAAGCCATAATGGTTCTTCTTGACAACTATGGTTACGAAGACGATAATTCGACTTTAAAAATATATATGGCGCGTGAGGATCTTGCAAATTTGTCGAATATGACTACATCAAATGCCATTCGCACACTTTCGACATTTGTCAATGAAAAGATTCTTGTCGTTGACGGACGCCGGATCAAGATCATCAATGAACCCATGCTTCGCAAAATAAGTAAATTCGGATAATTTCAAGAAACTGAACATAAAATACAGCCGCCGGTATCGTATTATCGAAAACCGGCGGCTGTTATTTGTTTTTGTTTGCTTATCGGATCACAGTCTTTCGACCGTTGACTATATAGAGTCCGGAAGGGAGCTTATGCAGATCCTCTTCGGTGTAAACTCCATCCACCGGCATGCCTTGCAGATTATATACTTTATAGGCGCCAGACCAGACATTTTCTATATGACCAATGCCAGAAGAAACGTCATTATATTCACCATATACGATTTTGGACTCCGGTTCAAAATCTTCAGTATCAAAATCATAAATGCTATGCATTGATTCTTTTATATTGCCGCTTGGATCATAGGCATATTCCGTCTTTTCCATTGAAATAAGTTCGGATGCGCCATTCTGAACCTCACTTAAGCTCTCAAGCACAATATTGCCATAGCTGTCTCTGGTCACTTCCTGAACTGTACTGTAATACGGCTCGGTGGTAGGTTCTCCTTCTTCATCAAAATATTCACTGTAGGTCAATCTGAAACTACCGTTTTCATCAAGAGTCTCATATCGGTGTGTAAGACCGATTACGGTCGGATCTACAAATGTCTCTTTATAATAGAAGTCAAGAGGCTTGTCTTCATTATAATCGACAAATACATGTCCGTCAAGTTCGTCGCTATAATAGACTTCACACGATCTGACTCTGTTTGCTCCCTGCACAAACTCGATCATGGACGATCCCGTCATCTGGCCGTCTGTGTTTTCCCATACGACATTCCGGTAGCTCACATTATTGTACAGATTCCACATAGGAAAGCTGCCTGTAATTCCATTCTCATAATAACGGAATTCACTTGCATTGCCAGTCTGTCCGTCATATTTCCATTCCGATTTATAAGCAGGAATCAGATTTCCTCCGCTTACGGGCAGCGATTTTAGAATTTCGGTTATAGAACCTGTACTATTGCGTGTTATTGCATTGGTCTCGCAATAATAATTTCGTACCCAGACGTTCTGATTCCAGTCGAAACCAAGACGTTCGATACAGTAGGATGTCAGAACAGGGTCATAAACATAACTGCGCTTGGAGCTGTTTGTCCAGTCGGTTCCATTCTTTACGGTAGTAAGAACAAATATCTTTTTATTATTCTCATCATATTCGGTGATGACACGCGAAAGTTCTCCGGATTCCTCTTCCATATCCATCTGAACGGCATTGCCCCGCTCATCATATCTAAACAGAGTCGTTCCGATTTTCAGCCAGTCACCATCCGCGTATATGTAGTTGGTTTCGCTCACGGGTTTCCAGATCGTATTCTGATCCGGCACAGCGGCGTTCAGTCGGACAGGCATTCCTTTTCTTGAGTTGAAATGATTGGAAGCCGTTGCGCCTGATACCGCCATTGCGGCGCAAAAAGAAATAATACAAATTTTTTTCATAGGAATAGCTTAATATAATCATGTCTTATGCCATTTTTGTAAATGGCGGATAATTCAGCGGATAGCTGACAAAAATTCAGCCCGTAGCGCAGGGTCTTTTTCGAATACACCGTTATAGTGTACGGTCGTGGTCGCTGAATGTTGTTTTTCGACACCGCGCATCTTCATGCAAAGATGTTCACCTTCGCACACTACTATTACACCCGCAGCCCCGAGTGTCTTCTTCACGGATTCGCATATCTGGGCTGTAAAACGCTCCTGTACCTGAAGGCGACGGCCGAATGCATTGACAATACGAGCCAGTTTGCTCAGCCCGACGATTTTACCCGACGGTACATATCCGATGCTTACTTTTCCGAAAAAAGGCAGGATATGATGCTCGCACATAGAATAGAATTCTATGTCCTTTACGATAATCACCTGAGAGCCTTCATGTTCGAAGAGAGCCTGCTTCATCAGTGCTTCGGGTTCTACACGATATCCCGATGTGAGAAACCACAACGCTTTGGCAGCTCTGACAGGAGTCTTCCTGAGACCTTCTCGGCCGCAGTCTTCACCAAGAAGACCTATTATACTTTCTATATGTTGTGCGATTTGCGATATACGCTCATCGTCGGTTAGACGATCCATAGGCATCAATCAAAAATATTTATTCTGTCGCGCACAATGCGCAGATAAGCGCCCAGCTGGGGAAAAGCCTCTCTCAGATCTGCCATCGCAGCCTCGGCTTCTCCACGGGTGCGGAAATCGCCGACCTTGACACGCCAGTAGGGCGAATTGAACGATACATATGTCTTGTACTGGGGAAACGCAGCCTCCATCTGACGGCCGCGGGCTTTGGCCTGAGCGGCTGCAGTTCGCGGATTATTATCGTCGAAAACCTGTATACGATATCCCGACCGGGCATTTGTAGCTCGGGTATCGTGCTGCTGTGCTTCCTCCTCGCCTATGCCGGGCTCTGTCCGTTTCTTAAGCAATGCGGCGAGTGCCTCGGGCTGCTCTACCCGTATATTGCCCGATGCGTTTATCTCCGATACAATAGAGAGAGTCGTATCGGACGATTGCAAAGCGGAATCTTGTGCCGACAATCCTATTGCCGGCACAAGAACTGCGATTGATATATAAGGTCTGAAATTCATCTACAGCTTTCCGATCAGAAAGCGTTAACGATACCCATGAAGTCGGCACACTTAAGAGCGGCACCGCCGATAAGGCCACCGTCAACATCGGGTTTAGCAAAAAGTTCGGCGGCGTTCGAAGGTTTGCAGCTGCCACCGTAGAGGATAGATGTATTGTCAGCAACTTCCTTGCCATATTTTTCAGCGATGACGGCGCGGATGTGTGCGTGCATGTCCTCTGCCTGATCAGCGGTAGCGGTCTTACCGGTACCGATAGCCCATACGGGTTCATAAGCGAGGACAAGTTTGCCGAAATCTTCTGCCGAAAGATTGAAGAGCGCATCTACGATCTGAGCCTTCACAACTTCGTTATAAGTACCGTTTTCGCGTTCTGCGAGTACTTCGCCGATGCAGAAGATGGGAGTAAGACCGTTTTCAAGGGCAAGAGCCACCTTCTCACGGAGAGTTTCTGCGGTTTCGCCATAATACTGACGGCGTTCGCTGTGGCCGAGTATGACATATTTAGCGCCGGTAGAGGCTACCATGGGAGCGGATACTTCGCCTGTATATGCGCCGCTCTTGTGGTCGGCACAGTTTTCAGCACCCAGACCGAGCACATTCTGGTCGATCACACCTGCAACAGGAACAAGATGTGTGAAAGGCACGCATATCACTACATCGCACTTCTTGTCAGCACCTTTAAGAGCTTCGTTCACTTCCTTGGCAAGAGCGACACCTTCGGGAACGGTGGTGTTCATTTTCCAGTTGCCGGCAACTATATTCTTTCTCATTGTAATATATAATTTGGATTGTGTTATGTGTTTTCGAGGTGCAAATATACTCATTTTTTATGGTTCGGCAATAATTTTGGCGATTGCCCGAGCAGATAGACAACAATGATAACTGCAAGATAAATGCCGCAGGCCCATAAATGAATCTTGCCGTCATCGACCGGCCTGAGGGTGTCTAGAGCATTCCCTTCTGTCTCGGATTCGAGAACAGATGTGTCTACAGAGGCCAAAGTACGCTTCCATACTATTTTGCCTTCGCGGGTAAACACCAGTGCGCCCGTGCCTCTGACAAGCATTTTCAAGGAGGTGTCTTCAGCCGTATATACCGGAAAACGGGGACGCACAAGGGCTTTCCACTCATCGAGAGCGCTGCCTTCGACTCCGACAATGCCTATCATCGGACAATCATGTCGACGGCCGTAATCGGCAAGTTCATTGACAAATCTCGCCCTTGTCAGGAACTGGAGATCCGGATTCGCAACTATCATATAGATATGATCACTTTCGTCTCCGGCCAGTTCCTGAGCGATATCATTACCCTCTTCGTCAAAAACAGCGATTGAGGCCGCGTGATTCGTATCCATTTCGGGCTCAACTACATCGACAAAAGTCCATGTACTGTCTGGCAGCCCGTCAAGCGTAAAAAGACGATTCTCTCCGTTTTTCTCATATATATACTCTGATTCGCCTATTTCATACGATGGACTGAAAATAGTTGTTCCGGTCCGGAATGGTCTGAAATCGACAAGTGGCTGTATATTATAGCCGACAAACGACAGAAAAAGGGGAAAAGCCACTGAAGCAGCCATGGCCATCCACTGGATCGGAGCGGGAAGAAGACCCGGTACCGTTCTGTTTCTGAGAATAAGATAAACGATGGCCGCGCTGAGGATTATGTTCTTGATAAATGTGACAGCATTCGACAGGATCAGGAAATCGCCGAAGCATCCGCAATCCTCGACAGGATCCGCAATGGCGATATATGCAGTAAGAGGAAGCATAAAAACCATAAAGGCTGCGGCAGTCCATACAGCCCACCGCTTGAATGCGCCCAGAAGTATCATTGCGCCTGTACAAAATTCCACGCAGGCTATAGCGATACATGCCGCCACTATGAGCTCATGCGGAAGCGCGAGTTTCCACACGTCGAGATATTCGCCGGTCTTGATGACAAAACCCCACGGATCTATGGCCTTAGCCCATCCTGCAATCAGAAATGTGACTCCGACCAGAATACGGCACAACACGACCGCAATGAGCCGGAGACGCATTTTGACACTAATTTTCAGCTTCATCAGTCAGCTTGATAATACCGAATACCGAATAGTTGATCATATCGAAATAGTTCGCATCTATTCCTTCGGAAACCTTTACATTACCGTTATGATCCTCTATTTCTTTTGTGCGCTCGATTTTAGTCAGTATCAGATCGACGTAGGAAAGCACTCTCATGCCTCGCCAAGCCTCGTCGTAGTCATGATTTTTGGCTATCATGAGCTTCATCGCCTCGGCGGCAACCTCGTCGTAGAGCTGAAGGGCCTTTTCCGCACTTATGTCCTTGCAGTCGGCAAAGCCGAGCCGAAGCTGTATGATGCCTACGATTCCATAGTTTACGATGGCTATAAATTCGGGGAGAATCCCCTCTCCTACGGCTGAGACTCCTTTGATCTGCAATGAGCGGATCCGTTTCGCCTTTATGAAAAGCTGGTCGGTGATCGCTTCCGGCCGCATTATACGCCACGACGGGCCATAATCGCCAAGTTTGGCCGCAAACACGGCCCGGCAGCGTTCAAGAGCTTTACTGAACTGCTGATTGGTATTTTCCATTTCAGTTTATTTATAACAGAATTTGGTGAGCACCTTCTGAAAAACGGGGCCGGACCATCAGGCCCGGCCCCGCAGATATTCTTGGATTGAGATACCGTATTAGTATGTCATGCGCTTGCGCACGTCATTAAGCTTAGCTTCGTCGCCGAGATTATAGTAAACGTTCTCAAGATATTTGAGTACGTCGGTATTGTCGGGATCGATAGTATAAGCATTTTCAAGAACTTCTACAGCCTCTTTGAAAAGCGGCATGATTTTCGCTTCCTTATATTCTTCATATTCTTTCTGGCTTGTAGGAGCTGCATCATTGAGGGCATATGCCGATTCGCAGAGCTGACGGCCGTAGTTGTAGAGAGCCTGAGCGTTCTTCGGATCGAGTTCGGTAGCCTTCTTGTAAGCCTCGATAGCTTCCGGACGTTTCTCAACATTCTCATAGAGCACACCCTGGATATTATAGTACTGGGCGTTGGTAGGATCTTTGGCTATAGCCTGATTGATGATCTCGAATGCTTTGTCAAAGTTCTTGTTCTGGAGATAATAGTTCACCACCTGACCGAGATACATGGGATCCTGGTCTCCGTAGATACCGAGAGCCTCTTCCGAAAGAGCGAGCACGGCTTCACGGTTTTTGGCACCGTCAGCCACAGCTATGGCATAGTCATAAAGCTGTTTCTTGTTATAGCCTTTCGATTTTGCAAAGAGGAATGCATTGAGAGCATCTTCAAAGTAATTGCCCTGCCATGCTGCGAGTGCCTGGTTGAAAGCTATTTCGCCAAGAATTGTATCTGCCGGAACAGTAGTGAGTTTCTCGCGGAGGGTGGGATTCTGAGGTATTTCATTGAAGATAGCCCATGCGCGGTATGCTCCGTCATAGTCCTTGCTGTTGTAGAGATCGGCACCGGCATTGGTATAGTCTGTGAAGTGACCTGCAATGGTGCTGATCATATCCTTGGAATATTTAGGTTTGATTTTACCCTTTTCGTTGGGAATAGAGTCAAGAGGAAGAGCCTTCATATACATGTCGTAACCCTGTATGAGGAGCTTGCCCATCTTGGCATCATCTCCATCTTTGGTCTTACCGAATTGTTTGAGACCAAGAAGCTTGTCGTATTCGTTATACGAAGCCTTGCCGGGAATGTAATAGGTCTGGGCAAGACCCTGGGTTTCGGCGTTTGTAAATGCCGGAGTGATGATGGTCACCACCTTGGCAGCTTCCTGACCGCCTTTCATGGCCTGTTCGGCTTCTTTGAGTACGCTTGTCTGGGCACCTGCGGTGGCGCAAACAGCAAGGCCAAGAGCCAAAATGCTGATTTTTTTCATCTTAAGGTATATTTAATGGATTAATGTGTTATTCTTCTGTTTCTTCCGACTCTTCGGCTTCATCTTCTGTCGCTTCTTCGTCAGTTTCTGGTTCAATCGAGAGTTCGGGTAGTTCCTCGGCATCTGCGGCAACGCTTTCAACTTCTTCTTCGGGATCGGCATCGACACAGCATACAGAGGCAATGGCATCACCGCGCTTCTCAAGATTGATTATGCGCACACCTTGCGTTGCGCGTCCCATTACCCGGATATCGGCTACATGGATTCGTATGGCGACACCGCTCTTATTGATAATCACAAGGTCGTTGTCGTCGTTTACGCTCTTGAATGCCACGAGCAAACCCGTCTTGTCGGTAATGTTCATAGTCTTTACGCCCTTGGCACCACGACGTGTCATTCGGTATGCATCGAGAATCGAACGTTTACCGAAACCATTCTGCGACAGAGTAAGAACAGTATTCTCGGTGTTTTCGTTCATTGCGATAAGACCGATTACGGCATCCTGACCGTCTTCGTCTATTCTCATGCCGCGGACACCGGTAGATACACGTCCCATGGCGCGGAGTTCGCTTTCGTGGAAGCGGATTGTGCGTCCGTTGCGGTTGGACATGAGGATCTCGCTGTTGCCGTCCGTAAGCTCGACACCGACAAGCTTGTCGCCTTCGCGTATGATGATGGCCTTTTTGCCTTTGGCGAGCACTCGCGCATACTCTGTGAGTGCGGTTTTCTTGATAAGACCGTTCTGTGTAGCAAAGACAAGATAGTGAGTTGAGGTGTATTCGGGATCATCGAGGCGACGGCAGGCGATATATGCGTTCACGCAGTCACCCTGCTCGATATTGAGCAGATTCTGGAGAGCGCGTCCTTTGCTGCTTTTAGTGCCTTCGGGAAGCTCATATACACGCATTTTATATACAAGACCACGATCCGTGAAGAAGAGCATGGTGTCGTGCATGGAGGCCGTATAGATATGCTCTATGAAATCGCTGTCGCGGGTATCGGAACCTTTGGCACCGACACCGCCGCGGTTCTGGGCGCGGAAATCAGCAAGCGGAGTACGCTTGATATATCCCATGTGCGATATTGTGATGATCATATCATCATCGGCATAGAAATCCTCCGCATTAAATGTACCGGCAGTATAATCTATAGCCGTACGGCGTCCTTCTCCGAATTTGTCGCTGACTTCGCGAAGTTCTTTTTCAATAAGATTGCGGAGTACGACGGGATCGTTGAGAATAAGCTCGAGTTCAGCTATGCGGTTGTGGATATCGTCGAGATCGCGCTGCAATTCCTCGATGGCAAGTCCCGTGAGGGCGCGCAGACGCATGTCGACAATAGCCTGTGTCTGCGGTTCGGTAAGATCAAAGCGGGCCGACAGCGTCGTGCGGGCTTCTTCTGTCGTTTTCGACGATTTGATGATCGCTATTACCTCGTCGATGTTGCGCACGGCAATCATCAGACCTTCGAGAATATGTGCGCGCTCGCGGGCCTTACGGAGCTCATACTGGGTGCGGCGTGTTACCACCTCATGGCGATGGTCGATAAAAGCCTGAAGGATTTCTTTGAGGTTGAGAGTCTTGGGCCGTCCGTTCACCAGTGCTACGTTATTCACGCTGAACGACGACTGCATTGCCGTCAGTTTGTAAAGCTTGTTGAGAACCACATTGGCATTTGCATCCGATTTCAGAGTGATGACAATACGCATGCCGTCGCGGTCGCTCTCGTCGTTGATATTTGAGATGCCGTCGATTCGTTTTTCCACTACGAGATCGGCGATATTCTTGATAAGTTCCGCACGGTTTACTCCATAAGGAATCTCGGTGACGACAATCAGTTCATGATCGGCTTTCTGCTCTATCTCAGCCTTGGCGCGTATCAAGATACGGCCGCGACCCGTTTCATAAGCTTCGCGGACACCGTCGTAACCGTAGATTATGCCTCCTGTCGGAAAGTCGGGAGCCGTTATTATCTTTGAAAGCTCGGAAATCTCCATCTCGGGATTTTCCAGAAGAGCTATGCAGGCATTGATTGACTCTGTAAGATTGTGAGTGGGCATATTGGTCGCCATACCTACGGCAATGCCTGAGGCTCCGTTTACGAGCAGATTGGGAAAGCGGGTAGGAAGGACGACAGGTTCCTTTCGGGAGTTGTCGTAGTTGGGTTGGAAATCTACAGTATCAGCCTCGATATCGCGAAGCATCTCTTCGCCGAGAGGATCGAGACGAACCTCGGTATAACGCATGGCAGCGGGAGAGTCGCCGTCGATTGAGCCGAAGTTGCCATGGCCGTCGATCAGTGTGTGACGCATAGACCACCACTGTGCCATACGAGCAACCGTGCCGTAGATCGACGAGTCGCCGTGCGGGTGATATTTACCCATAACCTCACCGACACAGTTGGCCGATTTCTTATGAGGCTTATTACTGTTGTTGCCCATTTCATTCATACCGAAAAGCACGCGGCGATGAACTGGCTTCATGCCGTCGCGCACATCGGGCAGGGCTCGCGACACAATCACCGACATCGAATAGTCGATGTAGGCCGACTTCATTTCTTTTTCAATATCAATTTTAAAAATTCTGTCTTCTTCCAACATGCTTGTAAAGAATAAGTTAATATTCACCGCGGAAGCCGTTGGAGAGGGGGCTGGCAAACCGCGCGGAGGTTCATACAAATTTCAGACAAAGTTACGGATTTTATCTTTAACAGGCAATTCTTTTGCGGAAATTTGAGCGATTTTTCGGGGATTTCGCGGCCCTGAAGCCGGCCGGAGGCATTATTCCGGCCATATTCCATGTTATTAAATCTTTTTTGACTAACTTTGCGGTAACATTTACCAAAACAGACCAAAAGAGATGCCCTCAACGTCCGCCGCGCTACCAGCCGGCTCCATCGTAAAAGGCCCGCGCGCCTCGTTCCGCATAGTTGCTGTCTATCAACAGACAACATATACAATAACGTATATTGCCGAGAACCTGAACCGCAGACAGTCAACAAGAAACAGCATCAACTCCACAGCCTGTGGGCTGCCGGATTTTTCAGGATACTGCCTGCTGAAGGAATTTTTCTGGCGTGAAGCCTGCGTCCGCGACACTGACTCCGATGTAGTCCTGCTGGCTAGCGATTCCGACACCGTAATTCTTCGTTTCAACGACCTCTGCGACAGTTTCATATCAAAAGGTCACGCGGTGGACAACGCCATTTTTGAAATCTGCGACAGCGCACTGTACCGCGGCAGGTCCACCAGTATAGCCACTCCCGTGGTTTTCGAAGCCAACAACACGGCCTACGCAATTTTCGACGTCAATCCCAAAATGCAGTTCCGCCCGGCCGACTATGTTCGTACGCACGGTGCCATGCCGGCCTCCAATCTGAAAGAACTCTTCGAGCCGCTGCTCTTTGAAATGGGCGCTGTATCACAAGCGGCACGCACGGCATTTTTCAGCGGTGATGAGGGCGGCCTGATGTTGCCGGGCAAATCACTCCTTTACGGCTATTCATTTGCCACTGAAGCCACACAGACAGACGCCGAAACCGATCTGCGCACAATTGCCGCCTATATGTACATCCTGCTCAGCGGCCACCCGATGGCCCTGCCGATCAGCCTTGCGCCAGAAAAAATCTTCGCCGACCTGAAATCGGTTGCGCCATCGGCCCTGATTCAGGCGATTTCACTGACGCTGACGGGCAACGACGGTCCGCGCACGGCATGGGAATTTGCCGCCGCGGCATTCCCTAAGACAAGCACCGATACGCGCTCAACGCAACGCAAGGACCGCCAGGCACAGCAACCGGCCATGCCGACTCAGTCGCACCCCGTCCAAAGCACTACGCAGCCCGCAGCGGGACGTCCAACTGCACCGGCACGAGCCGCTGTCGCCACTCCTGCCGGGCAGACCCGCCGGCCGACTCCCCCTCTCTCTGGCGAAACGCGCCCTATCAGGCAACTCGATAAACCGACAGGACAAAACACGCCGCTGAAACCTAAATCGAAATCGAAATGGCTGGTCGCAGCGGCGCTGACTGTAGCCGTACTTGCCGGCGCAGGAGTGTTCTTCTGGCAAAAGTATGCCGGCGTCCAGCCGCAGCAGCGCGAGGAAGTTGTCACAGACACGGAAACTGCCGACGGCAACGAAATGATATCCGACCTCAGCATCAGCGTATCAGCCGCCCGCTCGGCCACCGTGGGACTCCCCTATGTGCTGACATACTGTATCCCGGCCGACGACTCCAACCGACTGAACATCGCGCAGCCGCGCGCCCCGGAAATCGAAGGCTGGTATCTGACAGACCATTACAGCGAAATCATGAAAAACCGCGGCGAAGGCTCATCGGGCTACGTGCGCACGTTCTCATACCGCTACCGTCCCTCGACAGCCGGCACCACTGAAATCCCTGATTTCAAGGTAACTCTGCCCGATGGAAGCACTCTCGAAGCACCCGGTTTCACCGTGACGGTAAAGGGTACATCGGGACGCCGCGTGAACTCCGGTTCCCCCTCACCCTCAAAGTTCTCGAACCCGCTCCATTCGGGTAAAAATCTCGGCGCAAAAGCCCCCGAAGAGTCTCAAATTAGCACTCCGGAAAAAAATTCGTCACCTTTATGATAATTATTAGCGCCTTAATTCGTAAATTTGTGGCCGCAATAGCAAAAACGTAACACTGAAACCCTATCGAGTAATAACCGAAATACACTAAAAATTTATATAACCAAATTACAAACATGAAAAGAGTTTATACGTTTGGTGACGGCAAAGCCGAAGGCAATGCCGAAATGCGAAACCTCCTTGGCGGCAAGGGCGCCAATCTTGCAGAAATGAACCTGCTGGGCATGCCCGTTCCTCCCGGTTTCACAATCACAACCGAAGTCTGCACCGAGTACACACAATATGGCAAAGACGAAGTCGTCAAACGTCTGAAAGACGATGTTGAGAAAGCCATCAAACACGTAGAAGCCCTCACCGGTAACGAATTCGACAACTCGGCAAATCCTCTGCTGGTTTCCGTACGTTCCGGCGCCCGCGCATCCATGCCCGGCATGATGGACACCGTGCTCAACCTCGGTATGAACGACGCCACCGTCGAATCCCTCGCAGCAAAGAGCGGCAATCCCCGCTTCGCATGGGACAGCTACCGCCGCTTCGTACAGATGTACGGCGACGTGGTTCTCGGCATGAAACCCAAGTCGAAAACCGACATCGACCCCTTCGAGGAAATCATGGACAAGGTGAAAGCCGAAAAAGGAATCAAACTCGACACCGAACTCACCGTCGACGACCTCAAGAACCTTGTGAAACTGTTCAAGGGTGCCGTTAAGGAATACACCGGCAAGGATTTCCCCGACAGCGCATGGGAACAACTGTGGGGCGGCATTTGCGCCGTGTTCGACAGTTGGATGAACGAACGTGCCATCATCTATCGCCGCATGAACCAGATTCCCGAAGAAT
>CAJKRG010000002.1 GCA_905202215.1 uncultured Porphyromonadaceae bacterium
CTTCATAATGTGCAATTTAAGCAAAAATACACCAACCTGTGATTTCACATATGTTTTTAAACAACCTCTAAGCGTTTAGGCAAATAATGAACCCCGGATAAAGACGCATGGAGGCGTTTGTATCCGGGGTTTGTGTATTGTCGGCCTGATTGCCTAATAGCTGATGAGTTCCTGCGATTCGAGGATATTGCCTTTCTTGTCGGCTTTCTGTTCTTTTACAAGTCCGATTTCAGGTGCGAACCATGCTGTCACATAGCTTTTGCTGCTGCCTTCGGGCGAATTTTCACGCTCTTCATATGTCACCTTTATGCAGTTGGAGAATGTTCCTGCAGCGACGGTAACATCTTCATAGGCGGCTATTACGCCGTTAGATATGAAATTTGTGGCAGCCTGCATGCCCATATCGAGACGCAGGCGTGAGTTCGGCAGTTTGTCGCCGACAGCGCCTTTGGGATTGAGTACGAGCGACAGTTCGCCTTTGACTCTGAAATTTGCCTCGGCTTCCTTGAACTGGGTCTCGTTGTACTGACCGGCCTGTTCCATGCTTATCTTGATCATATTCATGATGAAGGCCTTGAAGTCCTCTCCTGTCATCATCACCAGAGTGGTCGGTTCGTCGGGTGTGGTATATGTCGCAGATGAATACATCACCATGTCGTCGAGCAGAGGGTTGTCGTTGTGTATGCACGATTTGATACGCACGGTGGTCTTGCCGTCGGCTGTGGAAACTTTCGTTACGGAGTCGGTGCTCATGATTTCGGTCTGGTTGCCTTCTACAGTGGCTGTCATCTTATAGTTGAGAGCCATGCCTTCTTTGGTCGGGGCATATTGAGCGGATGCAGCACCTGCGATGAGCAGAGTGGCGGCTGCCACAATGATACGTTTCATATTTATCCTTTTTTACTGGTTGAAAATTCTCTGATGGTCTGACGCGCGGCATGCAGAACTTTCGACCGGAAGCCCGGACGCCCGACGTCGTCGGAATCTATTTTATCCAAAAGCTCAGCGGCGTCAGTGATACATTCGAGTTTGTCGGCCAATACGATGAAATCGGCGGCGAGGCCGAGTACGCCGTTGTTGAGGGCGTCGGGATAGTAATAGTAGCGTTCCATGCCGATGATCATGCGTATCGCGCGGTAGATAAGCCGGTATACATATTCGTCGCCGACTCCATAGGAAGCGAAGTCCTTTATGGTCTTGCGTATGACGCTTATACGGGCTTTCGAGTAGCCGCGTTTCGAGCGTGTCAGCTCTTTGGCTATGATATCGACTTTTTTATCGAGCAGGCTGTCGGCATCGGGGTTGAGAAAGAACTCGAAATAATCCTTGGCTTCTTTCGATGAGGAATATGCATTGAGAATCACCTCGACCAGCTGATCGTGGTCGAGGTGAGCAAGTTCTTTCTTAAGCAGTGCCTTAGACATCTATAACCGCATATCAAGGGTTTGCGGAGTAATAAGTAATTACTTTTTCAACCCTATGAAATCAGTTCTTTTCCGGTTTCAGCCATTTGTCGAACCAGCGGAAGAACAGGCGTTGCCACAGCACGGCATTCTGAGGCTTGAGAATCCAGTGGTTTTCGTCGGGGAACACCACCATCTCGGCGGGAATACCGCGGAGTTTGGCCGCATTGAAGGCTGCCATGCCCTGCGAGGCGAGTATGCGGTAGTCGTATTCGCCGTGCGATATCATGATAGGAGTGTCCCAGCGGTCTACGAAGCGGTGGGGCGAGTTGGCGAAGGTGCGCTGTGCAGCGGCGTTGTCCTTTTCCCAGAATGCACCGCCCATGTCCCAGTTGGCGAACCACATCTCTTCCGTCTCGAGGTATTGCGCTTCCATGTTGAAGATACCTGCATGTGCCAGAAGGGCGGCGAAACGGCCTTCATGGTTGCCGGCAAGGTAATATACCGAGAAACCTCCGTAGCTGGCACCGGTGGCGCCGATGCGGGCGGGGTCGATGTAGCTTTCGCGCTTCATGTCGTCGACGGCGGCGAGATAGTCCTTCATGTTCTGGCCCGGATAGTCCTTGGAGATCTGGGCGTTCCATTCCGAGCCGAAGCCGGGAAGACCGCGGCGGTTGGGGGCTATTACCACGTAGCCTTCCGATGCCATCAGGGCGAGGTTCCAGCGATAGCTCCAGAACTGGCTTACAGGCTGCTGCGGGCCGCCCTGGCAGTAGAGCAGTGCGGGATATTTCTTATTGCGGTCGAATTTTGGAGGATATACCACCCAGGTGGTCATTTCCTTGCCGTCGGTGGTGGGCACCATGCGCTTTTCGACATAGGGCATGTCGAGGCCTGCAAAAATCTCGCCATTGATGTCGGTGAGCTCCCACAGGGCAGAACGACGGCCTTTGGGGTTGCGCGCGATTGTCATGATCTCGTTGGGGCGGAGCATGGAGTGCATCATGGTCACGATGTGGTCCTTGGTCACCTGCAGCGAGGTGAAATCAGCCTGAACGTCGACAAGCTGTACGGGCGCGGCGCCTTTCTTGGCTTCGACCTGGAACACGGGAATCACGCCGTCTTTGGGGGCGATGAAGGCTATCGACTTGCTGTCGGGAGCCCATGCGAATTCGTCGATGGAGTAATCCCAGTTGCCGGGAAGCTCATATTTGTCGGAGGTATAGCAGTCGAGCACGAAGAGGCGGTTGCGATCGCTTTCGTAGCCGTCGTGCTCCATGCTGAGCCATGCGAGGTAGTGGCCGTCGGGCGAGAACGCCGGCATGGTGTCGTAGCCCATCATGCCTTCGGTAAGGTTGCGGGTCTGGCCGGTAGCGAGATGGTACATGTAGAGGTCGGAATTGGTGGATACTGCATATTCCAGGCCGGTCTTCTTGCGCGATACATACACGAGCATCTCGCTGTTTGGATGCCATGCGAATGATTCTACACCGCCGAAAGGCTTCATCGGAGCCTCGAAGGGTTCGTCGGCCATGATGTCTTTGAGATCCGATACTTTCAGACCGTCGAATTTGCCTACAAAGGGGTGGGGTATCTCTGTTACCCATTCGTCCCAGTGCTTGTACATGAGATCGTCGATCACACGGCCGGTGGCCTTGGGCAGATCGGGGTAGAGGTCGCCTGCGTTGCGGGCATACTTCACGTTGCCGATAACGACAATGTTTTTCTCGTCGGGCGACAGCAGGAATCCGGATATGCCTCCGGGATGCTCCGAGGCCTGCACGCGGTCTGTGCCGTCGGGATTCATGGTCCACATCTGGGCGTTGCCGTCGGCATCGGGATAGAGGAAGGCTATTTTGTTGCCGCCGGCTATCCATACGGCCGAGCTTTCGCTTTTTGGAGTATCGGTGATTTTGATGGGAGCATTCTCGCTGCCTATGGTCACAAGATAGAGATCGTTATTGGAGTTGTTTTCGGCCAGATTTTCATATGATACGCCGAAAAGTACCGTTTTTCCGTCGGGAGCCACGCATGGTGCGCTCACGCGCCCGAGCTGTTCGAGAACGTCGATGTTGAAGCGGTTGCCGGCTGTCGAAGCTGTCGCCGCCAGCAGCAGTGCGCTCGCTGTCATTGCTAATTTATGCATAAGATTGTGTTTTGTTGTACTGATTGCAAAATTACTAAAAATCATCGGAAAAAGTATAGTAGCTTGCGATAAAGACGCTTGGCTTTCCATGCGAATACTTTACCACGGTTGGCATCTATCGAAGTCTGGAAAAGACCGTTGAAACTGCCCTGCGATGCCGTGCATGGATGACTCCAGTAGTATTTCAGTTTTCCTGCGTCGAGAAGTCGTCGGTGGAAAATGTCGATAGGGCAGTCGATGCCGTGTTTTTCCGCTTCGTCGAGAATGATATGTGCTGCTTCTGAATTGACATACAGCGCGCCTGTGAAGCGGTCGCGGTCGCCGGCGTAAAGATACTGTCCTTTGCGACGTCTGCTTCGCGGCACAAAACGCAGACGCGTGTCCTCATATGATATTATTGCCGGTCTTCCTGCGGGAAGTTCGGCTATCGTGTGCCGTGCTACTTCCTCATATCGTCGTGTCAGCACTATGTCGTCTTCAAGTATGAGAGCGCCGGGCAATCCGCGAGATATTATTTGGCGGCATGCCATGAGATGTTTGCATGCGCATGATGTTGCTCCTTGTACACATTTCATCGGGCCGGCGAACCAGCGGTCGAGGATTTCGGGCGTGAGATCGGCCTTGTCGCCGTCGAGGATATACTCGAAAGGCAGTCCGAGACGTGCCATCATGGAATCGATGTGCGCGGCGCGGTCTTCATAGCCTTCGCGGACGTGCAGTACGAAAATATGTGGAAGTTCCATTGTCATTTGGCGATGAGGGATTGAAGGTACGGCCGCATATCGTTCCAGCGATAATATGAGCCGTCGACCTTTGGCAGGGGAAGTGTGGCATCGCGTTCGTTGAGGAATACCCGCACAATAATGTCGCCTTCGCCACCGACCGGCCGGAAGAATATCATCTGTAGATTGGCTGCCATCGGCACCACACGGTAGTTGGCGAAACTGTCGGCCAGTCTGGCCGGATCGGTCTCGTCGGTACGGCAACCCTCGATACCAAGCAGTGCGGTAAGGGGCATCAGATTTATATCGTGGCCGAAACGCAGGGTGGCGCCATGTTTTCCGGCGGCGATATAGCGGTCGGCATTGTCAAGAATGTCTTTTACGATTGGGCGTGCGTTGTCTGTGAAAGCGTTGCCGGCAGGAGCATACGATGAGTAACGGGCAAAGAATTTGAAATTATAAAGTTGCCATAGGTCGTATGTCTCTTCAGGTGTAAGCCATTGCGCGAGATTGACACCGCAGTCGACACTCTGCATATCGGATGCAAGATAGTAGAGATCTTCGGCGAATTTGAAGGCGTCTATACTGTCGGCGGCATATTTACTGTCGGAAAATATGTCGGTCATCAGTCGTTTGCTGTAGGCTTTCTCCTTGCGGAACTTTTTCCAGGGTTTGCGGTACGGACCTCGTGAACTGCGCAGTTCCGCCGATTCTGGCGAACTGTAGTTGAGATATTCCATGTGCCGCATCGACGATTCGCGCGGAATGTCGAGCGAGGGGTTTATTTCCTTGAGAGCTTCTATGAATGCGAACATGGAGTGTGCGCAACGCATCACGATGGTCGACACGGCCGTTATGTCAGCGCTGTCGGCTATAATGCCCGGATATGCTGAGGCCATGCGTGTGGCAATGCCTCTGTGCTGACGGCGTCCGAGAGGCGACAGTTCGCCGGCGCGGCCTCGCGCTTCGGCGTAGACGGTGTCGAGCTGTGCGCGCAGCAGCATGCCGTGAGGCGTGAGCGCATGGTTTGCAGCGGCTTTGTCGAGCACATCCATCATTCCGGTATATCCTTCGTCGGAAGTGAGATAGCGCGATCCGTGACGGCCGTAGTGGCTCAGGTAGAAGGCCTCGTAGCCTGCGGGCGATGTTCCGTAGTCGGGGCTTGTTTCATCTTCAGGATAGGCAAAATAGTGGCCTGCGGCCCGGGCGGGTTTATCGGCTATGTCCTGCCGCGGGTTATAGGCAAAAAGCAATGTCGGCGCAAGAATAAGTGCCGAGATAATTGTGATAATTGATCGGTGCATAGTAGGCTGTTGGCTACTTCTTTCGGCGGAAAATGGGTGATACCAGTTTTATGAGCCGTACGGCCATGAAGGCATATTCGGCAAAACTCAGCGCGCCTGTCAGCCGCGAGAACAGCGAACTTGAACCTCCGAAAAGAGGCGTCCGTTCACGCATGCCCTCGATCTGGCCGTTGAGCTTGTATTTCTGAATCTCCATACGCGCCTGCACCAAGGCCCGTCGCATGCGTATTTCGTCGAGCGTAAGCCCTTTCCAGTTGTTTTCGGGAGCTTTAGGATACGGGGGTAGATTGATCATGGACTACTTGGGTGTTTTCAGGAGCCTCAATCAGCAGACGGCTGATGAAGCGCGCAATGGGATTGACGATAAGCGATGTTTTGCACAAAAAAATCACCAGGGCGAGCACGGCATAGAACGACCCTACTATCACGTAGGCCAGAATCGGGTTCATGATGTCGGCCAGAGCCATGCCTGCGGCGATAGACATAAACAGAAGTGTCGCGAGAGCGAGAACCAGCACAAGGGCGCATACGGTGAGAGCTGAAAAAAGACGTGTGAGTTTTTCAGCTACATTGAGACGCGTGTCTTCAAGCAACAGTTTTATATATCGTGATACGGTAGTACCGATAGCCGATGTGACACTTGATGATCGGGGGTCGCTTTGTTCCATAATGTGAAGTTTGGCGGGTGGCATGCGTCTGTGTTGGGGGCATGCCACCCGCAGGTTGGTGAGGAGCTGTATTATTTTTTGTCTTCTACTTCGGCTGCGATCATTTCGACGAGCTCGTCGATATCGTCGGCTGCGATAATACCGCGTTTCTGCAGAATGAGTTTAATGCGGTCGCGCAGTTCGGGGCCTGTTGTAGGAGTGAAGAGTGCCGTAGCAGCTGCGCCGACAGCAACTCCGAATACGAATGTGAGAAGTCCCTTCATATCTGTTGCTAATTATGGATTATGGATTATGAATTGACCGTGTGGCTTTTAATACATAATTCATCATTCATAATTCTTAATTTAATTTATTTTACTTCTTTGATTTCTTCGGCGATCTGGTCGGCGAGCGATTCGAGTTCCTGCTCCTTGATCCCTGGCACATGACTGCGGATAAAGCCGCGGATGGCCTCGCGGGTCTCGCTGCCTTTCTGGGGAGCGAAGAGAAGAGCGGTTGCAGCGCCTACGAGCGCGCCTCCGATAGCTGCGATTACAATGGGAAGTCCTTTCATTGGTGTATCGTTTTAGGGGTTAGTATATTCTGTATATATCGTTGAATAAACGTCGCTGCGGTCGATTTTGTTCGCCGCGGCGACGTTTGATATGTCAGTCATCAAGAGGTATGGCGTAGTATGCGGTCTTTCCCGACGGATAGATACCGGAAAGGAAGAGCACGCGATCCTGGACCTGAGCGGATCCGGCTGTAAGTTGTTTTACAATAGCTTTGATTTCGTCGGGGGTGGTCACGCGCTTGCCGTTTACACCGAGAATTATAAAATTCTCGCGTACACCGGCCTTGGCGAAGCGGCCGTCAGAATCGATGTCTTTCACACTTACACCGCCGCGGATCTCGAGAGAACGGGCTGTTTCAGCGTCGATGGCCGAGAGGCTTGCTCCCAGATTGGCTTCGTCGCCCGGACGGGTGAGGGCGAGATTGCCGCGGTTGTTTCGCAGAGTGACATTGCATGTTTTCTTTTTGCCGTCGCGGTAGAATTCGACTTCGGCGGTATCACCGGGACTGAGTCCGGCAATGACTTCCTGTAGCTGGGCGGTAGAGCGGGTCGGACGTCCTCCGATCGATACGATTACGTCGCCTTCGATGAAGCCGGCTTCGCGTGCTGCCGAGCGCTCTTCGATGTCGGCCACGTATATACCGCTCGTGGTACCTTCGATCTTCTTTTCTGCAACGAGTTCGGGCGATACTTCATAGAAACGTATGCCGAGATATGCACGCTGAACGGTGCCGTAGCTCTTGATGTCGGAGACTACTTTCTGCACTATCGACGTGGGGATCGCGAAGGAGCAGCCTGCATAGGCGCCCGTCTGCGAGTAAATGGCGGTATTGATGCCTACGAGTTCGCCGTCGAGATTGACAAGCGCGCCGCCGGAATTACCCTGATTGACGGCGGCGTCGGTCTGTATATAGGATTCGATACCACCTGACGACGGTGCACCCGTCGAACTGGATATGTTGCGTGCCTTTGCGCTGACGATACCCGATGTGACGGTCGATGTGAAGCCGAAGGGGTTTCCTACGGCGAGTACCCATTCGCCGACCTGGAGTTTCTCGCTGTCGCCCATCGGGATTACATGCAGATCGGGAGCGTCTATCTTAATGAGGGCGAGATCGGTGGTGGGATCGGCTCCTACGATGGTGGCGGGGAAGTTGCGGTTATCATTGAGTGTGACTTCGAGACGTTCGGCATCGGCTATCACGTGGTTGTTTGTCACGATATATCCGTCAGGGCTTATTATGACGCCCGATCCGAGGCCTATCTGCTGTTGCTGACGAGGCTCTTCGGGCTGCTGGCGCCTCTGTTTCGGCTGCGAGGGCATGCCGAAGAAGAAATCGAGCAAAGGATCGTTGTAGTAACCGCCCTGGTTGCCATATGACTGACGGGAATGCGGCGTCGCGTAACTTTTGACGCTGACGACGCCGTTGACGGTCTCTTCGGCCGCACGTGTGAAATCATCCTGCGAGATGAGGCGTCCGCTGATATGGGTGTCGGACTGAGCGGTCACATCGGACGACTCGGTCTGCCGGGCGGCAAAAGCCCAGAATACCGCGATAGCCGCGATGGCCGAGGTGATGATCAGTTTCTTTTTCATAATTCTAAATGTGCTAAGATTGTAGGGTTTTGTAGTTGATTTGTGTAATACAAAAATAGCTTATTTGCTCTGAAAAAGAAAGGACTGTTATGTTAAATTCACTAAAGAAGCGCGTATTTAACAGCATTTTAGAGTTACTTATCTCATCGGGCGACGACCCCCGGAACCGAACCCTCCGCGGTTGGTATTGCCGCGGTTAGTGCCTCCGAAACCGTTGCCGCTTCCGCCGAACGGGTCGTATGCGCCACCGAATTCGTCTTCTTCCTCTTCGTCCTCGCCCGGAGCTTTCTCTCCGCGTTTAAGCTTGGGTTTGTTTTTCTTTATGGCATAAGGTTTCTGGACGTCGACAGGAAGTTCGTAGATGTCCCATGTCTGTTCGACATCCCAGTTTTTTTTGAGTTCGAATTTTTTTGCGAAATAAAATACCTCTTCGGGCTGAATGGAGTCGCGCACGGAGCCCGTATCCCATTTTCCGTTGCCGTTTGTATCGAGAATCAGTCGTGCGTAATAGGTGCCAGGGGTAAGGTAGGGAAGCTCGACGGTTGTGGTTCCTTTCGGCTTTACCGACTGGTATACGGGGGCATCCGACGAACTTAGCAACTGTACCACTGCCTGAAGGCTATCGAGGCCGGGCAGCGAGAATATAAGTTTGGAATAGTCTTCGGTCTGCTTTGCCGAGAATTCCTGAGTGAATGGGCGGTTCCATACATTATATATGCTCATTGCGGCAAGTGTGTCGACCTTGAGACGGTATTTGGCGCCCGGTTCCCACTCGAGATCGAAACGGCGCCGCATCAGCAGATTGGAAGAGTCGGGACGGAATTTTACGTCCAGTTCGGTCCATACGGTGTCGATGAGCATTTCGAGGTGTACACCGTTACTGTCGAGCCTTTCGAGAGGCAGCGATGCCTCCAGCACGAGCGGCTTGTTCAGATCCTGTGTCTGCGAGAGTGTGCGCAGGGTCAGGTATTCCATATCGGGTGGCGGCAGGAATGTGGTGTCGCCTGTTATGGAGTCGACAGTGAATGCCGGCCGTTCGTCTTTCTTTTTTTTCTTTTCTTTTTCTTTCTTTTTTTTGTCAGGATCGCGGAAGTTGAACCGTAATGTGTCGGTCTTCCATGTCAACTGGTCAGTGGTGTCTGTACGGAAATATCCCACTGACAGGCGCAGGGAGTCGGACGCCACAATGGCTGTGTCGGCAATCCAGTATTCGAGAGTGTCGAGTGTGGCGTTGGCTTTCAGTCGGGCCCACTCGGATATGTCGGCGCCCGGAGTGCCTGCGCCGTCGACAATCGAGATCTTTGGCAGGCTGTCGGCCGGTGCTCCGAATGTAAGAGTTATGCGTCTTGCGTCGGGACGCTTGTAATCCGACAGGTAAGCTGATTTATAGTTTTCGTTGAACCAGCACAGAAGGATGTCGTTCGGAAGATAACGTGTACCCTGACGCACTATGAGCGAGTCGGTGCGGTCGGCTGCATAGAGTGTGTCGGTCACTTCGATAGCCTCTGTATAGGGGCTGACGGTTACATCGTAGAAAGCAATGTCTTCCGAACGATCCCAGTGGTAGTCGCGGTTGAGGTCGTTGAGGGCATATATGCGGTACTGACCTTCCTTGAGGTTCCTTAGAGTGAACTGACCGTATTGGTTGGTGCGGGCTATGCGCTCGAAGGGCAGCGTGTGGATCGCTGTGTCGGAAAGATTGCTGTATACCCCCACAAGCATACCTTGTGCCGGCTCGAGGTTTTCGGCCTGCAGCACCATGCCGGATATGCGGAGGGTGTCGAGTGTGGGCCCTGTCGAGAAATCCATGGCGAAACCGTCGAGGATATTACCTTCGTTGAGGTCTTTGATGGCATCGGCGAAGTCTATGGTATAGGTCGTGTTCGCCAGCAATGTGTCGCGGAAGTCGACAGTAAGACGCCGCCCGTTGGAACTCACGGTAGGAGGAGTCTTCTGTGCGGGTGAAACAACTACTTTCGAGAAAGCATCTTCAAGCTGTATGTTCTCGTCGAAAATGACGTTGATGCGTTTGGGCGTTGTGTTGACAGCGCCGGGAGCCGGATCTGAGCGGACGAAGACCGGTGGAAGTTCGTCGCGGGCGCCTCCTTCGGGACGTCCCATACTCGCGCATGCCGCGAGGAGGCTCGAAATCGCGCCCCATGCCAGCAGTCGCATGCCGAATCCGGTGCCTTTTCGCCCTGTCATGTTTCAGAATTGTCGGGAAATGGTGAAATCGAAAAGTTCCTCGAGTTCGCGGCGGTTTTCCGATTCGGGGAAAATAGAAAGGCATTTGTAGGCCTGCTTACGCAGTTCTTCCATAGCCTCGAACGCATAGTCTATGCCTCCGTTCTCGCGGGCAAAGCCCTGGATACGGGCAATATCGGCGTCGGAAAGGCCGTCGGTGTCGAGCATAGCCTTTATTTCGGCGCAGCCCGGCAGCTCGCTGCGGCCGAGGACGTAGAGCAGCGGAAGCGATATTTTCCCTTCGCGCAGATCGTTGCCGGTCGGCTTTCCGACAATTTCCGATGGAAAATAGTCGAAGATATCGTCGCGAATCTGAAAACAGCGTCCGAAAAGTAGGGCATACTTCGAGAGAGCTTCGAAACGTTCGTCGTCGACGCCTGCTGCCAGACATCCCATTTCGGCGCTTGCCACGAAAAGCGACGCGGTCTTGTAGTCGATAATGCGATAGTAATTCTCTTCGGTGAGAGTGTGCTCGCGGGCATTGTAGATCTGGTCGATCTCGCCGAGAGAGAGGCTTCGTCCGAGTTTGCACAAGACATCGACAATACGGATATCGCCCGTAGAGATAGCCTGCTGCATGGCCGACGATGTGAAATAGTCGCCGACCAGGACGGCTATATGATTGTCCCATACGGTGTTGACGGTAGGACGTCCGCGGCGTGTCGGTGAATTGTCTACAACATCGTCGTGAATCAGCGATGCATTGTGCAGCAACTCGACCGCTACAGCCGAGGCGAGCGCTTTTTCATTGTCGCAGCCGAACAATCCGGCGCACAGAAAGACCATGAGTGGTCGGATCTGTTTGCCTTTGGTGCGGAGCAACGACAGCACTATCTTATCCATCAAGGTATTGGATCCCTTGAGCTGTAATGCGATCCGCTCGTTGAGACGGTCGAGCTCGTCACGGTGCTTATATGTTATGGCTTCCAGAGTAGTCATTGAATGCTCAATATTTTGCAAAAGTACAAAAAAAACGGGAATCGCATAAAAAATATGACGCGTCCAATGCTATCTTGGCGTAGTGCTCAGAGATAAATTGGCATGATTGCAACGATTAATGAATTTTAACGGTTGGTGCCTATGCTTTTGGAGGCGTTTAGCTAATTTTGTGGTCGCAATGAATCTGATTCACAAACTGACAGTGTCGGCGGCGGCTTTGTCGCTCGCCGTTATGCCTTTATCGGCCCAGCGGGCCGGTGATAGCGGTCATACACATACGGGCCATCCCAAAAAGGTTGTGGTGGCACCGTCCTATGCATGGAAATTGCTTTCGCCGCTCGGGTTGCGGGAGGAAGCCTCCATTGATACTCTTTTTGAGAACTACAGTTTCCAGTCGGTACCGTCGGCTGTTTCCGATGCGTGGGCCACGACCGGCAATCTTGGCGGAGAAGGTCTCAATATGATCTTCAGCGAGCGAGCTCCTATCAGCGACTTCTTTTTCCGCGATGCTCTCAGTCATTGGCTTCCTTCCGAATCCAAACAGAAGTTCTACAACACACGTATACCGATGACTTTGCTGTCGTTCAACTCGTCGGGCGGTCGCGAGACGGCGCAGGAACGGCTTCAGACAACTTTTTCGGGAAATATCAACGCCAAGGCCCAGGTGGGCGCAATGCTCGACTATCTCTATTCGAAGGGCAGCTACAACTATCAGGCGACCAAAGATCTGGCATGGGGCGTTTCGGGTTCGTATCTCGGTGACAGATATGAATTTCAGGGATTTTTCAACCATTACAATATGGTCAACAAGGAGAACGGCGGCATTACCGACATGCTCTATATCACTGATCCGGCCGAACTGCAGGGCGGTGTGTCGTCGATCGACTCGAAATCGATTCCGACCAATCTAAAGGACGCCCATACACGCCAGTCGGGCGACGAATTGTATTTGAACAACCGATATAAAGTAGGCTACTGGCACGAGGAGACGGTAGACGACACTACAACGGTCCGTACATATATTCCTGTCTCGTCATTTATCTATACTCTCAAATACAGATCGTCGAAACATCTTTTTATCGACACTTCGCCGACAGAAACACGCGAGTACTTCGAAAACACATATCTCAATCCCGACTATACCCGCGACCGCACTACATACTGGTCGATTTCGAATATCTTCGGAGTGTCGTTGCTCGAAGGTTTCCATAAGTATGCCAAGTTCGGTCTGGCAGCCTATGTGTCGCATCAGGTGCGGAAATATAACATGACTCCCGACACTCTCGACCGTACCAATCCAGATCTCGGCCTCACTCCCTTTCCTGAAGGCATCGGTGTGGCTCCCTCGAAAACCGAACAGCTTGCATATGTAGGCGCGCAGCTTACGAAGCAGCGCGGTTCGATTCTTACCTATGAGGCTACTGGTGAAATCGGTTTCCTCGGGCCAGTGGCGGGAGATCTGAAACTCGACGGAATGGTGAGGACGCGATTCCCGTTTATCGGCGACAGCCTCGCGATAACGGCTTTCGGAAAATTCCATAACACCGAGGCACCGTATCTTACCAAAAACTATATATCGAACCATTTCGTGTGGCAGAATGATTTCGGCAAGGTACGCGACCTGTCGTTCGGCGGCGAGCTGGCTTATCCTCGCACACGCACCCGTCTCGGCGTACGCGTATCGAATCTTCAGAATCATATCTATTTCGATGCCGCGGGGATGCCGCGTCAGCACGGTGGCAGTGTTCAGGTTCTTAGTGTGTCGCTCGAACAGAATTTCAAATTGGGTATTCTCCACTGGGATAACCGGGTGACATATCAGACTACCTCGGACGACGCTGTCCTGCCGCTTCCCGAGATCGCTGTCTACAGCAATCTTTATCTTCTGGGGAGAATCGCCACACTCCATTTCCAGCTCGGAATAGACTGCGACTACTACACCAAGTACTATGCTCCGGGTTTTCAGCCTGCACTCGCCGTTTTTACAAATCAGCGGGAGATGAAGATAGGCAACTATCCTTTCTGCAACGCCTATGTCAACATGAAACTGAGTAAGACACGTTTCTATGTCATGTACTCGCATGCGAACCAGGGCCTGTTCGGGGGCAGCAATTATTTCTCGATGCCATATTACCCCCTGAATCCCCATCGGCTTCAGATAGGAATCTCGGTAGACTTCGCCAACTGATCCGTACTACAATACGATGGTCTGAGGAGTCAGGTTCGGATCGTGTGTCGCCCATGATGCTAAGCAGGAATCGCTGATACTCATTTCGCGTATCCATTCGAGGGTTCTGCGAAGATCTGATTTGTCGGAATATGGCCCCGGCAGTATCATTTCCTGCCAGGAACGGGACGAATATCCGCCGTCGGCAAACATCAGCACATATTTTCCGCCTTTACTTACCAGCATTCCGCATAGGCCTTGTGTATGTCCGGCGATATCGACGAGCTGCACGGAGCCGTCATCGAAGAGATCGTATGATTTTCCGAAGGGACCTATTCCGGTATCTGAAAAATCAAAAGGCTGCAGGGGGGGGAGACCTTTCCACAGATCGGGCCACTAGCGTATGCGGTTCTTCAGTCGGGAGGCGGCTTCAAGTTCGGGACGCGACACAAGAAGATTTTTTGCTTCGGAGACATCGCGGAGTCCCGATACATGGTCGACATCGAGATGTGACAGGACAACATAGTCGAGGTCGGACGGCATATATCCCAGTCGGAGAAGTTGTTCTTTTACCGATTGACCTTCGGGTAGTCGGCCCGCACTGATGAGTTGTGCGGCAACGAAATGGCCCATGTCGGAAGCTGAGATCGAAAATTTCAATCCTTTGCCGTCGAGCGACGCGTTTACATCTCTCCGCGGTCGGGTATCCTTCACTGTGGTGAGGCGTATGATTGTCCAGTCGAGTCCGCTGTTTTCTATGTCAGTTTCCATGCGGTTTTTATCGTCAATGATTGGCACAAACCATTTCTGAAATACCGGAAGAACGAAACTGCGGTATATCCAGAGAAGATAAGTCCAGCTGTCGTCGGCTTCGATGGCGCTTATGGCGATCAGTCGTTTTACTCCTTCTGCCTTCATTGCTGCTATGATGAGACGGCTGGTTTCGGAAACACACGTCATAGGGGCGCCGTTGCCGCGGCCTCCGATGCCCAGCGACTGTATTACGGCATCCTTACCTTTTATGACGGCGCGTAAAGTCTCCTGGTCGGTAACATCGCCCGTCACTACGTGGAGTTTTTTTGTCGTTTTCTTTTATAGCGGCAAGAAAGTTGTTGAATATCATGTCTTCGCGCGTCAGACGCCGCCCTTCGAGCGGACGATTGGCGAAATAAGCTTCGCAGACTCTCAGACACAAAAGTTTGTCCCAGACGGTTGATATAGTCGTTGTGGATAATGTCGAAGAGTCCATGTAAGACATCCGGATCCCGTGGAGCTGAGGACAGTGCGTCGAGTATTGCGATTTCCTCTGCTTCTGTCGCGGAAATGCGTACCACCGGATTATTGCGCATATGCATGCAGTCTTTGATTGGAATCCGGCTCACTACCTCATAGTATGCCTCTACATTATCCTGATTGAGTATTCCGTCGAAATCTTTGCTCCGATCGAGCAGTCGTGTGAAGACACTCGGAGCATAAAGGCATAGATCGTTGACGGCGATTTCGTATATTTTATCGCCTATCATGATCTTTGCCGATCCTTTCACACATAGAAAGAACCCGTATTTATAGACCGGAATTTCTGATTCTGTAATATTACGCTGATTTGGCATATTGCACAATCATTTTTTATCAAATATACTATAAACAACAATACCGACAGGTATCATGCTCATCGCAATGACCACAATTTGCAGAATTGCCCAATCTTTCGTGCTTATCGCCCAGCCTTTTCTGACTGTCATAGGATAAAAAAACGGTGCCACGGAAGTTCCGGGGCACCGTTGTGTGACTGAATATTTCTGATCTTATTTGAGGAGGTCGATGGAACGGGCTATGAAGTCGCTGAGATGACGACCTTTCAGAAGACCGTTTGCGAGGAGAGCGAGGTCTACGAGCTGGTTGACCTTGGGCGCTCCTGCGGCGTAAGCATCGATGGCATTGTTCTGTTCGGTGCGAGCTTCGCCGACGGCTTTTTCGAGATCTTCGACTTTCTGCTTGGCTTCCGGTGACATCGGTTGGTCGCCAGAGGCATTGCGAGCCGCGTTGATGGCTTCGTTGTCGGAGTCGATTTTCTCGGCGAGAGGTTTCACTTTTGCGTCAAGGGCTTCGTCGGCCTTGGCAGTGATTTCTTTTACAAGAGGATGCTCGGTGTTGACTACGAGGGTGTAGCTGTCGGGAAGTTCACCGTAGAAACTCATGCCGGGCTGAAGGGCTGCCATTTCTTTCATACGGCGCATATATTCGTTCTGTGTGAGCACTACCGGCTCGCCATTCTCGCCAAGTGCTTCGAACTGAACTACAAAGCTGGTCTTCTCTACTTTTCGGGTGCCGTTCTCGAAAAGGCGCGAGAGGATAGTCCGCTGTACAGGTGTGAGGTCGGCGACTTTGCGGTCGGACTTGCGGATAAGGTTGTCGACAACGTCGGAATCGACACGTACCAGCGAAGTGTTCTCGAGTTTGTGCTCGAGAAGGCCGACAAAGTGGTTGTCAAGCTGTCCGTCGAGAAGGAGTACGTTATAGCCCTTGTCGTTGGCGGATTTGATATAGTTGTACTGGGCGGTAGGATCGGTTGCGTAGAGATATACGACCTTGCCTTCGGCGTCGGTCTGGTTGGCCTCTACGAGAGTTTTATATTCGTCGAGAGTATAATAACGGCCTTCGGTATCCTTGAGCAGCATGAATTTCATGGCGGCGTCGCAGAATTTTTCGTCGGTCAGCATGCCGTAGACAATGAAAATGCGGATATCATCCCACTTCTTTTCGAAATCGGCGCGGTCGGCCTTGAAGAGTTCGCCGAGACGCGATGCAACTTTCTTGGTGATATATCCCGATATTTTCTTGACTGCGGTATCGGCCTGAAGATATGAGCGCGATACATTCAGAGGAATGTCGGGGGAATCGATGACGCCCTGAAGCAGCTGCATGAATTCGGGCACTACGCCTTCGACAGAGTCGGTGACGAATACCTGATTGCAATAGAGCTGTATACGGTTGCGGTTGATGTCGAAATTATTCTTGATTTTGGGGAAGAACAGAATGCCGGTGAGATTGAACGGATAGTCGACGTTGAGGTGGATCCAGAAGAGCGGCTCGTCCTGGCCCGGATAGAGTTCCTGATAGAACTTGCGGTAGTCCTCGTCGGTCAGTTCGGAAGGTTTCTTCATCCACTGTGGTTCGGTATTGTTTACCACCAGGTCGCGGTCTGAATCAACCCATTTGCCGTCTTTATATTCCTGTTCCTTGCCTGAAATTACGGGCACGGGAAGGAAGCGGCAGTATTTGCGAAGGAGCATGTCGACGCGCTGCTGCTCGAGGAATTCCTTGCTTTCGTCATCGATATAGAGAATGATGTCGGTGCCTCGCTCGGTGCGGTCGCCTTTGCCCATGCTGTATTCGGGCGAGCCGTCGCACTCCCAGCGTACCGATTCGGCGCCGTCCTGCCAGGACAGAGTATTGATCACAACTTTTTTGGCCACCATGAATGCCGAGTAGAAGCCCAGACCGAAGTGACCGATGATGTTGGCGGCGGTGTCTTTATATTTGTTGAGGAATTCCTCGGCGCCGGAGAATGCTATCTGGTTGATGTATTTGTCGACGTCTTCGGCTGTCATGCCTATGCCGCGGTCGCTTACTGTAAGCGTACCGGCTTCCTTGTCGACTGTCACGCGTACGTCGAGGGTGCCGAGTTCGCCTTTGAATTCGCCGAACGATGACAGGGCGCGGATTTTCTGAGTGGCGTCGACAGCGTTCGATGCCAGTTCACGAAGGAAAATTTCGTGGTCGCTGTATAGAAATTTTTTGATGACCGGGAAGATATTCTCGGTCGTTACTCCGATTGTTCCTTTTTGCATATGAAGTGATTTTTAATATTCCATTTGTAATAACAACTGCAAAAACAATGCCAAGCCGAAAAACTGACATTCTGACATTATTTAACGTTCGGCTTTTGATAGGAACGGCGCATCTGCGGGCGATGTTACGATTCGGCTGATGTAATGTTAAATTTGGTTAAGGCGTTTGGCGATTCCAAAAATAGTTTCTACCTTTGCACTACCAAAACATCGCGGGGTGGAGCAGTGGTAGCTCGTTGGGCTCATAACCCAAAGGTCGTAGGTTCGAGTCCTGCCCCCGCCACTAAAGAGTGAAAGCCGTCCGAATCTTTTTCGAACGGCTTTTTGTTATCATAGATAGCAACGTTTACAGCTATGACCGACTCGCAGATACAACCCAAAAGCAATCCCAACGATCTTGGCACGAAAACGATAGGGCAGCTTCTCCTGCAGTATTCCCTTCCGGCCATTGTCGCGAGTCTCGCCACGTCGCTTTATAATATCATCGACAGCATATTCATAGGCCGCGGCGTCGGGGCCATGGCTATCACCGGCCTGGCCATCACTTTTCCGCTGATGAATCTTGTGGTGGCTTTCTGTGTGCTTGTGGCTGTCGGAGGCGCGACGATCTCGTCGATCTTCCTGGGACAGAAAAATCAGGAAAAAGCGTCTATGGTAGTGGGGAATGTGACGATTCTATGTCTTGTGCATTCCGTTTTCATCATGGCGGTAGGGCTGGCGTTTCTTGATCCTATTCTTTTCTTTTTCGGTGCTACTGACGAAACTATCGGGTATGCTCGCGAGTTCATGTTCATAATCATACTCGGCACTCCTGTCTCATATGTCTTTCTCGGGCTCAACAACCTTATGCGTGCCACAGGCTATCCGCGTAAGGCCATGGTGTCGGCGCTGCTTTCGGTGGCTGTCAATATCGTAGCTGCGCCTATTATGATTTTTGTGCTCGACTGGGGTATTGCCGGTGCTGCAATCGCCACTATAATGGGGCAGTTCGGAGCCTTTATATGGGTTCTGTGGCATTTCCTTTCGAAAAACAGTTATATCCATTTCACCCGCCGGTGCTGGAAACTTTCGGGCGAGTTGATAAAACGCATGTATTCCATCGGACTCTCGCCTTTCCTGATGAACTGCTGCGCCTGTCTGGTGGTGGTTTTCATAAACAAGGCACTCCTTGAGAACGCCGGTGCCGACGGCAATCTTGCTGTCGGCGCATATGGGATCATTAACCGTACGACCATGTTCTTCGTCATGATAATATTCGGTATCACCCAGGGCATGCAGCCGATACTTGGATATAACTTTGGTGCGGCAAACTGGCCGAGAGTGAGCGCCACTCTCAAAAAGGGAATTATACTTGCCACGGCCGTGGCAAGTATAGGGTGGGCGGCTACAGAATTGTTCCCCGACGCGATCAGTAATCTCTTTACAACCGACAAGGGTATGATCGGAATTGCGCGAAGCGGTTTCCGTATTTTCTTCATATTTTATCCTCTTGTGGGCGCGCAGATAGTGATCCAGAACTATTTCCAGTCCATAGGCAAACCTAAGCTGTCCATATTTCTGTCGCTTACGCGTCAGCTTATCTTTCTTGTACCGCTGTTGTGGCTTTTGCCGCCGCACTATGGCGTGAATGGAGTCTGGATAGCCATGTGCAGCAGCGATTTCATTGCTTTCGTTCTTGCCCTCGTCACCGTCCTTATAATGAACCGGCGTCTTTCCCGCCATCTCAACAGCATACGAACCCATGCCTGAAACATTAGATCTCCGCGTAGATCCCGCGACTGCAGCGACACCGGCACTTCTTGCCGTGCGGTGTGCACGTGAACTCCATATCGGTAAAGACCGTATAGCCCGTGTCGATATAACGCGTCGCTCCATAGACGCTCGCCAACGCAATGTTGTGGTAAATCTTACGGTTAAAGTACATATTGATACCGTCGACGAGGAGGCGGTAGCTTTTGTGCCTGTGGAATACCGCCCCGTCGCCGGCACGAGACAGGCTATAGTGGTCGGCGCCGGCCCGGCCGGACTGTTTGCCGCTCTCGAACTTATCGAGGCGGGTATCAGACCTATAGTTCTCGAACGGGGCAAAGATGTGGATTCGCGCCGGCGCGACATGGTCGCTATCAGCCGTACAGGTACAGTAGATCCTGATTCGAACTACTGCTTCGGCGAGGGGGGGGCAGGGGCATACTCCGACGGCAAGCTCTATACCCGCAGCAAAAAGCGCGGACCCGTAGACAAAGTACTCAAAATTCTGCATCAGCACGGTGCCCAGTCCGAGATACTTGTAGACGCTCATCCGCATATCGGCACCGACCGTCTCCCCGCTGTCATCAAGGCTATACGCGAAACCATCATAGCCTGCGGAGGCGAAGTGCATTTCGGTACGAAAGTGACCGGATTGCTGATGTCGGACTGTCGTGTGAACGGTGTGATAACCGCCGACGGACACGAGTGGAGAGGGCCGGTGATACTCGCCACAGGCCATTCGGCGCGCGACGTCTATCACATGCTTGCCGACAGCGGAATCACGATCGAGCCTAAAGGCATAGCTGTAGGCGTGCGCCTCGAGCATCCGCAGGAGCTTATAGACCGTATCCAGTATCATTCACCGAAAGGACGCGGCAAATATCTGCCGGCGGCTGAATACAGCATGCTTACGCGTGTCGATGACCGTGCTGTATATTCGTTCTGCATGTGTCCGGGCGGATATATCATACCTGCGGCAAGCGCTCCGGGCCAGCTTGTGGTCAACGGCATGTCGCCCGCCAACCGCGGCACCCGCTGGGCGAACTCTGGTATGGTGGTGGAGATATTGCCCGAAGATATTCCCGATGCTGCCGATCCAAAGGAAAACGCACTCAAGATGATGCGTTTTCAGGAAAAAATCGAAAATGATTTTTTCGAGGCCTCGGGCCATACGCAACAGGCTCCCGCACAACGCATGGCCGATTTTGTCGAAGGGCGGCTGTCGGAGACTCTCCCCCGGTCATCCTATCCTCCCGGTCTCATCAGTGCCCGTGTCGACAAGTTGCTTCCTCCCGGGGTGTATCGCCGGCTTCGTGAAGGTTTTAGAGTCTTCGGGACCAAGCAGCGCGGATTTCTTACAAATGAGGCTGTGCTGATCGGCGACGAGACACGCACATCATCACCTGTACGCATACCCCGCGACCGCGAGACCATGCGGCATATCGCCGTCGAAGGGCTATATCCCTGCGGCGAGGGTGCGGGCTATGCCGGAGGCATAGTCTCGGCTGCCATCGACGGCATGGCTGTCGCCCGTGCTATTGCGGCTGAGAACTCCTGACCGCCAGCATGTAGCCGAAACCGCGCTGGTTGATGATGGAAATAGACGGATCGTGGCGCAGTGCGCGGCGCAGTTTGTGGATGTAGCCGTGCAGCGAGTTGCGGTTGCTTGGCTCGTCTCGCTGCCATACGGCGATCATGAGCTGCGAGGCGTCGACGGTTTTTCCGATGTTTGTTGCGAGATGTTCCAGGATCCGGGCTTCAAAATATGATAATTCGACTTCGTTGTCATCGAAAGACAGCATCTGAGTCGATATATTGAATCTATAAGCGCCTATTTTGAAGATTACGTCATTGCTGCGGTCGCTATGGAACCGGCGTAAAAGAGACTTTATCCTCACAATCAGTTCCCGCAGCTCGAACGGTTTTCTGAGATAATCGCTGGCGCCTGCCTCAAACCCTTCTTCGACGTCATCGATGGTGCTTTTTGCTGTCAGAAACAATATCGGTACGGATGGCGCAAGTCGACGTATCTCTTTAGCGAGTGAAAATCCGTCCATTTTCGGCATCATGACGTCGGCCACTACTATATCGGCTCTATAGTTCCTGAATTTTTCGAGACCGTCGGCTCCGTCGGCGGCGGTGAGCACCTCATAGCCCTGATTCCTGAGTGTGTCGGCCACGATCAACGCGAGATCGGCCTCGTCTTCGACAAAAAGTATCTTAGGACTCATTACTCCTGAATTTTATGATGAATACCGAACCCTCGCCTTCGCGGCTGCGCACATTTATGCTCCATCCCATTTTATCGAGTATGCTCCTGACGTAATAGAGTCCGATCCCGTATCCTCTCACTTCCTGGATATTGCCGTTGGGAACGCGATAAAACTTATTGAACAGAAACGGTATCGATTTGGCGGGGATGCCGATTCCGTTGTCGGTTACGCTTATGCCGTTGTGGCTGCATTTCACGCTTATTCTGACACTCTCGCCTGAATATTTGATAGCATTGTCAATAAGATTGTTGAGGACATTGGACAAATGGGACTTATCGGCTTCTACGGTCAGTGCGGGATCTGACTCTGTCTCGATTTCGATCGGCTTGTCGCTTCTCATGCGCTGTGCGGCTGCGATATCTTCGATGAATGGTCTCAGATGTATTGTTTCCGGTTTAAACTGCATGGTCTTGCGCCGTTCCATACTTATGGCAAGGATATTTTCGACGAGTTCGCCGAGGCGCTTCAACTGCCTGTTGGCTATGGTGAGATATGTTTCCCGCTTAGCAGGATCGCGGTCGGTGCCGTAGTTGAGCAGGGCATCGTTGGCCGAATAGGCGATAGCGATAGGTGTTTTCAGTTCATGAGTCATATTGCTTACGAAATCATCCTTCATCTCCTCGAGAGTGCGTAGCTTCGACACGGTGCGGAAAAGGTATATGAAAGCCATTGTGAAGGTCGCCATAAGAAGAAATATCGTTACTATCACTCCGGCCATCTCTGAAAGGATATGGCGGGTGAGCGGGGTCATATATGCCCGATAGCGCAATCCGGATTCAGGATTGAAGCATAGTGAAAATTCATCGTAGCCAGACATGCCTTTAGGCGAATGTGCGTTGCCACGTATTATCTCACCATCCGCGCCGACAACCTCTACAGCAAGGAAATCGGGATATATGTGTCTGTCTGCCAGACGTTCGAGCAGAATGCTATCCATTATCGCCAGATTGAAATCCACATATGGGTCCATGGTCTCGTGCATCTGTTGGCTCATTTCGTTGACCATCTGGTTGGTATACGACCTGTCTCGGCGCAGTGGATTCTTGCGAACGGATTTTTCGCCGTTTTTGCCTGTCGATGATGTTACAAAATTTCCGTTTTCGTCTTTAACGCCGCTTATTTCGCCCTGCCGTTCTGTTACTAAAGTGTCACCGGGTATGCCGGCGGCCTTCTGTGCGGCGATTGCTGCACGATGGTTACGGTCTGAGCGCTCCCACATGTCATCGATGTCGGCATCGGCAATTGCTGTCATTACCTGCCGCTCGACATCGCTGCGTATCGAGCGATAAAGACTGGCGAGATAGTAGATATTGCAGCAGAAAATCACTGCAATGACTGCAATAAACGATATGGAAATAGCCTTGAATCTTTTCATGGCAGCAAAAATAAGCAAAAAATCTCCTCACCACCATACATTTAAGACTAAATAAGCATGGGCTTAAGACTAAATAAGCCGGGATGGGCGGAGGATATAGGACTTCCGGACTAATTTTGCCGGAAAAGGAAAAATAACAGTATGAAAGGATTAGCATTGTTGTTGGCTGCAGTCCCGGGAATAGCCGCTTTCAGTCAGACCACGGAAATGCCCGACAGTATACAGCCGCAGGAACTTGGTGAGGTTATCGTAAAGGGTGATAAGCCGCAGATCGGGAGCCATGACGGTACACTTGTTGTGGATCTTCCGGAGATTGTGAAGGATAAACCGGTGACAAACATTCTCGAAGCGCTTGGCTATGTACCCGGTGTGATCAGTAATAACGGTATGATAGGGCTGAACGGAGCCTCGGAAGTAACCATTATTCTGAATGGCGAACTGACAAACATGCCTGTTCAGAATCTCTATCAACTATTGTATTCAATGCCTGTCGACCGTCTCAAAAATGTCGAGATCATGTATGCTGCCCCTGCCAAGTATCATGTCAGCGGAGCGGTGATAAACATCGTGCTCAAAACTCCCCGTCCTATCGACGGACTGACCGGACAGGTGCAGTCGGCCTATAATCAGGCCCGTTATGCCTCTTATTCTGGCTGCGTGGCAGCGACATACGCCATGCGCGACTGGACATTCGATGTGAACTGGTCGCTGTCCCGCAACAGAACATGGAGCCGTCAGGAAACGTATTCGAATCATCTCACCGGCAACACCCGTACCATGATAGAGGACGATATGCGTCAGCGCGGCAGCGATATATCGAATCTTATCTATACGTCGGTATCTTATAAAACTTTTAAACTGGTATATAATGGACAGATCTGTTCCGACCGCAAGAGCAAGAGTCTGTCAACGGGCACTTTCGGCGATTATGTGAACAGCTATTCATATCTTTCGCCCACGGGCTATCATAATTTGCTTGCGAGGTATAGCGCTCCGTTCGGACTGACGGTGGGCACCGATTATACGTCGTACAGTGAGGATCGTGAGCAAAAGCTGTCGAAAGGAAGTTCCGGACTTGTCGAGGCTACGAATCACCAGAGTATAAACCGCTATCATGCATATGCCGATCAGCAGCATGACCTGGGATGCTGGCAGCTCAATTACGGTATCGAATATCAGCATTCCGACGATCATAGTCGTCAGAGCTATACCGTCCCACCGCGAGAAGGTTTCGACGATGTGCTGACAGAAGATGTGGCCGACGCTTATATAGGCGTGCAGGCGTCATTGGAAGATGGGCTGTCGTTTTCGGCATCAGCAAAGGCGGAATACTTCCACAATGATTATCAGCATAACTGGAATTTCGTTCCGCAGCTTGGAGCCACCTACTATAAGACTCCGAAGAGCATTTTCCAGCTAAGCCTCACTTCGCAACGCGTCTATCCGCAATACTGGGAATTGCATGGGGCCACAGCTTATGTCAACGATTATTCTGCCATCGCGGGTAATCCGGCTTTGCAGCCTTATATGAATTATTCGGGTCAGCTGAACTATATCCTGAATCAGAAATATGCGGCGACCTTCTATGTGCTGTATGCCGATAAATATGCCGTTCAGCTGCCGTATCAGAAGTCCGATGATCTGCATTTGCTTTTCCAGACCGTAAATATGGATTTTTCGCGCACTGTCGGGTTACAGTTGCATGCTCCGATCGATATAGGAACGGTTTTCAATACTATCGTCGTGGCCAATATCATGAATAAACGCGAAAAGGCCCGTCGTTTTCACGATATAAGTTTCGACAATAAGAAATGGGGCTTCTATGGATCTCTCAACAACACCGTCAGGTTCTCTTCTTCGTGTCCGGTCTCATTATCGGTAGATGTGGCGTATATCACAGGCCAGATCCAGGGGCCGGGACGCTTCAATTCGTTCTGGAAGGTCGATGCCGGCGTAAAATGGCAGTTCGGGCGCAAGCGCTGCTGCGAGATCGATCTGAAGTGCAACGATATATTCAATACGTGGAATCCCCGTCTTACCATCGATGACGCAGGTCAGGATTATAGAATGATTGCCCACGAAATGGAGCGGAATCTTAAACTTTCGTTTATCTGGCGATTCAACGGTTTCAAACCGAAAGACACAAGTGTCGATACATCTCGCTTCGGCACAGGCAGGTGATTACCTTACAGACAGAGTATCGCCGCTTAGATCTACTTCGAAGAAGTGCGGCTGACGGTGGTAGTATCCGCGGCTGTCGTCGTGGCTGTGTACAGACATGAGTGTCCGGCCGTCGAATGTACGGAAGAGCATGCCGTGGCCGTAATTCGGAGGTGTGATGGGCTGCGTCTGCTGGCTCCACGGGCCATTGAGCGTACCGCTTTCAGAATAAGCTACCCCCTGTGTATATACATCGTATATCCAGCTTGTCCAGAGCATGCCGAGACGTCCGTTTTCAGTCCTGAAAAGGAATGGGCCGTCGGTCACACGGTTCGGGCCTTCCTTGCCTTCCACGATCTCACGGCTCCATGGAGAGTCGGAAGCGCGGAAAAGTATGCAGCTTTCGCCTGTCGATGTCGAGAGGTCCGGTTCAAGTTCTATTTTCTCAATGGTGCCATTCCAGTTCTGAAGCCATTCCCAGCAGTAGACCATATAGGGCTTTCCGTCGGTATCTATCCAGAAAGTGCCGTCGAGCGTGAGTTTGTCGGCAGGCAGAATTAGTTTGTCGGATATCGGACGATAGGGGCCGTCGGGTGTGTCAGCCACAAGAATGTGTGAGGCCCGGCGTTCGAGCCGTGCACCCTTGAATGTGCCTATACTGTCGGCCTGATTGGTGAATGTGGCGAAGTAGTAGTATTTCCCGTTATATTGATGTAGTTCTGCCGCCCATATCATAGGGTGTGGCCCCATCCATGAAGTTGTGTCGATCTCCACTACATCGTAAGGGCCGGCCCACATTTCGAGATTTTTGCTTTTCCACAATTTGCCTCCGGTGCCTGTCATGTAGTAGGTCTGTGAGGCAGAATCAGCAAGCACGAAGGGATCGCTGAGCACAATCGAATCGATCGGAGTGGTGTACTCGTTTTCAGTGGTCGCTCTGTCGTCTGTCTTGTTGGCACAGGAAGCCAGCAGGATCAGCAAAAAAGGCAGAAATCTTTTCATGGCATGGTATTATAGGAAGTATTCCGTTTGAGGAATATCAGTCGATGATGTCGGAGAGTCCGGCTTCGACGGCAGTGGAACAGATGGCACGCATTTCGTCGTATTCTGCCCATTCCGGATCATTTTCAGCATAGATTTTCAGAGGCAGCGGCGGGAAAGGAGCAAGAGTCCGGTTCAGGAAACTGCCGAAAACGTCTGTGCTGAAAGTATAGAACACCCAGTTACGCTCGCCCGCTCCGGTGTATATTCCCGTGAGTAGAGCTGTGTTTTTCCCTTTGAGAGCTTCTTCGAAAGCTTCGGTTATTTTTTCGAGCATTTCGGCATCTTGTTCTCCGGGGAAGCCGAGTTCGCCTTCGGGAGTATAAGGCAATGTCACTTCCACACGGATACTGTTTCTTTCGCGTGAGCGATATTTCTCGACATCTATCCGGCCGGTCACAATTATTGTGCGGCCTTCATCATCGGACGCGGGAAACGTAAACCATTCGTTTTTAGCCATGTGCAGAAGTGGAATTTTATAAATTGATAATTTATGATGAAGAATTTATAACTTATGGATAGAGGTCTTGTCGGAGAGCTTCTAATTATAAATTCTCAATTCTTAATTATAAAAAAATCCGGTCGGAGTATAAGCCGGGTTATGTGGCGTGTGTACTTTCCCGAAAGAGAGATGCACAGCACCGTCCGTCATTTATCTGGCTCCCGAAGGAGCGGTGAGCAGTCTACCCCCCGGCAATGGACGAGCAGCCCTTAAATGCCGGTATACTTGACCTTGCAACCCATAAGATGTGCGGCACGCGATGTCGCCGTCGCGCCCGGTGAGCTCTTACCTCGCCTTTTCACCCTTACCCGCCGTAACGGGCGGTAGTTTTCTGTCACATTACTCTACCGTTACCGATAGCTTCCCGTTAGGAAATATGGTGCTCTGCGTTGCCCGGACTTTCCTCACGCCCTTTACAGGAAGAACGCGCGACGGACCCTCCGGCCGGATTCTATATCTAATTATGAATTATGAAATTACAAATTATGGATGATGAACTATGAATTACTGGTTCAGGCACTGAATTCATAATCCCTAATTCATAATTTATTTCAGTAGCCGCGGACTATGCCGCGTTCGGAGTTCTTGACGAAGTTGAGGATTGCATCGCGCACTTCGTTGGGAGCCACTTCGCTTTCGATGTGAGCCACAGCCTCGGTAACGTTCATGCCGCTGTTATAGAGCAGGCGGTATATTTCCTCGATTTCGTTGATGGTCTCGTTGGTGAAACGGCGTCGTTTGAGGCCGACGATATTGATACCGGCATACGAAATCGGTTCGCGTGCCGCACGGATATACGGGGGAATGTCCTTGTTGACAAGAGCGCCGCCCTGAAGCATAACGTGCGAACCTATGTGGCAGAACTGGTGGATAAGGCTGCCTCCGCCGATAACGGCGAAATCATCGACCACCACTTCGCCTGCGAACTGTGTGGCGTTGCTTACTATCACGTTGTTGCCTATCACACAGTCGTGTGCGACATGGGTGTATGCCATCAGCAGGGTGTTCGAACCTACGACGGTCTTGCCTTTCGAGGCTGTGCCGCGGTTTACGGTGGTGCATTCGCGCAGTGTGGTTCCGTCGCCGATTATGGCTACGGTTTCCTCGCCGCGGAATTTGAGATCCTGGGGAATGGCGCTTACAACGGCACCGGGGAAAATGGTGACGTTACGTCCGATACGGGCGCCGGAGAGAATGGTGACGTTGCTCCCGATCTTGCAGCCTTCACCGATCTCGACGTTACTGTCAATAGTGGTGAAAGGGCCGACGAGAACGTCGTCGGCTATTTTGGCATCGGGATTTACGCAAGCCAGATTATGAATCATGATTTGCCTGATTTTGGTTTATTTGTTCTTGATGATCTGTGCCATGAACTCGCATTCGCACACCACTTTCTCGCCGACGAAAGCGCGGCCTTTCATCACGGCCATGCCGCGGCGCAGGGGTGTCATGAACGATACATGGAAGATGAGGGTATCGCCGGGAACGACTTTCTGACGGAACTTCACGTTGTCTATCTTCATGAAGTATGTCGAGTAGCGTTCGGGCTCGTCGACAACACTGAGTACCAGCAGGCCGCCGGTCTGAGCCATGGCCTCTACGAGAAGTACGCCGGGCATGACGGGTTCCTGCGGGAAATGGCCCTGGAAGAACGGTTCGTTGGTGGTGACGTTCTTGACGCCGACGATATAGTTGTCGCTCTTGTCGATTACCTTGTCGACAAGAAGGAAGGGATAGCGGTGGGGCAGATAGCCGCGGATGGTATTGTTGTCCATCAGAGGCTCGGCGTTGGGATTGTAGGGGGGAGCCTGTACTTCCTGACGCTTGATTTCCGAGCGGATAGCCTTTGCAAGCTGCGAATTGATGGTATGGCCCGGTTTGGTGGCTATTACGCGGCCTCGCAACGGACGTCCGATGAGTGCGATGTCGCCGATAAGATCCATCAGTTTATGGCGGGCCGGCTCGTTGGAGTGGAAAAGCGGCTTTTCGTTGATATATCCGAATACGGAAGCGTCGTGGCGGGGAACACCCATTTCGTCGGCTATGTGGTCGAGTTCTTCCTGGGTCTTGGGGCTTTCATAGATCACGATGGCGTTGTCGAGATCGCCGCCCTTGATGAGGCCTGCTTTAAGGAGAGGCTCTACATCGCGCACGAACACGAAAGTGCGGGCCGGAGCGATTTCCTCGGCGAATTCCGATACATGGTCGAGTGTGGCATACTGGTTGTCGAGTACGTCGGACTCGAAATTGACTTTCACGTCGAGGCTGAATTCGTCGTCGGGCAGAAGCATGAGCTTCGAGCCGGTTTCGGGATCTACGACTTCAACTTTGTGCTTCACATAGAAGAAGTCCTTGTCGGCATTCTGTTCTTCGAGTCCTACGCTCTGGATGGCGTCGACAAAAGGCTTGGCGCTGCCGTCGAGTATAGGAATTTCAGGACCGTCGACACGGATCAGGCAGTTGTCCACCCCAAGGGCATAGAGAGCCGCCATTGCGTGCTCAATGGTGCTGACAGTGATGTCGCCTTTGCCTACGACTGTGCCGCGCTGTGTTGCGACGATGTTTTCTGCGAGAGCATCGATGGTGGGTTCACCTTCTATGTCTGTGCGCTGTATCTTGTATCCGTGGTTGTCGGGAGCCGGGCAGAAAGTGGCTTTAAGGTGTGCGCCGGTATGAAGACCTTTGCCTTCGACTATGAACTCGCCTTTTAATGTTACCTGCTTCATGGAAGTAAATATATGAGGTCGATTGATTTATTTTTCGTTTAGTTTCTTTTCGAGTTCGCGTACTTTCGCGAACAGGTCGCCGAGATTTTTCTGATAGGCACACAGACGGGCGAAGTCGCCCATCGGAACTGCGGGAGATCCCATTATACGGCTACCTGCAGCCACGCTTTTAGGTATACCGCTCTGAGCGCCTATCTGAGTGCAGTCGCCGATACTTATATGGCCTGAAATACCTACCTGACCGCCGAACATGCAGTTTGAACCGACTTTGGTAGATCCGGCAATACCGACTTGCGATGCCATGACGGTATCGTGACCGATCTCTACATTGTGAGCGATCTGAATGAGGTTGTCGAGTTTCACGCCATGGCCGATCAGCGTGCGGCCCATGGTCGATCGGTCGACTGTGGTATTTGCTCCGATCTCGACGTCGTCTTCGATCTCAACGATGCCGATCTGCTCTATTTTATGATAGACACCATTGGCATCAGGGGCGAATCCGAATCCGTCGGCTCCGATCACAGCTCCGCTATGGAGCACGCAGCGACGCCCTATTCGGCAACCGTGGTATATTTTCACTCCGGCATATACCGTCGTGTCATCGCCTATCTCGACTCCGTCGCCGATGTAGGCCTGGGGATATATTTTTACGTTTTTGCCCAATTTGACGCCCTGGCCTATGTAGGCGAACGCGCCGACATAGCATGAATCAGGCACGGCTACGCCATCCGATATGTGACAAGGCTGTTCGATTCCTTTATGCTCGGGACGCATGGCTGTTGATGCCAGTTCCAGAAGCCGGGCAAGCGAACTGTAGGGATCAGCCACGCGTACCAGAGTGGCCGCGATCGGCTTTTCTGCCTCGAAATCGTTGCCTACAAGGACTATCGAGGCTTTTGTGTCATATATGAAATGTGTGTATTTGGGATTGGCAAGAAATGTGAGAGAGCCGGGAGTGGCTTCCTCGATTTTGGCGAAGGTGGATACCGCCGCTTCCGGGTCGCCGTCGACACGGCCTCCTATATATTGAGCTATCTGCTGTGCTGTAAACTGCATTATTGTCAAAATTGTGGCAATTCAAGATGCAAAGGTCGCAAAAAAAAACGACAATACAGCATTCCGGCCCGTTTTTTTGCCTTTTTGAGAAATACAGACGCGAAACAGAGGAGAATCGGCTATTGCGAATCGGCGTTGCGAATGAATTTTGCCGGATTTCCGGCCACGATAGTCCGTGGCGCGACATCTTTGGTAACCACACTTCCGGCTCCGATTATGGCACCCTCGCCGATTGTCACACCGGGCAATACGACGACATTAGCTGCTATCCATACGTTGTCATGTATCCGTATCGGCAAAGAACGCATGATTCCGGCGTTGCGTCGTTCGGCGTTATAATCATGAATCACCGTACATATCGTGGTGTTGGGTCCGATGAAAACATTATCTCCGATCGTGACTTCGGCCTCGTCGAGAATGACAAGATTGAAATTGCCTACAAAATTCTCTCCGATTTGTATGTTGAATCCAAGATCGCACAGGAACGGACTGTGAATTACGAAGTTGTTTCCGATATGGCCTAAAATCCGTTTTGCAAGTGTGTTGCGTTTTTCCCTGTCGGACGGTGCTGTGTTGTTGAGCTGAAAACATAAATCTTCGCAACGCACGAGGGCATCTCCGATGCCGTCGGCAAAGCCGTTCATCCATTTTCCTGATTTCAGAAGATCAAATATATCGAGGTTGTTATTGTTCATATATGTATGTTTATTGTCTTTTTATACTGCGGGAGCGGATATATTCAGAGGGTGTCACGCCGGTTTCTTTTTTGAACATACGGCTGAGATGCTGTGGATATTCCAGTCCGAGGCGATATGCCACTTCCGAAACCGACATTCCTGCGGCGAGTTCGTCTTTCGCACGTCCGATAACGAATTTACGTATATAAGTGCCGGCGCTCACTCCCGTTGTTTTCTTTATGAGGTCGCTGAAATAATTCGGCGACATGCATAGTTTTTCGGCGCAATAGTTTACGGTAGGCAGTCCGTCATGCGACATACTTCCGTCGGAATAGTACGTCCGTAATAAATCCTCGAATTTTACCAGAATATCTGTGTTCGCCGGTTTCCGTGTAAGAAATTGCCGGTGGTAGAAGCGTTTGCAGAATTTCAGCAATAGAGCTATGTATTCCACAAGAATTTCGTTTTGGAAATCGTCAGACGGGTTTTCTATTTCCTCTTCGATTTTCCTGAGTATTGACACGATTGTCCGGTGTTCGGCGGAATTCATGTGCAGAGCCTCGTTTATACGATAATCAAAGAACGAATAGTTTTCGATTTCCTTGCGCAGGCTTGTCCCGCGCAACAGGTCGGGATGAAACAGAAGCGCCCAGCCGCCGATGAACGAGCGTTCCCCGTTATCCTCCTTGCCGCCGATTTGTCCGGGCGCGACACATATCAGAGAACCGTTTTTATAGTCATATTTGCCGCAGCCGTACAGAAGGTCGAGGTCATTGTTCTCTTGTAGAAAGATACCATAGACATCGTAGCTGTTCAGGCTGTGGCGTACAGGAGCGATACGAGAATACTCGATGACAGCTATGAGCGGGTGACGTGCCGGTAGACCGTGATACCGGCTGTAATCCGACGGAGTGTTTACTTTCAGAATTTTAGGCATGAGTATTCACAGGGAGTTTACAGATACAAATTTAGTTATAATTATTTATCTTGTGAAAAACTTACCGTCAAATCGGTATGATTTCGGGAGATTCGGATACATCCATCTGCGAACAGGCTCTTAATTTTGCGATACAAACAAGTCGTAACGTACAATTTTCAGGAATTAGGGCCAGAGCAGAGATGAACAAACGGGAAAATTTGATATATACTTCGCTGATTCTCTTCGTTATACTTGTTTCATGTCGAGGAGACGGCTCTAAAGAGAAATTATATGACTCTAAGTTAATGGAAATAACGGAAAAGAAAAATATTGGAAGCAGACTCGTTCTCTATCCCATGCCGGTAACTATTGTCGGCGCGGAAGTCGATGGTAAAGTAAACTGGCTGCTGGTGGCTCATGTCGGAATAATTGGACATGATCGTATTCTTGTGAGTATGAGTGACAGACATTACACTAATTCTGGAATAATCAGATCTAAGAAATTGTCAATTAATATGGTGGATCGCGCAATGCTTCCGAAAGCCGATTATGTCGGAAGTGTAAGCGGAGCTGTTGTCGACAAATCTTCGGTTTTCGATTATCATTTCGGTGTTAACGGAAGTCCGGTGATCGATGCTTCTCCTCTTGTTATGGAATGTGATGTGGTTGATGTCTATAAAACGGACGGCTTCGATAATTTTGTCTGTATTGTCGCCAGTACTTACGCCGATAGAGATATTCTCGATGCACAGGGTTGTCCCGATTACAATAGACTGAAGCCGGTACTGTTTGAATTTCCGACTTATTCGTATATCGCTACAGGTGAAATAATTGGAAAGTGTCTTCATCTTGGCAAGGATTCTTCCTTGTGTGCCAAATCACAGATGGAAGAAGACGGCATTGTACGTCTTTCAAAAATAGAAATATATCCCGATTATTTAGAGCAGTATATGGGATATGCCGCTGAAGTCGGTGAAATTTCCTTGCGGACAGAACCGGGGGTGCTGACAATGTATGCCGTAACGGAAAAGGAAAACCCATGTAGAATTACAATTCTTGAGACATATGCCAGTCGACGGGCCTATGAAGAACACATCGCCTCGTCTCATTTTCAGAAATATAAGAAAGAGACGTTACATATGGTCAAATCGCTCGAACTGAATGATCAGCAACCTTTGAACATGAAAAGTCGTATTATAAACTTCATTGAATAAAATGAGCCTCTCAGCAAAGTGAATATATTATTTTCGCTGTATTTTTGCAGCGGATAATTAATTGATGATATGGAGAGACTTGATGTTTTCGATTGTTCTAATGTTTTTGTCGCAAGCTATTTTACCGACGATCGTGGTTGTGCGCACTGCAACCGCGAGCATACTCTGATCTATATTTATTCCGGAGAACTGGAAATTACAGAGAGAAACAGGAAAACCATATTACATGCGGGCGATTGCGCCTTTATGAGACGCGATAACCGTATGTGGCTGCAAAAACGTGTGAAGGATGGCTGTCCTTACCGCTCGATAGTGCTGAAATTTTCCAAAGAATTTCTTCGGGAGTTCTATCGGAGTCTGAACAGACGGGAGATTCCTGCAGATGCCATGCGCGACAAGGCGAGTCTGCGTGTGCTTCCTGCTGCCAGACCCGACATCCGCAGTCTTTTCGAGTCGGTCATTCCATATTTCGATGCCGGGATAAAGCCTGCCGAAGAAATCCTTAAGCTTAAAATGACCGAAGGCGTATATGTACTTCTCAATACCGATCACAGTCTCTATGCATCGCTGTTCGATTTCATGGATCCCTGGAAGATAGATATTCTGGAGTTCATGGAAAAGAACTATATGAATGAACTGTCGATGGCCGAGATGGCGTATTATACCGGACGCAGCCTCTCGACTTTCAAGCGCGATTTCAGGCATTACAGCGATCTGACACCTCAGAAATGGCTTATACGACGTCGCCTTCATGCAGCTCACGAACTTATCCGTAAAGGTGGTCGGAAAGTGTCGGATATATGTTATGAGGTGGGTTTCAGGAATCTGTCTCATTTCTCGAAAGTTTATAAAGATACTTTCGGGGTTGCTCCGACAGAACATGAAAATTGAGCTTCACAACAAATATATTTGGACTTTACAGCAAAGCGCTCCGTCGACTTTCAGATTAATTTTGCATCGTTAAAAAATAAGAGAGTGTTTGAATTTAACTTTATGAAATCTTTAGAGGTCTTTCCGGCCTGTTTTGAGCTTTCATTCAGTCATTATGGAGCCCCATAATTCCTTCATTCAATCTCAAAACATTCTCGGAAATCTTTTCTAAATCTTAACATAAGTCAATTTCAAACACTCTCTAAGAACGATGAATGATATTTTTTCAAGAGACTTGAGCGGTGAGATGGTCTCGCCTGAAGATCCGGGTTACGATGTTCTGATCGATGATATTTTCACCATGATGGAAACCGCACAGGAACTTGCCGGGGTGAGTGTGCGCGATCAGAAACGTGTACATGAACTGATGGACGTGATTCTTGGCAAGCACTTGCCGGAGAGTACAGTTGTGCTGCCTCCTCTCTATATCGATTACGGGCAACCTGTCGTTATTGGTGAGCGCTGTTTCATACAGCAGTGCTGTACTTTCTTCGGCCGTGGCGGTATCGACATTGGAAACGATGTTTTCATCGGTCCGAAAGTCAATCTCATAACGATAAACCACGATCTGGATCCTGCAAACCGGAGTGCTACCTGTGGACGGCGTATAGTCATTGAGGATAAAGTCTGGATCGGTATAAATTCCACCATTCTTCCCGGTGTAAGAATCGGGTATGGGGCGGTTGTCGGAGCGGGCAGTGTAGTGACGAAAGATGTGGAACCGATGACTGTAGTAGCAGGAAATCCTGCACGAGTCATCAGAAAAATCGAAATCGATGGTGAGTGATATGAACCGGCGGCATTTTCTCAGAACGCTCGGTCTTGCCGGCGTTGCCATGGCTGTCTCTCCGGCATTCGGAAGGGTCATGACTGCAGCGTCGGTTGTCGGGGGCGGCAAAGACCTTGCGCCGCGTACGGATATTCCTCGTCGGACTCTCGGATCCGGTGCCGCTGCCTTCGAGGTGTCGGCTCTCGGTTTCGGCGTTATGGGTATGACATACAACCGATCGCAGCATCCTGATAGGAAGTCGTGTATACGTCTGCTGCATGAGGCGGTTGAACGTGGTGTGACATTGTTTGATACAGCCATAATCTACGGGCCGCTTACAAATGAGAATCTTGCCGGAGAGGCGCTGTCGCGGTTTAAAGGAAAAATCAGCGTTACTACTAAATTCGGTCATGAAGTGATCGACGGCAAGGGTACAGGACGGCAGGACAGCCGCCCTGCGACAATACGACGTTATTGCGAGGAATCGTTGCGTCGTCTGCGTACCGACTGTATCCCTATGTTCTATCAGCATCGATTCGACCCGGCCACACCGGTTGAGGATGTCGCCGGAACGATAGGCGATCTTATCCGCGAGGGAAAAGTACTGCACTGGGGCATGTGCGAGGTCAGTCCCGAGACGATACGCAAGGCCCATGCCGTGCAGCCGCTTACGGCAATCCAGAGCGAGTATCATCTGATGCACCGGGAAGTGGAAGAGAACGGAGTTCTTGATGTTTGTCGCGAACTGGGCATTGGCTTCGTGCCTTATAGCCCTCTCAACAGAGGTTTTCTTGGCGGATCTCTCAACGAATATACTGTATTTGACAGAAATAATGATAACCGACATACCCTTCCGAGGTTTCAGCCGGACGCAATGAGAGCCAATATGCGCATTGTCAATGTTCTGCATGCATTCGGCCGTACTCGCGGCATGACTCCGGCTCAGGTAGCGCTCGGATGGCTGTTACAGAAGGCTCCGTGGATTGTACCCATACCCGGAACAACCAAACTGTCGCATCTCGAAGAGAATCTCCGCACCTTCGGTTTTGAGGTATCGCCTGAGGAATGGAATCGGCTCGAAGCGGAGGTCGCCGCTATTCCCGTGACCGGCGACCGATATAATGCAGAACAACAAAAGCAGGTGGGATTCTGAAAAATCAACAAATATGAAAAAACAAATTTTAATTCTGATACTTGGTATACTGACATTAAATCTCAATCTTATGGCACAGCAGAAAATAATCCAGACAGCAGGGCGGGATCAACTTGGCGATTTTGCTCCAAAATTCGCCGAACTCAACGATGATGTTCTTTTCGGAGAAGTATGGAGCCGCAACGATCTGCTGTCTCTGCGCGACCGCAGTCTCGTGACGATCACGTCGCTTATATCCCAGGGTATTACCGACAGTTCGCTGACATTTCATCTTCAGTCGGCTAAAAACAATGGTATCACACGCATTGAAATCGCAGAAATCATAACCCATATCGGTTTTTATGCCGGCTGGCCTAAGGCCTGGGCCGCATTTCGTCTGGCGAAAGAGGTATGGAACGATGATATCGCCGGCGAGGATGCCAAAGCTACTTTCCAGCGGGAGATGATATTCCCTATAGGAGAGCCGAATACCGCATATGCGGCCTATTTTACCGGCAATAGTTACCTCGCCTCCATATCGGACGGGCAGATACCTTTCGCCAATGTAACCTTCGAGCCGGGATGCCGTAACAACTGGCATATACACAAGGCCTCCGCAGGTGGAGGGCAGATGCTTATAGGAGTGGCCGGCCGTGGCTGGTACCAGGAGGAAGGAAAACCGGCTGTAGAGATTCTTCCGGGTACTGTAATTCACATACACGCCAATGTAAAGCATTGGCACGGCGCTGCAAAAGATTCCTGGTTCGCACATCTCGCGTTTTCAGTACCCGGCGATAACACGGAGAATATATGGCTTAAGCCAGTGACAGATGAACAATATAACTGTCTGAAATAATTGGATATGAAAAGATTGACGATTATCCTTGCTCTTGTGTCGCTGGCTGTGTGTGCCAATGCGAAAACGCTTATTGTATATTATAGTTTCACTAATAACGTTCACCGTATCGTATCCGATCTTCAGGAGCAGACAGGCGCCGATATCGTAAGGATCGAGCCGGCTCAGGAAGGGCTGGACTACGCCGCCAATAACTATGCTCTCGGAAGCGCACTGATCTCAGCCATACGCAACAATCCTGATAGTGCAGCCTCCTACCCGGAAATAAAACCGGTAGATGTTGATTTCGCCGATTATGATGCGTTTATTATCGCAGCGCCGCTCTGGTGGAGCAATATGGCCGCACCGTTGCAGACTTTTCTGTTCCATAACGGTGCCAGGTTGGCAGGAAAGAAGATTGGTCTTATCGTGTCAAGTGCGAGCAGCGGCATAAGCGGGGTGGAAGCGGATGCGCATAGACTCGTGCCCGGAGGCGATTTCCTTACTCCGAGCCTGTGGATACGATCGTCGCAGACTTCCGCATGCCATTCCATGATTTCAGAATGGCTTGAGCGTATCGGTTACAATTCGCTCGCAGGGGTTGAATCGCTTGTGAGCGAAGGTTCCGCTACGCGGATTACAGTCGATGGCGCCCGGATAGTTGTCGACGGAGATTTCGATTCGCTTGCGCTATACGATATGTCAGGTACAAGGGTACTTGAATCTTCAGATCGCAATATTTCTACGTCGACTCTTAAGCCCGGAATCTATATCGCAAGTATAAATGCAAATACAGGATCCGTCTCCAGAAAAATAGTTCTTTGACAATCTACCGTCAGCGGCGTGCTTCAGGCCCCATGACAAAGACGAGACGTCCTCCGGAGGCAAGATCGGAATGTTTTAGCACGGTGCCTTTCAAAGGTTCGCCGTTGAGCGTGGCCGACTGTATATATTTATTCTTCGGTGAGTTGTTCTCAGCTATGATCTCGAATTTCTTACCGTTTTCAAGATTTATGACAGCACGGTCGAACATCGGAGAGCCTATCTGGTATTCGGGCAATCCCGGTGTTACCGGATAGAATCCGAGCATCGAAAAAACGACAAATGCAGTCATGCCGCCGCCGTCTTCGTCGCCCGGCATGCCCATGAGATCGTTACGGAACCATTGGCGCAGAAGTGTACGGATACGCTTCTGCGTCATCCACGGGCGTCCGGCATAATTGTAGAGATACGGTATGTGAAGACTCGGCTCGTTTGCCATGGAGAATTGACCGACATTGCCGGTATGGTCGGGAAGCTGAGAATAGAAGTCGAATTTGCTGCGTCCGAGTGATTCGTTGAAAGTTCTGTCGAGCTCGTCGCAGAAAGCGTCGGGGCCTCCCATCAATTCAATTAGATCGGCGATATTGTGCGGCACGTCCCAGCGGTATATCCAGCCGTTGTTTTCGCCGTAATACTCGCGCGCGCCCATACCACCGGGCCAGCGGTAGTCAAAAGGTTCGATGAATCGGCCTGCCGAATCTTTCGGATGGAAGAATCGGGTGTCGGCATTGAACAGGTTGCGGTAGTTCCGCGAGGCTTCGGCATAGCGGATACTGTCGGAACTGTTGCCGAGAAAACCTGCGATTTGCGACAGGCACCATTGGTCGTAGGCTGTGCCGAGAGTTACGGCGACAGGCTGCCGCTTTTCAAACGGATGGACTTCTGCTATATATTCTTTTTCTCCCGGGGCGAGTGCCGGGATATAGCCACGTTCCTTATAGAAGCGGTCGAGTTCGCCGGCCGGCAGTCCCGACCACGGAGCGAGAGTCTTGTTCTCGATTCCACGGCGGCAAGCCTCGTATGCGAGAGAAAGATCGAAGTCCGTGAGTCCTTTGGCATATGCGTCGGCGATACTTGCTACGCCGTGGTTGGAATTCATGCGGCGGGTGTCGCCGGTTATTTCCGGGAATGTAGGCATCCACAGACTGTCGGTTTGCGAGGCCATGCGCAGATATGAGCGCAGTATGTTCAGCTCGATTTCAGGCTCGATTATCACGCGCATGGGATGGGCGGCCCTGTAGGTATCCCATATCCAGTCGTCGGTATAGAATGGTTGACCACCGTCATCGTGCACTTTACCGTCCGATGCGCTGAAGTATCGTCCGTCTTCACTGAGGCATACCGGACGTTCATGCATGCGGTAGAGCGAACTGTAGAACAGGGTCTTGTCGTTGTCGTCGGAAGTCTCGACTTCGATACGTCCGAGAGTCTCGTTCCATATCCGGCGTGCGGCTCCGGCAACAGAATCTACGTCATAGCATGTTATTTCGCGCCTTAGATTTCGTTCGGCCTGTTCTTCGCTTATGAACGAGACTCCGTAGCGGATATTGAGTGCTTTTACATTGTCATCGTAGCGCAGAGCCATGCAGGCATCGTGTCCTCTCGCCGAGTCGGCTGCGACGATATGTCCCTCCCTGATGGCAAAAGAGCCTGTCGGCTTCTGCTCCGATTCCATGTAAAGATATATCCGTACTCCGTTATCGAGGTCCTGATAGCCTTTAATGGCATTGCCTGATGTTTTCAAGGTTCCTTCGCGCGAGTTGAGAGTGAGATATGAGGGCCCGTGGTCTTTCATTTTCAGTTTATAGACTGCCGACCGGGGTGCCGGTGCGAAGTCGACATAGATGCCGGCTTCGTCGAGAAACACGGAGTAACGGTAGGGTTTCAGATCTTCGTTATCGTAGCTGTATGCTGTCACCGGTGCGAAAGTTGCGCTGTCTCCCTGGACGAGCGACAGATTGAAGGCTGATTTTTCGCGGTGGTTGGTGACGATTACAGGTAGTCCGTTAAGACGGTCGGACGTGAAATCACCACGTTCAGGCACCATACGCAGCATACTGTTGGGCAAATGTACGTTCGGGAAGGTCGGAACAAGCAGATGACTGATGTTTCCTATGTATGGGTTCACATAGTCGACCGGTTCGAGAAGGTCAGCTTCGGTACGGGTTGTGTCGCAGGCCGTGAGGAGTAGGGCCGGCAATACGGCATAAAGCAAAGATGATTTCATGTGATTCAGATGATTGTACCCGTCAACTCCTCGATTTGCGGGAGTAGGGCATGGATTTCGTCATTGCTGATTGTAAAAAGGCGTAGTGGCGGAGCGCTGTCGGGAGCTTCTGTTTTTTGTGCGGCTATGCGGCTTTTCACCTCTTCGCGGGAGAGGCCACTACGCTTCATGGTACGTTCGATACGCAGTTCGAGGGGCGATTCCACACGCCATTCTGCATCGACCATCAGATTGAGACCGCTTTCATATAGAATAGCCGTTTCGACGAATGTAAGGTCTGTCTCCTGTGCGGCTACCCAAAGCGCGATATCTTCTTTCACCGCTGAATGGACTATGGAATTGAGCGCCGCAAGTTTGGCGGAATCTGCGAAAACAACCGACGCGATAAGTTTTCGGTCTATGATTCCGTCGACAACCGCAAGTTCGTCGATTCCCTTGACAAGACGTTTCTTTATGGCCTCATCGGCATCCATCAGAGCCTTGGCTCGGCTGTCGCAGTCGTAGACGGGATAGCCGAGAATCCGTAGGATCCGGCATACGACAGATTTCCCGGATCCGATACCGCCGGTAATAGCTATGAGACGTTTCATCTGTGCTCGATTATATATTCGGCGCTGTCCACCGACAGATGTACGTTTTGCAGATTCGATGGCACATCACGGAGAGTAAGCTTCATCATCTTCGACGGATTGTTATGGTCGATACGCCTGTAATCGGCTACGATGCGGAAGTGAGGGTCGCTTTTCACGTAGGCACTCATCGGCACCATATAGAATACGTCGATCTGAGCGGGAAATGTGATCAGTTTCGTGCCTTCAGGTACATTGACCGGTTCAATGACCACTTTCCGGCTTTTGAAGATAAGAGGCTCGACTTCGAACGACACATCGATACTGTCTGGAATGATTCTTGATCCGGATGGTCCGAGGAGGCGCACGCGGCGCGTCTCGCTGTCGCTGAGTCCGGTAAGTCTTATAGGTTCGGTGGTTACGGCATTATAGTTGTCGGGCAGTGCAAGACCCGGCGCCATGAACACCTTCACGCTGTCGGCCGATATGCGTGGACGGCCGTTGAGTGCCGACTGTGGGCCTGTAGTGACCTTGTAATCGATATTTACGGGCATGATGAAACCCGGATGCGTCGTATATGGGATCGACAGTGAGTCGGGATAGACTACACTTACCTGGGAGCCTCCCGCCGTAGTACGTGCGAGAGCTTTAAGTTCGGTAGAGTTGAGATGGAGCATGCCGTTGGAGCGGTATGCCCTGAAGTCGATGTTGACTGTCGGCATTGCGCCCGCCAGCATTTTGATTACCTGGGTGCCGCGTGCTCGCAGACTCACATTAAGAGCCTCGGGCCCCGGACTTATGAGAGTCACGGAGTCGGGGACATGAGTGATTTTCATTGGCAGGCGCACATCGAACTGCTCCTCTTCGTTAAGCGACAGTACAAGCCATAGCACGGCTGAAATGGCCACGAACAGGAGGAACATCAAAGAGTCACGGCCACGGCGCGAACGCACCGCGGCCATTACTTTGCCGAATTGTTCCTTGATATCCATCTTGCAGAGGATAACAGACCGGATCAATGGTGGGACGGTAGCCGTTCAGACGGAAAATTGTCTCTCCGGTCTGTCCTGAGGTCTTGCCGGTCTTTAGGAAATTATTATTTCTGCTGGTCTGAATTCTGAGTAGCCTGATTGGCTTCTTCGGCCGAGGGATACACAGAACCCTTGTCGACGCGGATACGTACGTCCTTGTCGATCTCGATGATGAAAGAATTGTCTTTCACGTCGCGGATTGTACCATAGATACCGCCAGCGGTAACCACTTTGTCGCCTTTGCCGAGGCCTTCGCGGAATTTTTTGATCTCTTTCTGTCTTTTCTGCTGGGGGCGGATCATGAAAAAGTAGAACACTACGAAAAGCGCTACAATCATGAGAATGCTGCCCATGCCGCCGCCGGCAGGCTGTGCTCCGTCGAGGAGGATGTAGTTAAGCATTGTATTTCAGTTTAATGGTTTTTATCGGCTTGTCAGATTTTTTTGTCGATTACGCCGTCGGCCGACAGTTTTTTAACAACGGAGTAGAGTATTCCGTTCACGAAGCTTCCGCTTCGCGGTGTGCTGTAGTCATTGGCGATCTCGATATATTCGTTCATCGACACGGGTACAGGAATCGAGGGATAATGCACTATTTCGGCGATTGCAGTGAGAAGTATAACTATGTCCATGAATGCCAGACGTTCGGAATCCCACTGTTCCGTATCGATGAAGCTGTCGATGAGTGCGCGGTATTCCTCGCGATGCTTGACGACGAACTCGAAGAGCTCGGAGCCGAAAGCTTCGTCGGCCGCGTTCATGAACTTGGGCAGAAGAGTTATCTTGCCCACGCTTCCTTGCGGTGCGTTGTCGGCCGAATCTTCGTCGGTCGCGGCATATGAACGGCGCATTGTCTTGAGAGCGAATGTACTCATGATGGCCAGATCGTCGTTCCAGTATACGGCGCGGTTTTCAAGAGCTTCGGCCAGTTCGTCGGACGGCACGATGATCGAGCGTGTCACCTCGCGCCAGAATGCTGCGTCGGTAGCAAAATCTCCGGGCTCGCTTTGCATATAGTCTTTGTAAAGCGTGCTTGCCGTGATCTGATCGAGAAGGCCGGCGAACAGCAGATCGCTGTCGCGCCAGTTGGCCGGATCGGCGTCGGCGTTGTCCTTGGCATATTCGCTGAGGGCCTCGCATTCGGTAAGCGCCCTGACATAAAGATTGTCGACGAAACGCAGGCTCGGATTGAGATCTTCGTCGGTCGGCAGATATTTGTTCTTGGCCTCGTCGAGACGGGCCTCCTGAAGACGCGTGATATAGACCGGCAGGAGCAGGAGAGCATGGTAAAGATCGTAGGCCATGGCGAGCGACTTGTCGAGATCGTTGCGCGCCTTGAGATATGTGGCGCGTGTGTCGTCAAACGACATAAGGGTCGCGGAGAACATCTTCATGCCGTTGTCGAAGCCGAGATGGCTGAAATTCTCGTCGCGTCGGAGCACTCGCTCTACGCCTTTATGCTTGCGTATTATAGTTGTGAAAACGGTATTCCAGAACGCAACATCGTCGGCCATCTGGAGTTTGCGCTTGCGTTTGTAGTCGCCGTAGACTGCGGAAGCAGTCACGGAACTGAGAATTTCATCAAGGCACGAGTCGAATTTAGACAGTCGGCTGCGGTTTTTCATAAGCAGGGCCGTCATATCCGTATTCTCACGCATGGCTTTGCCAACGCGGTTCTTTTTCAGGCCGGGATCGGTTTCAAGGGTACGTCCGGAGCCGGAGCCGAGAGGCATGCCGTTCAGTTTGAGAAGTAAGATGAGGAGGTCGAGATAAACCGAATATGCGAACTGACGCTCGCGGGAGCTGTCGGTGTCGGCAGGCGCATTTTCGAGTTTGAAATCCTTTCGAGTCAGCAGAAACGAATAAAGAATCTGGACGGTCTTGATTCTGATTAAACTACGGTTTATCATATATGTTAATGTTCAATCTTTCTTGTTCGGATTGCAAAGTTAAACAAAAATCCCCGATTAGCATTCACACGCACCGAAATAATTGTTTTCCGTTACATCCCGATATCAAAACGGCCCGGACGCTCGAGTATTTCGGTGGTTGTATGTCCGTAGGCATCGGTATATGTGACAGTCACAGGGCGGTCTGCGGTTTTTGCTCTGGCTATGAACATATGATTGTTAACCCGAACGGCATCATTGACAGGCGCCTTGCCGAGCTGGCGGAAGAGTTCGACGGGATAAGCGGCGATCTGCATGGGATCGTCGGCCATAAGTCGTTCTACAGGCAGAATCTCGCCTTCTTCGCTCACAGTGACAATGCCTGCGTCTTCATAGTCGAATATGTTGATCAGTACCATATTGTCGTCGAATTTGGAATAATCTGTACGCTTCGGATAGGTTTCGATATATTTTATATACAGAGAGTCGTTGCCATATGTGTTTTTGACTGTATTCATATCGTAGATGCGGAACGGTTTGCGGTCGCATTCTGCGATGCCTTCGAATTTTGATGTGAAATTCTTGCCGTCGAAACTATATACTTTGAATGCTGCCGGCGAGCCGTCGGAGCATATGTCACGTCCGCCGACGGCTTTGGTATTCCAGAATATACAGCATAGAGCCGATACGTTGTCTTCGTGTATATTAGGATAGTCGGGGGCGGTGACGTGTGTATTGAAGTGTGTATGTCCGGTAAGTACGCGTACTTTCTCGAAGTCCTTCACCGTTTCTGCCAGCTTTATCGAATTTTCTCCGTTTTTGCCCTGGCTCGGATAGGCTGTGAATTTACCGTCGAATGTTAGACGCCATGCGGGTATGTGCATGCATATGACAAGGGGCTTGGATTTATCGGCCACAAGTTCGAGATCGCGGCGGAGCCAGTCGAGCTGTTCGTCGGTTATATAGCCGTCGTAATTTCGGTTACCGACAATTCCTTTGGCATATTTGCGTTGCGGATTGAATTCGTTTTTATACACAATGTCGTCAAGAACCACGATATGAGCATCTCCGAGATTGAATGAGTAATACGACGGCGCCATATTCCTGCGGAATGGTTCGGAAGCCTTGAAATCCGTATCGGGGCCTTCAGGAATGGCCGGATCGTTGTCGTGGTTGCCTGTCACGGGAAAAAACAGAGTAGGGTATTCGACTTCGCGAAGGGTTTCCGTGAAGTCTGATGGCCCGTAGCCGTTCGTATACCAGTATCGGTCCCAGCTGAGATCGCCGAGTGCCACGGTATATACAGGCACTTCCGATTGTTTCACATATTCTCTTATCCGGGGCATGAAACCGGCCTTGAACTGTGCGATATCGTCGGCTCGGTCTGCAAGATGGATATCTGTCACAACAACAAGATCGAATTTTTTGTTGTCGGCAGGGAACAGTTCAAAATCATGAATTTCGTCGGAATCGGGATTGGCGTTGTCGAGATGTGCCCAGATTGCCGGTTCGCAGGCGGCTTTCAGTGTGTCAGGCTCATACCCGGCCGGTAGAGTATAGAAAATATATCCGAGTTTTTTATCGGTCTCAAGTGTATAGCGGCCTGCCTTATCAGTCGTGACTATCGTGTAACCGTCTGATACGGGAACGCCTGCCACACCTTTTCCATCCGCGATTATCCGTCCGGATACTACACCGGCCTGCATGGTTCCTGTGGCTCCTATTATTGCAATGGATGCTATAATTCCTGCTGTGGAGAATGTTCTTTTCATTTAAGTCGTTATTATAGATAATGGATTGGTCAAGTATGTCGGTCTATTTTTTAGGGCCGAAAACCTGTCGTATAGCCTCGAGATAGCCATATCCGTAGAGATTACAGGGCTGGAGGAAGCTTGTTTCGGTCCATTCATTCCAGCTGTTTATGGTGATGAGCGGTGCCTGGCCAGGATGAGCGTCGGCGTATGCCTTGGCTTTGCGGAGAGCATTCTCGAAGTTTTCGGGAGTATTGTTGCGTACTACGGCGCTGTGCTGTGTGCGCGGACTGTTGTCCCAGCCCACACTTATGTGCGGATAATATGGAAAAGTGTATGTGCTGTCGATACGCGCCCATTCGTTTTCCACCCGGCTCATTATATTTTCATAGTCGTCGTTGACATCGGTGAAGTGAACAAACTGGTAGTGTGTGCCGCTGGTGAAACCGAGTTTTTTTACGAAATTGTCGCTCGGATTTCCGGTCTTTCCTGCATCGAGTCCGCTGTGGTTGAGGTTTATTGACCACATGGTGATCTGTAGTTCGAGTCCAGGGAAGCCTGCACGTTTTGTCTCGTCTTTAAACCACTGTAAGGCAGCCGCGGTCTCTTCAATGCCTCCAAGCCCTGCGATGAGCTGGGGAATATCGTATATCATGAATACAGGTTTGCCGTCGATTTTGTAATATTGGGGATGCTTGAAATATTTCTCGATATTGCGGCGGCATATTTTTTCGAATTCCTCACGGTCGACCTTGCCTGTCCAGATTACATTGTTTTCGTTGTAGCGGGCCAGGCGCGTGTCCCAGAGATTGAGGACATCATGATTTGCCCACATGAGATAGAACTGCATTTTGTCGACATTGGCGGCTTTTAGGAAGCCGTTGTCAAGGGTAGTCTCCATGAACGGACGCCCGTCATACCAGTACCAGTCGAAGATGAATACGTTTACGCCATGACTTGTCGCCTGGTTGGTTTCCATTTCCATTACCGCAGGATCTGCCTCGTTGATATATCCCCAGAGAGGTTTGCGGTTCCAGTAATGCCCCGGATATCTGTCGCCGACAGTCATTACCGTTTCCCATTCGCCGATACCCATAGGCCAGAAAGGCCGTAGACGCGGATCGTCAGAGGCATAGGCCGGATATAAAAATGCTGCGACGTCATATTTCTGACGTTCTGTTTTTTGAGTCTTTCCCGACAGCGACGCTACGTAAAAAATAAGAAGAGCAGTTAATAGGAAACGTGATGACATGGCTGATAAGGTAAGAAAAAAAGGCGACGACTCGATGAAGGGTTGTCGCCTTTGTTTGTGACAGGAAATAATTTCTATAAATATTGACGATTATTTGGTTTCGGCCTCGTCTGCGGCCTCTGCGGCTTCTGCAGCCTGATCTTCGGCAATTTCCTGATTTTTGAATTCGGTGACTCCGGCGGCGATCAGTATATTGTACCAGGAGAAGAGTTTCTTGATATCCGTAGTGTATACGCGTTCACGGTCGAAATCGGGCAGGATTGTGCCGAAGTATTCGCGAAGGGCATCTCCGTCGGCGAAATTTTTGAGATCTACCGGCTTGCCTTCGGTTACCTCGTATACTTTCTGCAATACGTCGGTGAGAGGTGTGTCGCCACCTTCTGTATATATGGAGATATCGGGAATTGACACCACTTTTTCATGAGGATAGGTGGGCGTGCGTTTGCCGGTGGTGATATTTTCTACGATGAGATTGTTCTTGCCGCGGCTAAGCAGCTTGTAAAGACCGGGTTTGCCGGTGATTGCGATTATACCTTTGAGCATGGTCGGTGTTATATGTTGTAATTCTTATGCAAAAATAGCAAATAACGGTGAATAAGCATGCGTTTGGCCAAATAAAAAAGCCCCGCGGGGCTTTGAAATCCGGCGGAGCTTTGTTGTGGATCAGATGAAACTGCGTACCATATGTTCAAGTTCCTGAACCGGTTTCCGTCCGCTGTCGCGCCATGCTTCCTGGCCGTCTTTGAAGAGAATGTACGACGGATATGTGGCTATTTTATATTGTGCCATGAGATCCTCGTTGTTTTTCCCGTCGATCTGCAGGATATTGGCTTTGTCGCCTATGCGGTGGCGCAAGTCGTCGATTACATGCTGCATTGCCTGACAGCATTCTTTTTCAGGGTTGAAAAATTCTACAAGAAGAGGCTTGGCCTCGTTCAGATACTGGGCCAGCAGTTTATCTGTATTGTTGTCGGTGGTCATGATTAGGAGAGTTGGAGTTTTTTCAGAATTCGTCGGATTTAGTTTCCTGATGATCTTTGATTTTTTCTTCCAGCAGAGATGCCTGCTGTACGCCTACGGCACGCCATACGGCCTCACCGTTTTTGAACATTATCAGGGTCGGAACCGAACGTACGCCGTAGCGGGCTGCCAGTTCCTGATTGGCATCGATGTCTACCTTGAGTATGTTGGCTTTGTCGCCTACACGCTGTTTTACATCTTCGAGGATAGGAGCCTGCATGCGGCAGGGACCGCACCATGTGGCGAAGAAGTCTACAAGTGTCGGTTTGTTTTCTTGAATAAGTTGATTGAAATCACTCATGATAATATGTGTTTTATGTTAAAGTTCTGCATATACAACACCGTGGGGCCGTACATGGTTTATTCGAGCAGTTTCTTGTCTACGCAACGCAGTATGCGTCCTGGAAACAGACGCGGGAAGGCCGTGTTATGGGTCGCCACAATTACGGTACGGCCGTTCGAACGAGACACACGGTAGAGAAGATCCATCACCTGTTCGGCTGTCTCCGGATCGAGATTGCCCGTGGGTTCGTCGGCTATGATGAGCGACGGCTCGTTGAGGAGGGCGCGGGCCATGACTATGCGTTGCTGTTCGCCGCCCGACATCTGATGGGGCATATTGTAGGTTTTTGATGTCATCCCGACAGCGGAAAGTACCTCTTCGATACGGTGTGTGCGCTGTTGGCGATCGTTCCAGCCGGTGGCACGGAGCACGAAGTCGAGGTTATCGAATGCCGTGCGGTCGGTCAGCAGCTGGAAATCCTGAAAGACAATTCCGATTCTGCGGCGCAGGAATGGTATTTCAGGACGCCCGATAGACCTGAGATCATATTCGAGCACGTGAGCCTCGCCGTCGGCTACCGGAACCTCGGCATACATCGATTTCATAAGCGAGGTCTTGCCGCTGCCTACTTTGCCGAGCAGATACACGAACTCACCTTTGTTTACAGTTAGATTCACACCACGGAGAGCGACATGCTCGTTGCGGTGGATTTCCACATTTTTATAATCGATTATTGCCATGAGACTTTGTAGGTGTTAAAGGCTACGGCACGTGCGCCGAAGCCACATTTCTGCCGGACGAGACCGGCGTTGAGCACGAGACCGCCGTCTTCGTTCGATGTTCCGAAATCGAAATAACGTACCGATCCGCTGAATTGTTTCACGAGAGTGTCGAAGAGCATTGCCAGAGCGCCTGTTTCACGTCCTCTGGTATCGGAAGCTATATATTGGGCGTGCGCCGTAGTCTGTGATATGTACAATACCGTACCGGCGATCATCTTTTCTCCCTCAAATACTCCGAAGAGGCGTATATTGTCGGGAAAGCGGTTTGCAAGCAGGCCGATTTCGCTGACAGTGTGCACGGGTGCGGTTGCATGTCGCTCGGCAAGAACCGCACAGAGGATTTTCCAGAAAGTAGCAAAATCATCGCTTTCTCTGACAGCCAGAGACCGTTTGCGTGCTTTTGCGACCCCCCGGCGTGCGTTTTGGTCGAAGGGCAGAGGACGGTCAAGATCGATCACTGACGATATCTGCACGGACTGGATGGAGGCCTTGTGGCGGAAAAGCGCGTAGAGATCTTCTTCTGCAGGATAGCGGTGGAAGATATGAGGCACGGGCTTGTAAATTAGTGTATCGAATCCGTTGTCTGTTGCAAAATCACGGGCCGATTTCCACACTTCAAGCATCGTGTTCATGTCGGCCTTGTCGCTCATCAGCCAGCCCCCGTAAGTAAGACCGCCGTGAGAGCGGAGGATAGAGCCTTTGCACTCGGCCGGCAGGATGGCGGCGATATGTCCTTTTTCAGTGCGTGCCACAAGCGAAAAATCGGTGAAACGGTCACTGTGATAGTCCATGTAGCCGCGCATATGCAGGAATGTGCCGTTGCGCGAGGCTGCAACGGCGGCATCCCATTCTGCGGACATCGATATATTGTAGCGCTCTGTCACTATCATTCCGCGGCAGTGGTATTATATCGGTTGAGGCGAGTCAGAACCGTGTTGTAGCGGTGTTCGAGTTCGGTGAGGTTTATCTTGAAATCTATATATTCGTTGATCTCGCGCAGGTATTCGAAAATTGTGATCTGGCCTCCGTCGTAGGATTTTGCCAGAAGTTCGAGATAGTTGTCGCCGGCAAATTCATTCTTTACAGGAACAAGACGTCTGGCAAGGTCTTGGGCCTCATTCCAATCGGTGACAAGATTTGCCTCAAGGTTCTGGGCATAGTCTTCTTTCTCGAATCCTGCAGCCAGAGCAGCGGCTTTAGCTGCCGATGTACTGTGGTTCTTGCCCCATGACGGAAGTGAAATGCCGACGCTGAAACCATTGAAGTGGAAGCCTTCCTCGTAATCGTGTACGTATCCGAGGGAAAACGATGGCAGTCTTCCGGCTTTATTGACCGATATACCGGCGTCGGCGGCATCTATGAGGCGTGAGTGTGCCGCCAGAGTCGGATCGGCGATAAGCATGGTGGCGCGATAGTCGGCAAGCGGACGCAGTGGAGAGTCTGGAAAAGTGGTTACGCCGTCGAGAGTCACATTTCCATCGCCCATTGCCTTGAGTGTTTCCTTGATGCGCAGGAGTGTCGATTCGGCATCGGCACGTCGCCCGGAGATTTCGAATAGTTCGCGGCGAGTTTTTTTCACCATAAGTATTGTGGCGCTTTCGCGTTCATAGGCTTTGGAGAGATTTTCATCGAGACTCCGTAGATTGTTCTCGGCTTCGGTGAGGAGTGCGACGTTGTGCAATGCCTGTATGTAATCCAGAAGGAGTGTGCGCGCTTCGAGTGCCACGGCGTTACGGTCTGCCTCATAAAGCATGCGGAAAGCCTCGGCATTATACCGGGCCGTTTTCCGTCGTGCACCATATAGTCCGGGCCAGTCGAAAGCCTGGCTTACGGAGACTCCCCACCTGTTTTCGACTCCGGATGGAGCGAATTTATATTCAAGTTCTGCTTCCGGGCCATTAAGTTGGTTCTCGGCTTTTTCAGCTTCGATATCACTCAGGTAGCGGCTGTGTCTGGCCTGTAGATCGGCGTTTGTATCGACAATACTCTGTACGGCGGTTTCGAAAGCCGACTGAGCTGTCAGTACACCCGGCATTATAGCCGCCAACATATATAATATGGTGCGCTTTTTCATTCCGTTAGTAGGCTATGGTTTCGATGATAGGGGTAGTTAGAAGACCTGAGGGCTGGAGAGGTGCGTCGGGGCGTCCAGGATTGTTGGCAGTCCAGGTATGACGTTCGTCCTCGGGGAGCGCACTGTCGCCTATCAGACGGTTGATCCAGTTGTTGACGGCCTCGATGCGTATGGTGTTCTTGCCTTTTTTTACAAAGTCGGTGATATCTACACGGTAAGGTGCAGTCCATACTCCTCCGGCATATTTGCCGTTGATATATATCTTTGCCATAACGCCGACCTTGCCTGTGTTTATGAACATTCTTTCATTCTCAGGCAGTCTTTTGAGTTTGAACGATGTCTCATAGTCGATTGTGCCGGAAAAATGTCGCACTGCTTCGTCATCCCATTGGCTGAGATCCTTGATCTCTTTGACTTTGACTGTTTTTTCAGGACCGCGGCGTTCTTGCTCAAAGCCGATCTGCCAGGGTCCGTCGAGGGTCTGTAGGGTGACTGGCTCCGGAAAGTTCTTGCCGGTTTTTGTCTGCGAACCGTTTCCGAATACGATGAAGGCGCTTTCAAAAGGTTCGAGAACCAGAGGTATGGTTGTCGTTTTGGTGTCGGCAGTATATTCCGGCAGAAGACGGATGCTTCCGTCTATGGCGTTCCAGAGTTCGGGCACAAGGCCTGTTGCACGGAAGGTGCCGTTGAAATCAACTCTTTCCGGGGTCTGGTTCGATATGAAGTATATTTCGCGGCCATCTGCGGTGCGGTGGCCGTAATCGACATGGACGGGGATGTCTGTGCTGAAATCGGGTCCGCAGCCGATATATGCGAGAGCTTCAGTCATATCCATGCCCGAGAGAACGGTGCCTTTGCCATAGCGGGCTGCCTTCACGTTTTTACCGTCAATGCCTTTCCATAGTTCAGCTGCCATGTCGGCTACTTTCTCGTCTGCGTGAGGATATCCTTCAAGCGACGGCGAGCGGCGGGGCGCCGGTCCGAGAATGACACCGCCTTCGGCAACGAGTGTCTTGAGGCGTTCGAGCAGTTCGGGCCGCATGGTCTCAAGTTTAGGAAGCACAAGGATACGGTACTGTGTACCGTGCGGAAGAGTCCATTTGCCGTCGCGCACGGTCATGCGGTCGAGAAGCACTTCGCCGTTTATGTAGTCGAACTGATATCCGCGTGGAAGGGCTGGATCTGTGATGCCGGTCATCTTGGGGGCGTCCTCTCCGATGAAATATGCGGCATCAGCTACATTCAGACCTTGCTGGAGCATATAGTTGCAGCGTTTGAGATAGGATGTGAAGAGATCTATCTGTTTAAACCATGTATTGTTGCGGTTGAATTCGTTGCCGAACCAGGCGTTCATGCCGGGTAGGGTGTCGGACGGCTGGGAGATATTTACATGAAGGAGGCTGTTGTTGATACCCTCGGCGAAGAAACGGTCGCCGCGCTGTTTCATAACAGCGGGATAGCGGCCGAAATCATTGCCTGCTGCGGTAAACGATTCGGCTGATACTTTCGTCTTGCCGTAGATATGGGCGCATGACGAGGCCGCGCGGTTTTCTATATCGCCAAGAGTTCCTTCGCTCCAGTATTCACCGGAAACTTCGTCGGACTGGCCGCCGTATTGCAGGAACTCGCCGGGGAAGCCCCAGTGGCCGTAATTTTCGAGCCATAGGGTGAGACCGTGTTTATGGGCCATGTCGCGCATGCCGCCGATGTGGGCGTATGCGAGTCTGTCGGCCACAAAGCGGCGCATGTCCCAGAGGAAACGGTCGGAGATATCGCGGCTTCCGACAACAGTGCCGTCGTATACCGGCAGATAGGGCAGCGGATCATATCCGTAGCGCTCGGCGAAGTCGGAAAGGAATGTGTCGGTGAAATTCTGGCCGCCTTTTTCATAGCTGTCGGCCACGATCACGCGGAATGTCCTGCGGTCTTCGGCCGGTATGCGACGCAGGATTTCGCCGATAAAGGAATCGAAATGATGCTGCAGATAGGCGGTGGTGAGCTTGTCCACTTCCATACCGGTGCCTTCCGGGGCTGCCGGGCCGTTTGTAATTCCCGTCGGACGCATGCCTGTACGCATGACAGTCCAGCGGCCTTCAGGTGCGTTCCAGACAATACTGTCTCCTTTGAGACAGTCGCTGATATCAATGACATCTGCAGCAGCCACTGTTCCGGGGAGGTTGTATGCTTCAGGCTGCATGCGCCACTGGTATTCTTCCCAATAGGGCAGGGGTGACTGAAACATCTTTGAAAGATTTTTTTCGGCATAGCGCTCTACCCGCGGTACGCTTGAGAACGCGATGTCTTTGATGCCGGTGTCTTTACCAGCTCCGGTAAATGACAGACGGAATTCATTGCCTACCGTAGTGGGTACGCTGATGGATACGGGCGCGAAAGGTGCCCAGCCGACTTCTACACTTGGATTGGTGCGGTCTATGGTGAATGAGGCGAGCTCTCGGTATCTGTCGCCTTCTTTTACTTCGAGCAAAACATCAGTGCGGATCGGCCGGAAAGCGGGGGCTATTTCAAGGCTGCGAAGAGTAAAATCGGTAGGCGCTGTGATATCGAAGACCGCACGGCCCGATTCATCGAAAAATACCTCGGTATCGGGGTTCCCGTCGACTGCGTTCGAGGCATCACCGTTTATACCGCTTGCCGTAGCTTTCAGCGATGGAATGTCGTTTTTTGGTGTAGGAAAGGCGATTACCCGCACATCCTGAAAGTCGTCGGACGGAGATTGAAGGGCGATGTTTATCAGGCGTCCTCCATCGATTTCTGTCTTTACGTTGTCAAGATATCGCATGGCCTGCCCCGCTTCTATCCAGGGGCCACCTGCCTGACTCCAGCCGGGGCAGTTGAAAATTCCGATTTCTATGTCGAGTTCACTCGCCTTTTTGAGAGCGGCATGTATAACTTCCCACCATTCGGGTGTGAACAATTTTATTTTGTTGAATGGAGTATTGATCTCACCGATATCAATGTTGCCGATGAAAGCGCGGTTTATGCCTGCTTTTTTCATTGCCTCGAGATCCTTGCGGACTCCGTCGGCAGAAATGTTTCCGCCGAGCCAGTACCAGTAAACTGACGTTTGTACAGAATCGCCGGGTGTGGCGAATCTGTCGTGGAGTGTGGATGCGGCGGTATGGCCGGACGCAAGCGCAAGAAGTATTGCAGGTAACAGAAGTTTTTTCATCGGTCTGATTTCTTTTGGTTTAGAATTTGATATAGTGCGGGAACAACGTAAATGTTAAGTGCTGTGGAGCTGATGAGACCTCCAAGAATCACGATGGCCATTGGTGCCTGGATTTCGTTTCCTGCCGCTGACCCGTTGACAGCGAGGGGTATAAGGGCGAGGGCCGAGGTCAGCGCCGTCATAATGATCGGGAGCAGTCGGTCGGAAGAACCGTGTGCGATACGTCTTGCAAGGTCTTCACCCTCCAGTTTAAGATGGTTATATCGGGTGATGAGAAGCATGCCGTTTCGGGTACTTATACCCATCAGCGATATGAATCCTATTATGGCCGGGATGTTGAGTTCTCCTCCGGTTATGGCAAGCATGAATATGCCGCCTATGAGTGCCAGAGGCATGTTGACGAGAATCACTGCGGCTTCGGCCGCATTTTTGAATTCGCCGTAAAGAAGCATGAATATGACCAGAAGAGCTCCTAACGAAGTCCAGAGCAAGGTTCGTGAAGCTGCCTGTTCATTTTCGAACTGGCCTCCATAGCTGATATAGTAGTTCTCGGGGAGTACTACAGTTTTTTCGATTTTTTCGCGCAGTTTGTCGACAGATCCACTGAGGTCTCCCCCGTCGACATTGGCCGATACGAGCAGGCGCCGTTTCACATTCTCGCGGTTTACAGTGTTAGGTCCTGTAGTCGATATGATATCGGCAACCTCTGCGAGTGCCACTTTGCCGCGTACTCCGTCGAGAGTGAGACTGCCAATCTTGTCGAGACGGTCGCGATGACCGTCGGCAGCTATGACAGCGACGTCATAGGCGAACCCGTCTTCATAGACTTGTGCGACAACAGTACCGCCCATAACAGTCTCGATAGCTTTTCCGAAATCACCGAGACGGATACCGTGCAGAGCGAGAGCATCGCGTCGCGGGCGTATGAGAAGCTGAGGGCGTTCGGTCTGCTGTTCGATGTTGATATCTACGAGCCCGGGTATATCCTCCGCTGCTTCTTTTACCTGTTTGCCGATTGAATATAGCTGTTCGAGATCGCTGCCGAATATCTTGATGGCGATCTGTGCCTGCGATCCCGAGAGCATGGCATCGATTCGGTGCGATATAGGTTGCCCGATTTCGACCACTGCGCCGGGAATCTCGCCGAGGCGTTTGCGGAGATCGCGGGCGACTTCGCCGCGGCGGCGGTCGGTAAGCCGGTAGGGCGCTTCGATTTCCGATACATTGACGCCGAGGGAATGCTCGTCGAGTTCGGCGCGGCCTGTCTTGCGGGCGACGGTGAGTACTTCGGGAGTCTCGAGGATTATACGCTCGGCTTCGCGGCCTATTTTGTCGCTTTCTTCAAGCGATATGCCCGGAAGGGTCGATACGTTGATGGTGAACGAGCCTTCGTTGAAGGGGGGCAGGAATCCGCGGCCAAGTGTGAAGAAGAGCGCGAGAGCGGCTACAAACAACATGCCCGTACCGGTCAACAGTGCTTTCTTATGGTGCAGAGCCGCTTCGAGCGACTTCGAATAGGCGTTGCGCATGGCTACCGTAAGCTTCGGCTCGCGGGATAGGTTCGAATTTTCTTTGCGGTTACCCAAGAGGAAGCTGCAAAGCACCGGGGTGAGGGTGAGCGCAACGATTGTCGAGGCGCCGAGCGCCACAAGGAACGATACGCCGAGAGGCTTGAGCATGCGGCCTTCCATACCAGTCAGGAAGAACAGCGGCAGGAATGCGGCGGCTATGATGAGCGTGGAGTTGAAGATAGGCATACGTACTTCCGCCGATGCTTCATAGACAACTTTGAGCATATTACGGCGTTCCTGTGGCGGAAGAGCTGCGTTTTCTCGTATGCGTTTATAGACATTTTCCACATCGACAATGGCATCGTCGACAAGGCAGCCAATGGCGATGGCAATACCGCCGAGACTCATGGTATTGACGGTATAACCCATGGCGTTGAGTATAAGTACCGTCACGATTATAGACAGGGGGAGAGCCACGATAGAGATTATCGTGGTACGCAGGTTCATAAGGAAGAAGAACAGCACAAGTACCACGAAGAACGCTCCTTCGAGCAATGTCCGCTGGAGATTGGATATGGAATTGGATATGAATTCAGACTGGCGGAAGATATCTGTCGATACCTTGATGTCGTGCGGCATTGTTGTCTGAAGATCGGCAAGGGCCTTGTCGATGGCTTCGGTAAGCTGTATTGTTCCCGCTCCGGGCTGCTTTGTCACAGTGACTATGACCGCCGGTGTGGCTTCGACAGATGCGACACCGAGACGGGGCAGACGCGGTCCGACATCGACGGCAGCGATGTCGGCTATGGTTACGACCGAACCGTCGGGTCCGGCCTTCACAACGGCAGAGCCGAGTTCGGTGGGCTCTGTTGTGTTGAGCTGGGCTTTTACAATGTATTCGTTTCCGTAGTCGTAGAGTACACCGCCGCCTGCATTGGCGTTGAATCCGTCGGTGGCAGCCATCACATCGTCAAGGCTTACGTCGTAGAGCTTCATCATCTCGGGATCGAGGTTGATGCGATATTCGGGTGCGTCGCCTCCGATGACACTCACCTGTGATACGCCTCCGAGAGCAAGAAGACGCGGTCTGATAGTCTTTTCGGCAATACGGCGTAGTTCGAGCATCGACGTACTGTCGGCAGTGAGGCCGATGATCATGATTTCGCCGAGAATCGACGACTGGGGGCCCATCATCGGCTTGCCGACGCCGGGAGGAAGTGCGTCGGCGGCTTCGTCGAGGCGTTCGCCGACAATCTGTCGGGCACGGTATATGTCGGTTCCCCAGTCGAATTCCACCCAGACTACGGAGAATCCGGTGGTAGATGTGGAGCGTACGCGACGTACCCCCGTAGAGCCGTTTACGGCTGTCTCTACAGGATATGTTACCACGGTTTCTACCTCTTCCGGCGCAAGGCCGGGTGCTTCTGTCATCACTACGACGGTCGGTGCGTTCAGGTCGGGAAAAATATCCACTTCCATACGCATGAGCGTGAGTGTGCCCGCTACGAGGATAAGAGCCGATATGATGAGGACGGCGAGACGGTTGTCGAGAGAGAGACGGATTATTCGGTTCAGCATATCCTCTCTGTTTAGTGGTTATGGGTATGACCTTCGGGGATCGCCGAACCGGTTTCGGCAAGACGCACGGCTGTGGCGCCTTCGCTCACGACAACCGCGCCTCGGGACAGCCCGCTTTTTATTTCAACGCGTTCGCCGTCGGATGTTCCGAGGGTTACGCGGCGCTTGACATATGCCTCGGGGTGTACGCGCTCATATACAAAATAAGCGCCCTGCTGCTCTGAAATGCCCGAAAGCGGCAGCGTGACTACACCATCGCGCTTCGAGCCGGCGAGGAATGCGGTGAAAGTTGCGCCGGGTGTAAGACCGTGCTCATGCGAAACCGTGAAAAACAGCGGCACATATGCCGAAGGTGTACCCGATTGCGATACAGGAGAGTGCATGCCTTTAAGGTCAATATGAATCGGATTGCTGAAAGGCTGCTCAATGATAGCCTCGGTAAACGAGGAGGCCATTGGCAGATAACGGCGAGGCAGCTCCACACGCAAAGTCAGCTCTTTGTCGGATGTTATCGTCGCTATCGGTTCTCCGGCTTCGACATATTGTCCTTCTGCTACATTTAGCGTGCTGATACACCCTCCGAGCGACGCTGTGGCATGGCCGCCGTTGGCGCGTGGACTATATGCAGCCTTCGCCTGTTCGTAGGCTGCCACTGCGGCGTTATATTCGGTAGCTGTCACGAGGCGCTCTTCGTATAGGGGTTTTATGCGGTCGAGTTCTCGTTTGGCGGCATCAAGAACAGCTTTGGCGGCGGCGTTGGCGTCTCCGCCGAGAGTCGAAGCCGGGTCTATGGTCGCGATAACGGAACCTGGCCGTACATGGCTGCACGCATTGATTCCTTTCGAAAAGTGTACGATACCTGAAATTGGTGCCGATACAACACCTGCGCTCGACACGGAGGCGTCCGCACGGCCGCTTACACGTACAACCTCGTGAAACTCCCCGGGGCTGATTGTATCAAATCTTACACCGAAACGTTCGGCCACCTCGTCGTGGAGGCTGATTTCACCTTCGTGGGCATGTTCGGCTTCGGGTTGATGACCCTCATGGTCTTTGTGGCCGATATGGCTTTCATGGATTTCATGATCGTGGCTGTGGTCGTGACCTATATGGTCGTCGGCAGCATTGTGGCAGGCGCACAGAGATAATGCAAGAATCAGAGAATTTATGTAAGCGATTTTCATTTTAGATATTATTAAGACACCCATTTGAAGAGCAAAAATAAGAAATTCCGGTCACATGAGCAACCGGAATTCTGTTCAGTTCCCTGCCAACTCTGTACATTCGTAGCCTGCAAGCCGAACAGCCTCGGCTACTTTCGCAGGAGATACGTCTCCGACGACTTCTGCTTTGCCTGTCGCGAGGTCTACGTTTACTTCGTCTGCGCCGTCGAGAGCGCGGATAGTCTTTTCGACATTGGCGCTGCAGTGAGGACATGCCATGCCGTCGATTTTATAAGTTTTCTTCATTTCTGTAGGTAAATTATGTGAGTGATGATGATGACGCCGGCTTATTGCAGCATATATAAGCAGTAGGGCGAGCAATGCCGAACATACGGTATCGAAAATTGCGGGAGAATGATGACATGCATCACTGAGAGAGCCTGTCGGGGGGATAAACCAGGAGGCCGGAAGAAGGAGATCGATAGCGAGTCCGAAAAGAATTGCCGTGATGACCACCGAACCGACATAGACTGCAGTAGTGCGCTTGCCATATGTCTTGCCAAGAAGGATTATGGAGGCGAAATTGGCGGCGGGGCCTGCCATAAGCATTACGAAAGCTATGCCCGGCGAAAGGCCTTTGAGCATGAGGGACAGAGCGATCGGTATGGATCCGGTGGCACATATATACATCGGTATCGCCACTATTACCACTGCAATCATGGCAAGCAGAGGGTATCGGCTGAGGGAGGTGAAGAAGCTGTCGGGTACGAAGACTGTGATTAGTGCGGCGACAATCAGACCGATTACAAGCCATTTTCCTACGGACGCAACCATATCTACGAATCCATAGCGGACGGCGGCTACGCAACGGGCAAAAAAGCCTGAGGGCAGGCGGTCGTCCTCTGTCGATAATTCTGTGATGTTCTTTTTCGCCTCCTTGTCGCTGTGGTCTACTGCGAAACCTCCCGCAACTGAGCCGATAAGCGCTGCCAGAGGGCGCAGAATGGCGAATGGCAAGCCAAGGAGAGAATATGTAGCTGCTATAGAATCCACGCCGGTCTGTGGTGTCGCAATAAGGAAAGATGTGGTGGCGCCTTTCGAGGCTCCGCGCCGATAGAGCGACACTGCCGCCGGCAGCACGCCACACGAACACAGAGGCAACGGTATGCCGAAAAGCGCTGCCTTGACAACCGGTCTGATACCACGTCCGCCAAGATGACGGCTCATGGCCGAGGGTCTCACGAACGCATGAAGAATGCCTGCAACAAGAAAGCCGAGCAATATATAAGGCGACATTCCATTGAGAATCGCCAGAAAAGCATGTGCGAAGTTCTGTAATTCCATGTCGCAAAATTACAAAACCGCCCCAATCTCCGCCTTACACAATTCCGCCAATCCCTTGCACAATTCCGTCAGAATCTTTGATTGCCGGAATAATCAGCATACAGAATTGTGATAGAAAAGAAATTATTGTTAGTTATAAATCATTCATTGCATTAGAAATAATATCATGAGTGGGATTTAATGCAGAATTAAAACTATCTATGTATGTCAATTGAACATAATAGTAATTGGTAAAACCGGTGTTCGTTTTAGCTATTGATAATATGATTTCACCATTCTTAAGTTCAAACATCGTATTATATTGAACTTGATCTGAGGTAGTAGATCTATTTTGATTTTGATCTTTGTTTAACTGAGCTTTTGTCTGAAATATATCTTCGGATTGAAACGGTGATTCATATTTTTTTATTAAAATCTTTTTGAGGAAAGTGTATTCAGAATAAACCGTATTCCAATCTTCACACTGAGGGAACGTTACGGTGACACTGTATACGATGTCATGTCCTATTACAGGATATACGAATAGATTGCAGTCTGCGTAGCCTGCAAATTCTCCTGTAAATACAGCAATATCATCAATGTTATGTTTATATTTGAATTTTTTATTGATTAATTCACGGTTGAATGAGTCCATTGGTCCGTTCAAAGGAATATTCATGAATTTTAGGTGATTGACCGACTCTAAATAATCGTGGACTATATCCATATTCACATATGTAATCTCTGGGCGACAACCAAATTCATCTGTACTGTTTAATCGTAAAACAATTAATCCATCTTTTCCTTTATAGGTTGTTACGAAGAAACATAGATTTTTCTTCAACGCAGCAATCTTTTCTGCAGAAGTTGTATGTGGGATTGAATAGTCAAATTGTTCTATTTCTTTATTTGGAGTTCCATATCGTTTTTTCAGATATTCTTTCCAATAATTGTAATTGATTGCTAAATCGTTCCAATTATCAGATTCTGCAGTATATACCCTGACTGTCTTTATCTTAGATTGTCTTTCGAAATATTGGATTCGAATTATAGAATTACTAAACAGTCCATCATTGTCGCCTTTATAGTCTGATTTATCTGTCTTTTCATATCCCTTTTTTTCTAATTTCTCTGAAAAATTAGAAATGCTATCGAAAATTGCTATTCCATCAAATTTTACTGTCTTATTATTTGCAATAGCATTTAATGTTATAGAGAATATGCAAATTATAAAAATTAAAGAATTTCTCATTGCGAAAAAAAACTTATTAAATTTATCTAAGTATAGAGTCGAGATTCAAATTGATAAATTTGTTGGGTTGCAAATTGTAAGATATTGTTAAATGAACATAATCTTTTTGCAAAGATATATAATATTATATTATCTAGCAATTTAGATGTCTATAAAAGAAAAGCTCCGGAGGGGAGTCCGGAGCTTGTTGCTTAAAGGGAACGAATAGTTATTCGTTATAAATTCTTAATCAGTTGATGCCGTAGGCTGCGAGCTGGGCGGGATCGAAGTTGTTGATGAATTCGATGTGGCGGGCTACTTCGGCCTGGGCGAACTTGGTGTAGACGGTGGCTACGTCGGTGAAGGAGGCGTCGGTTTTGGCGTCTTTGAGGAGGAGATACGACATGATGATGTCGCCTGCCATCTCGACGAGGCGACGGGCCATGAAGTCGAGATATTTGTTGTCGCCTACTGCTGTCACTTTGGCAACCGCGGCTTCATAGTCGGCTGTAAGCTTGGCAAGGACGTCGGCCTGAGCCTGGAATTCGGCGGGGATGCCTTCAGCGACATAGCTGTCGATAAGAGCCTTGTATGTACCGGTGGTGACGTGGCGGATAGCGGCTACTACCTGCAGCTGGGTTGTTCCCTCGTAGATGGAAGTGATGCGTGCATCGCGGTATACGCGTTCGCAGGCATAGTCCTTCATGAAGCCTGATCCGCCGTGGATCTGGATGCAGTCGTAAGCGTTCTGGTTGCAGTACTCGCTGCCCATGCCTTTTGCAAGGGGAGTGAGGGCGTCGGCCAGACGGCTGTAGTGCTTCATTTCGGCGCGTTCGTCGGGAGTGAGCGAGCGTTCGCGGGCGATGTCCTCATAGAGTTTGTACATGTCGACAAAGCGGGCGGTTTCGTAGAGAAGCGAGCGCGATGCCTGAAGCTTGGCGTTCATGATGGCGAGCATTTCGGCTACGGCGGGGAACTCGATGATGGCCTTTCCGAACTGGCGGCGTTCGAGGGCATACTGGTGAGCTTCGCGGTATGCGATTTCGCTTACACCGACGCTCTGGGCGGCGATGCCGAGGCGGGCGCCGTTCATGAGGGCCATTACATATTTGATGAGGCCCATACGGCGGCTGCCGCAGAGTTCGGCCGGAGCGTTCTTATATACGAGTTCGCATGTGGGCGAACCTTTGATGCCCATCTTGTTCTCGATACGGCGTACGGTGACACCACCGTTACGCTTGTCGTAGATGAACATGGAAAGACCGCGTCCGTCTTTGGTGCCTTCTTCCGAGCGGGCGAGCACGAGGTGGATGTCGCTGTCGCCGTTGGTGATGAAGCGTTTCACACCGTTGAGTACCCATGTTCCGTCGGGCTTCTGGGTTGCCTTGAGCATTACGCTCTGGAGGTCGGAGCCGGCGTCGGGCTCGGTGAGGTCCATCGACATGGTCTCTCCCTCGCATACACGGGGAATGTATTTGGCGCGCTGCTCCTCGCTGCCGAACTCATAGAGAGTCTCGGCGCAGTCCTGAAGGCCCCAGAGGTTTTCGAAACCGATATCGGCGCGGCTGACGATTTCTGCAGCCATGATATAGGGTGTGATTGGCATGTTGAGACCGCCGAAACGACGGGGCATTGCCATACCCATAAGTCCTGCTTTACGGCAGAGGTCAAGATTCTCAACTGTCTTGTCGGCATAGTATGCGCGGCCGTTGGAGCAGGATGCGCCCTGATGGTCTACGTCTTCGGCGTTTTCGGCAATGCGTCCGCCGCAGATTTCGCCCACGATTTCGAGCACTTTTTCATAGCTGTCCATGGCGTCGGCGTAGTCGACGGGAGCATAGTCGAACTTTTCGGCGTCGGTATAGTCGCGCTCGCGGAGCGCCACGATTTTCTCCATCAGGGGGTGGTGGAGGTGGTGCTTGAGGGCGGCGTTGTCGTTATAGTAATTTGCCATTATTTCGAGTTCTTTTTATAGTACTTGATGAGTTTGGGCACGATCTCTTCCATATCGCCGGTGATGACGTAGTCGGCAATCGTGTTGATAGGTGCGTTGGGATCGTTGTTGATGGAGATGATGATCGAGCTCTCCTGCATGCCGGCGATATGCTGGATCTGACCCGAAATGCCACAGGCTATGTAGAGCTTGGGACGGACGGTGACACCGGTCTGGCCGATCTGGCGTTCGTGTTCGATGAAACCTGCATCGACAGCGGCGCGCGAGGCTCCTACTTCTGCGCCGAGAGTATCGGCGAGGTCGAAGAGGAGCTGGAAGTTTTCCTTGCTGCCTACGCCATAGCCGCCGGCAACGATAATAGGCGAGTTCTTGATGTTTACTTTCGATTTTTCGATGTGACGGTCGATGATTTCAACAACGAAATCGGAATCGTCGACATATTTCTTTGCGTCGAGATTGATGACTTCACCCTTGTGCTCTGTATTAAGAATTTCTTTCTTCATCACACCTTCGCGCACGGTAGCCATCTGGGGACGGCATTCGGGATTCACGATCGTAGCCACGATGTTGCCGCCGAATGCGGGGCGGATCTGATAGAGCAGTTCGCTGTATTCCTTGCCGGTCTTGGGATCTTTATGGTCGCCGATCTCGAGCGCGGTGCAGTCGGCGGTAAGGCCGCTGTGGAGGCACGAGCTTACGCGGGGACCGAGGTCGCGGCCGATGCATGTGGCGCCCATGAGGCAGATTTGCGGTTCGATTTCGCGGAAGAGCTTGATGAGGATAGCTGCATGCGGGTTGGATGTGTAGGGGAAAAGACGACGGTCTTCTACCTTATATACAGTGTCGGCTCCGTAGGGGAAAATCTGCTTTTCGATACCTTCGAGGTTGTCGCCGATCACGAGTGCTTCGAGTTTCACACCGAGACGGTCGGCGAGCTGACGGCCTTTGGTGAGGAGTTCGAGGCTTACATCGGCAACACGGCCTTCGTCGTATTCGCAGTAGACTATGAGGTTATTCTTGTCTGACATGGTGATAAATGATTGGAAGCGGTGTTAACCGATTGTGTGGTTTGCGATGAGTTCTTTCACGAGTTCTTCGATCTGACCGTCGTTGTTTTCGAGACGGCGGCTTTCCTTGGCGGTGAAGACTACGTTTTCGATTGCTTTCACCTTTGTGGGCGAGCCGGGAAGACCGATCTGAGCGGGGTCTGCTTCTACGAAAGCTGCGCCCCATTCGGGAATAGTGAGCTCGGGATGTGCTGCAACGATAGCTGCTTCTGCTTCAGAAAGCTTGGTGGCTTCCGAGGTTGAAACGGCGCGTTTGTACTTCATGACGCGCTTGGCGTTGCGGGGGCGGCATTCGGCTGCCGAGCCGTTGACTGTTACCACGCAGGGCATGGGGCACGATACTGTCTCGACACCATGTTCGAGACGACGCTTTATAACGACTTTTCCGTTTTCGGCCGAGATGATCTCTTCGGCATATGTCACCTGGGGAAGACCAAGTTTTTCTGCAATCTGGGGGCCGACCTGAGCGGTGTCGCCGTCGATGGCCTGACGGCCACCGAGGATGAGGTCGTAGTCGCCGATTTTCTTCACGGCCTGTGCCAGCGAATAAGATGTGGCCAGGGTGTCGGCACCTCCGAGAGCGCGGTCGGTGAGGACGATGCCTTTGTCTGCGCCGCGGTAGATAGCCTCGCGGATAACTTCGGCGGCACGGGGAAGGCCCATGGTGAGCATGGTGACGGTGCTGCCGGGATTCGCATCCTTAAGGCGGAGCGCCTGCTCGAGGGCGTTGAGGTCTTCAGGATTGAAGATTGCGGGGAGTGCGGCACGGTTGATGGTGCCGTCTTCCTTCATGGCATCTTTGCCTACGTTGCGGGTGTCGGGCACCTGCTTGGCAAGCACAATGATGTTCAAACTCATAATCTTGTTTTTATGTTGTTTCTTGTATTTGCACAGGTTAAGGACTGCAAATTTAGTGTTTTTTAATCTTTTAGCAAAAGGTTTGACTTTTACGGCCCGATCAGGAATGTTAAAATTTGCAATCCGAGACCCTATAACTTACTTGGAAGAAGCTTTGCGGGCTTTTTTGAGCCACTGGAAAGCGTTGGTGAAGGCCTGAAGCCACGGAGTGACGGCAAGCTCGCGCATCCATTCGGGACACCATGCACATTGCCAGGGGAATATGGCGCGTTCGAGGTGTGGCATGAGTGCAAGATGGCGGCCATCGGCCGAGCACATTGCGGCGACAGCGCCTTCCGAACCGTTAGGATTGCCGGGGTAACTATTGTATGCATAGCGGGCTGCTACACGTACACCCGATTTTTTAAACGCATCGGTGGTCACGAAGCGACCCTCGCCGTGAGCCACCCAGATACCTGCGGTAAGGCCTTTGAGGGAGCCAAACATGACGCTGCTGTCGTCGACAACCTTCATCGACACGAATTCCGACTCGAATTTGCCCGAGAGGTTGTGGTGCATTTCCACGGGACGTATGTCGTTGCCGAGCGCGCCGCCGGAAAGAAGACCGAGCTCGACCATAAGCTGACATCCGTTGCAGACGCCGAGACTGAGAGTGTCGGGACGGCTATAGAAGCGTTTCAGAGCCTCGCGTGCGGTCTCGTTCCAACGGAAACCGCTTGCCCAGCCCTTGGCGGAACCGAGTACGTCGCTGTTGGAGAATCCGCCGCAGAATACTATCATATCGATGTCGTCGAGGGTTTCGCGACCGCTCATGAGGTCGGTCATGTGTACATCTTTGACATCGAATCCGGCGCAATACAGCGAATAAGCCATTTCGCGGTCCCCGTTGACACCTTTTTCGCGGATGATTGCGGCCTTGATGCCCGAAGGTTTGTGAGGTGTTGCCGGAGCCTTGGTGCCGAGAACTTTGCGGACGGCTGCCGGCACGGTATAGCGGAGGGGCTGTGTGCCGAAGTTGGCGTGACGCTCGTCGGCGCAAGCCTTGGCTGTCTGCATGAGATCGAAGTGGTACGAAGGTTCATACCATAGACGGCGCATTGCGGGAACGGAAACAAAGAATTCCTGCTTGCCGTGTGAGATTGAGAGCACGTTTTCGGCGGCAACGGCGCCTATGGGGAAATAGACGGCATTAACGCTGTCGAGATATGCTTCGACGCGGTTCTTGAAGCGGTCTTCAACCTGGATTACCACGGCGGGATTCTCGGCGAAGAGAATGCGTATGAGGTCGCGCTGGCTGAGAACCGACTCGAATCCGTCAGTATAGAAGTTTATACCGCCTCCGGTGTTGGCGAAGCACATTTCGAGGAGGGCGGTGACCAGACCGCCTGCGCTGACATCGTGCATGGCGGCGAGCCAGCCTTCGTGCACGAGGTGTTGTACAGCTCCGAAGTGCTTTATGAGGTGGTCGGCATCGACATCGGCTGTCTTGCGGCCTACCTTACCCATCGCCTGGGCGAGAGCGCTGCCTCCGAGTTCGAGAGCAGAGCCGCTGAAGTCGATGTAATACAGCGACGAGCGCGATGTCCGCTTGAGAACGGGCGATACGGTCGCCTTGACGTCGGAAACTTCGCCTGCGGCCGATATGATAACGGTGCCGGGCGCTTTCACGCTTGTGCCGTCGGGATATTTCTGAGTCATCGAGAGGCTGTCCTTGCCGGTCGGTATGTTTATTCCGAGGCTGCATACGAAATCGCTGCAAGCCTCTACGGCGCGGTAGAGGGCGGCGTCTTCACCGGGATTTTTGCAAGGCCACATCCAGTTGGCGCTCAGCGATACCGCCGACAGGCCTCCGTTGAGATCGGCTCCGACGATGTTTGTGAGTGCTTCGGCGACTGCAAGACGGGAGCCGGCGGCGACATCGGCGAGAGCGGCCTGAGGCGCATGCCCTATTGAGGTGGCGATACCGGCGCGGCCATGATAGTCGAGTGCAACAACGCCGCAGTCGTTAAGAGGCAACTGAAGCGGGCCTGCGCATTGCTGAGTGGCCACACGGCCGGTTACACTGCGGTCGACCTTGTTGGTGAGCCAGTCCTTGCAGGCTACTGCGTCGAGTCCGAGGACTGCTTCGATGTACTGGGGTATTTCGGATTCGGAAAGATGAACTTCGTCGAATTCGGGAGCTGTTGTTGTGTCGTGTATAACGGTTTTGGGCGGATTTCCCAGCATATCGGCTACGGCGAGATCGATGGCGTGCGAACCGTCAGACGAGCGTCCGAACGAGAGTCGTTTGTCGCCGGTAGTCTTGCCGACTACATAGAGCGGGGCGCGTTCGCGGGCGGCGATACGCTCTACCATGGCTATGTTTTCGGGATTGATGACGAAGCCCATGCGTTCCTGACTCTCGTTGCCGATTATTTCCTTGTCGGAGAGAGTCGGGTCTCCTACAGGCAGGGCGTCGATGTCGATGAAGCCACCGGTACTTTCGATAAGTTCTGAGAGGGCGTTGAGGTGGCCGCCTGCACCGTGATCGTGGATAGATACGATGGGGTTTTCGAGTCCTTCGGCGAGAGCGCGTATAAGGTTGGCGACACGCTTCTGCATTTCAGGATTGGCACGCTGTACGGCATTGAGCTCTATGGCTCCGGCATAGCGGCCGGTATCGACGCTCGATACGGCGCCGCCGCCCATGCCGATACGGTAGTTGTCGCCGCCGGCAAGTACTACGGCCTGACCGGGTTCTGGTTCGCCTTTGATAGCATCGCGTTCGGCAGCGAAGCCTACGCCTCCGGCAAGCATTATGACTTTGTCGTAACCCCATGTCGCACCTTTCTCGGAATGTTCGAAGGTAAGCAGTGAGCCGCAGATGAGCGGCTGGCCGAATTTATTGCCGAAATCGGAAGCTCCGTTTGAAGCTTTGACCAGAATGCGGGCAGGATCGTGATATAGCCATTTGCGGGCTTTGGTCGATCCGAGCCATGCGGGATCGTCTACGCGGTCGAAACGGGGATAGGAGGTCATGTAGACGGCTGTACCGGCCAGAGGAAGACTGGCCTTGCCTCCTCCGAGACGGTCGCGGATCTCGCCTCCGCTGCCTGTGGCCGCGCCGTTGAATGGCTCGACTGTTGTAGGGAAGTTGTGGGTCTCTGCTTTAAGCGAGAGCACCGATTTGATTTTGCGCTCGTCGAAGAAAGCGGGTTCGTCGGCGCGTTCGGGAGCGAACTGCCAGATTGCCGGTCCTTTTACAAAGGCGACATTATCCTTATATGCGCTGACGAGACGCCCGGGGTTGGTCTTGCTGGTTTTTTTGATGAGGCCGAAGAGGGTAGAGGGTGTTTCCTGGCCGTCAATGATGAAAGTGCCGTTGAATATCTTGTGACGGCAGTGTTCTGAGTTCACCTGAGAGAAACCGAATACTTCGCTGTCGGTGAGCTTGCGCCCGAGACGTTTGGATAGATCGGCGAGATAAGCTTCCTCATCGGTGCTGAGAGCCAGACCCTCCTGTGCGTTGTACGATGTGATGTCATCGATCTCTACCGCAGGTGCCGGTTCGGCATCGATGGCGAAGACATCGGCTCCGGGAGCTGTATAAATTCTCTGGAGCATTGGGTCGAAAGGCTCGTCGCCTTGGCGGAGACGGAATTCTTCAATACGCCGAATGCCGCTGAGACCCATGTTCTGGGTAATCTCTACGGCATTCGTGCTCCAGGGTGTTATCATTTCTTTACGGGGACCTATGAAGGTACCTGCAGGGTTTACGTCCTGAGCCAGCGGATGTGCGCCGGCAAAGAGCCATTCCAGACGTTCGATTTCGTCGGGGCTGAAAGCGTGGTCACTGTCGACGGCGTAAAGCGTCGTATCGTCTTTGGTGAAGAATACAACCATCGTGTAAGATGTGTGATTGATTAAGTTTAGGCTGCAAAAATACGCAAAAAATCGCCTACAGCCAAAAAAAAGCCTAATCCTCACAATAATGTAATATTAAAGTCGTATCTTTGCCTTGTCCTCTATAAAGCATTATGCATGAAAAAAGGTTTTAAACGTTCTTTCGACAGACTTCTGTCCGAAGGTAAGGGCAAACAACTGCTATGGCTTCTGATTGTGTCGGCGGGAGTCGTTTTTCTGGCTCTTGTCGTGGCCCGTTTTCTATTTAAAAGCCTGCCGTGGAAACAGGTTGTGGCCGTGTTTCTCGATCCGGGCTGTTTCGGCAATGAGAACTATGAGGCCGAAGGACTCCTTCTGCCTCTCGCCATATTCAGTCTTGTGATTCTTTCAGGTCTGTTGGTGAGTACATTTACTAATGTTGTGGAAAATATCTCCGATTCGGTCCGGTCGGGGCATCGCCGTTATAAGCTGAACGGTCATGTGCTGATAATCGGTGCTGGTAAACAACTTGAACCGATGCTTGCCGCTTTGTCCGAGGATAAACGCGACATTGTGGTTATGAGCGAGCAGTTTCCCGAGGCTGAAGGCGGATACATATATTATTGCGGACGTCGTGACTCTGTCGATGATCTTCGCTCGGCACGGCCCGAATGTGCCTCTGTCATTTATATAATAGGCGAGGATAACGAGCCTGATCACGATGCGAAAAGTCTGCGAGCTGTCGAGATCCTGAAAAGGCTTACCTTGCATGCCGACAATGAAATCCAGTGCTATATGACGCTGCAGGATCGGGTATCGTCCGAAGTGTATGAGTATGTGAAACAACCTGTGGAGGGCAAGTTGCTGCTTGTCGATGTGATCAATGCCTACGAGTATATGGCCGAGCGTCTGATGGTCGACAGCGAGTTTCTGCCGACCATAAAGTTGGGTGACAGGCGCCGGTCGCATATTGTCATTTTCGGAACGAACCAGATAGCACAGAATGTAGCCAATACGGCCGCGCATATCAGTCACTATGCCAATTATGTGGAAATAGGAGTCAAGACATGCATTACATTTATCGGCCTTGGCATGAAGCGGTATATGGATGATATTATCGCCAGCCGTCCCGCTCTTTTCGAACTATCGGTCTGGCGGTATGTCGATGGAACAGGGAAGGTCGTGGAACATCGTCCTGAAAAGGATTTCCTCGATGTCGAATGGGAATTTGTCGATACCTACGATACTTCGGCACTCGCCCGCGATATGCTGCGTGAAATAAGCCTTTCGCCCGATGAGATTCTGACTGTAGTTGTAGCTGAGAAAAATCCGCATAAGGCCACATCGATAGCGCTTCATATGCCCCGCGAGGTTTATAACAGCAATATAGCCGTCTATATGGAAGAGTCGGCGGAAGTAATAGAGTTGTCGAAAAAGACAGGAATGTTCGGCGATATAACAATTTTCGGTGCTGCCTCGGTAGCGCTGAGCGATCCTCTTTTCAAAACCCGCTCGGTTCGCGGTCAGCGCGTCAATTTTGTTTATGATCAGGCATATTCGAAGGATAAAAGCGCGACGGTCGAGGAAGCCTGGTATAAATTGCCGGAGGCACATAAATATTCGAGCATATATTGCGCCATGTCAATGCCTATGCGGCGTCGTTGTTACGATATGGACGGCGACCGTCTGCCGGTCTATGAGGCCGAGCATCGCCGCTGGATGATGTCGGTGCTCATCATGGGGTATGAAGCCGGTGAAAGCCGTGACCGCGACCGATTTGTGCACAACGATATCCGACCGTTTGACGAGCTGTCGCCGGAGGAACAGGAAAAAGACAAGATACTGATCGACGCCCTGCCGGAAATTCTCCGCTGATAATGTCGGCTGCCAGCGGAGGCTCCCCTCGTTGTTCCCGATTCGATAGAATCCGTGAGGGGAGTATTGTTTGTTGTGTTTTTACCGGTAGTGCGACCGAGGTTTTTGTGTGGTGAATGAATATTTTACAAAAATTTCATTAATTTGCTTGTGGTTGTAGTCGTGGAAATTTGTTAACTTCGCGCCTCTGTTCATATTTTTCAGGAGCATGAGAACAAAAACATATATCCACGGTTTCAACATATAAGGTAAAAAATAATATGTCGCATACACATCAATATACGGGCCTTAATGCCCGACAAGTGGCTGAAAGCCGACAAGAGCATGGCGTCAATGTGCTTACTCCGCCGAAGCAGAAGTCTGTATGGAAACGTTTCTTGGAGAAGTTCCGCGATCCATTGATCATCATATTGTTGTGTGCCGGCATTCTGAGCGTTGCCATTTCTCTGTATGAGTATTATTGTCTCGGACAGGGTGCTTCCGTTTTTTTTGAACCGGCAGGGATATTTGTAGCCATAATCCTGGCGACAGGTCTGGGCTTTCTTCTGGAACTTAAGGCCGATCGCGAATTTGCTGTTCTCAACCGTGTGAACGACGATGAGGCAGTGCAGGTGATCCGCGAGGATCATGTCACCGAAGTGCCGCGTCGTGATATCGTTGTCGGTGATATCGTGTTTCTGTCTACCGGAGATGAGGTGCCGGCAGACGGTCGTCTTCTTGAGGCTGTGACTCTGAGCGTGGACGAATCATCACTTACCGGCGAGCCGATATGCTCCAAGGATGCGGATCCTGACAAAAATGATCCAGAAGCCACGTTCCCGTCGAATGAAGTGCTCCGCGGAACCAAAGTGATGGAAGGTCACGGAGTAATGCGTGTTGAAGCTGTCGGCGATGCGACAGAGAACGGCAAGGTATTCACTGCGGCCCAGATCGACAACTCCGTCCGTACTCCGCTCGACAATCAGCTCGACCGTCTCGGGCGTCTTATCACGAGATTCGCATATATCGTCGGAATTGCGGTGATCGCAGGCAGGATTCTGATGTATTTCCTGCAGAATCCTACGTTCGGATGGCTTGAATTCGGAGCATACTTCCTACAGACCATCATGATAGCGGTTACTCTGGTGGTGTGTTCCGTTCCCGAAGGGCTGCCTATGGCGGTGACGATGAGTCTTGCATATTCGATGCGGCGAATGCTCCGCAGCAATAATCTTGTACGGCGAATGCATGCGTGCGAGACCATGGGCGCTGCAACGGTTATCTGTACAGACAAGACAGGAACTCTTACGGAAAACCAGATGCGCGTATACAGCGCGGACTTTTATGGAGATCCGTCTGCCGATCTTGTCGCTCTCGGCATGGCGGTCAATTCTACCGCCGAACTCGATCTCACAGGATCGAAACCCAAGGCTATCGGGAACCCTACGGAAGGTGCTCTTCTGATATGGCTGCATTCACAGGGACGCGATTACGCTGCTTTGCGCGAGAGCGTCGTGCGAGTTGCCGAAATTCCTTTCAGCACCGAACGAAAATATATGGCTACCGAAGTACGCACTTCCGACGGTAAATTGCTTCTATTTGTGAAAGGCGCTCCCGAGATTGTGTTCGCCATGTGTTCGCGCCGACCTGAAAGTGTCACGCCTGATATTGTAGAGAAAGCATTGTTGCAATATCAGAATCAGGGTATGCGTACCCTCGGTTTCGCATGGCAGCCGGTCAGGGAAGGTAAATCTCCGATTGTCGATGGAAAGCTTGTTGATGCCGACCTGTGTTTTCTCGGTATTACTGCAATTTCCGACCCTGTGCGCGCCGATGTGCCGGCTGCTGTGAAAGAAGTACTTGATGCTGGTATCGGAATTAAGATCGTGACCGGGGATACGCCGGCCACAGCCCGTGAGATCGGCCGTCAGATAGGTCTTGAAACCGCAGACGGAGAAATTATCACCGGTCCCGAGTTCGCCCAGATACCCGACGCTCAACTGCCCGGACGCGTTAAGGACATAAAAATCATCGCGCGGGCGCGTCCGCTCGATAAGAAGCGTCTTGTCGAGGCTTTGCAGGCCGACGGTGAGGTGGTTGCCGTGACAGGCGACGGAACCAACGATGCGCCGGCTCTCAAATCGGCTCAGGTCGGTCTTTCGATGGGCGACGGTACTTCTGTGGCCAAGGAGGCTTCCGACATTACTATCATTGACAACTCTTTTGCCTCCATAGGGCGAGCCGTGATGTGGGGCCGTTCCCTCTACCGTAATATACAGCGATTCATCCTCTTCCAGATCACGGTTAATATCGTGGCATGCATTACTGTGCTTGGAGGTGCTTTTATGGGGCTGCAATCACCGCTGACGGTTATTCAGATTCTTTGGGTCAATCTGATCATGGATACTTTCGCCGCTATTGCGCTTGCGTCGCTTCCGCCTACAGCCTCTGTAATGGCCGAAAAGCCGCGCCGAACGTCCGATTTCATCATCAGCCATCCTATGTGGCGTTTCATTCTCGGAAGCGGTGCCATTTTCTCTGTTTTCCTAATGGGGCTGCTCTTTTATATGCAGCATACTGATATTACATCGCTCGCTCAGATCGGTTCCGCACCCTGGTCTGTCGCCAAACACGAATTAAGTGCCTACGAACTCAGTCTGTTTTTTACAATTTTCGTATTTTTGCAGTTCTGGAACTTGTTTAACGCACGTGCTTTCGCTACCGGCCGGTCTGCATTCCATTTTCATGGTTGTGGCGGCTTCCTGAGTATCGTGGCGGTGATCCTTGTCGGTCAGATACTGATCGTGACTTACGGCGGAGAATGGTTCAATGTGGTTCCGCTCCGTCTCTCCGACTGGATCATCATTATCGGCGGTACATCACTTGTGCTTTGGTTCGGTGAGCTATGGCGCCTGCTTTCACGCAGAAAATGACTATGTTAGTATTTTTAAAATATCTGATTCAACTTCTTCTGTCGCCGTCGCACGGATGGGAAGACATAGAAAACCACGACCCCGATCCTGAAGAGATGACCCGGGCCGGTCTATATCCTCTTATGGGAGTGGCGGCCGCTACGGAGTTTCTGTCGTTTTTCTATGAGCGCCATGTCGAACTTGCCACGGTGCTCATACGTGCGGTTGCTGATTTCGGCGCATATTTTGTGTCGGTCTTTATCGCAAAGCTCATATTCGACTACTATCTTGGCCCCCTTACTGCCAAAGGTCATTTCGATACCCGGCGAGCGGCTACTCTGACGGTTGCGGGGCTTGGCCTTATGGTGCTCATACAGATAATAAGCAACTGTCTCCCCTGGAGCGTAATGCTTGTGCGTTTTCTGCCGCTGTATGTCGTACTGGTGCTGTTCAAGGCCATACCTTATATGGAAGTACGCCGCGGGTGTGAAATGCGTTTTCTTCTTGTGTCAGCCGGTGCTGTTGTAGCCGTACCTCTCCTTATATACTATCTTCTCTACTTCATTATTCCATGAAACCCAAAGAAATAAATATAAAAAACCGAAGAGCTACCTTCGACTATGAGATCATTGAGACTTTCACAGCCGGTCTGGTGCTCACAGGAACTGAAATAAAGTCGATCCGCGAAGGCCATGCCTCGTTGGTCGATACTTTCTGTTATATCAGTGCCGCCGGCGAGGTCTGGGTCAAGAACATGAACATCGCCCAGTATTTCTATGGTACTTACAACAACCATGAGGCTCGCCGCGACCGCAAATTGCTGCTTAACCGCAAGGAAATAGCCAAACTTGCAAAGAACGGCCGCGATGCAGGATATGCCATCGTACCGCTGCGTCTGTTTATCAACGATCGCGGGCTTGCCAAACTTGTCATCGGCATTGCCCGGGGCAAGAAGGAATACGACAAACGCCAGTCGATCAAGGAGCGCGAAGATAAACGCGCCCTTGCACGTATCATGCAAAAACGCTGATACCGATGGAGTTTGAAAAGAAAATCGGATTCGACTCCGTCCGAGAGCATGTGACGCGTCTGTGTATTTCACAGCTTGGCCGCGACAGGTGCGCCGATATGACTTTCGAGAATTCGCCGGCTGTTGTGCGTATGCGCCTCGAAGAAACCGCGCAGATGCTCGCCATACTTAATTCCGACAATGGTTTCCCGGCCGAAGCTATCCATGACCGTCGCCAGCTCCTTGCTTCTCTGCGTGTGCCCGGCACATTTCCATCGGAGGGTGAGCTTCCAGGTCTTCGCGCTTCGCTCGGGGCGATGGCTGCGATTGCCGGATTTTTCGCGAAATTGCGTACAGACGACGGTGCCAAATCGCCTTATCCGGCTCTTGATGCCATAGCCCGTGATCTCTTTACTTTTCCGCATATCGTTGCGGCTATCGACCGTATAATCGACCGTAATGGCGAGATCAAGGACAATGCGTCGCCCGAGCTGGCTGAAATCAGACGTTCGATGGCTGCTGCGGCGGCATCGATCAATTCGGCCATGCGCCGTGTCATTGCCTCGGCCGTGCGCGAGGGATATCTGGAATCGGATACCATGCCGTCGGTTCGCGACGGTCGTCTTGTCATACCTGTGGCTCCGATGTATAAACGAAAGATCTCCGGTATTGTGCAGGGCGAGTCGGCCTCGGGAAAAACATACTTCATCGAACCTGCCGAGGTTGTAGAGGCCAACAACCGCCTGCGCGAGCTTACGGCCGACGAGCGCCGCGAAATCGTGCGTATTCTCACTGCTTTTGCCGATTCGCTACGTCCCGATATCGATGAGCTTCTCGGAGCTTTTGATATTTTGGGGGAGTTCGATTTTATATATGCCAAGGCACGCTATGCCCGCGATATAGAGGCGGTGCTGCCGAATCTGGCTGACGGGCCCGAACTGGAGTGGTACCACGCATGTCATCCGGGGCTAAGGCTCGCTCTCGAGCGTCAGGGCAAAGAGATCGTGCCTCTCGACATACGGCTGACACCGGAACAGCGTCTTCTGATCATTTCCGGACCGAATGCCGGTGGCAAATCTGTGACACTCAAGACTGTCGCCATAGTGCAGTATATGCTTCAGTGCGGTCTGCTGCCTCCGGTTTACTCTAATTCCCATATCGGCGTTTTCGACCGTATCTTTCTGGATATCGGCGATGACCAGTCGATAGAGGATGATCTCAGTACCTACTCTTCGCATCTGCGCAATATGAAGTGTTTTATCACGCAGGGCGATGCGCGTACGCTCGTTCTTATCGATGAATTCGGGGGCGGTACAGAACCTCAGATAGGCGGCGCAATAGCACAGGCTGTTCTCAAACGGCTGAATGAAAAAGGGATGTGGGGTGTCATCACCACTCATTATCATAATCTCAAACAGTTTGCGGAGGAAACTCCCGGTCTGGTGAACGGCTCAATGCTTTACGACCGAAACCGTATGCAGCCTATGTTCAGGCTTGCGGTAGGGCAGCCGGGCAGTTCTTTTGCTATCGAGATAGCACGGAAGACCGGACTGCCCGACGATATAATCGAAGATGCGAAATCGATTGTAGGAAGCGACTATGTGAATATGGACCGCTACCTTCTCGATATAGGCCGCGACCGCCGTTACTGGGAGCGTAAGCGCGATTCCATACGACAAAAAGAAAAACAGCTTGAGGAGACTCTTGCACGCTATGAGGCTGAAATGGAGAATCTGAGGCAGAAGCGTCGTGAAATCATCGGAGAAGCCCGCACGGAAGCACATAAGATTCTCGAAGGCAGTAATGCGGCCATTGAGCGGACAATACGCGAGATACGCGAGGCCCAGGCTGAAAAAGATCAGACGCGTCAGGCCCGTGAGAAACTTGAGGCCGAGCGTCGACAGCTTGAAGGAAGTCATGACGAGGTTCATCCTCTGTTGTCCCGGAAATTGCCGGGTAAGAAAAAGCCGTCCCGTCCGTCGGCGCCACGGCCATCCGACGACCGTCCGATTGCTGTAGGCGACAATGTCGTGATGGCCGACGGCGCATCGACTGTTGGTACCGTTGTCGAAATCAACGGCAAGGAAGCTACCGTTGTTTTCGGTCAGATAAAAACCAGAGTGAACCTTGCGCGGCTTAAGCGTACTATTCGGTCGGCTTCGAGCGGTGCTGCGAAAAGCGGCATTGTAGAGTCGAAAGGCTATCTGTCGGCACAGACTTCCGATGCCAGCCGCGAACGGCAGCTTGCATTCAGCCAGCAACTCGACGTACGAGGTATGCGTGCCGATGAGGCGGTGCAGGCAGTGATGTACTATATTGATGATGCCATTCAGTTCAACAGCAGCCGGGTGCGTATCCTTCATGGTACGGGTACCGGGGCATTGCGGCAGGTGATACGGCAATATCTCGGCACAGTCGGTGCCGTGAGCCGCTACCATGACGAGGATGTGCGTTTCGGAGGCCCGGGCATAACTGTTGTAGAGTTTGATTAAGAGTATGTATTGAAAAAATGTTAGGAAATCTATTTCTGACCTTTGCCAAAATCGGCGCTTTTACTTTCGGTGGCGGGTGGGCCATGATTTCGATTATCGAGCGTGAGGTTGTTGACAAACATAAATGGCTCAGACGCGAGGAATTTCTCGATCTTCTTGCAGTAGCGCAGTCGCTGCCGGGTATTCTGGCTGTCAATATATCTGTAGTTGTCGGCGATAAGCTTCGTGGACTCAAAGGCAGCGTGGCCGCTGCCGCCGGAACCATCATGCCTTGTTTCCTCATAATTCTGGCCATAGCCATGTTCCTTACGCCCGAGACAATAACCTCCAATCCCGTGCTTACAGCCATATTCAAAGGCATAAGACCGGCTGTTGTCGCGCTCATAGTAGCTCCTGTGATAACAACGGCGCGTTCGGCCGGAATCGGTTGGAAGACCGCGTGGATACCTGCTGTCGTGGCGCTGCTCATATGGTCGAAATTACCTGTTCTGTCCAATCCTATTCTGTATATAGCGCTCGGCGGTCTCACCGGCTGGTGGCTGGCCCGTCGCAGTCATAAAATATTGAAAGAAAAATGATGATCTATCTGCGTCTGATCTGGAGCTATCTGAAAATAGGCTTCTTCGGTTTCGGGGGCGGCTACGCCATGCTTGCGCTTATCGAAAACGAGATTGTGACTCCGGGCTGGATAAGCGAACAGACATTTACCGATATTGTCGCAATCTCGCAGATGACGCCGGGGCCTATAGGTATCAACTCTGCGACATACATCGGTTATGTGGCCCCCGGAGTATCCTCGCCCGAACTATCTTCCCCTTTGTGGGGAATTCTGGGATCTCTTCTCTGCACTCTCGTGGTGATTCTGCCTTCCTTTGTGCTTGTACGCTATGTGGGTCATTACATCAGCCGGCATCGCGACAGCATTGTTCTCAAGGGAATTTTCGCAGGACTCCGTCCTGTAGTCGTCGGACTGATCGCTTCGGCTGCCCTCCTGCTGATGAACGGGCAGAATTTCGGCACGGAGACTCCCGAAATAATAAAAAGCATACTTCTGTCGCTTGCAGCGCTGGCAACGGTTCTTTTCACCAAGATTCACCCTATAGCCGTGATATGTGCGGCCGGGCTGATCGGTTATCTCATATTCTGATGGCATATCAAGATTCGATTGAATGGCTTTTCAACCAGGTGCCCATGTTTCAGAACGTAGGCGCCAAAGCTTATAAGCCGGGACTGGGCACTACGCTCGCTCTGGCTGCCGGGTATGGCAATCCTCACAAGGCTTTTCCGACGATTCATATTGCCGGAACAAATGGCAAAGGAAGCACCGCGCATACTATTGCCGCAGTTCTTCAGGCTTCGGGGTACAAGGTGGGGCTGTATACATCGCCTCATCTTGTCGATTTCCGGGAAAGGATACGGGTGAACGGTATTCCTGCCGACAAAGATTTCGTCGAGCGTTTTATCGAGGATTTCAGAGCATCGACGACAAGAGCTTTTGAACCAAGCTTTTTCGAACTTACAACGGTGATGGCATTCCGCTATTTCGCCGATTGCGGCGTGGATGTCGCTGTGATAGAAACGGGTCTTGGCGGACGTCTTGACAGTACAAATATCCTTTCGCCGTTACTCAGCATAATAACAAATATATCGCTCGATCATATGGCCCTTCTGGGCGATACTGAAGAGAAGATCGCCGCTGAAAAGGCCGGTATCATCAAGCCTCTAACGCCCGTAGTGATCGGTTGTGCGGAAGGCGCAGTCCGTAAAGTTTTCGAGGACAAGGCCGCTCAGATGCATGCGCCTGCCGTCTTTGCGTGCGACCGACATCTGTTTTCTCCGTCGTTTGAGGTCGATCGCATCCGTTATTCGGGCACGCCGTGGGGCGATATTGAAGGCGAGCTTACCGGAGACTGTCAGGTCGAAAATGCGGCTACGGTTTTTACAGCCCTATCCATACTTAAGGATAGTTTCAATGCAATTGATTGCGCCTCTGTTGCCAAAGGCTTTTCCGAAGTATGTGAACTCACCGGGCTGATGGGCCGCTGGATGACAATAAAAGATGCTCAGGTCCGCACCATCTGCGATACAGGCCATAATATCGGCGGCTGGAAATGGCTCGGCCCCAGACTTGGGGAGATTGCCGGAGGAAAGGGAACTCTGCGCATGGTTGTCGGTTTTGTCAACGATAAAGATGTCAGCGCCATCATGGGTGAAATGCCTTCGGGAGCCGTGTATTACTTCGCCACACCGTCGGTGCGCCGCGGCCGTGAGGCTTCTTCCACGCTCGAAACCGCCCGTGCAGCCGGATTGGACGGAAGGGCTTTTGATTCGGTTGCCGAAGCATACAAGGCAGCCTGTGAGGATGCTTCGTCGGACGACACTGTCTTTGTCGGAGGCAGTACTTTCATAGTCGCCGATCTACTGTCGTATCTGAATCGATAGATATATTCTGAATATAAAGACGTCGGGGAAATGCCGTTGACAGCATTTCCCCGACGCTCTGTCTTTACAAGTCGTGTCAGCGGACTACGATTCGGACAGTCCTGTTGCCGGCCGATACGATATATATTCCTTTTGAAAGTGTTACAGAGGTTTCTTCCGAAAGGCCTACGTTACCGCGAGCGGCACAACGGCCGTCAGGGGTGTAGATATTATAGGATGTATCTGCCGGCGCAGCTATGAAGATTGTATTTCCACTGGCGGTTACGGTTACATTATCGCCGGTTTCCAGTGCGTTGATACCGGAGAGATCGGCTTCAAGGCGTATGGAATGGATAGCGATGCCGCTTCTGTCGGGCTCGCTGCAAGCATGAAATCCGATGTGGTATATACCTGTTTCGGGAACATCTATGTCAATAGTGTGTTCCTCGGGCTGGAGTGAGGTGACTGCGGTTGCCGGTTGAAGAGAGGTTGTCATGGCGGAAACTGCAGGAGCCGATCCCAGATAAACTGCCAGAAGCGGCTCGGCTCCCTGATAGTCGGTCAGCGATTCGTATACGAGTTTATATCTGCAGTCTTTCTCAAGGCGGAACGGAGGAGTGATCAGCCAGTCGTCGGCACCGTCACTTGACGAGTAGGGCATGCATACGGTCGGAATAAGTTCGTCGGTGTCTTCGATATAGAAGTCGGGTTCATGATACCACTCTATTTTGTCTCCGGCGACATCGATACGTGTAAAGTCGTTCAGTGAGCTTTCATCTTCGAAGGTCGCTTTATACGGAATCTTGGCGGAACCGAGACGCCATACATTTGAGGACACAGGCATACGCGATGTGCCGTCGTAGATCATAGTCACGTCGTAACTATATGCGATAACACCTTCCGGCACCGTAATTGGTTCGGTGTATGCTGTTGCGGTGTAGTTTTCAGCGACGGTCACATTTCCCGGCTGTCGGACTACTTTGTAGGTTATTTTTTCGGGATCGAAGTATCCGCCGTTCTCGCTTTCGCAGGGAGCTTCCCAGCTGAGCATGAATTTTCCGTCGGCATAGCTCAGAGCCGGTGTCGTAATATTTTGGGGCATGTCGGGGCCGATCCATAGCTGAGTCTTGGTTTTTGGGCTGTGGCCTGCTGCATTGGTAAGCCGGAGTTCGATTTTGTAGAAAGCACCTTCACCGACCGACGCCCGAACCGAAACTTTCTCACCGTAGGTCGCAGAGCCTTGGGCGAGGAGAGAACCATTCGCTCTCACGAGATATTTCACGGAGCCGGTTGCCGGATTTCCGTCGAAAGTCGTTGCCGGTACGGTGAAACTGACTGTGCCGCTGAGCGATCCGTCGGGAAAATCGAGGACGAGGTCTGTCACCTGTGCCGGAGCGTCGTCGGCAGCTGCCGCGCCGGGTATGTACATGCCTCCAAGAGCCTCACCGTCTTCAAATTCATAGAGGTGAGTGGCTGTGGCGTTTGTAATGTCTACGGCATATAGATGGCTCTCGTTCAGTTCATAATCTATCCATGGATCGTCGCTTTCCCTGCTGTTGGTCACTACGACGTAGAAAATGCCTGTCTGGGTGTCGATCGCGCCGGTCGAGCGTCGTGTTGCCGAAAAACCGAGATTGCCGAGTTTTTCGGTCTTGCCATATATTTTATCTACAGACAGAAGATTGCCTGCCATGTCGATGGCATAGAGATTGCCGTTTTTATCGGTAGCGCATGCTATCCACGGAGTTTCGATGTCGGCGATCCTGAATACTTCGCCTGTGGCTACATCGATGGTTCCGAAAACCATCTTGTCGCCGTCGCCGTTGAAACAACCGAAAACTTTGGCTGTCATCGGATCATATGTGAGATCGGTCGCGACGGCATTTTCAAAGCCGTCGGTAAGGCTTGTGGTTATTGTCCAGTCATCGGGATCGACTATATAGTGTGTAACTTCCACCCAATATCCGTAATCGAATTCCTGAGTGCAGAAATAGAAATCGTCGGTCATCGCACCGCCGCCGCTGGCGTCGATATAAGGATCCTGCATTACAAGCTGACGGTCATATCTGTCGGCTCGGAATCGATACATACCCACTTCGTCGAAATTATGCTCTTTCCATGAATTGGTGCTGTAGACCGATGCGAAAATTTCGGGAGAGTAGTCATCGGCAGGTGTAGCGCCCTGTGATAAGAAGAAAAATCCTGATGTCAAAAAGACGGCAAAAAGTCGTTTTATCATTCGTAATTGGTTAATGATTGATTTCGCCACAAAAATACTGATAAAAGACAGCATTTACAAATCAGGAGCAGGACACGGTATCTCTGCGTTGTCCTGCTCCTGTTTATTTTACAAGCGGAATATAGCGTCCATAGCCTTCGGCTTCCATATTCTCCAGCGGAATGAAACGCAGAGAGGCGGAATTAATACAATAGCGGAGACCTCCGCTGTCGACCGGCCCGTCGGGAAATACATGGCCGAGGTGTGCTCCCGATGACGAAGATTTTACTTCGGTCCGTATGCGCCCGTAAGACGTATCGAGACTTTCGTCTATCAGACTGTCGTCGATAGGACGGGTGAATGCCGGCCAGCCACAGCCCGAATCATATTTGTCGGTGGAAAGGAAGAGTGGAGTACCGTCGGTGATGTCTACATATATTCCTTTGCGGAATTCGTGATCGTACTCGTTGGTGAAAGGGCGCTCGGTGGCGGCGTTCTGTGTCACTTCCCACTGGAGAGGTGTCAGTCGTTTCCTTAACTCGGCTTTATCGATCTTTGTGGGGCGGCCGACAAGATTTTTCGCTTCCTTGAAGAGGATCGGATTCACATGACAATAGCCTCCCGGATTTTTATACAGATAATCCTGATGATAGTCTTCGGCCGGATAGAAATTTTTCAGAGGCAGGCATTCGATGGCGAGTGGCTCGGAGTAGCGTCGCTGGAGCGTGGCGAGATCGGTTTCTATCACCGGGAGATCCGCCGGATCGGTGTAATATATTCCGGTGCGGTATTGGGTACCCTGGTCACCGCCCTGCCGGTTGATGGAGAGAGGATCGATGCTCCTGAAGTATAATTGAAGAAGATCGGTCAGGCCTACGCTGTCAGGGTCATAATCTATTTTCACTGTTTCTGCGGCGCCGGTGTGCCCGGTACACACCTGTTCATATGTCGGATTGGCCACAGAGCTGTTTGCATATCCGGCCACGGCGGCATCTACGCCCGGCACGAGCGAAAAGAGGTGGGCGGTACCCCAGAAGCATCCGCCCGCGAGATATATCGTTTTAAGCATGATTTGTTTTTTCTTTATTAACGCTCAAAGATAATCAAATAGTTTTTCAGTTGATTAAAAAAGACTAATTTTGTAAATATTATCTCAGTCGTACAAATGACAAAAAACAAGAAAACTATCCCCAAGCCTATAAAACGCTCGTTGATAACGATAAGCGAATTTCGCTCTAGACATTATCGCAACAGTGCATTCAATACTGATATGTATTATATCGGAGTGGCAAACCGTCTATATCCCTTTTTGACCAAGATGATAGGAAAGGATGACAAACGTTTTGAAGATTCCGTTGTCAGGGAGCTTACGCTTAATCTCGTATGTTATCTTGAAGATCTTGTATCACAGGCCGGTGTCTGGGAGGCATTTGTTTCTTTGCATTTGAAAAAATATGGACGCGAGATGCCGTTTTATGATACGGACGATGAGTTCTATAGCCGTGAATTTCCATGTATTCAAGCGGTCCGTTTCATCGTATGGATGACGCTTAATGCAAATTCGAGTGATACGTTTCTGAATCCGGACAATCCATTCATGCATATGATGTCATTAGGAGTTTTGCCTATGCTGATTGAGGCATATGATAATGCTCCTGACACTCCTTCCCGACCGGCTCTTGTGCCGGAAGAAAAAATGGGAGTCCCGTTATTCTATCAGATCCGTAATATGTGTCATTGGCTGTGTACCGGTTGCTATCTGACCCGTATTCACGATACTGAATTGATCTCTGAACTGCTTAACCCACTTTCAGAAAAATTCTTTAATGGAGATTCCGGAAAGGATGATTATCTTAAGGAAGCATATATATCGTTTAACGCCAAAATCGGTCCGTTGGCACTCTGTGCACAGGAATGGCTTGCCGAGATAGTCAATATTTATCATGAAGAAGAGGAGAAAGAGTTCATACCCCTGCTTCGTGAACTGACATCATTGCCATATTCCATATATAGCTATAAAGAGCTGAGAAAAGAAGGAGCTGTTTTGCTCGCCCTGGACGGAAGCGAGATGGAACTCTCGGCTTTTACTATGCCGGATTGCAGAATGCCTGCTGAATTGAGCGAAAATGAAAGTGCCTTGATGTCTCTTGTATATTTCGGTGGCAAATGGATGATGAATGGCATTGCAGCACAAGGTCTTCCGAGAGATTTATATGCAAATGCACGGCGGAATTTGATAAAAAATATCGATAATCGGAAACAGACATTCAAATCCCTTCTCGGCTTCATGAAAAAAAGGATAGGCGTCTGTGCGGGGTATGAAGCATATCTTGATATGTTTCCGGGTATAGACCGCAAACGTTTCATGAATGTACCCGACGATATCAGAACAGCGGATAACTTGCTTTACTTTCTTAATGATGATTCTGTCGTGACTCTTCTTCCCGAGTGGGGGCGATGTGTCAAAATACGGGGAAATAAATTCTATGATAAAAAAGAAAGCGAAGATGATGGTATTTGTCTGATATTGGATCATGATCTTACCACACCGGAGATGCGTGAATGTCTTATCGACAAGAATCTTGTGCCGGATGCGGCTCTCAATTCCATGGACTCGGTAAAGGCTGGCAAAAAGCTTTTTCAGGATAATATCCGTTTTTTGAATGATTATACAGATCGTGACACTATACTCGTTTTTTCAAACGACATGTTTCTTGGTGACGATCAGAAAAATAATTTAAATGAGACAGACGCTTAAGAACGACCTGCTGACGGTCGAGATTGATTCGTTCGGAGCGGAACTCCAGAGCATAACGAACAATACTACACATTATAATTATCTATGGCACGGCGACAAAACCTACTGGGGACGCCGTTCGCCTGTACTCTTCCCTCTTGTCGGCTCGGTATGGGGCGGCAAGTACCGTATGGACGGCAAGGAGTACAACCTTGGCCAGCATGGCTTCGCACGTGACCGCGAATTCGAGGTCATCGAAGATTGTCCTGACGATGAGGCCTGGTTCCGTCTGGAGTCGGATGACAGCACACTTGAGCTTTATCCGCGATGTTTCCGACTTGAGATCGGCTATCGTCTGCAGGGTGAACGCCTTACGGTGATGTGGCGTGTCACAAATGTCGATGACAGACCAATGCCCTTCCACATCGGGGCACACCCCGCTTTCAACTATCCTGATTTCAATCCTTCGGATGCCGTACATGCATATGTCCTTTTCGATAATCGCAGAATAAACACCCAGCGTATTGCCGAAAAAGGCTGTGTTGGTGAATCCGAACTGGAAGTCGGACTTGACAGCGAGCATATGTTGCCCCTTACCGGCGAGACTTTCAGCCACAATGCTCTGATTCTTGCCGGGCGTCAGGTGCGTAGGGTCTCGCTGCTTGACAAAGCGCGCAGACCATATCTTTCACTGTTTTTCGATGCCCCTCTCGTCGGTTTGTGGGCTCCGTCCCCTTCTGCGCCTTTCATGTGCGTGGAACCATGGTGGGGCCGTTGCGACCGAGTCGGTTTCGAAGGCGATTTCTCCGAGCGGGAATACACCAATATCCTCGCTCCGGGTGAAACGTTCGATGCACAGTATATGATGATTTTCGAGGATATCTGAAACTATGAGGCGGCTGTTATATCTGCTTTTAGTAGTCGTGGCGACGGCATGTTCCTATTCGGGGGCATATCCGGGACACGGATTCGACGAGGCCGAAGCGCTGTTGCATAGCGATCCTGCTGCGGCTTTGGAAAAACTTAACGCATATGACCTGACTCGGTTCGATGATTCAGCCGCCATGGCCCGCTGGGCATTGCTTTATAGCGAGGCTCTTGTAGTCAATAATCTGGCGGCACCGACCGACACTATCGCTGATATAGCAGTCAACTATTATCGGGCGCATGGAAATGCCGATGAGTTTCACAGGGCTTCCCGGCTTAAGGCGCTGATAAAATCGGGCGACCATCGCGACCGTCTGGCCACAGCTTTATATCTGCAAAAAGAGAAAGAGTTCATGCTCTATAAAGAGCGTGCGGAGCAGCAATGGTATGTCGCCGGATTCGTTCTGATAGTTGGATTTGCCTTTATAATCATATTGTGGCAGCGTCAGCGTTTGAAAATCAGAAGACTGGAAAATACAGCTCTGATGAGCGAGGCTTCCGGCCTGCGGGAGGAATGTGAGAATCTTTCGTCGAGACTTGGCGCTACTTTCCTGAATCGCTTCGGGGTCATCGACGAATTATGTCAGACCTATTATGAATCGCAGGGTGCCGGCACGGAAAAGAAAGCCATTGTCGCCAAGGTTAGATCTCAGATAGATGCACTGAAAACCGACGAGGGCCTGTTTGCCGAAATGGAGCGGGCCGTCAATGCCTGCCGGAGCGACTTGCTTGTGCTTTTTAAAGATGAGATGCCGGCGGTGAAGCGCGATGATTACCGTCTGATGGTCTATATTGCCTCGGGACTTTCAAGCCGGACGATAGCCCTTCTTATCGGTGAGAGTATCGATGTAGTTTATAAGCGTAAATCGAGGCTCAAGTCAAAGATTTCGGTAGCGGACGCACCTCATTGTGTCCTCTTTCTGTCGGTATTCTGACTATGGTCAGAATATTTGTGCTCTATGGATTGTAATATTCTGATTATTAATCCGGTCTGATTCTTGTGGTCAGACCGTTTTTTTGTGTTTTATGTGTTTTTGGCGGTAATTTTGCCTCAAAAAAACGCTATGACACGTTCAATTATTTTTCCGGTTTTATTTCTTTGTGCGGCTGCCGGATTACGCGCCGCCGAGCCTGCCGATTCTCTGATTCACGAGCTGCAGGAAATAGTCGTAAAAGCCAATCAGCAGGTAACGCGATTGGAAGGTAGTACTCTGGTTTCGACAATCGCCGGGTCGCCGCTTCAGGATCTCGGAACAGCAGTCGATGTCCTTGCCCAGCTTCCGATGCTCGAGGTGAAGGACAATACCGTCAGCGTCATTGGCCGTACCAATATAGAGATCTATATCGACGGACGCCCGATGCGCGACGAAACAGAGTTACTCAATATGCTGTCGTCAGATCTCAGAAAGGTCGAGCTGATCATGGCGCCCGGAGCCGCATATGCAAGTACCACCGGAGCTGTGCTGAAAATCACAAGCAGACGAAATTTCATGCATGGGCTGTCGATAACTGACCGTCTGCAGCTCCAGTGTCGGCGCAAGATGTCGGAAATGAACTATCTCGATCTCAGTTACCGCACTGGAAACTGGGAGATATTTGCGAACGGCACTGTAAATCGCGATAATTTTGTAATAAAGGGTTCTACGGTGAATTTTCTGGAGTATGACCGTCGCCCGACAACAATAGGAAGCAGCCAGCACAATACATATCCGACTACGACAGGAGCCGTGAAAGCCGGTTTCAACTATACCGACGATTTGCAGTCGTTCGGAGCGTACTACCGGTTCAATCCAGAACGCGGTGAATTTAACAATACCGGAACGGAGTGGTTCGACAGCGAATCTCCTCTGGACAGGATAATCGACAGGAATATCCGCGCACACAGCCATCTTGCTTCAGTCTACTATGAAAATAAATTCGGCGGCAGGTATAGGCTCCATTTCGACGGCGACTTCAAACAGTCGACGGCAGACAATCGTGTCGCCACCACATATCCCCAATCGGAAAATGCTGATGTCAACTCCTCGGATAAACGGACTTCTACTTTATGGGCTGCAAAATTATATCTTGATTTTCCCTTATGGAAGGGCGATTTCACAGTCGGGACTCAGGACAGTCATACTGACACACGTCTCGACTATCGCATGCTTAATTCTCAGGTAGGGCAGTACATACCCTCGGCTGTTACCGATGCGAGGCAGACCTCGGCGGCCTTGTTCGCGTCATGGGCACGAAGCTTCGGCAGTTTCTCTCTTTCCGCCGGAGCAAGGTACGAGTATGTTGATTACGATTTCAGAACCGACGGTATTCGCGACGAAGACGTCAGTCGGCGCGATCACATGCTGACGCCCGATCTCTCTTTTTCGTATTCGTTTCGTGAAGATGCACATCTAAGTCTTAGCTATAAGATGGCTACCGTCAAACCTCCGTATTCACAGCTTACTGGTTCGTTGAATTATGTGGGTCGGCATGAGATCGAAGGCGGAAATCCTGCTTTGCGCGACGAAAAAATGCACAATATGCAGCTGTTCGGAATGTGGAAAGACTTTATCGTCCAGGCCGATTTCAACCGCAGCCTTGATACATATGCGTTTGTAAAGCAGGTGTATCCGGCCGACAATCTTCAGCTGTTGCTTCATCCTGTCAATATCGATATGTCGTTTCTCAGCCTCTATTTCGTGTGGAGCCGCCCGGTGCGTCGGTGGACTCCGAACATCACGGTCGGAATGTACCGGCAGTGGCTTGTTCTGGACAATATGAAGCATAATCGTCCGATATTTTCATATTATTTCGACAATACCTTCTCTTTGCCCTGCGACTGGACCATAACAGCCAATATAAACGGGAGCAGCAGCGGTGACATGCACACCAACCGTTTCGGCACGACATGGTTCACTATGGATGCCTCGGTCGGTAAAAGTTTTCTTGACAAGGCCCTGCAGCTGAAGGTTTCGGCTACAGATATATTCAATACAGCCAACAACGACTGGACGATGAATACCTGTGGAGTAACTGTCGCCAAGCGACAGAGCTACGACCGGCGCGGCATCTCGCTTTCTCTGATCTACCGCTTCAATCCACGTAAAAGCAGATACAAAGGCGCCCCTGCATCCGAATCAGAACTCAACCGCCTGTAAGAAGCTGTAGAAGCATAAAATTTCGAGGAAATTTATTATCTTTACGGTGTGATAACGAATAAAGAACAACTGGAAAAGACTGCGCTACACTACGGCATGCTGCCGTTTTTCGCCAATCGCATACCCGGATTCTCGGTCGAGGAGATGACCGCTCCGGGCATGCTTTTTGGCGAAGATCGCGAAGATTACGGGTGCTGGGATTGGAAGGGATCCGTTATCAGAGAAATGAACCTTGCCTATGGCAAATTCTTTCGGCGTAAGGCCGGTTTTGTGTCGCTCGGACTCTTGCCTGATTTTATAAACTATCGCCGGGCTGCTTATCCGATAGAACCGGATTCGACTGAGGCTATGTTGCTCGACATGATACGTCGCCACGAGGCTCTTACTTCGACAGAACTCCGTCGCATGATTTTTGGAGAGCCGCAGCGAAAGCGTCACGGCGATGACACGGCTCTTATGCCCGTCCCGGTAGCAGAACGGCGACAAAGCCTCGAGAGCCCTCTGCAGCGGCTTCAGATGGGTGGATATGTCGTTATCGCTGATTTCGAGTACAAACATACAAGTGCGGGCGAACGCTATGGCTTTGGCGTGGCGCTCTATACTGTGCCTGAAAAGCTCTATGGCAGATCTGTAATAAGTACGGATCGTACCCCGGCGCAATCTCTCGCATACCTTGTCAAAACCATTTCAGTCCGTCTTCCCCATATTCCTGTGGCTCAATTGTATCATCTTCTCCGATGAGATACTGTTCTGTTGGGTGAAAAAACATTCTTGAAACGGCTTAATTCTTGGGGGTGTCGGCTTTTTTGCTTATTTTTGCGTTATATAAGCGTATGGCGTATAAAGGCGCCTCTGCATTATGAACCAAGAACCGAGGCTTTATATCATCGCCGGCTGCAATGGTGCCGGCAAAACCACCGCATCGATGGCAGTGCTGCCCGACATTCTCAAATGTCGGGATTTTGTCAATGCCGACGAGATTGCCAAAGGTCTGTCTCCTTTTGATCCTTCGGCCGTAGCTTTTGTCGCGGGACGCCTTATGTTAACACGCATATCGCTGCTTATGAAGGAGCGCAAGACTTTCGCTATCGAGACTACGCTTGCCACGGGTACCTATCGCCATCTGGTGAACCGTGCTCATGCGGAAGGCTATCAGGTCGTGTTGCTTTTTTTCTGGCTGCCGTCGCCCGAAATGGCTGTCGAGCGTGTCGCCAAGCGTGTGAGCGAGGGCGGTCATAATATACCGACCGACGTCATATACCGCCGTTATCAGAAAGGCCTCGAGAATCTGTTCGAAGTCTTTATGCCTATCGTCGATGCCTGGATGATATTCGATAACAGTGCCGAGTCCACTCTCGTGGCCCACGACTTCAAGATTGTCAATCCGGATCTTTTCGCAAAAATACAACAACAATGTCGGAAGAAGAAAAATTAGCGCTTGTCGATAATCTCTCGGCCGAGCTCAAATTCAACTATCGGCGCATTTTGTTGCAGAAAGCCCGGATGGGACGCTCGGTGGTAATGGCCGACGCCGACGGGATGCCCCGGGCTGTCAAGGCCAAAAAAGTGCTGCACGACCTGCTGAGTCGTCACGAGAGCCAGAAGTAAACCAATCCTCTCTGCCTCACAGACCCATTTCATTATCGCATGGCCAATCTACTTAGTGTTGAAAATCTTACAAAAAGTTACGGCGACAGAATGCTGTTTGCCGATATCACTTTCGGTGTCGATGAAGGCGACAAGATAGGAATTGTCGCCCGCAACGGCACCGGCAAAACCACGATGCTCCGTATAATAGCGGGTGACGAAAGTGCCGATTCAGGGACGGTGGTATGCCGCAACGGTCTTCGTATCGGCTATCTGCCTCAGGAGCCCCGTTTCGCCCCGGGCGCTACGGTGAGGAGCGCGGCGATGGAGGAACTTCCCCAGACTTCCCATATCGACGATCCCGAAGCAATAATGCGTCTGCTTGCGTCGCTCGGACTCGACGATCAGTCGAAGCCCGTTGAAAAACTGTCGGGCGGCCAGCGCAAGAAGCTTGCAATAGCACGCGCCGTGATTGCGGATCCCGAATTGCTTATTCTCGACGAGCCTACCAACCATCTTGATATAGCTACTATCGAATGGCTCGAGAATTATCTGCGTCGGGCACGTGTGGCTCTTCTGATGGTGACGCACGACCGCTATTTCCTCGACCGCGTATGCAACAGGATAATGGAACTTGACCGCACACATGCCTATATGGTCGACGGCAACTACGACATGTATCTGCGTCGGCGTGCCGAGCGCATCGAGGCAATGGGAGCCGAACTGGCAAAAGTCAGAAACACTCTCCGGCGCGAACAGGATTGGATGAGCCGGCAACCCCAGGCCCGCGGCGGAAAGGCGAAATTCCGCATTGACAATTTCTATGAACTCAAGGCTCGTTCAAGAGTGAACCTGACCGAGCAGAATGTACGACTGGATGCGGCCTCGTCGCGTATTGGCTCCAAGATATTCGAAGCTGAAAGCGTTTGCAAGCGGTTTGGAGACAAGGTGATACTCGACGATTTTACCTATACTTTCGCCCGAGGCGAAAAGATAGGCATAGTAGGTGTCAACGGAGTCGGTAAGTCCACTTTCATAAAAATGCTTCAGGGAATCGAGCTTTTCGACAGCGGCCGGTGGGATATCGGCGAAACCGTGCGCTTCGGCTACTACAGTCAGGACGGCATTTCCTTCGATGAGCATAAAAAGGTGATTGATGCTGTTACGGAGATAGCCGAAGATATATTTCTCGGTGAGGGAATGAGAATCGCTCCGATGCAGTATCTGCAGCGCTTCCTTTTTTCACCGGCCGATCAGCAGAAATATATCCATACGCTGAGTGGCGGAGAGAGATGCCGGCTCCATCTTGCCACAGTGCTTATGCGCCAGCCCAATTTCCTGATTCTCGACGAGCCTACCAACGATCTCGACATCATAACTCTCGGCATTCTCGAGGAATACCTTTCCGAATTCAAGGGGTGTGTCATAGTGGTGAGCCACGACCGTTTTTTCCTCGACAACATAGCCGATCATCTTTTTGTGATGGAAGGAAACGGTGTCGTCAAGGATTTCCCCGGCAGTTACTCGGAGTACCGCGACTTCATGCAGAATGTCGAGAAAGAAAAAAATGCCTCTAAAACACCCACTGCCGACAACAGACCGAAACGCGAGCGGCCCGGCAACAGAATGTCGTTTAAGGAACGCCGCGAGTTTGAGGCTCTTGGCGACGAAATCGGAGCGCTTGAGGAGGAAAAGGCCACGCTCGAAGCATTTTTCAGTGCGGCTGTCTCGCCCGATCCTCAGGAATTCGCAACAAAATCGCGACGATACGAGGAAATAAAGGATTTGCTCGACGAGAAGGAACTGCGTTGGCTCGAACTCTCGGAAAAGTCATGAAAAAGCTGCTTGTAGTCATCGCTCTATCAGTGGCCTTGAATGTATCGGCCTCAGAAGATACCGACACAACGGCACGTAAGCCTTACGAATTAAGGGACATCGAGGTGCTCGGTGTGAAACGCGCGCCTGACGGTACCAATTCGGCTGAAGCCATAACGCGGCTCAATACAGCCGAAATACGCAGTCTCGGTATTGATGCCGTCAAAGATGTGAGTGCGATAGCCCCCAATTTCTATATGCCGGATTATGGCTCGCGGATGACATCGTCGATATACGTTCGCGGCCTTGGCGCGCGCATGGATCAGCCTGTGATAGGTCTCAGCATAGACAATATACCATATCTGAACAAGGACGCATATGATTTCGATATCGCCGATATGGCGAGTATGGAAATACTGCGCGGGGCGCAGACAGTGCTCAACGGCCGAAATACCATGGGGGGCCAGATAAATATCCGGACACTTTCACCATTGACGACCAAGGGCCTGAGAGCATCGCTGAAATACGGCTCGCATAATACCACCACGGTGGCCGCCGCATACTACGGGGCGCTTACACCGCGGCTCGGCATGAGTCTGTCGGGCCAGTTCGGTCATACCGACGGCTATTTTCGCAATGCATATACCGGCAAGCGCCTCGACCATGAGAACTCTGGGTCGGCACGATGGAAGACCGTATGGCGTCCTTCTGCGGCACTTTCGGTGACGAACGTAGCGGCTTTTGGTGTTAATCGTCAGGGCGGATATCCTTATGCATCGGATCCGGACGGTGCGATAGCCTACAACGATACATGTGCCTATCGCCGTTCGACTTTTGCCGACGGTGTCACCGTGGCCTGGGCCGGAAAGAGGGTAGTGGTGACGTCGCTTACATCGGTGCAGTATCTCGACGACCGCATGGATCTTGACCAGGATTTCACCACTCAGCCATATTTCACATTGACCCAGGCGAAACGCGAGTGGACGGTTACTCAGGATCTGTTTACCAAAGGAGTCCGCGGTAAATACGGTTGGCTCGGAGGTGTATTCGCCTTTTATAAATCAATGCGTATGGAGGCTCCGGTGACGTTCAAGGATACCGGAATCTCCGAACTCATAGAGTCGCACCGCAATGAGGTAAATCCCCGCTATCCCATTGAATGGGATACGCGAAAATTTACTCTCGGCAGCAATTTCCGGCCTTCTAATGTGGCGGTGGCTTTATATCATGAAAGTACATACCGAATCGGCAACTGGCGCTTCGAAGCGGGAATGCGCCTTGATGTGGAGCGAGCCTCCCTGAGTTACAGAAGTTTCTGCAATACAGGTTACAATACCTATCATGTCCTTCCCGATGGCCAACGTGAGCTATATTCGCATACGCCTGTCGATATAGATGATTCCGATGTGCTGCGTCGCACTTTTGTCGAGTTTATTCCCAAGGCTACAGTGGCATACGAAGCCTCTTCGTTAACCGCCTATTTCAATTTCTCAAAGGGTTACAAGGCTGGTGGCTATAATACGCAGATGTTCAGCGATGTCCTTCAGCAGCGAATCATGAATATCATGGGTATGAGCGCACAGTATACTCTCGATCAGATTGTCGGTTATGAGCCCGAGCGGAGTTTCAATTATGAATTGGGTGCTGACTGGAAGCCTGTCTCCGATCTCGGCCTTGACGCAGTACTTTTCTTTATAGACTGTCGCAATCAGCAGCTTACCGTCTTTCCACCCGGTACTACGACCGGCCGGATCATGACAAATGCCGGGCGTACGCGGAGTTTCGGAGCCGAACTGACGGCTCGCTGGAACCCATCTACCGATTTTTCGGCCCGCTTCAGTTATGGCTATACAAACGCCACGTTCCGCAATTATAATGACGGTCGTAGCGATTACCGGGGCAAGCATGTGCCGTATGCTCCGTCTAATACATTGTTTGCCGAAGCTACATGGCGACCCTCCTCACTCGTCTTTTGGGGTATTCAGCCTTCGCTGACAGCCAATGTGAACGGTGCGGGCCGTATTTACTGGAATGAGGCCAACACGCGTTCTCAGAATTTCTATTGTCTCGCCGGTGCCTCTGTTGCCTTTACCGCGCCTAAATGGAGTCTTCGTCTTTGGGGCGAGAATATCACCGGAACGCGTTACGATACGTTCTATTTCCTTTCCATGGGGCGCTCTTTCACACAGCGAGGGCTGCCTGCCCGTTTTGGCGCCACCATCCGTCTCTCGATATAAAAACCTCTTAATGACTATGTATAACAATAATGTGGATTTTTCACCTAAATTCTTCAAAAATGCTATCTGGGTGCTCGTAGGTATAATTCTTTTTGTTGTTGCTGTCGCATTCATTGTGCCATGGTACAACGTCTGGTCTCAGGAGATGGAAGGCAAGGCTGAGTTCGCAAAGGCTGAACAAAACCGTAAAATCAAGATCGAAGAGGCCAAGGCAAATCTTGAGGCTGAAAAACTCAATGCCCAGGCCGAGATAGAGCGAGCGAAAGGTGCGGCCGAGGCAATCCGTATCGAGAACGGCAGCATTACTCCGACCTATATCCAATATCTATGGGTGCGCCAGCAGTCGGATCTCAGCAACAAGACTGTGATCTATGTTCCCACGGAAACTAATCTTCCTATACTCGAATCGACGCGAGCTCTCAATCTGCAGAATCCGCAGTAAAAAACAATTCGGTTCCCTGATATAAGTAAGGTCGCGACATTTCTGCCGCGGCCTTACTTATAACTTATTATTATTTAAATTTATCCCACTATAGAGGCGACTTCCGAGGCTGCGACGCAATGCTGTTCGCCTGTGGTCATGTTTTTGACAGTGACGGTGCCTCCGGCGAGTTCACTTTCGCCGATGATGGCGAAGAATGGTACACCCAGGGCATTGGCATAGCTTATCTGTTTCTTCATCTTGGCACAGTCGGGATAAACCTCGGCGGCTATACCTGCGGCACGAAGTTCCTTGACGAGCTTCATGGATGCCGCGCATTCCGACGGGCCGAAGTTGGCGAAGAGGACGCGTGTGCTGCGGCCGGCTTCTTCGGGATAGAGATTGAGCGTATTGAGGACATCGTAGATACGGTCGGCGCCGAACGATACGCCTACACCTGAAATACCGTTCATGCCGAATACGCCGGTGAGATTATCATAGCGGCCTCCACCGGATATGCTGCCAATGGCGACGTCGAGGGCCTTCACTTCAATAATGGTACCTGTATAGTAGTTTAGACCGCGGGCGAGCGACACATCCAGTTCGAGATCGGCCTCAAGACCGAGAGCTTCGGTACAGCCAATGACGGTGCGGAGTTCCTCGACACCCTTTGATCCTGTCTCGCTCGGCGCAAGGAGGGCGGCGAGTTTATCGAGGCGGTCGGCTGTCGAGCCGGATATTTCGAGAATCGGGCGAAGGGCCTCTATGGCTGCCGGTGCAAGCCCGCGCTCGGCCAGTTCTTCGTTGACTTTCTCGATTCCTATTTTGTCTATTTTGTCTATCGCTACGGTGATGTCTATGAGTTTGTCGGGTTCACCTACGATCTCGGCTATGCCGGCGAGGACTTTTCGGTTGTTGAGTTTGATCGCTACGCGGATATGGAGGCGGCGGAAAACTTCATCGACCATCTGCAGCAGTTCGACCTCGTTCATGAGCGAGTCGGAGCCTACGACGTCGGCGTCGCACTGGTAGAATTCGCGGTAGCGTCCTTTTTGGGGACGGTCGGCGCGCCATACGGGCTGGATCTGGAAACGCTTGAAAGGAAGCTGTATTTCCTCACGATGCTGCACTACAAAGCGTGCGAAAGGCACTGTGAGATCGTAGCGGAGTCCGCGATCGCATATTTTGGCTGCTGTGCGCAGACAGTCGCGCGAAGCGAGCAGGCAATCGTCGACGTCCTTCAGATAGTCGCCTGAATTGAGCACTTTGAAGAGCAGTTTGTCGCCTTCTTCGCCGTATTTGCCCATAAGGGTGGAGAGGTTTTCGAGGGCTGGCGTTTCAATCTGGCGGTATCCGTAGAGTCTGAATACTTCGCGGATAGTGTCGAAAATATAATTCCTGCGGGCCATCTCCAGAGTGGAGAAGTCGCGTGTTCCTTTAGGCGTCGAAGGTTTCATGTAGTATTCTGATGTTGTTGACAGTGTTTCTGACTGCAAAATTAATCAATATTATGCTAACTGATTGCGTGATTATGCAGAAACTTGTCGATTCACTGAAAAAACGTCATAATTTAAAGACCATTCTTGTTTTTTGATGTGAAAATCCGCTGTATCCAGACAATGTGTTTTTAAAGAGTGGATTATGCCTGATAAAGTTAAATTTAACACTTCTAAATAGAAGTTTGGTTAAATGTGTTAATATAAATTAAAATTAGGAAGTGCGGTTAAAAAGGATTAATATCAATTGTCTATATTTGCAGCTGTCAATCCAGATTTTTGAAAACATACTATTCCAGTTCGTGGCAAAATGCCACATAATTTAATTTTTTTCTAAGGTATGAAAAAACTAATTGCCTTTATCGTATCATTACTGGTATTCTCAGTCGTGCAGGCTCAGAGTACCCGCACGGTAACCGGAAAGGTTGTGTTCGCCGGTGACGACGAACCCCTCCCCGGTGCTACCGTAATTCCGGCCGACGGAACGACCGGAGTGATCACCGACATCGACGGTAATTTCAGTATCGTCGTCGCTCCGCCAGTCAAGAAACTGCGGGTGTCGTATGTGGGAATGCTCACCCGCGAGGTCGATATCACCGGTCAGCCTCTTTATGTTAAGCTGAGCAGTGCCGACAATCAGCTTAATGAAGTCGTAGTGACAGCTCTCGGCATGAAACGCGAGCGCAAGGGGCTTGGCTATGCCGTTCAGGATCTCAGCGCCGAAGATCTCAATACCGACGGTACCACCTCTCTTGCAAGCGCCATGCAGGGCAAGCTCACCGGTGTCGATATCAGACCGTCTTCAGGCGCTCCGGGTGCTTCGGCTCAGATTGTGATCCGCGGTGCACGCTCGTTTGACGGAAACAACCAGCCCCTCTACGTAGTCGACGGTATGCCTGTCGAGTCGACTGCCGACTACAGCACCGGCAATTCCGTGACCGGCGCCAACCTTGCCGACCGATCCATCGACATCAACCCCGATGATATCGAGAGTATCAACGTGCTCAAGGGACAGGCCGCTTCGGCACTCTACGGTATCCGTGCTTCCAACGGTGTGATTGTCATCACCACAAAACGCGGTAAATTCAACTCGAATAAGCCTACTGTCACTCTGTCGACCAATCTCTCGGCCGAAGTGGTCTCACGCAAGTTCAATCGTCAGGAAGTTTATGCTCAGGGCAACTTCATCGAGGGTGGCTATGCGCCGACAAGCAGCATGAACTGGGGCCCGAAAATTGTCGATCTACCGAACGATCCCAAGTATGGCGGCAATGGCAACGGCCATGAGGGCATGTACTATAATCCCAAACGTGAACTCGCCGGTCTTGACGGCTGGACAACACCTGCGGTTTATGACAATGTGGGTAATTTCTTCAATACCGGCTTTACCGAAAACACCAACTTCGGTATCAGCCAGCGCACAGAGCGCGCGAGCTATTCGTTCGGCCTGAACAATTCCTATCAGAAAGGTATCGTACCGTCGACCGGCATGAACCGCTGGAGTGCGCGCGGTCTTGTTGACTGGACTATCGACAAACAGTGGAAAACCGGATTCTCCGGCAACTACAGCTCGACAAAAATCACTTCGGCTCCGGGTGCCAACGACGGTATCATGAATGTAGTCTATTCAGCTCCTTCTGAATATGATCTCAAAGGTATTCCTTTCCATGTGCCCGGCGATCCGACCCAGCAGGTTCTGTTCCGATCCACCTCTTTCAACAATCCTTACTGGTGGGCTGCCAACAACGAATATCTCCAGCACACCAACCGCTTTTTTGGAAATGCATATGTCGAGTATACTCCGTCGCTCGGTTTGGCCGATAACATGAAGCTGTGGTTCCGTGAGCAGGCTGGTATAGACATGTATACTTCAAATTACAGCGATGTCAAGGAAGTTGGTGCCGCAGGGCAGGCTCAGGGCGGTATCGAAAATTACGGTGTGTCGCGCAACGTATTCAACAATCTTTTTACCGCCAATTTTACAGCGGAATGGGGCGAGTTCAATTTCGATGCCATGCTCGGCAACGAAATCAATCAGGACAATTCCCGCTGGTGGGATTATATCGGAAATAATTTCAATTTCTACGGCATGCCAGTGATGGCGAATGCCACAAGCTTTTCAAGCAGCGAGTACAACCGCCAGTCGCGTACGGTCGGCTTCTTCGGCAGTCTCGGTCTGTCGTGGCGGTCAATGCTCTTCCTCACCGTGACCGGTCGTAATGACTATGTGTCGACAATGCCACGTGACAACCGTTCGTTCTTCTATCCCTCCGTGTCGCTCGGATGGGTATTTACAGAACTTCCCTCGCTCAAGGGCAACGAGGTGCTTACTTTCGGTAAGCTTCGTGCGAGCTACGCACAGGTCGGTCAAGCCGGTGTGTTCTATCAGAACTACTACTATGTGCCCTCATACAGCAGCGGCATGTATCAGTACAACCCTGTGACATATCCTGTGAAAGGAGTGTCGAGCTATGTTCCCTATTATGTCGTATACGATAAGAACCTCAAGCCCCAGAATACTGAAAACGTCGAATTCGGAGCTGATCTCCGTCTTTTCCGCGACCGCGTCCGTCTCGAATACACGGTATCTTACCAGAATGTGACCGACCAGATATTCTCGGTACCCACAGCCGGATCGTCGGGCTATCAGTACAAGATGACCAATGCCGGCAAGATGCAGACGTGGGCCCATGAGCTCGGTATCAATGTAGCCATACTCCAGCACCGCGATTACGATCTCAATCTGGGAATCAACTTCACCAAGGTCAACAACAAGGTCGTAGAACTTGCCGAAGGTGTCGAGTCGATCATGCTTGGCGGCTTTGTAGAGCCTCAGATACGCGCACAGGCCGGTAATACCTATCCTAATATATATGGCACGGCTTTCAAGCGCGATGAGGCTACGGGCAAACTACTTCTTCTCGACGGTCTGCCTCAGGGAACTTCCGACAGCCAGGATCTTGGCAACTGTTCGCCCGACTTCGTCACAGGCTTTACTCTCGGCGGACGCTATCGCCGCGTGAACTTAAGCACCACATGGAGCTGGCAGAAGGGCGGCCGCATGTATCACGGCACAAACCTTACTCTCAATTACTTCGGCGCGACCAAGGAGTCGCTTCCGTATCACGAGGGTACGATGGTGGCCGATGGTGTCGACGAGGCCACAGGACTGCCAAATACGATAGAGGTGAGCAAACAGGACTATTATATGATGTATAACGACGTGACCGAAGCCGGTGTCTACGACATGAGTTTCTTCAAACTCCGCGACGTGACCCTGACTTACAAACTGCCTTCGATCGGTAAGTTCGATGTCGAGGTATTCGGTTTCGCCCGCAATATCCTCCTCTGGACCAAGCTTCCCAATTTCGATCCTGAAGCCTCGCAGGGTAACGGCAATATGGGCGGTTATTTCGAACGATTCTCCATTCCCAACACTTCGTCGTATGGCGGAGGCCTGAAATTCACGTTCTGAACTTAATGGCTGTTGGCAGATGATCATAGAATCAATGTCCAAACTCATTCATACATCAAATATCTTAAATTGAATAATATGTTCAAGAAATTATTATATATCACATTCCTCGGACTCGCTGTGGCCTCATGCTCCGAGGATACGATGGACAACATCAACAAGGACGAGGCAAATCCGCCTTCGAGTGCTGTAAACGCGAAGTTTCAGGTTACTGATGCGATTGTGGCCACCGGTTTCACCGGATGGGGCGGAGCGTATGCGTGGTATGTGAGCTCATATACCGAGCAGACTTTCGGTACCGGTAACAATCAGCTCATGAAAGCTGAACTGCGTCTGCGCGGCGAGACGGCTGCCAGTTCTACATTCAACAACGAATGGAACGGCGTGTATGCCAACCTGATGAATATAAAGCAGATCATAGAGAAATGTGCCGACGGCGGCCTCAATGCCGGTCAGAAAGACATCGAAGGTATAGCACAGGTGCTCTGGGTGCTCAACTACGAGCTTCTCACCGACGTACACGGCGATATTCCATACAGTGAGGCTCTTGCGGCCGACCAGCCTAAACTCGATTCTCAGGAATCCATCTATGCAGATCTTTTAAAGCGTATCGAGGCAGCCGAAACCCTCCTCGGCGAGGCTGTTGCCGACGGTATGAACAATACCGGCACACAGGATCTCCTCTATGGAGGCGATCCGTCCGGATGGTTGGCTCTCGCGCATGCCGTGAAGGCCCGTCTGCTCCTCAATACGTCGTTCCGTGACAATGGTGCGTATGCAAAAGCCATTACGGCCGGAGAAGCCGCACTCGCTGCCGGTTTTACCGGTGCCGAACTGTCGATTTTCAATGGTGTGGACTGCGATAACCCCTGGACGGCATATTCGTGGAGCCGATATTACACCGGAGCCAACGGTACTGTGGTCGGTCTGATGGAGGATCGCGACGATCCCCGTGTCGATATATATGCCTGGGACGCTTTCGGTAGCGGACTCTCCTATGCGGCTGCCGGCGATGCCGAAGCCGCCAAGTATACCGAGACAGTCGGGCTGCCTGTATGGCTTGAAAACGGTGCCGCTAAACTCCATATATTCAGTGTGAGTGAAATCAATTTCATCCTTGCCGAAGCCAAAGCGCGTACAGGCGCAGATCCCACAGCTAATTTTGAGGCCGGAATCGCCGCTTCATTTGCAGATTACGCCGAAGCTTCCGAAGAGGATCTTCCGGATCCTGCCGAATATATATCATCGCTCGGCGCGCCGACTCTCGCAGAAATCATGGTGCAGAAATATCTCGCACAGACTCGCGACGAGCAGGTACAGACCTATAATGATATCCGCCGCTGCAAGGCTCTCGGCACCGAATATGTAGTGCTTAAGAATCCCAATAATATCCAGGGTGGCCAGAACCAGTGGCCTCTGCGCCTGCCATATGGAAACAGCGATGTAGTGTCCAACCCCAATGTCTCAGAGGCATTCGGTTCGGGTAATTCTGCCGGAAACTACATCTTTACCGACAATGTCTGGCTGTTCGGAGGAACACGCTGAGAAAGTCGGTCATCACTTAGAAGAGGGCGCCGCTGCGTGAGTAGCGGCGCCTTTTTTGTCCGTTGTGCGGATATTTTGTCCTTTTTGGGACATGTTTTTGTTGCGGCATTGTGAAAATTTGTAATTTTGCATGTCAATTACTATGTTCCGCAAGTTTGTTGTCATATTGCTTTTTATGGTGTCACTGCTGTCGCCTGTCGACGCCGGTGCGCTATCATTCAATCTCGACTCTATCGCCGAATGGGGAAAGTTCCCACGTTTTGTCGTGAATACGTACAGGTGGGGCGATGTATTCTTCAACGGATATGACACGACATACGTCAAGTCTACCGGCTATAAGTTCAATGCGAAAATAACGACGGAAAGCTGGACCGACGGATATCGGTTTGTGCTGCCGAACGACAAGTATATCTATATGCAGTCTGAACCGTCGACATCGGCCGGTCTTTATCTGACCTACCTGGCCGTATCGGCCGGTTATGATGTTAATATAAGCAAGCTCATGGGCGGAGTTGACCGTTCGCGTCAGCGACTGCGTTTCGGATTCAACTGCATGCTTTTTGCAGCAGAGTTCTATGTCGTCAAGAACGATGTCGGGACAAGAATAAAGCGTTTCGGAGACGAACACAAGCCCTTGCATCTCAATCTCGGTTTCAATGCCATCAATAATTATACATGGGGCGTGGATGCGTACTACTTTTTTAACCACAAACGCTATTCCGAAGCCGCTTCGTTCAATTTCAGCCGAGTACAGAAGAGGAGCCAGGGTGCTTTCTATACGGGTTTCTCCATTTATACACAGAAACTTGACTTTGATTTCAAAGGTCTTCCCGAAGATCTGCGCGAGCAGTTGCCTCCAAACTGGGCCGATTATCGCTATAATGTGAACACTCATAACTATGCCGTGCGTTTCGGCTACGGGTACAATTGGGTGTTTGCTCCGAAGTGGGTTCTCGGCGTGAGCGAGTCGCCGACGATAGGAGTGCGAAAGGGTTTCGTCAATTCCGACATCGAGAAGGTGTCGTTCTCGCTTTACAATCGTCTTAAGCTGTCAGTGGTATGGAATAGTCCCGACAACCGCTTTTTCTTCGGTGCGCTCGGTAAATTCGATGTTGCTATTGTCAACGACGAGATGACGACTTATGCCGGAGGTGTGCTCAGCGGCGAGGCTGTTTTCGGCATTCGCTTCAATCTCTGGTAAGCGTGTCCGCCAAAGAAATAATGTTTTTTTTCAGATTTCTGAACAAAGATTAAAATAGGCTTGTTAGTATTTCAAACGCCGGGAAACCTCCTTCCCAACAACCCGGCGAGGGATGATTCATTCATCGCTTAGCGTATTGAAATTGAAAAACAATTAAAGTCTAACAAAACATTCAGTCAAAATGAAAAAGAACGTTCTCTTTACCGCCGCATTATCGTGCGCTTTCCTGTTGCCGGCTCTCAACGCCTCCGCACAGAACGAGACAGTGGTAGTTGAGGAAGAAACCGTAGTCGCCTCGGAGGTTCCCTGCAAGACTCACTACTACGTAGACAAAAAGAACAATTGGTTCATTCAGTTTGGTGCCGGTATCGCCGTACCCTTTGTAGAAGGAGCCGATTCACATGGCGATCGCGAACGCCACATCACCGTCAACTACAACTTCGGCTTCGGCAAATGGTTCTCGCCGTATGTGGGCTGGCGTCTTACATTCAACGGTGGCCCTCTTCACTGGGTCGACAAGGATGTGATGTATAAGTCGAAATATGTAGGTGCCAATGTCGACTTCATGTGGGATATGTTCAACTCTCTCGGTGGTGTTAATTCCAAGCGTGTATTCTCTATCATACCCTTCGTCGGACTCGGCGGTACCTATGTATGGGATCAGAAACCGGCCGGGACGATCCTCAGCCAGAACGGTACACCGAAGAACAGCACATGGGCTCTCCCCGTATCGGGTGGCCTCCAGTTCCGTTTCCGTCTTTGCAAATATGTCGATTTCTTCGCTGAAGCCCGCGCATCGATGTATGGCGACAACTTCAACAATATCGCCTTTGGCCGACCTATCGACATCAATGTGACTGCAACCGGCGGTTTCTCCATCACCTTCGGTGGTCGCGACTATCAGTCGTACAACCCCTGCGATTATCTCGGATATATCAATAATCTTAACGGTCAGGTCAACGACCTTCGCGGCGCTCTTGCCACTACCGCCGCCGCTCTCGCCGCTGCAGAAGCTCAGCTCCCGTGCCCCGAAGTCGTTGAAGCCGAGACCACAGTTGTCGAAGCCGCTCCTCTGATGGCTACCGTACGCTTCTCGCTCAACTCTTCGAAGATCACCGATACCGAAATGGTAAATGTATACAATATCTCCGAATGGATGAAGGCCAATCCCGAACAGAATGTCGCCATCGTCGGTTACGCAGATAAGGACACCGGCACAAGCGATTACAACATGGGTCTCTCCAAGCGTCGCGCACAGGCCGTCTACGATACTCTCGTAAATAAATACGGTATCAATCCCGACCGTCTCGCTATCCAGGCCGAAGGCTCGAATGTACAGCCCTACGACATCAACAACTGGAACCGCATCGTAATCTTTAATGTAGCTCAGTAACAGCAATCTCCCTATAGTGAATTCGCCCCGGTCCATGATGGTCGGGGCGGATTTTTTCGGGACTGTCCCTACTGCCTGCAATGGCGTTTGACAATTTGCCTCTAAAAAAGGATTTTATGTGTTTTGCACGTCGTTGTTACCTCTTGCACATAGTCCTTGTGCGGATATGCGCTTATTGGCCGGTGTTGCAATATTAACACATAATGCTTATCTTTGCAGGACGTGACTACGCTGAGTAGCCTTTGTAAATACCCTCTTATAAAAAGCTGTCGGAATAGATTTCGCTTTTATCAGTTATGAAAAGGAAGATCATCAATGCTTTGGCTAATTCTGCTATGGTACGCGCTTTCGTCGCAAAACCATCGCCTAAATGGATGGTTCTGCTTGCCGACCTCATTCTGATCGGTTTCAGTTGTGGCTTGACGCTTGCTTTCGGCTATCATCATACTTACGGAGATTCGTTCATATATTCGCCACTTGCACGGGCTATACTCGAATATCTTACATACGTGATTCTTGCCGTATGTCTTGGTACGAGCCGCTATATAATCCGGCTTTCGGTGATAGAAGACACTTACAGGCTCGTGCTTCTTATCGTGTGGGCGTCGGCCATCCTTACGCTTGCATCCATTATAAGCTATTTTGTACTCGGTTTCTTTTATTTCAGTATATGGAATATCTTTATAGTCGGTGTCATGTCGTTTACGCTCATGCTGCTTATGCGTCTGACCATAAAGTATGTATATCTGAAAGTATCCCGTGTCGATACCAGCAGAAAAAGAGTCATTGTACTCGGATCTGCCATCAATTCATTTTTTCTTGCCTCTGCGCTCAAAAGCGAATTCGAGGGACGGTTCGATCCGGTGGCGTTGCTCAGTCTTTCTTCCAGAAATATAGACAGCACAGTCAACGGCATTCCTATCGAAAAGTTCGATCCCGATACGGTCGGCGATGTCTTCGCTTACTATAAGTGCGACACTCTCCTGTTTCTGTCGACACAGCTTGAGATAATGCGCTCCGGCACAGCCGATGTTTTCCTTCGTAACCATATCAAATTGCTTATACTCAATCAGGTCGATGAGTTTGATCTGAATGGCAAGACAATGCCGGCTTTGTCGACTCATATCCATGATATCCGTATCGAGGATCTGCTTGGCCGCGAGACAATCCACACCGATAATCCCGCAATACGCAGTTTTATAAAAAATCAGGTCGTGATGATTACCGGAGCTGCGGGGTCGATCGGAAGTGAGATCGTGCGTCAGGTTGCGGCAATGGAGGCCAGAGAAATCGTGCTTCTCGATCAGGCCGAAACGCCCATGCATGATATTCAGCTTGAACTTGAGGCGGCCTTTCCTGCTGTCCGTATTCATCTTTTCATTGGCGATGTCGCCAATCGCGAGAGAATAGAGCGTGCTTTTGCCAAATACCGTCCGCGGTATGTTTTCCATGCGGCCGCTTACAAGCATGTGCCTATGATGGAGCGTAATCCGCAGGAAGCTGTACTTACCAATGTTTTCGGCACACGCAATGTGGCCGATCTGTCGGTGAAATATGGTGTCGAGAAATTTGTTATGATATCGACAGACAAGGCGGTTAATCCGACCAATGTCATGGGTGCCTCAAAACGGATCGCGGAGATCTATGTCCAGTCTCTTTTCTACCATCTGCGCAACACCTCCGACGAGCCTTCGACACGGTTTATCACGACACGCTTCGGAAATGTGCTCGGCTCGAACGGATCTGTCATACCTCTGTTCCGCCGCCAGATCGAGCAGGGTGGTCCTGTCACGATAACGCACCGCGATATCATACGATACTTCATGACTATCCCCGAAGCCTGTTCGCTTGTACTTGAGGCCGGCATAATGGGTAATGGCGGAGAGATCTTTGTTTTCGACATGGGGCAGCCGGTGAAAATATGGGATCTGGCTGAACGGATGATTTCCCTTTCGGGGCTTAGGGCCGGAAAAGACATAAAGATCGTGGAGACCGGTCTTCGTCCCGGTGAAAAACTCTATGAGGAGCTTCTTAACGAAAAGGAACATACGATTGCCACTCATCATAAGAAAATCATGATAGCGCGTGTGCGTACATATAGCTTCAGGGATGTCGCCGTACACCTTGCCCGTCTTGAGAAATGCCTGCATTCAGGAGGGGGAAGCCATGATATCGTAGCGGAAATGAAGCATATGGTGCCTGAATACAAATCGAATAATTCTATATATCAGGAAATCGATTCCGAACTTTCTGCTGAAGACGGAAAAGACAATATGAAAGAAATTCAAATAGTAAACGGATGAAGTTAATAACGCTTTGCATGGCAGCGATCCTTTCGCTGTCTTCAATGACCGCAGGGGCTCAGAGCCTAAAGGATATTCTCGGCGGTCTCGCCGGCTCAATGACCGGTTCCTCAGATTCGACAAGTACTTCCGGTGGCTTGGGTGCGCTCGGTTCTATTCTCGGAAATGTAGTGGCCAATGATAAATTTTCTGTCGACGATCTTGTCGGAGACTGGTCATATGGATCTCCGGCCGTATCTTTTCAGTCGGATAATGCTCTCAAAAAAATAGGAGGAGCCGGTGCCGCTACGGCTGTCGAAAATAAACTTGCTCCTTACTATAAGACAATCGGGCTTGACAAGACCACACTTACGGTCGATGCCGAACATAATTTTTCGATGAAACTCGGTGTGGCCCAGCTCAAGGGCACCATTGAAAAGGCTGAAGACGGTAGTCTTGTTTTTGCATTCAACGCTTTCGGCAAAATCAGCCTTGGCAAGGTGTCGGCACATGCTACAAAGGCAGGCTCGACTCTCAATCTCACCTTCGACGCCACCAGGCTGATACAGATTCTTACAAAGGTAGCCGGAGTCCTTAATAATTCCACTCTCAAGGCTGTGACTGATCTTGTCAACTCTTACGACGGAATCTATATCGGATTCAAACTCAAAAAGCAGTCGTAAGATCTGCTTATAAATTTATCAGCCGCTGCCGGAAGATCCGGGAGCGGCTGACTTTTTATGTATAAGGAGTCATCGGGGCAGATATTGCCTCATATTGGTTTCGGTCGGTTTGTCTTTGTCTTCGGCCGCACGGTTCAGGACTTCGATGGCAAATTCGAGAATCGTGTCAATGCCCTTGGCTTCCAGCTCCGGATCCATATCGATTTCGCCGCCCGGTGTCGGTTCTACTCCGTGTTCGGTAAGCTGCATCTCGGCATCGTAGACCGGTGATCCGGAGAAACGTACGGCCCATCCGCAGGGTAATTCCGATGAGAATGGCATGCCGCTGCCGCCTCCTGTCACATCGCCTATTACGGCTACATGCGGCAGCGATTTCATGACAGATACAAAATTATTGGCCGCGCTGAACGTACTCCTGTTGGTAAGCACGATCACCGGTTTGAGCCATCGCACGTGCTTTAGTGCCGGCTCATAGTAGTAAGCGTATGGTTCCGAAAAATCCTTGTGGCCCGGACCTGTCTTGTGGCATATATATCCGGCACATATCTGTTTGTCGAGAAAGCGCGACACAAGCCGTTCGACATTTGTCATGTCGCCGCCTCCGTTATCGCGTACATCTATTATCAGGCCGTCGGTCTCGCGCATGGAGTAGAGCATTTCATCGATAAAGGCCTCGCCGAACGAGGCGGCGAATGTCGAATAATGCATGTATCCTACATTGCGGTCTTCGAGTATCTTATAGATAATGCCGTTGCCCGAGTAGTAGTTGAAATCGAGATAATGTTCCTGTATCAGACGCAGATTGAAGTTCTGGGGATAGTCGCTCCACCAGTTTCGGTAGTATGATACGTTAAACCAGGATATCAGATTGGTATGACCGTCCTTTAGTTCGTCGAGCATTGCCGCACAGTGAAAGAAAAAATCCTTGTCCTTCCACTCCGGATCTATGGCGGCACGGTAGCGTGCGCCGACTTCCTCCCAGTCTATGTTTTTGCTTTCGAAGAAGCAGTAGTGTTCATCGAGTATTGTCCAGAGGGCATCGAAATTGCCGTATAGATCGTTATCCCAAGTTTCTATCGAGTGGCATCCGCCCAGCGAAGCCGAAATCGCGGTTGCCGTGACGGCTGCCGCTATGTTTTTGTAGATGGCTGTCAGTTTCATGTCAGTACAGGGCGTTTATTATTCTGGTATCGCTGGGAGAGACGCTTTTGGGGCCGAGCGAAAGCCATTCGCATACTATGCCGACAACGACGGTGTTCTCTATGCGGCGCGTTACGATCTCGGATACCTTGGTTGAAAGTATGTTGCAGCGATAGCCGAGTCTGAGTGTGGTGCGTCCGAAACGGAGATCGAGACTAAGAAGGTTGTTCAGGCCGAAATAGTTTCCGGGCCATGCCGCGTGCACGAGATTCTTGTGATTGCCGAGATATATCTCATAGTAGAGTTCGCCATATGCCGGTGAGAAGAATATGCCTGTCAGAGGAAGCTCTGCCTGATAGCGGGCGCATACGGGCAGCTGTACGAGTCGTGTGTTCCACGCTATGGCGCCCAGGGCGTTGATGCTCCATGCAGCTTTGGCGGCTACAGGATTGTTGCTGTTTCGAGGATTGTAGAACGCACCTGCGTCTATCCCCGTACTGCCTCCGGCATATACAGTCCATCCGTCGGCAAATCGCCACCGGTGTGCCATGCCCCATCGTATGTCGAGTGCGAGATTCCACATGCGTGCGTTACGAGCCGGATTGTTGGCCCGCTGGAGCCCGAGACGTCCCTGCAGCTGCATGACCCAGCGTTCGGGAGCAAATTTCATAGCCTGCATCCGCTCATATCCGAGAGCTATGTTCCACCCTGAATATTTCAATGGCGACAGGTATGTCTCGGCCAGATGTGAGGAACCGGCTTCGATGGTGTATGCCGAAAGCACCGGCCGCTCGATGGTCTGCGCGCATGCCGTGGCGGCGCACAGGCACATAAGCAGAGCGGCGATTATTTTAGGTTTTTTCATTCTCAAAATCTGTGAATAGACGTTCCTGCCCGACAATTTCGTCGCGGATCTGGTCGTCGGAAAGATCGGGGCTGATATCGACCGGTTCTGTCATCGTCTCGTCCTCTTTGGGTTCGAGGCCTGCGTCGGGGCGTTTTGGCTCGAGCTCGATTATTTCTGCGAGATTCCATGTCGTCAGGCGTTTGCCGCGTGCCTTGAACGATTTCACGCCGATGAATTCTTCCGCGTCTATGGTCAGTGGCGGTCTGGAAGAATCGTCGCCTCCGAAGCGAAGCTCGAACATGGGCGCATCATGGTCGGAAAGTTTCAGCAGGTGTGAGCGTTCATCGTCGCCAATGAAGCGCTGGTGCTTGGCCGAATCCTCGAATGTGAAGCGTTTGAGATAAGGATAGCCCTGCTCCGCATCATAGAGGGCTGCCGTCCATACCTGTTTCGGTCTGAACTTCTCGATGAGCAGAATGTTGTCTTCATAGTGGTTTGTCACGTCGAAGTTGGTGGTGTAGAATTCTCCCGACGGCAGAAGCACGAGTATGCGGTCTGTTCCGGCGAATTCACCGAGGAAATTGCCGCGGCCGTCGTAATTCAGACGCATTACGTCGGGGTCGAACCACACTTCACGGCCGCCAAGAGTGGAGGCTCCGCGTTCCTTGAGCGAGAAACGATGTACTTCGTTTTTGGTCACGAGATTACCGCGGGCTGCACGGCCCTTGATGTCGAGTTTTCCGAAGTCGACGTCGAATGTCAGGTTCTTGAGGCGCTGTTTTGGCTTGAGTGTCACTTTCACCACCTCCGCCTCGCCGTTGGGGTTGGCGCTGAACCATACCACACGCGAGCCTGCGCTTCCCTGCGTGAGATCATATTCTTTGTCGCGGGTGAGGCCTGTGGCGGCAAAGCGTTTCATGTAGTAGACGCCTCCTCGGCCGTTCTGATAGATGACGTTGTAGATGGTACGGGTGTCGTTGCGCTTGAATACGTTGATATACAGCACATTCTTGCCTACGGAAAGCTTGTCCTGTACTTTCACGATCTTATAGCGCCCGTCGCGGTAAAATATTATTATATCGTCGATAGTGGAGCAGTTGCATACGAACTCGTCTTTTTTTAGCGACGTGCCGATAAAACCTTCCTCGCGGTTGATATACAGTTTTTCGTTGGCTTCGGCCACTGTGGCGGCCTGAATATTATCGAAACTGCGTATAGCCGTACGTCGCGGATATGCGGCGCCGTATTTTTCTTTCAGGTAGGTGTACCATTCGACCGTCACGTCGTCGATATGCTCGAGTTTGTCGAGTGTACGCGAAATGCGGGCCCGTAGGTCGAGCAACTGTTTCTCGGCTTCGTCGGAATTGAAGCGCAGTATGCGCTTCATCTTGATTTCGAGAAGACGGAGTATGTCGTCGCGTGTTACTTCGCGTGTCAACGACGGTTTATAGGGCTCGAGTCGGCTGTCGACGTGCGCAATGGCTGCATCCAGATCTGGCGCCTCTTCATACTGGCGGTCTTTGTATATCCGCTCTTCGATAAATATTTTCTCAAGCGAGGCATCGAGAAGCTTTTCGCGGGTCTCGGCAAGCTCGACCTCCAGTTCTGATCGTATGATTTTTTTAGTGGTCTCGACGCTATGGCGCAGTACGTCGCTCACGCCGAGGAAGCACGGCTTCTTGTCGCGTATCACGCAGCAGTTGGGCGATATGCTTACCTCGCAGTCGGTGAAGGCATACAGTGCGTCGATGGTTTTGTCGCTTGAGGTGCCCGGTATGAGGTGTACCAGAATGGAGGCTTCCGCCGCTGTATTGTCCTCTACCTTGCGGATTTTTATCTGTCCGCGTTCGAAAGCCTTCAGTATCGACTCTATAAGAATGCCTGATGTCTTGCCGAAAGGTATTTCGGTGATGTTAAGTGTCTTCGAATCGATTTTTTCGATTTTGGCACGTACCTTTACACCGCCTCCGCGTTTGCCGTCGTTGTAGCGCGATACGTCGATTGTACCTCCGGTCACGAAGTCGGGATATAGCTCGAAGTCCTCTCCGCGCACACAGGCGATGGAGGCATCGAGAAGTTCGTTGAAATTATGGGGCAGAATCTTGGAGGAAAGGCCTACGGCAATACCTTCGGCTCCCTGGGCGAGAAGGAGCGGAAATTTGGCCGGAAGAGTCACAGGCTCGCGCTTGCGTCCGTCATAGCTCAGAGTCCACTCCGTCACTTTTGGGTTGAAAAGTACGTCGGAGGCGAAAAGACTCAGGCGTGCTTCGATATAACGGGCGGCGGCCGCTGCTGTGCCTGTCAGTATATTTCCCCAGTTTCCCTGGGTTTCTACCAAGAGGTCTTTCTGACCGAGCTGCACGAGTGCATCCTTGATAGAGGCGTCGCCGTGAGGGTGATACTGCATGGTCGTTCCGACGATGTTGGCCACTTTGTTGAAGCGGCCGTCGTCGATGGTTTTCATTGCATGCAGGATCCGTCGCTGCACAGGCTTGAGACCGTCTTCGATCTCGGGTACGGCGCGCTCGAGGATAACATACGAGGCATATTCCAGAAACCACGTCTGGTACATGCCGCGCAGATGATGGCGCACGACATCTTCGGCCGACGTATACGGACGGCGCGGCGCGGGCGTCTCTTCAGCGGCAGTGTCTTCTTCGTCTTCGGCTTGTCCGGCGGTCTCGAGAGAGTCCTCTGGTGTTTCTATCGGTTCTTCAGGCTGGTTTTGGGGGTATATTTCGTTGGTTTCTTCACTCATTGCAGGCGATGGTTGGCTTTATTCCACAAAAATAATGAAAAAAAACGAAAAAAACTATCCTGGCTTGCGTCAAGATCGTATAAATTATACCCTCTTGAAGTTAAAGCGGCGTGCCGTTTGGAAAGGTAAGGGTACCGTTGTCCAGAGCTTGCTCGTAAAGATCTTTGAGAAGTTCTGCATCGTAAGCCTGACGGTTGCGGGTGAGGAGACGTTCGCGTATCATCGGTTCGGCTGCCTCGAAGGGTAGGGGAGATCCCGACGGAAGGTAGTCGGAAATGTGCAGGAGATAGGTGTAACCGTCCTGCGATATATCGAGGGGTTTGCCTGCTTTCAGAAATGCGTCGGGAGATGATATGTCGGCCGGGATGCGGGTCTCTATCTGTTCCCAGTCGATCCATTGTTCGCGGAAATAGTCGTAGTGGAGGGCTGTTTTCGGAGCTTCTTTTTCGAGTCGGTCCATGTCGGCATGTCTGGACGATGTATATAGACGCTTTATCGTGCGGAGATTTGAGGCTTCGTCGGGCACTTTGAGGTATACTCCCCGCACAAGAGGGCGTTCGAGCACGAAATCGTTTTTATGTGCTTCATAGTAGGCCCGCAGTGAGTCCTCTGAAAAGATCTGATTGGCCTGTGTCGCCATCAGCCGGCGGTACTGGCTCATGATGAGATTGAGGCGATATTCAGACGTGAGACGGTCTATTTCTGAGATATCGACGGCATCGGCGGCCAGTCGCTCGACGAGACGGGCGTCGATCCAGCGGCGGATGTATGCGTGTGCATACGATGTGCTGTCGTCAGGCGAAAGGCCCCCGGGAAGTGCTTTTTTCAGTTCGGTCCGTGTAAGCACGGTTTTGCCGACAGCAGCGATTGTGTCGCTGCCGCCGGTATGGTTGCCGTTGTCGCATGCCGACAAGGCGAGTGTTGTCATGGCAATCAATGCCGCTTTTCTCACTTTTTCTTTTTGAGGTTGTTGAATACCTTGTTGTTGATTTTGACCTTATATTTCTTGTGAAGGTCTTTTATCCATTCTTTGTCGAGTGCGCTCTGATAGTCGGTGAGAGCGGTGCCACGGACATCGGCAGCTTCTTCAGGAGCGTTGATTATCCGGCCTTTGTATGCCGCATAGTATTTCCATCGCGAGTTGGTGCCGTCTGCAGGCCGTTCGGCGCCGAACCCGAGATAATCGGTGATGGCATTCTCGCCTTTTGCCGCTACTACACGTTCGATTTTAATGTCGCGTTTGAACCGTTCGCGCATCTGTCGCACGAACTCGGTCGGATTTTCCGTTGACAGCGAATCGGCATATACCAGTGCCTGATTCAGAGTCGAATCGCTGGCAGCGAAGATAACATAACTTTTGAACTTGGGGCTTTCCCATTTGTAGTCTGACGCGTGGGCCCTGAAGAATTTTTCGAGTCCTTCGCGGTCGTTTGCCGCTTTGTCCCAAACCTTGCGGTTGGATACTTCATAGAGGAGGATTCCGTCGTGATATTCGTTGAGGAGATTGCGGAAGTCGGCGTTTTCCGAGGCAAGGCGTTGCTGTTCTTTTTCGATAATGATGTCATCGAGAAGATCGTTTGTTGCCGATGTGATGGCTGCCATGGGATTGACCGGCATCTGAATATCCGGCACACGCGCTATGGCCTCTGTTGCATGGATCTCACCGCCGCTATATGTGGCTACGACAGGATCCATCTGGATTATACGGTTTAGTACTGTCGAATCGCACGAACCGTTGTTTGCATCGATGACTGCGCGCAGCTGATCGAGCGCTCCTTGCGATATTTCCACGTTATAGGTTTTGCGCAGACGTGCTATGACAGCTTTTTCGGGGAGTGCGCCACGCTCGTCGGAAGCTATCTTGGCTTCTATGCTTTCGCGTACATCGGCCAGGGCTGGTACGCCACGGTGGTTGGTGCGGTGGATTATATGCCAGCCGAAAGATGTCTTTACTGGCTGGGAGATGGCGCCGTCGGCGAGCGCGAAAGATGCACTGTCAAATTCGGCCACCATGGCCCCGCGTCCGAACCAGCCTAATTTGCCGCCTTTCTGAGCGGAACCGGGATCTTCCGAGAAGCGGCGTGCGAGGTCGGCGAAATCGGCTCCTCCTTTGGCTACCTTATAGAGAGAGTCGGCAAGCTCTTTCTTGGCTACCGCTTGGGCATCGTCAAGGCCTCGGGTAAGGAGAAGGATATGTTCGGCCTCGACCTCACCCTGAGCCGGTGTGCGTTTCTCTACTCGGACAAGGTGATAGCCCATTCCTGAATTGACGACATCAGAAACCGAACCTGTCGGGGTTGAGTATGCGGCTTCTTCGAATGCCCATGGGAAACGGCCCGGAACAACATAGCCCATGAGTCCGCCCTGCTGGGCTGAATAGCGGTCGACAGAGAACTGACGTGCCGCATCTTCGAATGAAAGACTTCCGGCGGCGATCGCGCTTTTTATCGAATCGAGTTTTGCTACGTTTTCAGTCTGGAGCGGAAGCATGATATGACTGGCAAGAACGTCATCAGCGAAATGGCTGTAGGCTTGCTGCACAAGTCTTTCGGCCACCGAGTCGTCGCGGAAATACGGTTTGGCGAGATCTTTGACGAAACTTTCGTATTCGGCTGTGAACTCGGGTGTGCGGTCAAGACCCTCACGGAGTGCATCTGCTACTTTAAGCTTGTAGTTTACAAACATTCCCAGGTATTCGTCGAGAGTCTGGGGCTGCATCTGCTGTGTGTTGTTCTTGTTGTAGAGATATTCGAATTCACTCACATGCACGTCTTTGCCGTCAACCGTCATAAGCACGGGGTCGTTACTAGCCGCATGCATGGCTGCCGCGATTGAGATTGCCGCAAGGCTCAGTATCTTTCGTTTCATAATTATGCTTGTGTCTTTAACTGAAAAATGCGGTGTGCCGTTCACGGAGAACAGCACCCCACATTTATGTTAACGTATGGAATATCGCTTTATTGCCCCGATGCGCTGTAGTTGGGCGCCTCGCTTGTGATGGCCACATCGTGAGGGTGGCTTTCGGCCACACCGGCGTTGGTGATACGTGTGAACTGTGCGTGGTGCAGAGCTTCGATATCGGGTGCTCCGCAGTATCCCATGCCTGAACGGAGTCCGCCGAGCATTTGGTATACCACCTCATATAGAGAGCCTTTATAAGGCACGCGGGCGGCGATACCTTCCGGCACGAGCTTCTTCACATCTGTTTCGCCTGCCTGGAAATAGCGGTCTTTCGAGCCGCGTTCCATGGCTTCGAGCGAACCCATTCCGCGATAAGTCTTGTATTTTCGGCCGTTATATATTATTGTATCGCCGGGACTTTCCTCTACGCCGGCGAGCATGCCGCCGAGCATAACTGCATGGGCGCCGGCAGCGAGGGCTTTTACGATATCGCCCGAGTAGCGGATACCGCCGTCGGCTATCAGAGGCACACCTGTGCCTTCGAGTGCCTTTGCTACGTCGTAGACGGCGGATAGCTGCGGTACGCCTACTCCTGCGATAATGCGGGTGGTGCAGATGGAGCCGGGGCCGATGCCGACCTTGACGCCGTCGGCTCCGTTTTCGACAAGATAGCGGGCCGCTTCGCCTGTGGCTATATTGCCGACCACGACATCTATTTGCGGATATTTGGCTTTAACAGCCTTGAGAACGCCGATCACACCGCGTGAATGGCCATGGGCGGTATCGATGACGATGGCGTCAACGCCTGCAGCCACAAGAGCGTCGACACGATCCATGGAGTCGGAGGTGACGCCGACGCCGGCAGCTACACGGAGACGTCCGAGAGCGTCCTTGCAGGCGTTTGGCTTGTCCTTTGCCTTGGTGATGTCTTTGTATGTGACGAGACCGACAAGTTTGCCGTTGGCGTCAACGACAGGGAGTTTTTCGATTTTATGAGACTGCAGAATATCGGCAGCCTCTTCAAGAGTTGTGGCCTGGGTGGTTGTCACGAGGTTCTCGCTTGTCATCACTTCGTCGATGGTACGGTTATGATCGCGTTCGAAACGGAGGTCGCGGTTGGTCACAATGCCGACCAGATGACGCTCGTCGTCGACAACAGGGATGCCGCCGATGTGGTATTCTGCCATCATGCGGAGTGCATCGGCAACGGTAGAGCCGCGGCGGATGGTCACGGGATCGTAGATCATGCCGTTTTCGGCGCGTTTCACGGCATGTACCTGACGCGCCTGCTCTTCAATTGTCATGTTTTTGTGGATCACACCCAGACCGCCTTCACGGGCGATGGCAATTGCCATCTGTGCTTCGGTCACGGTATCCATTGCCGCCGAGACGATGGGAACGTTGAGGGTGATGTTGCGTGAGAAACGTGTGGCCAGCGATACTTCGCGCGGCAATACTTCCGAATAAGCCGGAATAAGAAGGACATCGTCGAAGGTAAGACCGTCCATCTTCACTCTATCTGCAATAAACGACATACTGATATCGGTGTTTTTTATTGCATGCAAAGTTACACATTTTTCACCGTTCCACAAAATTTTATCTCATTTCCCGATGTTGCTGTTCCCCGCATACTCTGCATTTCTTTATTTGAGAAATTATTGATACCTTTGTATCTCTTTGGAAAAAATTTTAGATGGACTATGTGATACTTGCGGCCGGACTTGGGTCGCGTTTTCAGAAAGAGGGTGAAAAAGCCCCGAAGCCACTTGTGCGTCTCATGGGACAGCCTATGATCGGACGCCTTGTAAAAATACTTGCATCGTGCGATGCGCATGTGATACATATCGTGGCAAACAGCCGTATGCCCGAACTTGTGGAATATCTGGCTGAGCTGCAGAAAGAAGTAGATGTGCCTCTGGTTGTGCGTCCTATTGTGTCGGACAATTCATATTATAGTCTGACGGAAGCTGCTGCCGGTCTCAAAGGCAAATTTATCGGCATGACCGTTGATGCCATTTTTGCCAACGACGAGTTCCGCCGCTATGTTGAAGCTGTCGAAGCCATGCCCGAAGGCGAGGTTCTGATGGGCCTTACCCGCTTTGTCGACGACGAGAGTCCGCTTTATGCCCGTATGGGTCCGGAAGGCGATGTCATCGACTATCGCTACGGTGGCGAACCATTCGCCGAAGGCACCATTGTGTCGGCCGGACTTTACGGTCTTACCGCCGAAGCCATGGATACAGTGGCTGGTGTGCGTTATCCTGCGTCGCTGAGCGATTTTCAGCGAGTGCTCGCCGCCGAGACCGATATAAAAGTCAAGCCTTTCGAATTCAGCAAAGCTCTCGATGTGGACTGTGGTCACGACCGCGAGACCGCCGAGGCTTTTCTTCGTGAAGTAAACGGCGAAAACGAATCGAAATGAAGAGCGAAAGCACATGGAGCCGCCTGAAGGCGGAGTATCGTTCATCTCTTAAATCGTCGGATACGGAGGAGCATATCGACCTATGTTTCTATCGGCCAATTGGTTTTGCATGGGCCTGTCTTTTCCGAAAACTGCATATAAGCCCCAATGCCGTCACAATAGCTTCTATATTTATAGGTGTATTCGCCGGTGTATGCATGTATCCGACCAATATATGGATAAATGTGCTCGGCATCTTCCTGCTTATATGGGCCAATTCCTATGACAGCGCCGACGGTCAGCTTGCGCGTCTTACCAAGCAGTATTCGCAGCTTGGCCGCATTCTCGACGGCATGGCCGGCGATTTCTGGTTTATCGCCATATATGTAGCGATATGTCTGCGGTCGGTAGAAACAATACCTTATTTCGCCTCGCACCATTGGGCCATATGGTGTCTGGCCGTACTGGCCGGTATCTGTCATGCGGCTCAGGCGGCCGTCGCCGACAGCTACCGTCAGTTCCATCTTCTGCTTCTCAAGGGCAGTGCAGGCAGCGAGCTTGATTCGACCGAGGAATTACTGCGTCGCTATAGCGAACTGACATGGAAACACAATTTCTGGCGAAAGCTTGTGCAGTTTTTCTATGTTCGCTATACCCGCAATCAGGAGGCCGTTTCTCCTGCCATGCAGACAGTGCTGCATTCCATGAAGCGCCGTTTTTCCGACGGCCGTCTTCCCGAAGGGATTCGTGAACAGTTCAGGGCCTGGAGTTTTCCCCTGTGTAAATGGGAAAATTTCATGACTTTCAACTGGCGTGCCATCTTCCTTTTCGTGACCCTTCTTGCCGGATATCCGTGGCTCTATTTCGTTGCCGAACTGACGGTATTCAACATCGTACTTGTGTATACTATCGTGCGTCACGAGTCAATATGCCGCCGCATGGAAACCGTACTTGAAGACGCCTGATGTTGTACATACAATCCTAATAAATCCTAAGAGCGAAAGAAGCTGTGGCTTTTTTCGCTTTTTATTTGTACTTTTGTCGAAACTATACACGCAAAAATCCACCGACCTGTATCAGGTCTATCAAACGCCCCATTGATGCGGTTCTTTCGATTCTTCACATATATTCTTGCCGGTATTATAGGTACACTCGCCTCTTCTGCACAGGTAAACACCGATCAGGTGATACGCATAGGGCAGAACGCCCTCTATTTCGAGGACTATATGCTCTCGATACAATATTTCAACCAGGCCATTCAGGCAAAACCTTACCTTGCCCAGCCATATTATCTGCGAGCCATCGCAAAACTGAATCTCGAGGATTACAACGGTGCGGAGGAAGACGCATCGCGTGCAATCGAAATCAATCCGTTTCTCACCGATGCATGGGAAGTGCGCGGTGTCGCACGTCAGAATCTCGGTAAAAACAGGCTCGCGATTGAAGACTATTCGAAGGCTCTCGAGTATATTCCCCGTAACCGTCAGCTCATGTTCAACCGTGCCCTTGCCTATCAGGATATAAAGGAGAACGACCGTGCGGCCGAGGCATTCGACGAAGTGATAAGTTATTACCCCGGTTTCGACAACGCCTATCTCGGACGGGCGCGTCTGCTGATGGAGCGGAACGATACCGTGGCCGCTCTCGCCGATATCGACAAGGCTCTGAGCATTAACAAGAATGCGCTGAACGCCTATATCATGCGTGCCGATATAGCCATCAACTCGCACCGCGATTATCAGGCTGCTCTCGATGATATCGACAATGCCATCCGACTGCAGCCGCGTATGGCCGGTCTTTATATCAACAGAGCATTTCTGAGATATAATCTCGATTCCTACAAAGGGGCTATGGAGGATTATGATTTCGCTCTTACGCTTGAACCTCTCAACATAACGGCGCTTTTCAACCGCGGTCTTCTGCTTGCCGAAGTGAGCGACAACGACCGGGCTCTAAACGATTTCAACCGTGTGCTCGAACTTGATCCAGACAATTACCGTGCTCTCTACAACCGTGCGATGATATACCGCGCCAAGGGCAATACTGAAGGGGCTTTGGCAGATATAAGCCGAGTGGCCGAGCGTTTTCCTGATTTTCCGGCCGCTATCTATATGCGGGCCGAACTTTATCGTGAACGTGGTCAGCTTGCACGTGCCGAGGCCGACTACAAGCGTGCCCGTGCTGCCGCAAAGGCTCTGAGGCCGGTTTCGGCAGACGAGGCGTCTCCGTCGGAAAGCGGAAGTCCTGCCGATGATGAGGGCATGGATATGCCCGCAGAACTTGCAGCCAAGCGTTTTGCCTCGCTCCTCACAGTCGATGACAATGCGACGATTGAAGAAGAATATAACAACAGCGCTATCCGTGGCCGTGTGCAGGACCGTCGTCTGAACATAGAGATAGAACCTATGATGCTGCTGTCGTTCTACTCTTCGCCTACCGAACTGCGCCGTAACACATATTATATCCGCGAGGTCGACGATCTCAACGCCACACGTCAGTTGCGTTTTGTGCTTGTGGTGACAAATGATGTGCCTTCGATCGATGAAAATATGGCCGCACGTCATTTCCAGAGCATAGAGTACTACAACTCCCATCTCTCGACACACCAGCCGCGGCCTGTCGACTATATAGGTCGTGCCCTCGATTTTATAACGGTGCGCGATTATATCAATGCCGAGAAAGATATAGACAGGGCCATTGCAATGGCTCCGGATCTCGCGATAGCATATCTGATCCGAGCACAGGCACGCTATGGTCGTCTTCAGCTCGAACGCGACTCGCCGCAGCCGGGTACCGATGCCATGACACGCGCTTCGCTCAACCGTAAGAGACTTTCTGATATCGATTCGGATCTCGACGAGGTGATACGTCTGTCGCCCAATATGGCGGTGGCATATTTCAATAAAGGCAATATTCTGTTCGAACTTGAGGAATATGCGCTCGCCCGCGTGGCATATGACAAGGCGATAGCCCTGAAACCTGATTTCGGCGAGGCATATTACAACCGCGGCTATATCGCCCTCAAATACGGTCATCAGACCGAGGGCATCGCCGACCTCAGCAAGGCCGGCGAGCTCGGTATTATTCCTGCCTACAATCTCATCAAGCGTATATCGCGCTAACTTACGTTTGTGAGGAACGGGCTGTTCGGCCCGTTTTGACGCATGTCAGCACCATAGTCATAACAGAGCAGGATATCAATGCGATATATGTCGACGTCTGTATATCGCCCATCCCGACGAGCGGTGTCACGATTCCGCCGAAGAAAAAGCCTGTCGCTCCGATTATTGCCGAGGCCCATCCGATGACGTTCTTGCCTTCCGACATGGCCATGGTTGTTGTGGATGGAAAAAGAATTCCGACACAGAAGAGGGTGAGGAATACGAATATCTCGTATCCCAACATACCCCCTCCGCTTATATGGTTTACAAGAAGTGCGACGGAGCATGCGAGCAGGCCTGCGGCACCGGTCCGGGTTGCGAAACGAAGATTGCTGAACCGGAGGGATATCATCGAGCCACCGGCTATTGCCAGAGAATTGATGGCGAATACTATGCCGAACATCAGTTCCGATAACCCGAAATCATTCTGGAGTATGAATGCGGCCGACGAGATATAGCCGAAAAGAACACCGTTGGTTAGTCCGAACAGAATGACATATACCAGATAAGATGAGTTCTTTAAAAGCGTACCTGCCTGTTTTATAAGGCTGCCGAAGCCTCCGTGATGCCGTTTTTCGACGGGGTGTGATTCTCTGAACGGAACGTAGATTGCAAGCAGTAATAGTCCGACGCCGAAGAGAATCCAGAAAATACCTCTCCAGCCGATCGATTCGGCGAACAGACCACCGATTACCGGCGCTGTTACCGGTGCGATGCCGTTTATGGCACCTATTATGGCCAGCGTTTTAGCCAGTTCACGGCCGGAATAGCAGTCGGTGGCTACGGAACGCGACAGCACCACGCCTCCTGCACCGCCGAGGCCCTGAAAGAAACGGCAAATATTGAACCATTCTATCGATGGCGAGAATATGCAGGCTGTTGTGGAAATGAGAAAGAGGCAAAGCGCGGCGCCGAGCACAATCTTGCGCCCGTATTTGTCGCTGAGCGGTCCGAAGAGCAACTGTCCGGCGGCTAAGCCGAAAATACACATGGCAAGGCCCATCTGTATGGCGGATGGCGCGGCATCGAAGTCGGTTGTCATTGTCGGAAGAGCCGGCAGATACATGTCGGTGACCAACGGCGGAAATGCTGCCAGAGCACCGAGAAAAATGTAGAGATACAGCAGATATCTGTGTCCGTAAGAAGTTTGCATAGATCATACGATTTAGAGATTGAAGTCAAGATGACTTACCCTCTTATGCAACAAGAGCCCGTTGAGAGGATCTCAACAAGCTCTTGTTACACGATTATAGAAAATCTGGTGGCTTTCGGGGCGCAAAGATACTAAAAATTTGTCAGAATCTGCGCCGGTATGCCCGTGAATTATCTTGCGAGCGATAGATTGAGGCTGATGCCGTAGGAGGAGTTGGTGGTTGGATATGAACTGGTGGTCACGATAGGACTGTTGACCTGATGATCGAAGTAGGCCGACACAGTGAGTCGCTTGGACAGTATATACGATGCGGTGAAGTTTATACCTATGGTATTGCTGCCGCTTGTGGGCTGTGTGTAGTTGCCTTCGATACGGCGTATGAGTGCCTGATTGTGTTGGAACGTGCATTCGGCGTTAAGAGTCAGGTCGTTGCTTACACCGGTGCCCGAGCCCTTCATCTTGAGCACAGTATTGAATCCTATGATTTTGTAGCCTGCGCCGATTCTGATGGCCCGTTGTGTTGCTTCGACGAGCTGCCCGGCCGATGTGTTGAGGGTGAGTGTGCGTTGATCGCGGTATTCGGCGTTGAACTGCAGATCGTTTTTCAGAGTGGCGTTGATGCCGAAGAGCGGTGCGAATCGTTCGGTGATGGTTACCGACGATATATTATATGGTGACGAAGGGATCGGCTCGCCCGTAAGTTCGTCAAGTGTATAGCCCAGGTTTTCGCTGCCGTCCACCGACGCCCAGTTGAGATATGAGCTGTACGAGCCGACCGAATATGTGCATTGGTAGGCATGGTTGACCGTGAAGGTCTTGAATATGTTGCGCATGTTGCCGAGGTTGATGAAGCCGTCGTAGGTAATGCGCCAGTTTGGGAGCGCTGCCGCGAATGAGGGGAACGGATCGAGAGTTTCGGTCGCTGCTGAGCGGCCTGTGTAGGCTGCAAGGAAGGCGGGAATGAGGACGTCGGAAGAGGTCTCGCTCACTGTGCCTGTTTCGGGATTGAATGGCTGTCCTGCGGCTATGTTGTCGGACATAAAGCCTCCGGTGGGGTATCTGGTGCCTATATACTGAGCTTCGACGCGGCGACGGATTTCGGGGATATTTTCGAGGAATTTGTCGAATGCAGCTGAGCGGTATCCGTCGTCGGCTTTGCTGCCTTTAAGAGCCGTGAGTATAGCGCAGTGTGTACGTGTATATGAGCCGGATAGCGATGTCGGCATGCCTGCATACATGAATTGTATCTGCGAGTTGCGGTTGTCGGTGCGGTTGAAGGTGAGCTGCACCTTGAATCCTTTGAATAGTTCGAGATTGACCTCGAGATTGAGTTCGTTTGTCCTGGCCCATATTGCAGGCGACGTCTGACCGTCGTCAGTTATCAGCCAGCCGCGAGACAGCGCTTTGTCAATATATTTTTCGTCGGTGAAACCGAATGCGAAGTCAAGGCCAGGCGACATGGGGCCTTGCGATGTGGTCTGGCCGAAAATATTGCCGATTTCCGGACGGAACAGCGGCAGATTGAGCGAGCTTGTGGAGCGGTAGCGCAGTGCGACATTGCGTGGCGACGTCACTACGCGGAGGGCGTATTCACCGATGTTGCGCCATAGGCTTTTGTCCTCTTTCAACACTTCGATGACAGTGAATTTGATATTGTCGGTGCCGCGGTTCAGTACCTCGATGGTGTTGTTGTCTATCACTTTCGATTTTATGACGAAAGGTTTGCCGTCGGTTGTCGTGGCCGACACCTTGATCTTGGCTGTGCGCAGATTGTGCTTTATGACAAGCGACGTGTCTTCCTTTAGCTTGTAGGTGCGTTCGAATTTTTTCGCCTTGCGCGGAGTTCTGCTGGTCGGACGCGTGTTGGCAAAGCGTTTGGTGACGTCGCGGAGTATTGGAATCTTGTTGTAAAGCGTTTCGAAATTGATTCGGCCGTCGGCCGTCCAGGCAGCTTGGTTTGCGATTGAGTTACCTACCTGGATGCCGTCGATGGTCGCGCCTCGGTCCCAGCGATATGTGGCGTTGTAGCTTACGTTGCCGGTGAGGTAGTCGAGGAAGGCTATTTTCGAGAAGGGTGCTTTGTATTGACCCGTGAATGTCTGATTATAGCTCCAGGGCGTACCCATCGAGCGCAGGCTTTGCCATACGGTGTCTTTCCAGTCGCGGTATTTGTCGGGGAAGAGTTTCTTGTTGACAGCTCCTACCGTCTCTTCGATTCTGGCGGATGTGTTGGAATTAAACGACAGGGACAGGGTTTTTGTGATGTTCCAGGTGATGGCAAACTGACGGTCCCACAGCCAGTTTTTGCTGACAGATACGGGCAGCTGGAACATAACGTCGGTCTCCGAGCGTGTCTGCTGTTCGTAGTAATAGCGCGTCATGTTGGTCATGAACGATATATTGGTCGGCAGCCACGAGAGTTCCCAGTCTTTGAGGAAACGGGCGTTCTTGCTTTTGCTCTTCAGATTTTTAAAGGGCTTGAAAGGCTTGAAATACGGCGAGTAGTTGTAGGCGAGAGAGCCGCGGTAGTCGTTGGTGTTCTCGTATTCGGTTGTAGGGTCGTTTTTCGACTGCTTTGTAAACGAGAAGTTGAAAGTGAAGTTAGCCGGATCCCAGGGCATTGGTTTGGCGCTCCGGACGTCGAATTTAAGACCCGAAATAGAGAAGTTCTGAACCGATGTGCGCTCGATGGCATAGGCGCTGATGGAGTCGCGTTCGGCCTTGTCGGCGCAGTCGTCGAGGGCATCCTTAAGCAGTACGTCCTGATCAAGCGGATTGTATTTGGGTGCCGTGCGCTCTTTGGTCATGGAGTAATATATCGGAGCCTTGAGTTTGGCTTTTTCGGGCAGGAAGTGGCCGAGATCGGCCTGTACAGCGACGTTGAATTGCGAATAGTCGTCAAGGCGTCGCTCGTTGAGGCTTTGGTCTACACTGCCGAATCCGGCCGATTCATAGTGCGCGCCGAGATTGAGAGTTGCCACGTCGCTGACGTTGAGAGTGGCGTTGGCCTTGGCTGCCCAGCCACCAGACTCGTTGAAATCGGTAACTTTGAGTTCGTTGACCCATACGGTACCGTCTTTTGTTGTCGCGGAGTTATTGCGTACGCCCACAAGCATTACTCGTACATCGCTCAGCGACGGATTGCCCATCACAGCCATGCGGTTGCGTTCATTGGCGGGATCGCGCCCCGTGAACAGCACTCCGTAGCCGACTCCTTCCTCCTCGGCGCGTTTGGCCCTGTTTCTTTCCTTCTTCAGATCTACAAGCGCCTGAAGATTGAAGTCGAGGTAGTTGCTGCGTGGCCATACTTCCGCACGCGTGGCGTCGTTGTAGGTACCCGGAGGGGTCAGTTCGAGAGGAACCTCGTATTCATAGTAATTGTTTTTGACATCTGTTCCGAGACGCACGAATACCGACAGTTCGCCGGAACGGAGAGCCGTAACGTTGTTGATGAGTGCTTCGGCGTGTACCCACATCTGCATGCGCTGATAGTTGCGGAGGTCGAGCTGAGTATTGCGGTATACGCCGCGCGCGTCGCCGGCGGTAAGACCGGTGAGCTTAAGAGACATCGACTGTTCGTTGAGCTGTGTGATCTGTGTCTGGCCTGGGTCGCTTATTCGTGTCACGCCGGGAGGAAGAACGTAGTTAACGGGTTCGCGTGTGGAGTTTTCCTCGATGTTTACCACCGATATGTCGAGCTGGCCCTGTGCGGGGGCATCGCCGCGGGTGTTCAGGTTGAAGTCATAGGGGCGCCATTCGCCGCGCACGAGTTCGAGAGTGGCGAAACGGAGATGTGTAGTTTTCTTGAAACCTGTTAGGAACATTCGGGCGAAGCGTATGGTCGAGAAGTCGCTGATAGAACCTACAACTCGCTCATAGTCGCTCAGCGGAATCTTGAACTGGTACCATTCTACCATCTGGTTTTCGCCGTCGCGTGTCGGGACGACGGTGACACGTTTGTCGGTGATATAGTTGCGGCCTACTTCAAGATCCTGAGGGCGTATCGACACGCGATATTGGAAATAGCGCTCGTATTCATTGAGAGTGTTGTCCTGATTGATATCTTCCACATCCGGTACACTGCGGCTGCTCTGGTAGAGAGGATCGGCTGCGTCTTCCGGTGACAGAGAGTTGCCCTCGACGCCGTTATAGCGCTTGTATCGTTCCAGAATCGAGAGACGCTGCTCGTCGTAGTCGTAGCCGCGGTAAAAGTGATAGTTGTCGCCGGCGGGGTCGTTGAGTGGCGAGAATGGATCGGTCTGCATGCGTTGCAGCGCTTCGGGCGACACACGGCGCGATATATTGTTGACGTATTCCGAGTAAGAGGGGAAGGCGAATTCGTCGTCGTTGGGTAGACCGTCGAGTCCGACATCCTGTGCCACGCGGGCGCCGTTATTGTTGTCGAAAGAGTAGGTCAGTGAGTTTTGCTGCGACACGCGGCCCCAAACTGTTTCGGTGAGATACTGGTCATTTCCGTCGTATGGTATGCCGTTTTCATAGCTTTTGAGACCGTCTTTGAGAATGTCTTCCGAGATTTCGCCGAAATTGAGATATAGATCGCCACCTTCGAGGTTGTCGGCTTCGGGATCGAGGAATGGACTCATGAGCCAGAACTGGACGTATTCGATATTGCTCTGTTCGAAGTTCGTGTTGTCGAGCCTGCGCATGATGCCTCCCCAGCGTTTTTCGGGATTCGTGAGGTAGCCCTGATCGTCGATACCCGTATCGTCGAGGTTATAAGGGCCGCGTTCGGATGGATAGAACGACAGATTTAGCGTCTGTATGGTGGAAGACTCTCCGTAGGTAAGTTCTCTGCCTGGAAATACCTCGTTTACGCGCACTTCGCGCACATATGGATTGGAGAGTTGCTTGAGGTCGCTTTTGATGTAGCCGGGGCACATCGAGGAATTACGTTGGGTGAAGAGACGGTCTATATAGTACCAGTTTAGGAGCGCACGGTTTTTGCCGTAGTTGATATTGTTGCTTTGGGCGGCTTCGGGGAACAGGGCATTCGCTCCCGACTCGTAGGGAGTGGACGCGAGAAACCAGGAATAGGGCGAGCGAAGGTCGATGCCCGTCTGGGTAGACTCGAAGTCATCGATGTACGACGACCCCTTGTTGGAGCCGCTCTTCTGGGCATGGGGCATCAGTTTGGCGGCTTCTGCCGTAAAGCTCAGGCGTGAGGGCTGTGTGGCGTTGACAGTCGGGATTTTGTTTATGAGGTTGGTGAGCCACATGAATTCGCCATTGTATGCCATATTGACGCCGAACATAGAGTTATTGACGGTTTCGTCGCCGATATTCACTTTCTCGATCAGCGCCTTTTCGGAAAAATGAAGTATAGTCGCGCCGATATTGAAATTTTTATTAAGCTGATATTGCAGGTCGAGTCCGAGGAGGGTTTTTCTCTGTGTCGAGAACATGCTCTGGTTCTCGAGCGTGACGCTGATGTTCTGTCCCGAATCGATAATGCTCTGATTGGTGATTGTGACTATGCCCATTGCATAGTCGACGGTATAGTCGGAATTTTCGGTGAGCTGTACGCCTCCGGCCATGACGATGACAGAGCCGCGGGGCACATTCATGGCGTTGAGCCTGATCTGAGAACCTGCCGAAGCCTGATATTCGCCCGAAAGAATGAATTTGTTCTTGTCGGCATATTGACGCGCCACGACGAGTGTGGAGTCGTAAAGTTCCTGATAGACATATTTCTCCGCGACAACCGGGTTTCCTATCACCGAAGCCAAATGCGAGCCGAATGGTTCGACGACGGGAAATACAAGTTTGCCGGTGGACGGATAGATAGTGTAGCCGTCGATGAAATCGAAGAAGCCGTCGGGATTGCTCTGTTCGTTGGAGTCAATGCGGTCAAGGTTCATCACCTGAAGGAGCGGCTTGTTGTTGAGCCGTGCCACAGGGAGATAATTGATCTGTGTGCCGGTGGTATCGGAGAGATATTTGATGTTCAGCTTGAATTTCGCTTTCTGGATCTGATAGCCTCCGAGAGAGTATACGTTCTTCATCATCAGATGCCACATCGGCAGCTTGGGCGATGTGGTGGTGCTCTTAAGCATTTTCACGTATAGAGCCTGATCGGTGGTTGTGATATCGCTTGAAAACTCGCCGACCTGATATACCTGGCCGTTATAAGTGTATTCGTAAGCCACGGCAAGCACTTCGTCGGCGTTGAGGGCCGAGCGAACCGAAATATAACCGAGAGTGGAGTTGAGGGTATATTCGCTTGAACTGAGCAGACGCGCGCTCTCGACCTTTTCGTAGGCGCTTCCGCCTTCGATTCCGTATGTGCCGAGGGGTTCGAGCACCTGGGTTACCTGGTTGATGTTTCGTGCTCCCGGATAATCAGTCTTGATGGTGGACAGGAGGTTGTTGGAGGCGTTTGCCGGATTGGGAAGCGCCGGATTGGTCTGCCAGTAGGTGTTGCCCAGCACTCGGTTCTCGCCGAGGTCCTGAAACGCCACAAGATTGCGGCTCTGGTCGAAACGGCCGTTCTTATTGGTGATCCACACCTCTATGCGGGTGATTTTTATGCCCGATGACACATATGGGAGATGTGAGGCGAATTTATCGTAATTGTCGCGGAAATAATGGGCCAGAAAATAATGGCGGTTCTGGTCGTACTGGTCGGCATTGATCGTGAATTCAGTCGTCTGGGCACCTCCCTTTGTATTGACGGTCTTGGATTCTGAGTTCTGTTGTGAAACGAGAGCGGTTGCCGTGAGTTTGCCGAACTGCAATTTTGCCTTGACGCCGAAAAGGGCCGTACCTCCGCGAATGAGCGAAGAGCCGGTGGTCATCGACACGTTGCCGGCCTCGATGGTCTTCACGATATCGTCTTCCTCGCCCTCATAGGCAAGTTTGAGGTTTTTTGAGTCGAAATCGAAGGTTGCATCGGTGTTATAGGTCATATTGAAGCGCAGGCGGTTTCCCACGCTTGCTGCTATCGTGGCCTGGATTTTCTGGTCGAAGTCGAAATAGGTCTTGCGCCGAGCCGACAGTGATAGGGCCGGATTGTCGGTCTTGTTGCTTTTAATACCCATGGAAACCTGCACGGATCCCTGGGTCTTCAGCGATACACCTCCCGGGCCGAAAATCTTTTCAAGAGGGCCGAGAGCGAAGTTCATGTCGAGGATATTGAAAGGTTCCTTTTCCTTGTCGGTGATGAGTCCGAGATTGCGCTCGCGGTAGAAACGCTGCATATTCAGGCGCAGCTGCCAGTTTTCATACTGCTGCTTTGTGAGCATGAAAGGTGTGCCTATCTGGAGGCCTCCCAGATAGGTCCGGACAATATAGTTGCCTGATGCCGGGTCGAAATCGGCTGTGGTCGTGATGTTGGATGGTGTACTGAGATCGTATCCGAGCTCGTCGGACATAAGGTCCTCGTAGTTTCGCGGCACTGTCGGCCGAGTTCCGAAGGGCAGCCCCAGACTGTCGCCTTGTTGCGGGGGCGGAAAGGCTGCCGGCGCGGGCGCGCCGAATGATGGCGGCATTTCTTGTGCACGCAGACCGGATGGCAGCAGTAATGCCGCTATAACCAGCGATATATATGACAAGAATCTGCGCAACGTTCGGTTTAATACACTTGCCCGGTATATCCGGAATCGAAGGATTATAAGTTAATGAACGATTACGGCCCGGTTTCTGTCGGGCGATAATCGTTGTTCTCCAACTGTCATATTTTCCCCGAAAGGAAAAATATGTTGTTTACATCATAGTCAGAGCCTTCTTGATGGCACTCTCTACTTTTAGCTGCGGATCTGCGTCGAAAAGCTGCCTGAGAACTTTCTCGCTTGCTTTACGGTCGAAGCCGAGCATGGTAAGAGCGGCCAGCGCCTCCTCATGGGCGGCTGAAGTGCTGTGACTGCTTATATTTAACGTAGCGTCGGCCAGTTTTATTTTGTCGCGGAGATCCACTATTATTCTTTCGGCTGTTTTGGCTCCGATACCTTTGACCGCTTTGAGCCGTCTGGCATCGCCCGATGATATGACGGCGGCAAGTTCTTCGCCAGGAAGCGACGACAGCAGAATGAGGGCTGTAGCGGCCCCGACACCTGATACGCCTATGAGAGAGCGGAATAACTCGCGCTCGCGTTCTTCCGTGAAACCGTAGAGTGTCCATGTGTCCTCGCGGATCACCTCGTGGACAAGTATTTTGGCGTTGTCCTTTCCGTTGAGAGCATCATAGGACTGAAGGCTTATGTTAAGAAGATAGGCCACACCTCCGGCTGTCTCGATGATGACGGAGGCAGGTGTGAGAGAGGCTATTTGTCCACGTATATATTCAATCATAGCAGTTTTTTGATAAGAGGCAGTGAGGCCTCTGCTGTTTCTAATAGAGAGCGATAAGGATTGAGGGGGAGGGGAGCGCCGTCGGGCACGCAGGCAAATACGTTGTCGAGTTCTACTGCGTCGGTCTTTGAACCGCAGAATGTCACGGCCGGAATGCCATGTCTGTCCGCGTAGTCATAGACAGCGGCTACGGCCTTGCCTCCCATTGTCTGTGAGTCTGCCCGTCCCTCGCCGGTGATGATGAGTTCGGGGTATAATCCGGCAAGTGTTTTTTCGAGTATGACCGGCGCTCCGAACGTGACCGGACAACCGACTATGCTTTCAAGCGCGAATCCGATTCCGCCTCCGGCGCCTCCGTGAAGGTCGGGCCCGGGGAAGAGCTGTTTCAGGCGTTTGAAAAGAGCTGCGCACCATTCCGTGTCTTTGCGGTCGGCCCCTTTCTGAGCTATGAACGACATGGCCGACAGTGAGTCGGCGGAATAGAGCGGGGCACTGACATCGGCCAGTCCCCGGAGCTTGTCTCTGTAGAGACCGGCAAGTCCTTCGGGAGCTTTGACTGCGGTCGGCAGTCCGTCGTTGTCCCGTTCGATGACATATCCCATGCCTTCCAGCATACCGAGACCTCCGTCGGCGGTATGTGTGCCCCCTATGCCGATGTCGATATGACGATAGCGGCCGCTCCCGGCAGCACGCCTGATGGCGCGACCGACTTCAACCGAGCTTCTTTGCCGCAAAGGGAGTTCACGGGAGCATACCGCAGGCTGCCACGGCAGTCCTTCTCCGCATGATGGGATGTATGCTGTCGGTGTCCCGTCGATACCGATATAGTGGTAAAAGCCGTCTTCGGTCGTTTCGGCGCCGAGAGCGCAGGCTGTACCTTCTCCGCCGTCGGCCATGGCCACAACGCGTATCTCATGTCCGGACAGGCCGGACAGTCCTTCCCGTATAGCCGCTCCGGCGCGTAGCGAACTCAGTGTGCCTTTGAATTTATCGCTTGCTATTACTATCATTTCGGGTAGTGTCGGATTCAGACGTTTTTTACGGAACTTGCGCAGGAAAGAAAGAAAATCGTCGAAATCTCGGCGGAAAACTATGCCTATGCCCTGAGTGGTCTGAGCCGAACGCACATAGAAGTTGCGGTCGTTATACCGGTTGTATGCCTTCAGACGCCATGATCCTCGTTTGTTGAGCAGGTATTCGATGTCGAAATCGCCGACAAACTGATTGGTGTTTAGGCTTTTGTCGCGATAGCCGAAATTGCCGTTGAAAAGAAGACGGTTGTTGAGCAGGCGGCTCGACAAAGCCACATCGACCTCTACATCGGAGAAGTCGCCGCGGTCGCTTCGCAGGTTAGGCGCAATGCTCCAGTTGTCGCTCAATTTGCCGAGCATGTTTCCGAGCTGACTCGATATAGTCGACGATGCAACCGAGAAAAGCTCGCTGCCCTTGGTGGTGGAGGCCATGTAGTCGGGGGTGTAGAAACGGTTGAGCGCCAGGAGGTAGATGATCTGACGGTTCATCATGTCGGCTGTGCTGACGATACTGCGCACCTTGCGGTAGGTGTCGGATGTAAGAGTCGGAAATTCGAGGTCGAAGTCGATCGATGGTTGGCGTATGTCGCCGCTGACAAGCATGAGGGCATGGACCGGTACGTTGGTGCGGCTCACCTCCTTGTCCTGGAGGAATGATTCGTCGAGGTCACTGAGGTTGGCGTTGGTGGCATAGTAGGCCTGAAGATTGGTCTTCACGGCATATGGATCGCCGTCGAAACGGATCTCGCTGCCCTCCTTGATTGTGAAGTCGCGTATTATGATGTCCTGAAGTGTGAACCGGTAGCTGCCTGACAGGACTTTGTAGGCTCCCCAGATGTTGAGGGAATTGTCTACCGAATGGTATGCCAGATGCAGACTGCCTTCGCCTGTAGCCTTGATTTCGTCACCGGCCATAGGATCCATCACCAGCGTCATCTGCGCGTCTTTGGTTATGCCGACACGGAGATCCATATTGTATGCCGACGGTTCGTCGGTGTTCGAGGCTTTTATGCGGCTTTTAAGTTCACGGACTATGGCGGGAGTGTCGTCGTGCCGATCCTGCAGGCGGAGGGTGTCGGGCGTGACATCACGGAAGTTAAGGAACGAGTAAGTCTCGGCATCAAGACGGTCGGAGAGCACGAAGGTGAATGTCGAGCGTGGTGCGGTCGTCATGTCTACCCTGATATCCACTACTCCCGGATAGCCTGATATGGAAGCTCCGCCGTTGCCGTATATGGTGCCGTACCAGTCGGGATATTGTTTGGGAGTCGCGTTGAAACTCAGGAAATCGCGGGCATGTGAGATATCGAATTTGAATACCGGCTCCTTGAAATAGGTGTGGCGCACAATACCGTCGAGTTTTGCCGTGTGGCCTTCGACGTCCTGGATGGTAACATCGTTGAGACGTATCACTCCCGGAGTCATATATACGCTGTCGTTGGCTGTATACCACGTGTTGGTGAAATCTATCTTCATTTTCACGTCTTCGGCCATTACTTGTCCTTCGAGGTCTACTTCCTTGAAGGTGCCGAAAAGACGGCAGTGTCCGCTTGCATGGCCGTCTATGTCGGAGGCAAAGGCCTCCATGAAGGGCTTGAGGAAGCCTACGGGTACATGGCGGGCGTTGAAGTCGATGTCGAGCGCCTCGCCCATCGGGAATATTTTGCCGGCAATGCGGCTTTTGTCACCCTGCGGGCCGGTGATGTCGGCGTCGAAGGCGAACGCCTTGTTGTCGTTGTCCCAGAATGCCTCGATGTCGGCGTCGCCTATGGTGCAGCGGTTGTAGCCTATGCTGTCGACGTGTAGTTTCGGGCAATATAGCTCCGGCGCGCTTCCGAGCAGGCGGCGGGCGCTGAAACGGCCCGTGGCACGGCCTCCGATCATGGCCTTGTCGATCTCAAGGGTCTCGAAGATGGGGAGCAGGGCTATGGAGCGGAGATCGATGGTGATGTTGTCGTCTTCTTCATGGCCGGCTGTGCCGTCGATGGCTATCGACTGTCTGTCGGCGTCGAGACCGAAGCCTTCGACGCGAATTTCTTTTCCGACGGAGATGCGCGATTTTCTGATGTTCCAGGTTTCGTCGCCGAAATTGATGGTGCCGGGATTGAAATTGACTATAAGCGGTATGGGACTGAGCATGGACGGATCTTTCTGTGCCGGAGCGGGCAGGATCTCGGTGCTGAACGACATGGAGCCGTTCAGCGGTATCTTGCGTTCTATCATCCAGTCGATGCGTGTGTCGATCAGATTGTTGGCGCCGTTGATCAGACCGGTAAGTGCCATATCGCCTTTGTTGGTCGGGATCTGGGTGGTCACATATATATATGAGCGGTCGGCTCCGCTGTCCATGGAGGCATGCAGAGCCGTACTCTCGATGAGTTTGTCGCCGTTGCGCAGATAGGGGATATCGAACGAGAGCGAGGCGCGTCCGATGCGGCTGTCGAAATCGCCCTGAAGATCCGCGTCATGGACTATATGGACTGGCAGCCCGAAAAACTCCGTGACGTTCTCCGACGGCAGCAGAGTGAAATTGAATTTGAAATCGTTGACTTTCGACTCGTCGGGTTGGCTCATTTCAGGTAACAGCGCCGGCATGAAGTGAGCGGCCATGTCCTTGAGCTGTGGAACGAGTGTGGCGAAATTATATTCTCCCTCGAATGTTCCTCTGATGATGTCGGAGTCGATATCGATTGTGGCGGGGTCGGATTTGCTGTCGGCGTTGACAGTGAAGTCATCAATGCGCAGTCCGCGGTTATTGTTGTCGAGCCAGCGGATATCGTTGAGTTTTATAAATCCGTGTCCGTGGGTGAAATCGGCCATGTCGAGGTCTGTGTTGAGTTTCGCACCGAAGCGGTAGCCTTCGTGCCCGCTGTCGAGACCGAGGGCGTTGAAGTCCACATTGGCAACCATTGCTGTCGCCTGAAGACGCTTGCCTTCGTCGTTGTCGGTATACAGCGTATAGGCGTGGACTATGGCGGAAGGGTCGTTCATGTCGGCTCTTACTTCGAGCTGTTTCTTGTTTTCGAGACCGATCGAGAGGTCTATGTCGCTGTATGTGTAGCCGTGGAAGTCGAAATCGTCTATCTCGGCCTTGATTTCGCCGGAGGCCCTATAGCCGGTGCGCCCCTTGCCTTCTATGCGTCCGCTGATGAGTCCCAGCTCGTTTTTCCCGGTGACAAGGCCGAGGTTAAGCTCTTTGAAAGATGTTTTGCCGCTTATGGCGAATGTCTTATGGCCGAGAATGGTATAATTGGCGGTAAGATTCAGTTCGCCGGCCGTTCCGTCGGTGCGCACGGTTATATGGCCGCGGTCCTGATTGCCCTCGGCCTTGAGCGATACGGCCTGGGCGGCTATGGATTCGATAGCTTTTTTCTGCGCCGCCCCGAGATATGGCGCGGCGATGGTTCCGGCTTCCTCTCCGTCGACGGCGGCCGTACAGTTCTCGAGCCTGTATTCATAGCCTTCGTCGGTCTTGCGGGCGTTTCCGCGCAGACGCAGTGCGAAGGCGCCGCCCTCCGAGTCGGAGAGGGCGAAATTACCGATTTCAGCCGATTTGTCGCCCAGGCTTATATCGAATTCGAGGGCGAGCGGACGGTCTATATGGTCGAGTGCGGGCAGAAATGCCTTCAGGTCGGGGGGATAGATACGGCTGCGGGCGGAGGTGCCTACGACCAGAGGTGTTTCCGACAGTGCGCGCGGGATATCGGCATACCCGTCGTAGTGCAGTTCCATCGGCTTGAGGGCGAACTGGCTACCCGGTAGTTCGATGGAGAAGCTGTTTACGACAAGACCCTGATGCCCGACCGAAATTTTCGACTGTATGCGGCTCAGTTCGAATCCGCTCCGCTCTCTGAACGAAAGGTGCTCCAGTTCGACATCGTATTTGTCGGAACTTAGGTCGGGTATATAGGCGTTTAACTCTAAATCGCTGATGGCGGCGTGGTTCGGGTCGAAATGTCCGGCCTCAGGCGCAGGTTCGGAAAGAACGTTGTAGCTCAGACTGGAACGCCGCAGTATCACGGTGTTGATTTTGAGATGGAATGAACTCTGGCGCCGTCCGCTGCGCCGGTCTTTTTTTATGTGGCTGAGTATCTCTTCGAGATTTACGGGCGAATTTTTGTCCGGACGCCAGAAATTGAAGCGCGCGCTGTCGACAAGCGCGTAGTCGACAATCAGTTCGCCGCTGCGCAGGAAATGGTATAGCTCGAAGCCGGCGCTGACAGTCGCTATCGAGGCGACAGTGTCGGCTTCTGCAGGCCGGATCACGCGGATGCCTTTGACCGACAGCCTGTTGAACGGATGTATGCTCACTTCGTCGATATCGACCTGTGCTCCAAGCAGACGCGAAAGCTCGCGGCTTGCCGTGTCGCGTACTTCGTTTTGCACCGGCGGAGTGGAGAGCAGTACATATAATGATGCCGGAAGTGCTACGGCAAGCACCAGCAGCACTACGGCGACGGCTCTGAATATTTTCCAAGCAAGCTTCATTGCAAGATGCAAAGTTACGATAAATTATGGTTTTGTGGTATCCTGAAGCACCTTTTTACATTTTATGAAAAAATTTTTCAATAAAATTTTGCAGGTTTCAAAACTTTACATACCTTTGCGGTGTGTTAGATGACTACAACACTATATTTGTCAAACAGCAAAAATCCCTCCCGCCATGGATTCGTTTATCACCGTTCTCCTATCCATCCTTCTGTTTATCCTTATTCTCTGATCCTTATGTTGACTTTCAGCAATCTATCCTATTGTTATCACAGAGACCGCACGGTTCTCGACGATATAAACGCCACTGTCGGCCCGGGCATATGTCTGCTTCTGGGCGAGAACGGAGCGGGCAAGACCACACTTCTCGGGCTTGCCGGAGGCGCTCTCCTTGCGCGCCACGGAGATGTCGATTTCGACGGCGAATGCGTCGGCGACCGGCTTCCTTCGGTGATGAGCGACATCTTCTATCTCTCCGACAACTGGCAGAGTCCGTTCAAGGACATATATACCACCGCACGTTTCCACGGCGCCTTTTATCCCAATCTCGACCTCGACATGCTCGCCGCCAATCTCGAGGCTTTCGGCCTTACGGGGCGCGAAAAACTCAAAAGCCTCTCGCTCGGCATGCGACGCAAGACCTATATCGCCTATGCGCTCGCCCTGAGGCCGAAGCTGCTGCTCTTCGACGAGCCGGCCAACGGTCTCGACATCGATTCGAAAAAGGAACTGCGCCGCATGGTGAGCCGCTGTGTCGCCGACGACCAGACGCTTGTCATATCCACCCATACCATCGCCGACCTCGAGGTGCTTTACGACTCCATAATGCTTCTTCACAGCGGGCGTCTGCTCCTAAATGTCTCTGTCGCCGATATCTCGGAGCGCCTGAGCTTTGTCACCTCTCCCATGCCCGTCCCCGACGCCCTCTATATGGAGTCGGAGGGCGCTATGTTCCGCGCTATCGTGCCCGCTGACGGCACCGGCGACTCTGCCATTGATTTTGTTCTGCTTTATTCGGCTGTTGTGAGCGGAAAAGCTCCTGAAATAATTGAAATTCTCACCCAAGATGGAAACCGATAAACTAAGAGGGTATTTCATAATATCTGTTAAACCACAGGCCAAAAAGTCTGAGATGGATTTATATCTG
>CAJKRG010000003.1 GCA_905202215.1 uncultured Porphyromonadaceae bacterium
AATTGCGCAACTTTTTCATTTATAGATTTTTAGATTTTTAATTCAACCAACGAGTATCTGATATCAATTTCTTCGGCATAGAATGGTTTATCCTTGGTGCCGCCTGCAGCCTGCATCATATCTCGTTCGGAAACCGGAATTCTAATGATCTTGTAGTTTTTCGAGGCTCGGTTTATCTGATATTTGCGGCAATAGGTGATTATTGCCGGATGCCGGATATGTTATCTTCGCTGCTCTTCACCCTGGAAATAGCGGCAGCCTTTTATTTTTTCTATTCTGTTTCACAACGATTCACGCATGCGCACCTCGGCAGAGCTGTACATCTGCTGTGCTCTTCCACCTTCTTCATATATGCCTTCCACCAGTGCTTTTGCTCGATCAATGACAAATTTTGGATTTATATCTTTGGCTACGACACAATTATCGGCTCGTTAGCAGCATTTTTGGCATCTTTTATCTCACTTGTTGCAGCCTCCCTCCTGGCCTATGTCCTACTGCGAAAAATCGCCCCACGCCTCCTCGCCCTCCTCACCGGCGACCGCTCGGCGCCAAGCCGCCGGCACTAATTTCTGCCACAATCATGTGTCCACGCTCCGTAGTCATCTGCGAGCGGTCAGAAAGTCAGGCCGGTGAGAGCGTGCAGGAACCATGTGGAGATCTGCACGTAGATGATGATGCCTACGATGTCGTTGGAGATCTGAATGAACGGCCCGGTGGCGAGGGCCGGGTTGATGTGAAGTTTCTCGAGGGTAAGAGGTACGACGGTGCCGAGAATCGAGGCGAACATCACCACGACGAAGAGCGATACGGCCACGGAGATGGTCACGGCAAACTCGCCGGGCATAGTTATGAGATTGTAGACAAATACGACGGCCGACATTACGGTGGCGTTTAGCAGGCCGATGAGTATTTCCTTGCCGAGCTGTGTGGCGAAGTTCTTGATGTCGAGGCTGCCGTTGGCGAGACCCTGCACCACGATTGCCGACGCCTGTACGCCTACATTACCGCCCGTTCCGCCGATGATGGGAATGAATAGCGCCAGAGCCGTCACGGCCTGAAGCTGTTCTTCGAACGATCCGAGAATGACCGACGCCAGAAGACCCGAGGCTATGCCTACGAGCAGCCAGGGAATGCGCGCCTTGGTCTGGGCCAATACGGAGTCATCGGCATCGACGTCGCTCGAGATACCCGAGGCCAGCTGGTAGTCGCGTTCGCTTGCCTCGCGCACCTGATCCATGACGTCGTCGACGGTAATGCGTCCGAGAAGGCGTCCGATGGAGTCGACCACGGGCATCGCCACGAGGTCGTATTTCTCGAAGTCGAGGGCAACTTCGTCGATAGGAGTGTCGGCCTTGACGCTCACGGGATCGGCCTCCATCACATGCTTGATTTTCGACACAGATGGGTGAGTGAGCATTTTTTTGAGCGGGAAAGTGCCGCGCAGGCGATAGTCGTTGTCGACCACATAGACGTAGTATATCTCGTCCATATCCTCGGCCTGCAGGCGCATCTGCTTGATACACTCGGGCATGGACCAGTTTTCGTTCACCACTATCATCTCGGTGCCCATGAGGCCGCCGGCGGTGTCTTCGTCGTATTTCAGAAGGTCGATGATGTCGCCGGCCTGCTCAACGTCGTCGATGTGGCTGAGGATCTCGTCGCGTTCCTCCTGGTCGAGCTGCTGTATGAGGTCGACGGCGTCGTCGGTGTCGAGGTGGTCGATCTGTTTGGCGATCTCCTCCACGGGCATGGCGTTGAGGAGCTTGAGACGGTCGTCTTCGTCCAGCTCCATGAGCACGTCGGCCGCCTGTTCCTCATCGAGAAGCTTGAACAGATATTCGGCCTCCTCAAGGTCGAGGTTGCGGTAGAGTTCGGCGATGTCGGCTGGATGCAGCGAGGCCAGCTCGGCTTTGGCGCGCTCTTTGTCGTCGGCCTTTATGATTTCGGCCATGTGGTCGAGATACTCTTCGGTAAATTCTTTCATACGGCGGCGTTTTTACGGGCGGCCTCGACGGCGGCACTGAGTTCGATGAACTGTTCGACCGACAGCTGCTCGGGGCGCATGGCGGCGTATGGCACTGCGGCTGCATCGGCACCGGGCGGAAGAAGGCTTCGCACGGAGTTGCGGATGGTCTTGCGCCGCTGTCCGAAGGTGGTTTTGACCACGGTCTTGAAAAGGGATTCGTCGACGCCGAGACTCTCGCGGCCGTTGCGTGTGAGGCGCACGACGCCCGATTTTACTTTGGGAGGCGGATTGAAGACTTTCTCGCTTACGGTGAAGAGATATTCCACGTCGTACCATGCCTGAAGAAGCACGCTGAGTATGCCGCGGGCTTTGGTGCCGGGAGCGGCAGCCAGACGTTCGGCGACCTCGCGCTGGAGCATGCCGCTGCAGCAGACAATACGGCGCCTGTAGTCAAGTACGCGGAAAAATATCTGAGATGATATATTGTAGGGATAGTTGCCTATTACACAGAAATCGGCCGTACCCGGGAAGAGATCGTCAAGATCCATCTGCAGAAAATCGCCTTCCACGATACGCGGCCGGGGCTCGGGAAGATGAGTCTTGAGCCAGTCTACGCTCTCGGTGTCTATTTCGGCAAGGGTGACTTTGTCGGCGGAGTGTTTGTCGAGCAGGAACTGAGTGAGGACGCCCATACCCGGCCCGATTTCAAGCACGTCGAGTCCGCGATATGTGTCGAGAGTAGATGCAATACGGTCGGCCACACCAAGATCGGTGAGAAAATGCTGTCCAAGGGCTTTTTTAGGCTTTACTCCGCTCATAGTCACTTCAATTTATCAAAGGACAAAATTAGCAAATTCCACGGCTATAGGCAAAAAAAATTGCGGGCACCGGATCCGGCGCCCGCAATGCGGTGTGTATGTCAGTGTTTTCGGAAAGCGAGTAAGAGAACGTAGGCCGCACAGAGCCATAGAGGAATGAGGCTCATGGTGAGGCCTCCGGCGTCGGCTGCCAGACCCATTACAGGCGGTATGAGCGCGCCTCCGGCGACACCCATTATCATCAGGGCCGAAACCTCGTCGCTCTTGCCGGGAGCCGTCTCGAGGGCGAAAGTGAAGATGATGGAGAATACGTTGGCCCACATTGCGCCGATGACTACTATCAGCGTACCCAAGGTCCAGAGACCGTCGGTGAACATGAATACTGTCATGGCTGCGAGAGCAACCACGATCGTGATTTTGAGGAAGTCCGAGGGGCTTGTGCGTGCCAGAATGACGGCTCCCGCGAGGGCGCCTATGGTTCGGGCGAAGAAATAGAGGCTTGTTCCGAATCCGGCTTCGTGCAGCGGCAGCGCACAGCGCTCCATCATAAGCTTCGGAATGGCCGTATTTATACCTACGTCCAGGCCTACGGCACACAGAATGCCGCAGAACAGCATAAGTATTTTCTTGTTTCCAAGCAGTTCGCGGACGGAGGCGAGCGAGGTGCTCTGACGCTCGTCGGCAGCCGGATTATCGGCTTTTACGGCAAGAAAGAGCCATATCAGCGACAGAACGGAAGCCACGGCATAGACGGGGAAGATGAGTTTCCAGTCGCCCCATGCAGCTGCGACGCAGCCTGCGAGTACCGGACCCAGCATCGACGAGATGGCTTTGATGAACTGGCCGAGGGTAAGCGTGCTCGCCACTTTGTCGGGCTTGACGACTGCGGCCACCATAGGGTTGAGCGACACCTGAAGTATAGTGTTGCCAATACCGAGCAGCGCGAATGCCACAAGTACCATCGGGAAGCTGTAGTGCAGCACCGGCATGATCATGGCGGCTGCCGTCACGCCGAGCGATACGGCGACAGTGGCCCGGCGCCCGTGGCGTCCCATCCATATTCCCGTAGGAATGGAGAATAGGGCAAACCACACGAATACCATCATCGGCAGAGTGTTCGCCAGTGTATGGGAGAGTTCGAAATCTGCCTTGACATAGCTCGTGGCCACACCGACGAGGTCTACGAAGCCCATAACGAAGAATCCGAAGAGGAGAGCCGGCATGGCACGGCGCATTGTGCTGGTTTCAGTTTTCATAGTTGTCGCGTGGGGTTGAACTCATTTTTAGGTGCAGATGACCGCCGTCGGTGATCTTTTCGAGAGGCAGTCGCAGGGTCTTCATCTTCTCGCCGTTAAACGAGGCCTCGGCTACATAGATGTTGCTGTCGGAGTTGCCTTCGGTGGTGATGACGAATTCCTTGCCTTTGTGGTAGCGTGGCGACAGGCGCAGAGTGATCTTATCGAATTTGGGGCTGCCTACGGCCATATCGGGATTCTGACCCGCGAAACCTTTGACATCGAAGAGGCCCATTGAAGAAAGTACATACCATGCTCCGAGCTGGCCCTGGTCCTCGTCCTGTCCGTAGCCGTAGCCGTGTATGCCGTCGACGCCGTAGAAACGGTCGAGGATCGCACGCACCCATTTCTGGGAGAGGGACGGGCGTCCCGACTCGTTGAATAGCCACGAGATGTGGAGACATGGCTGGTTGCCCTGATTGTAGAGTGTCTGGAGACCGGCGAAGGCCCCTACTTCGGTGCCGCCGCTGAAGATTTTGTCCTGTGATACGGTGAAGATGCTGTCGAGGCGCTCGTTGAAGCGGTCGCGGCCTACCTTGGCTATGAGCCGGTCGGCCTGATGGGGCACATAGAACGTATATTGCCATGCGTTGCCTTCCTGGAATCCGCGCCACACCTGCATGGGGTTGAAGTCGTCTATGAATTTTCCGCCGGCAAGACGCGGATGCATGAATCCCGCCTCGGGGTCATAGATACGTTCCCAGCCTCCGGCGAGCCAGTCGAGCTGCTTGCAGTGTTCGGTCTTGCCGAGGCTGCGGGCGAGCTGCGATGTGGCCCAGGAACTGTAGGAATATTCAAGGGTGTGCGACGCCGAGAACATGAATTCCTCTTCGAAACCGCTGCCTGCGTCGGCGTGAGGCACATATCCGTATTTCACGAATTTGTCGGTATCGGATTTTCCGGCTCCGAAAGGACGGTTTTCGCCGCAAAGTTCGTTTTTGAGACATGCCTTGAGGGCGAGGTCGGTGTCGAAGTCGCGTATTCCGGCATGATAGGCGCCCGAGATGATGACCGGCAGAAGATTGGTGCCGACTCCCGACACATAGCGCGAGGCGGCGAGACCGTCGCCGAGCCATCCGCTGTCGGCGAATACGCGCAGATGTGTGCTCACATAGTCGGAGAAGTATTCGGGATAGGCGAGCGCCCATATCTGGGCCAGATTCCACTGGGCGCCCCAGGCCGCGTCGGTGTTGTAGAAGTTATACTCGGGCTTGCCGTCGGCTGTCATCGGAATATAGCCGACAGAACCGTCGTTGCGCGGGTATGCGCCGTTGATGTCGTTGGCCAGACCGCGGCCGAGAATGGCGTGGTAAAGGCCGGTATAGAATTTCACCTTGTCGGTCTTGTTGGGCGTCTCGACGGTGATGCGGCTGAGCATCTCTTCCCATGTCTCGGCCGCCTTGGCTGCCGCGGCGTCGAAGCCGAGGCCCTTTGTCTCGGCCAGACGGTTGAGACGGGCATTATCGACCGATGTATACGACAGACCGATCTTCACAGTCACAGGAGTGGCTTCGCCATCGGTGTCGAAAGTCAGATAGAGACCGGCACCGGGCCCTTGCGCTATTTTTGCGCCGGGATTTTTGTTTTCGCCGTTGAAAGTGCCGAATGCGGCAGGCTTCCGGTCGACGACAGCCGAGAAATAGATCGGTACCTCGGCTCCGGCCTGATATTTTTTCACATACTCTGGCAGTGTCACCACATATCCTTCTATCGAGCCGTCGAAGCGTAGTTCCACCCTGGCATCGGCCACGGCGCCGCTCTCGCCCTGGCGGTTGCCTATGTCGAACAGAATATGGTTATCGCTTCCGGCGGGAAATGTGAAGCGTTCGTATGCGGTACGGTCAGTGGCTGTCATTTCGGCGAGAATGCCGTATCTTTTGAGCAGTACGGAGTAGTAACCGGGACGCGCGGTCTCGTCTTCGCGGTCGAAGAAAGAGCGGAAACCTTTTCCTTCGGTGTTGTCGACCTCGCCGTGGACGGTGACGAGCTCGCCTTTGGTAGGCATGAGCGATATTCCACCGAGCTGAAATTCATGGATGCACGGGAAACCCTCGATGCTCGATTCGCGGTAGTCGTAGCCCGAGGCTTCCCAGCCCTGGGCGTTGCCGAGATGGCCGTTGGTCGACGGGCCCGGTTTGGCCATGCCGAAAGGCAGCGCTCCCGGGGCGATGTGGAACCAGCGGCAGTGTGCCGTGCCTATGCGCGGCTCAACATACTGGCTCACGTTTTCGGCCATAGCCGAGGCTGCAAGTCCGAGCAGCGCTGTGGCCAGAAATATGCGCGGTGTTTTCATAATATCGTATTCTTGGTTTTTAAATTATTGATGGCGAAGTGATATGCACCCATTGAAATTGCAGCCGGCGCGCCCATGCGGCTTACGGCGACGCCGGTTTTCTTGGCCCTGCGGTAGGGAACGGCGCGGGATGTGCCCGGCACCGCTATCATTTCCGTATCGTCGGCGGCGAAGAGCGCGAACTGCGCGGGATCGTCGAGATCGTAGACCTTCGCCTGCATTCTGCCGATGGAAGTGCCGTCGAGAAGCCGCAGTGCGGAATTCATTTCTGCGACGAGGGCCGGTATTATGTATTTGGCCGCTCCGGCTACTCCTCCGCCGACAGCTATAATGCCGTCGATGAGCGTTGCGGCTGTGGCGAGTGTGGCACCGGCGGCTTTGCCGAGGCGTCCGAAAGAGGCCTGGGCAGCGGCGGCATCGCCGTCGGCATCACCTTCTGCAATTCTGAAAATATCGTAGGGAGTAAGTTCGCGGCAGTCGCCCGAAAGAGTCTTGTAGACACGCCGCACGGCTCGTATGCTTACCGATTCTTCGGCTATGCACCCGGTTTCAACAGAATCGGGCAGACACCATAGGTCGCCCCCGGTACCGTTGTCTCCGAGAAGCAGTCGCCCGTCGATTACGGCGCCTCCGCCGAAACCCGTGCCGAGAGTCACGCCGATGAGATTGCGATACTGCCTGGCCGAGCCGCTTTCCTCGAGCCGACGGTTCACTTCGGGTAGAACTCCGGCGGTAGCCTCGCCGTAAGCGAACAGCTTGCCGTCGTTGTTGATGAATACGGGTATGCCGAATTTGTCCTCGAGTATTGGGCCGAGTGGTATGCCTCCGCGGAATGACGGGAAATTAGGCAGATCGCCTATTATGCCCGCGGGATAGTCGGCAGGCCCCGGAAACGCGAAACTGATGGCCGCCGGAGTGCTGTCGAGACTGTCGCGCACGCGGCTGAAACCGCTTATGATATTGTTAAGACACGCGTCCAGACGGTCGGCACATGCGGGCAGTACTATGGACTCAGCCACACTGCGTCCTCCGGCCATAGCCGAAAAGACGAAATTTGTACCGCCGGCGTCGAGTGTGAGTATGGTTTTCATCGCAGGAGATTATGAGGAGGGGTGTTAGGCATGAAAGCGGACGAATGCTTTGATGGTGCCACAGCGCTTGCCTTCGGAGGGGCCGTGAGGACGGATGGTGTATTCACCGATCGCGGCCGGTACGATAAATGTTTCGGCATAATGCACTATGAATGGCTCAAAGGCGCCTGTGGGGCTTTCTACGATCAGTTCGTCGCCCTCGATGACATTCAGTACGTTCACACCGTCGCCCGTGCGGTGTGTCACAGGGCCGGTAAACCAATGGCGTCGTGTCTCGATAAATTCATTCTCGTGCAGCCCTGTGCGTTCCTCGCGCCAGCCGTCGCCTTCGGCAACAGGCTCCACACGGTTGATGAACCGGCTGGAAATTAGGTCTGTCTGACGCTCCCACTGGATCACCTGCGAGCCGTGGCCGATATTGATCGGACGGGGAAGTCCGTCGAGGCCGAGGCGCCCCCAGTCGTAGAGCTTGAATGTGAAAATGCTCGGTGTGGCGCTGATTTCCAGCACCATCGCTCCTGCACCGGAGCAGTGGATCGTGCCGGCGGGTATGAGATAGTGGTCGTGTTTCTTAGCGGGCCATTTATTGACGAAGCGTTCGGCGTCGAATGGCTCGCCTGTGTCCTGACTATGGTTGAGTGCGGCGATCATTTCATCGGGATCGACACCGGTCTTCAGTCCGAGATATACTGTGGCGCCCTCTTCGGCGTCGAGCAGATAGTAGCTTTCGTCCTGGGTATAGGGAATGCCGAATGTCTCGCGGATGTATTGTGTGGTCGGATGAACCTGCAGGCTAAGATTGCCGCCTCCGATGGTATCGAGGAAATCGAAGCGTATGGGGAAATCCTGTCCGAATCGGGCTTCAACCGGTGCGCCAAGCAGTCGCCTGGTACGGCCGAACACAAGATTGTTCGACGGCATTTCGAAGAGAGTGCCGTCAACATCGAGGTACAGGCTATTTTCCTCCGGAACGCAGTCGAAGCACCAGCCGTAGTTGGCCTGAGAGGGATCGAGACCGCAGACTTCTTTCATCCACTGGCCGCCCCAGGGGGCCGGATCGAAGAAAGGCACTACGCGGAAAGGACGGTTTACCGTCGCATCGAGACCTCTGGCGAATGTGGCGGCGTCGATCATCTTCGGATTGCCTTGCTCCACGCTGTCGATCCAGAAATCGACTTTGTCCATTATGCGTCGTTTTAGTGCGTCGCAGATCACCCAGTCGAGGAAATATCCGCGTTTATAGTGCAGTGAGGGTGCATCTCCGGCATTGTTCACGCCGATACCCGTCGTCTCGTGTCGCCGCGAGCGCATCTGTATTTCCCAGCGTGGCATATCGGCATATATGATGAGAGATGCTTCGGGAGCCACAAAAGCCGCTCCATGGCCGTAGACTATTGTAAGACCGACGGAATCGAATGAGAGCGCGTTGAGTTTTTCCTTGTCGAAAAAGTCGGCATATGTCAGTGTGTTGCGTCGTCCGAAAAGACGGTCGTCCGTGAGATAGGTATGAGTCATTGCAGCGATGTCTGCCGGATCGCGCATCAGATCGGCTGTGTCTACGAAGCGGTCGGCTCCAAGGGTGCTGAAAAGTTCTTTCAGTTCGGCATGGCGCACACCCTGGTAGCATTCTACGGCCCATATGCCTTTTGCAGCCTCACGGAGCGGGGCAAGGGCGGATATTATTTCCTCTTTGCCCCGCCATATATTTCCGGCTATTACTGTGGCCGGTTTTTTGTCGTAATTACTCTTTCTCATCGGTATTGATTGATTTCTGGCGCAAAGTTAGGGCGAATATAGGAAAAAAATATGTACTTTTGTGGCTAATGGCTTGGACTATCTTACTATGATACAGATTAAGGAGAGTTTTAAAGGACAGAGAGTGCTTGCTTTGCCGGATACTCTGCTCGACCAGCTGCGTTCTGACCCAGCGGTCGGCGGCTTATATGTTAGGAAAATAGGCTTTTTCCCTAAGGCCAAGTATCATAGTGTGGCCAAGCCTCAGGGCTGTTCCTACTCGTTGCTTCTGCACTGTATCGACGGTCAGGGATGGTATGAGACCGGTGGACGCAAGCACATTATTCCTAAAAACAGTTTTGTGATTCTTCCCGCCGGAATGCCCTATTCCTTCGGATCGGACAACAGCGATCCGTGGACAATTTACTGGGTGCATTTCTGCGGTACGCTCGCGACGCGTTTTGCCGACAGCGCTCCCGTGCGCGGAGCAGTCGAGCCGGCCGACAATTCCCGCATAAGCGAGCGTCTGAAGTTGTTCGAGGAGCTTTACGACGCTTTTTCGCAGGCTATGGTGCCTGGTTATCAGGCGTATGCATCGATGTGTCTGGGGCACTATCTGGCATCATTCACCATGCTCGAGCAATACCGTCATGTCGCCGGCCCCGCGGGAGGCGAGCGGCCGTTCATAAGCCGCGTCATGCACTTCATGGGGGAGAACGTACATCGTCAGCTCTCTCTCGAAGAGCTTTCGGCGCATTTCCACTATTCGCCTTCGCGTTTTTCGGCTATTTTCCGGGCAGAGACCGGCATGTCGCCTATGAGCTGCTTCCTGCGTACAAAAGTGCAGCAGGCCTGTGCCTATCTCGAGCTTTCCGATCTTAAGATAAATGAGATATCCCTGCGGCTGGGTATAACTGATCCGGCTTATTTCTCGCGTCTCTTCCACCGCACGATGGGCATGTCGCCTCAGGCCTACCGCAAGGAAAGCCGATGAAGAAGTTCGGGTCAGGATAGATTGTGATGATACATGTCTAAATCGCAGATGTCGTTTACTATTTTTTCGGCACATTCATCAAAGATGCACTCGTTATAATTTCCATTATAGATGATTCTCGGATGTATACCGTCGGCGTTAACCATTTCATAGTATAGCTCGCCGTTAGACATTCCCTCGTCGGATATAATATACAGTCTGAAACAGTTTGTCGCCCTTTTTAATAAGGTACATATGAAACTGATGATATAAGTTTCAGATTCTGTTAATTTTCTGGATATTAGCAATAAAACATATCCATTGCCATATATGTCGAAAAAATCCGGATCGACCAAATCGGGGGATCCTGTTTTGAAGAGATAATAATCGTTTATGTAATTTCCGGGTAGGATACATGTTTTATATGATCGGCCGATAAGTTTTTCGGCTACATGATCCGTTATATTATCTTCTGTCGACCATATATACATTGTCGACCGTCGGTCAAAACGTTTGATGGCCGCATCAATGTCTTCTTCGCTCCCATCAAGATTTATGGTTTCATAGGGGCGATTTAAGGATTTGATGAATTTGATCTCACGGCGCACCCATTCAGAATTTTGTGAATTTTCGCTATCACAAAGAATAAACCGGTCACGCGCTTTTATTTCACGTTTGATAAGGTCAAATATTTCCGCATCATCCTCAAGACATTTTAAGAAGAAAAGCAGCGGTTTGTAGTTTAACGACTCAAGTTTATTCCTGAGATTTATTACTTTTTCAAAATCTTTATTGGAGTGAGATACAAATACCCAGGCATTAGAGGAATCAATGCTGTTCATAAAAATTTTTATGCTGGTATGACAGATCCGACATCAGGGAAGAACCGTGAGTGGAGATGATTCGAGGCGGGGAAGGACGGCGATATGCAACCGTAGATCGTGGGCAGGGGCTATGGCCGACGGAGCTATTTCGACGCCGGCTTCCTCGAGGGCGTGACGCACGGCTCCGAGAGCCTTCTGGGGCGTGTTGTTGTCCTGGCTGAGATGGCACAGAAAGATGCGCCTGAATCCCGTCGCCGGTGTGACGGCGGCAAGATAACGAGCGGTATCGGCATTGTCCATATGTCCCGATGTTGAGGCTATGCGGGCTTTGAGATAGACCGGATAATGGCCGTTGCGCAGCATTTCGGCGTCGTAATTGGCTTCGATCATCAGATGACGGGCCTGCCTGATATAGTGGTCGGCGCGGGCTGTTATGGTTCCGGTGTCTGTGGCGATGACGAAAGATGTTCCGGCACATTCGATGAAGAAACCGGCGTTGTCGGTTCCGTCGTGGCTTGTCTCGAATGCCGTGATTGTCATCGGGCCTATGGTGAACGGAAATTCCTTATATATAGGTGCGTGGTAGTCTTTTATGCGTCGCGACATGCTGTGGCGCCGCAGCAGCCCTGTGAGAGCCTTGGGGGTGGCATAGAGACGCATGTGCTTGAAGCGCCTGAGGATCGCATAGGCGTATCGCACATGATCGCCGTGGTCGTGTGTGAGAAGTATGCCCTGTATTGTGGAGGGATCTATGCTGTTGGCCGCCAGTTCGGCCAAAACGCGGTTGTTGTCGCATCCGGCGTCAATGAGAATGCCGCACGACGGAGTGCCGACATAAGAGCAGTTTCCGCTGCTTCCGCTGCCGAACGACATGAACCGAAGTTTTTCGGGTAGTACCAGCTTTTCCGGGTCGATGGCCTCCAGCAATGAGTCTCCGGCCTCCTCGGGGAGGTCGAACAGTCCCGGCGAATCATCGGGGAAGCTTTTGAGACGGTATTTCTGGCGGCGGCGGGTCATGAGGAACGGTGCAGACGGTCAACTGTGATACAGGAGGAAGATAGCGGGGCGTTTGGCGTAGTCGGCGGTGTCCTTGCGCCACTGTGAGAGCGGCATTGTGCGTATGGACTGGGCAGGTCCCGTAAGATCGCATGCCACGCATAGGAGCATGTCGGGAGGAAATGCGGCGGAAAGTTCTTCGATAAGGCGGCGGTTGCGGTATGGCGTCTCGATGAATATCTGTGTCTGGCCGCGGCGTATGGCGCGTTCCATCTCTTTGAACGCCGTCGCGCGTTTGGCGCCGTCGAAGGGCAGGTAGCCGAGAAAGGCGAAACTCTGGCCGTTGAAGCCCGAGGCCATCAGAGATAGCAATATGCTCGACGGGCCGACAAGAGGCACTACTTCTATGCCCTTGCGGGCGGCTGCTGCTACAAGATCGGATCCCGGATCTGCTACTGCCGGACAGCCGGCTTCGCTGATGAGGCCCATGTCGTGGCCCTCAAGGGCCGGTTCGAGCATGGCGGGAACTGTGGCGGGGTCGGTATGCTCATTGAGCACATCGAAATGGAGCGAGTCGATGTCGATGGAACGGTCGCATGCTTTGAGAAAGCGGCGCGCGGTGCGTAATTCCTCTACTACAAAATATCGGACCTGTGACAGCAGGGCGATGTTGGCTGCCGGAAAAACCTCCTCTGGTTTTACCGGTGCTAAAAATGACGGAAAAAGATATAGTTTGCCTGCTGACATATAATGGTCGTTATTGTTGCAAAAATAGCAAAAAAATCGCACAGGTGCAACCATTGATTCTATTATGACTATAATTGTCGTTATAACAGCCAATAAAAAAGCCGCTTCCGTATGCGACGGGAAGCGGCTTTCTTCTATTTGGATAAGGGGGAATCAGCGCTTGATGACGCGGGCTGTGACTCCGCCGTCGGCCCAGGCTGCGACGAGGATATAGTGTCCTGCGGGGAGCGAGGCGACATTGATATCTACGGTAGCGCCAGTGGTGACATCGGTAGTCTCGGTGGCCACGGCCTTGCCGGCGGCATCATAGAGAGTGAACACGGTGTCGTCGGCATCAAAGCCGCAGAGGGCGTGGAGCACGTCTTCGACGGGGTTGGGCATTACGGTGAGCTGTGACGAAGATGCCTCTACCGACGAGATTCCGCTAAGATCCATGACCTTGACGGGTATCGTGGCCACAGCAGTGAGACCGTCGGGATCGGTCGCTGTTACGGTAGCCGCGATATTGCCGGCAGCCTTGCCGAAGAATATCACGCCGGTGGGAGTGGTATATGCTTCGGCGATATCACCGGTGACGGGGGTGAAGGCATAGGTGAGCTCGTCGCCGTCGGGATCGCTGAAGAGTTCGGCGAAGCTTATGACAGGCGATGTGCCGCCTACAGGAACTTCTACGTCGGCATGCTCGACAGCCTCGGGAGCTCGGTTGACATGCTCGACGGCATAGCGTACGGTAAACTCAGTGCTCTTGGAGGCTTTGTCGGCAGCCGTGATGACGAAGGCGTTGCCATCGGAGGCCTGGCCGAATTCAGGAGCTATCGCTACGTTGACGGTGACAGGTTCGGTGGCGCCGTTTACGGTCCATGTGCCTTCCTCACCTGCGGTGATGGTGGCGGCATCGCCTTCGGCAGCCTCGACGGAAGCAACCGTGGCCATGCCTGCGCCATCCTGGAAGGCGATAGTGTAGTCGTCCATGTCGGGATCGCTTACGGTGACGGCCACGTTGGTCGTCTGGCCTTCTTTGGCGTAGACTACGGTTTCGGGACCTGTCACTACGGGAGCGCCGTTGAGGTCAAGATATACGGGGAAGTTGACCAGGGGAGCGTTCGGGTCGTTCGACTTTATGACGAGGACGGCCTTGTTGCCTTTCTCGAGACGGGCGGCGGCCGGATTGATCTCCAGTTTCACCTCTGCGGTCTCGCCGGGTTCGACGTCATTTTCGCCGGCTGTCTCCACCAGAGAGATCCAGGGCTGTCCCGGAACGGTTTCGAGAGGTGTCATGATATAACCGAGCGAGCCGTACTGGTCGGTGAAGAGAGCGGCGACATCGAACCATCCGTAGGACTCATAGTATCCCATGTAGCGGTTAGGTTCGTAGGCGTCCTGCTTGCCGATGAGATATGCGGGAGCTGTCACGCCGGCGTCGAAGGTCGCTACCACGCAGAAGTCTTCGCCCGGGTTGAGGTAGACGCTGCGTTCGAGAGGTATCACGTAGAATTTACCTGAGGTACCGGCCTGTTCGGCGATGTGGAGGGTTCCGCGGGCGGCGATATTGTCGCCTGTAGGATCGGAACCGAGTACGACCTCGATGGTCACGGTATAGTCGGAGGCGATAGTGACGCCGTTCTCGCTTGTCGATGCCAGGGTGACAGGCATGTAGAGATGGCTCATGTTGAAGCCTTCGGCGGGTGCCGTGAAGTGTGTCGAGGCCTTGAACTTGTCATAGAACGAGTTCGAGCCGTAGTTATAGATGTTGCCCGTACCCGGTACGGCCGGATAGATCACGGCATTGCTGTAGCTGAAGTCCTGGGGAGTGTCGTAGAGATTGTCGGACGTGTCGAAGGGACGTACGGAAGCTATGCCTGCGGCAAGTATTCCGGCGTTTGCCTTGGTGTTGGCACTTACGGCCTTGCTCCAGGGTGTGATTCCGCCGCCGAGATCCTCTTCGGGTTCCTCGCCTACGCCCGAGGGATCGAGAGTAAGCGTATACGACAGTTTGTATTCGCCCTCGTTGCCGATGGTGAGGCTTTCTTTGATGATGGCGGTTTCGTCTGTGGCCTTGACTGCGATTTCATTGGCCGAGAGAGTCATGGCGGGTGCCGGGGTGACAATGAACTGTACGTTGACGGTCTTCTCGGTCAGATTGCCCTCCATGAGGTCAGCCTCCGATGTGGCATACTGGAAGGTGACGGGAACATCGTATGTGCCGGGTGTCATCCAGAATTCACATTCCATCATCGGGATAGAGAAGTCGATGCCGTCCTTTCCTACGGTGAGAGGCATGCCTTCCTGATACTGGCTCCACATCTTGTTGCCGGTGGGTTCGCCTGTGATCCAGTCGATTTCCGGCATGTTGGCCATAAGCATGAATACAGGCATTTCAATGTCGAACCATTCGTCGTAGATGGTCGGGCCGCCTACGGTGATGTTGGCGATGGTGAACTCTGCCGTGCCTTCGTTGCGTACGGAGAAGGAAGCAGCGTAGCATGCGCCCATCTGGACGAGCGGGTCGCTATAGTCGGTGCTGCGGAATCCGAGCACGTTCTCGAGGGTTATGTCGGCCGGCCATACGGGTTTGGCCTCACCGGTAAGGGTGATGTCGAGAGGTATGGCGATCTTACCGTTGCCGGGCATATTGGTGTTCATGGTCAGTGTGCCGGTATAGTTGCCGGCCATACGGCGGGTGTCGAAGTCGAGACCGATCGTCTCGCTCTTGCCCGGTGCGAGAGGCGACTCTACTACAGGCGAGAAGCTTACAGCCTGATTGAACTGTATGGTGCGTTCGGGGAGCTTGATGAAGTTTTCTCCGTCGAGATCGCAGATACCGCCGAGGCCGAAGATGTCGTAGATGATGGCGTTTTCGTCGGCACCCTTATACTGGAACTTGAAGCATCCGTCCTTTTCAAGGATTACCTGGAAGCATACGCCCATATTCATCGAGTTGCCGTATTCCATGAATGATACGACGGCACGGTCGTCGGTCACATAGTGATATGTGCCGGCTGTGCGGTTTTCGTCCATGGAGTGCAGACCCCAGTAGGGTGCGATGATATTGGTGTATATCGAGCCAGTGGGGAAGTCGGCCGGTGGTTCGGGCCATATTTTGTCGTTACGGCGCTCGGTGAAGGAGATGAAGCCGGTGTTGTAGATATACATCGTGTCGTAGAGCTTGCCGTAGAAGGGGAATGAGAAAGGCAGCTCGACGGCCACGAAGTCATTGAGCATGTAATAGGATATGCCGTAATGCTCGCCGAGGCCGTTGGTCTCGATGTCTTCCCATGCGAAAGTTACGTCCTGGGTGTCGAGCGACGACGAATAGCTGTACGATGTGGTTGCGTCTGCGTTGTCGGGCAGAGTGAACGAGGTCATGGCGTTGGGCGTGAGCGAATAGAGCAGTGTCTCGTTGCCCTTGTTGGTCACCGTGAGGTCTTTGTGCAGGGGCGTGAATGCCTCGACGGTCTCGGTGACTTCTGTGAGACTCAGTTCTGCCTCGGGACAGCCGATGACGGTAGCCTTGACGGTAGCCTTGACGGTGCCGGCGCTTGTGGTGATGGCTACGATGTCGGAAACGGCGCCTTCGGTGGCCGTAGGCACGGTCACGATGATGTCCTTGGCCATGCCGGCCTCAAGGGTGAAGGGAGTTTCGATATCGGTGCTCATCTTGCCGTTCTCAATACTTACTGCAGTCACTTCGAGAGCGTCGTGGCCGGTGTTCTTGAGGGTGACGGCAGCCTTAGCCTCGGCGGTGCGGAATACTTCGCCAAGATCGATGATGTCGTTTTCGAGTTCGGCTACAGGAACGAGGCTCTCGCCGGTGATCGTGGCGTCGAATCGTACGAAGGAATGTGCCGGTGCCGGATCGTTGGTCACGATGGCGAGGTTGTTGAAAGTCGCACCGGCGTTCATGTCGGGCGTAGCGGCTACAGTTGCGGTGATCTCGATGCTTTCGCCAGGTGTCACCATGCCGTAGGGTACGCTGAGAGCTGTGACGAAAGCGGGCTTGGGTGCTGCGAACTTCACGGCCGTGCCTGTGCCGAAGTAGTGGAAGCGCGAGTTGTCGGGAGTGACTTCCTGATTGCCCCAGTAGTCGGCCATGTCGGCTGATGTCACTACCACGCAGTCGGCGCAGTCGAGGTCGTTGATGGCGCAGAAGAGATTCGAACCGCTCTGGAACATGAAGTCGGGAGTATAGTCATCGTAGAATATCTCGATGTCGCCGTTGCTGGCAAGTGTCATATGGTAGCTGACAGGAAGATATTCCTTGTCGTATACGACTGCAAGCACGTCGATGAAGCGCACCACGAACTTGCCGTCGGCCTTGGCATATTCTACGCGCGAGTTCGGACCCATGCGCATTTGCGAGCCGTAGGCCGATATAAGGCCTGTGCCGCGAACACCGTTGGCGCCCGGGGTCAGCGGTGGCCAGAAGTTGTTTTCGTTGGGTACGAACATGAGGGCGCCGTAGCTCGAGATATATACTTTCTCGTAGTTCTGGCCGTAGTAGGGGAAGCTGAAGCCGAGCGATACGGGTTTCGACACATAGACATCGTCGGAGAACTGCGACGAGATGTCGGTGGCTCCGATGAGAGCCGGATTACCGTCGTATTCGAAGGGAGAATAGCCTTCAAGGGTAGATGATACCGTATAGCCGAATTTATGGTTCGCGGCTGTCTGGCCTTCGATCGTTTCGTCGGAGAAGCGCGGGAACACGAATTCGAGCGGATATTTGCCCTCGTTCTTTATCTTGAACGATACTTTCGAGGGTGCGGCTGCAACATCGAGGGTGCCGGCATCGACGGTAGCGGGGTCGAGGACGAGCTTGGCGGGATCGGTCGCCGCACCCTGTACGAGTACGCGCACTTCGCGGCCTTCGGCATCGGTGAATACTACCGTGCCGCTATGGCTGCCGCTGCTTTTGGGCGCGTAGGTGAGATCTACCTTGACGCGTGTGCGTGCGGGGAAACCCGACTGCACGTATTCGGGGCCCTTGAAGTGCTCGGATATGCAGCTGATCTTGTCCTGATAGATTCCGGCACCCCACTGGCTGCCCTTGAACGAGCCGTAGCCGCGGTTGTAGAGCTCGACGGAGAGTGTCTTGCTCTCGCCGACGAGCAGCGAGCCGAAGTTCACTATCTTGGGTGTGGCCACATCGGGTTCGTTGCCTTCGATAGTATATGTCATCGGCACGGAGTGCTGTGCGCCGGTACCTTCGTTGGTGTTGAGGAGCACTTTGAAATTATATGTGCCGTTGACGAGGCGCGAGCCGTCGGCGCTTACGGTCACGGTCTGGGTCTCGCCCTTGCGCACGGTGCCTGTGGCAGGTTCGAGTTCGAGTACCTGGCTCCAGTCGGGATTGGCCGAGCGAGCGGTGATACCCCAGGTCATTTTGTCGGCCTGTGATTCATAGACGCTGCCTTTGAGGGCTGCCGAGAGCTGGGTCCATGTGTGGCCCATGTCGTTGCTCATGAAGCTGTACGCGGCGGTGCCTTCCTTGTCGGCCAGATGCATGGAGAGGGGATAGCCTTCCTGATTGCCCTCGAAGTGAACAGCGATCCAGAAGGATTCGCCAGGGGCGAAGAAAAGCTGCTCGTCGAGCTGTATGGCATAGTTGAAGGCGAAGAAACTGTAGTTTACTTCTTTCAGGAGTGTGGCCGATGATATCGAGGCATCGCCTTTGTATATCTGTATCACGGGGTTGGTGCCGTATGCGCCGTCGACAACGATGTGGGTCAGGTTGAAGCCTTCGGGGTATTGCGAAGCCTCTACTCGGAACCACTGTGCCATCGAGTTGGGCAGCGAGCGGTCTGTGTCGCCGATATAGGCCCAGGGATCGGAACCGTAGGTGAAGTTGACGGGATAGTCTGAGGTCTCGTAGTCGCCCGACACAACGCTGTATGTGCGTATTTTATTTGATCCGAGGGTGCCTCCGTAAGGCTTGACGGTGCCGATCATCGGGCGCGCCGCCGATGCCGTGCGGACAGATACGGTGCGCGATCCGGCCGACCAGCGGAGTATGCCGTCGGCGTTGTTGCCGATGTTGAAGGCTGCCGACGCCACGGGAGTCGCTTTTGTCGATGTCATGCTGAGACTGGTCTTGTCGACTGTCATTTCCGGACCGGCGTTGGTGGTGACGGTCTTAACGGCCGAGAGTTCCGACGAGGCGCCCCAGCGGTTCACTGCGGCTACGGCGACGTAATATGTCGTCATTGGCTGCAGACCGCTGATCTCGTGCGAGAAGTGCGCTCCCGAGTTGAGGAACTTGGTGTCGGCCACCGATGTCGACAGCTTGCTCAGATCGCTCTGTGCGGTGAAGGGTTCGGTGGAATAATATACTATATGATGGTGAACGGTTCCGTCGGCCGAGGCGGGGATGGTCCAGTCGAGAACCATATAGTCCTGTGCGGCCGAGACCTCGAAGTCGGTCACGGCGGAGGGAGCCGTGCCGTCGCCCATCACGAGGGCTTTACCGGCGTCGATATAGCCCGCGCCGTAGTTGCCTTCGAAACGCGAGTTGTTGCCGTAGCCGTAGAAGTCGTTGACCGATGTGAGAAGCTGAGTGCGCAGGCTCTCGTTGACGAAAGTCGGGCTTCCGTATTTTGAAAGCACGAGCGCGGCGATACCCGATACATGGGGTGTGGCCATCGAGGTGCCTTCGTTGTAGCCGTAGCTGTTGTTGGGGAGAGTGGAGAGTACGCCGTTGGCCTCGCCGTAGTCGAGCAGGCCGCCGGGAGCGATGATGTCGACCCACTCGCCGTAGTTTGAATAGGAGGCGGGAAGGAGGTCGTTGGTCATGGCGGCTACCGACAGCACTTTCTCATAGCAGCCGGGCCAGTAGTCGCCGGTCTCGCCGTTGTTGCCGGTGGCGAATATGCAGAGACCGCCGGTCATCACCTCGGAGCGGGCTGTCTCCGTGAAATAGTCGATGGCATCGAGCACGGCCTGCTCGCAATAGCCGGGTTCGCCCCAGCCCCAGGAGCACTGTGCTATTGTGGCGCCCATTTCGGCGGCATATACGATTGCCTGTGCGAAATCGCCCTGTGGTGTGCCTGAACGCGACTCGAATACCTGACATGAGATCATGCGCACGCCGGAGTCTTTCGAGCCGTCGCCGCCGGCCACGCCGGCCACGCCGATTCCGTTGTTGTTGACAGCGGCAACCGTACCCGCAACATGTGTGCCGTGGTTGTGGGGATAGATGTCGCCCGACATCGTGCAGAAGTTGTAGCCGTAGATATCGTCGACATATCCGTTTCCGTCGTCGTCGACACCCGGAGTGCCGTTAAGCTCAGCCTCGTTGACAAACATGTTCTGAGCGAGGTCTTCATGACGGTAGTCGACACCGCCGTCGATGATTGCCACAAGCACTTTGGGATCGCCGGTGGTCACTTTCCAGGCCTCGAAGAGATTGACGTCGGCGCCGGCTACAGAGCCGGGGAGGGTGCCGAAGTTCTGGTAGTGCCACTGGGCCGGCAGCTGGGGGTCGTTGAAGCGATAGTCGGCCTCGGTGGCTTTCATGGGCGGACGTGTCGTGCTCACGAAGTTACCTGTGCCCTCTTTAAGTTCCATGGGAACTATGGCTTCCGATTTTTCGACACCGGCTACGCCGGCGAATATCTTGCGTGCCTTTTCGGTATCGATGTTTTCGTCGAATTCCACCACATACCATCGGTCGAGACCGTATTTGGCGCGCTGGGCCGCGAATTTTGCGTTATAGGGCAGCATCGGACGTATTTTCACGGCCTTGACCTGCTCTGCGGCTCTCGACAGCGGCGCAGTGCCCGCATCGATTTTGCCGTGCGCCTTCATTCGGGGCGCCGAGCCGACCATACGTGCTGCCTCCGTTTGCAGTTTTACGCGGATAACGCCTGCCTGCGGCTTTTCAGCCGCCATACGGGTCGCGTTTTCACGCGCATGCAGATTCCCGACCCCGGCGAGCAATGCTGCCGCGACCAGAAACCGGACAAAAAGTTTGTTCATGATTGGTTGGTTTATTAATTAATATATAAAGGATTATTGTTTAAAGGGTTTGATTTTATATGGGCGTTTAATCTATATTTACTTAAAAATCGAAAACAAGTAGAAATGACACTTTTTCAAAGAAAATGCTTATCTTTGCAAAGATAACATTAAAAATTGAAACTATTTATATGGATTACGATATATTTGAGAATTTTAGCAGAACAAGACTTCTCGCCGGCGATGCGACGATGGAGGCTCTTGCCCGTTCGCGTGTGCTTGTGTTCGGTGTCGGAGGGGTTGGCTCGTGGTGTGTCGAGGCCCTGGCGCGTACTGCCGTGGGGCATATAACTATGGTGGATTCCGATACCGTGGCGGCGAGCAATATAAACCGTCAGCTTCCCGCGACGGTGGATACTGTCGGGGAGCCCAAGACCGCAGTGCTCGCACGCAGGATTCTCAGTATTAATCCGGAAGCGCATGTCGAGGCCGTTCAGGCGCGATATACGCCCGAGACCGCCGCGGGTTTCGGAATAGAGGAATATGATTATGTGATAGATGCGATCGACTCTCTGCCCGACAAGGCCGATCTGATACTGCGCTGCACCGACCCTTTGACAGCGCCGCGCCGCGCCTTTTTCTCATCTATGGGAGCCGCCCGCAAACTTCATCCGTCGATGATAGGCGTGGCGGATTTCTGGAAGGTCGAGGGCTGCCCTCTCGCACGCGCTCTGCGCACGCGTTTCCGGCGCTCGGGCGTCTATCCGCGCCGTAAATTCAAATGTGTGTACAGTCCTGAGCGGCTGCAGCATCGTGCCGAAGGCCCTGCCGGTATCAACGGCACTTTCATGCATACCACAGCCATATTCGGTCTCACTCTTGCCTCACTCGTTGTCGAGGATGTCCTGGACCGATCTCTTAATTTTTGCTGAAGCGTCGGTAGGCGGCCGCCATGCGGGTATGGTAGCCGCGGGATGCATACGAGGGGCCGTTATATATTTTTGCGAATGCGGCCCAGTTTTTAGTCTTGAGGTGTTGCACAAGACCGGTGTTGCGCATGTAGTTGGCGAAAAGGCGCAACTGGTCGTATTCCGAACGTTTCATCTGTCGGACAAAGTCGGCGCGCGATTCTGCGCCGCATAGTTTCCAGTTGAAACCCCCGATCTGGAACATTCCCCAAAATGTACTTTCTATTGCCGCGATACTGTCGATGGTCATGGCTGCATCGAGGCGTGCCTGCTGGGCGCGCTGTTGTGAGCCGTATTTGCGGATATTGGGCGCGGCGAATACCGTGGGATGGGAGCGGGTGTATTTCGACAGATTTATGCCGCGTCGCGCGGCGGCCCGGCGGAACACCGGCAGGTCGAAGTTGATTATGGGATAGCCGTCGGCATAGAAGCCGTGGCGGGTCTTGCCTGTCTCGATCTCTACGACCGCATGGATTGCCGCGGCCTCGACGCCCAGTTCTTCGGCTATCTTGCGGTAGTCGGCTTCGGTGAGCGGGCCGTAGTGAGGTGTGTCGGGCGGTTCGGGAAGAAAGGACGTATGGATCGTATCGCCGTTGAAGATCATGATCTCGCGGTCGAGAGAGTCGGTGAGTACCTCCTGCAGTTCTAACGCGAAGCCCTGAGGCAACGGCTCATCGGCAAACAAGCCGCAGACAGCCCACGATACGAGGGCTGCTGCGGCTGTCATACGATGTAGTGCGGCCATGCGCATAGGCGCGTCAGGCTTTCAGATCGGCAACTTTTTCAAGTGTGCGTGTGAGCTGACCCCAGAAGCGTTCTACCGCAGGAATATGCATCCTTTCGGAGGGCGAATGCACGTCGCGGAGAGTCGGGCCGAACGATACCATGTCGAGGTGCGGATATTTCTGGAGGAAGAGACCGCATTCGAGTCCGGCGTGGATAGCCTTGATGGCGGGTTTGATGCCGTAAAGCTCTTCGTATGCCTCGGAAGCGATGTGCATGATGGGCGAGTTCATGTTGGGAGCCCAGCCGGGATATCCGTCGCCGTGTGTCACCTCGGCGCCTGCAAGGCGGAAGAGTGCCTCTACCTGGCGTGCGATGTCCCATTTGCGCGATTCTACCGACGAGCGCTGCGATGTTGTGACGAGGATCTGGTTGTCGCCTTTCATCTTGACAGATGCGAGGTTGGTCGAAGTCTCAACGAGACCTTCGAGATCGCGGCTCATGGATATCACTCCGTGGGGAGCGCAGTAGAGAGCTTCGATGAGGGCGGTGGTAGTGTCGGAGTCGACGGCATATTCGGGTTTGTCGGTGCTTTCGAGTTCGAACTTGAGACCTGTCTCAAGGCCTGCGTATTCGTTTTCGATCTCGGCTACGTATGTGTTGAAAGCTACGCGTACATTCTCCTTGTTTGCGGCATGGATGCCGAATACGGCGTGTGCGGCGCGGGGAATGGCGTTGCGCAGGTTGCCGCCGTCGATCTCTACGAGCGACAGCTCGTGTTCGAGACTCAGATTATAGAGGAAGCGTGCGAGGAGCTTGTTGGCATTGGCTCGGCCGAGGTGTATGTCGCCGCCTGAGTGGCCTCCGAGGCCGCCCGAGATCTCGAAGCGGAAATAATGGAAGTCGGTGGGCGCGAACGAGCGCTTGTAGGTGAACAGGCAGGTGGTGTCTACGCCGCCGGCGCAGCCTACGAAGATTTCGGCGTCGTCCTCGGAGTCGAGGTTGAGCAGGATAGAGCCGGAGAGCATGCCGTCGCCGAGATTGTTGGCGCCGGTGAGTCCGGTCTCCTCATCGACGGTGAAGAGAGCCTCTACAGGGCCGTGCACGAGATCTTTGTCGACCATCACTGCGAGTGAGGCCGCCATACCGATACCGTTGTCGGCGCCCAGGGTAGTGCCGTCGGCGCGCAGCCATTCGCCGTCGACTATGGTGCGGATGGGCTGGGTGTTGAAGTCGAAGTTCTTGTCGTTCGATTCGCATACCATGTCCATATGCGACTGGAGGACTACTGTCGGGGCATTTTCCTTGCCGGGAGTGGCGGGCTTGCTCATCACGACGTTGCCGATGGCATCCGTGCGGACGGCGATATTATGGCGTGCTGCGAAGTCGAGCAGGTACTGACGTATTTTTTCCTCCTTCTTCGAAGGACGGGGCACATGGTTGATCTCGTCGAAAATCGAGAATACCAGTGCGGGCTTGAGATCTTTGATCGTCATGGCGGTTTTTCTATATTTTGAGAGGAATAAAAGTTCTAATAAAGATTTCGGTATGAGAAAGAATGTTAAAAAACAATCTATTCATGCCCCTAAATTACAAAATAAAATCCGTACGCCGAAAAAAAACCGCCATTTTAGCTATATTTGCAGAGTCAATCAGCCAAATGAGCCATGAAAACAGTCTTACTGACAATAATCCTGCTCCTGGTCTGCATTGTCCTGCTCGGTGTGAAAGTGCTCTTCATAAAGGGTGCACGTTTTCCCTCGGGACATGTGGGCGCTTCGCCTCATTTACGCCGCAAAGGCATAGGCTGCGCGACTGACGAGCGTAATTTGAAATAATCAATATCACATATTATAGTTATAATGAAAAAACTGTCTCTTACAGTAAAGACACTTATTTCCTGCGCCATTGTGGCAGCCGCTGCGTCGTGCTCCAAGCAGGAAGCCGCTCCCGCAGCCGCTCCGGCAGCCGGCGACTCCACCGCCTGCGCAGGTATCAAGATAGCTTATATTGATGCAGACTCGATCATGAGCGCATACAGCCTTGCCCGCGAAATCGCAGAGGAAGGACAGCGTCTTATGAACAACTATCAGCGTCAGGAGCAGTCGAAGCAGCAGGAAATCCAGAACTTCGGCAACAATATCGAGCAGAAGCGCCAGAACAACGTATATCTCTCGGAGGCTTCTTTCCAGGCCGACGTCGAAAAACTGCAGAAAATGCAGAATGATGCCGCCCGTGTGCTCTCCAACCAGCAGAACCAGATTCAGAACACCATAGCCCAGGCCCAGGCCCGTCTGCAGGACTCGATCATGAGCGCTGTAAACGTTTACAACGATACCAAGGGCTACGATGCTATCCTCATGCGTGAGTCGGGTGTATATTTCAACCCCGCACTCAATGTCACCGCCGACATCATCGAGATTCTGAACGCCCGCTATACCACTGCGAAATAACAATCTGACATAATGCCGTCGAGGCAAGCGAAAATACTGACCGTCGGACCCGCCATCAACGGGCCCGGCGGTCTTTCAGCGCTTATGCGCATGTACCGTTCGGCCTTTCCGGGCTTCCGCCATCTGTCGTACAGCAGTCGCCGTGGCCCGCTGGCCGGTCTTTTCGTCAGGCTGTATCCTCTTGTGGCTCTGCCGTTCATGAGACTGTCGGGTTACAGCATACTGCACGTTCATGCTACTACGGGAAGTTTCTTCCATCGGGCCGAGTGCGTGGTCCGTTTCGGACAGAAACTCGGATTCCGTACCGTATTTCATTTCCACGATGAGGATTTCGATGAATTTCTCGGGTCGGTGTCGCCACGTCATATAGAGACCATACGCCGGGCTTCGGCCGTGGCTGTGCTTTCCGACAGCTGGGCTTCTTTTTATCGCGACGGTCTCGGCTGCCGCCGCGTTGTGACGCTTCCAAATATGGTGGGCGATGTACGTGTGGTGCGCGACCGCTCCAAGCGTCGTCTCGAAGAACCGCTACGACTTCTTTACATGGGCAAGTTCACGTCTGAAAAAGGTATTTTCGATCTTATACGCGCTCTCGAGCCTCTGGCCGACAAATATCAGGGATATCTACAGCTCACAGTCGCCGGGAGCGGCGATTCCGAAGCGGTGATAGCTCTGATCGATGAACTGAAACTTGACCGGACCGTGAGGTTCATGGGCTATGTCGAAAGCAAGGACAAGGATAGACTGCTGAGGTTGAGCGATGTCCTTGTCTTGCCGTCATACCGCGAAGGCATGCCCGTAGGTATACTTGAAGCCGGTGTCTACAACATGGCATGCATAGCAACATCGGTCGGCGCCATTCCTGATGTGATCGAGCACGGTGTCAACGGTTATCTCGTAGATCCGGGTCGCCCCGACCAGATAACCGAAGCCATACAGTATTATCTCGACAATCCGCAGGCAATATCCTCTCAGGGCCGCGAGGCGCGCGAGCGCATCAGCCCCTATCTGCCGGCTGCCGCCACTGCCCGCTTCACCGAATTCTACAATTCTCTCCTTTCTGATCATTAGAGGCGTACTGGCCGGGAGTGCAGCCGAACATGGCCGCGAAGCACTTGCTGAAGTAGCTCGACGAGCTGAACCCTACCATATACATCACCTCGCTTACCGAAAATTTGCTCTGCTCCAGGAGCATGGCGGCCTTGCGCAGGCGTGTCTGCCGGATATAGTCGACCGGCGACACGCCTACGAGCTTTTTAATGAGCCTGTAGAGAGTCTTCGACGACATGCCGAGGGCGCGGCAGACGAAATCTACGTTCAGGTCGGGGTTCGACAGTTCGGCCTCTATCAGGTCGGTGACGGCGGCAAACTGTTTTTCCTGCACGGACTCTTCGATGGTGCTGTCGTCGGAACGTGTCGAGCGGTCGAACAGCTCGGTCTGGCGCATACGTTCGGCTCTTCCGAGTAGCTGACGCACCTTGGCCGTAAGCACCGGAGCCTCGAAGGGCTTGGCCATGAATGCATCCACTCCGCTGTCTATGCTTTCGCCCTCCATGCCGGGCTCGTCCTTGGCTGTCAGCAGAATGATGGGAGTCGAAGCCGTTACCGGATTCTGGCGCAGACGCCGGCTCATCTCCAGACCGGTCATCACGGGCATCATCTCGTCGGCTATTATTATGTCGGGGCGGAATGTCGAGGCCAGTGCGAGGCCCGCTTTTCCGTTGGCGGCTGTGGCGACATTATAGTCGGCGCCGAGCAGAGACGCTATGAAGGCGGCGATGGGCTTGTTGTCGTCAACCACAAGAACGCGGCGCCGTTTGTCGGCAACGGGGCTTTCGCCGGGCATTTCACTCTGATCGGATGGTTCGGAATCCGAAATTTCTCCTGTCGGAAACCTCAGCCGGAATGTAGTGCCGTGTCCTGGTTCGCTCTCGAGCGATATCTCTCCTCCGAGCAGGCGTACGTACTGTTTCACCAGATAGAGGCCGATGCCTGTGCCTTCGCGTTCGTCCGCGGTGCGCGGCGAGCGATAGAGCCGCTGGAACACAAGATGATGCTCGTTGGCAGGAATACCCACACCGTCATCGCTGATGTCTATTCCGTAGCCCTTGTCGGTGCGGTTTACCGAGCAGCCTATGGTTGCGTCCTCGCCCGAATATTTCACGGCGTTCGAAAGCAGGTTGTTGAGCAGCGATTCGAGTTTGACGGCATCCGTGGCGGCGTATATGTGATTGTCGGTCGATGTGAATATGAAATTGCGTCCGGGCCACGACTTGCGGTATGCCTCGAATATGCCGCGGCAGAAATCCACCACATCGATGTGCGAATATATGAGCATATCGTCGGGAGCGGCTTCAAGGCGGTCGATTTCTACAGTCTGGTGTATGAGCGTATTGAGCTTAATGGCGTTGGTGTATGCCGTCTCGACGGCGTTTTTGTCCTTGTCGGGCATTTTCTGCGAGCGGAGCAGACTCAGGGGGCCGATGATCATCGACAGAGGTGTCTTGAGTTCGTGCGATATGTTCGAGAGGAAGAAGAGGCGCTGGCGCACGGTGGCGAGGGCATTGCGGCGTTCGAGATCTTCGATTTTACGCTCGTGTCGTCTTGCGGAACGTATGATAAGAACCGACGCCACGGCAATGGCGCCGAGAATATAGGCTACGATCGCCCAGGCCGTGAGATACCATGGATGCGAGACATCTATATTGAGGACTACAGGACGGCGACGCTCTCCCGCAACTCCGATTTCCAGGCTGTGCCTGCCGGGTACGAGCGAGGTAAGCCGGATTTTGTTGTCGCCGTCGTCAAGCAAATGCCATTCGTCATTGTCGAGACGCCAGCGGAACCGCAGGTATTCGCCCGGCGAGAAAGAAGCCGTGCCGATGTCGATGGTTATGTCGCGGTTGTCCGACCCGAGCCTTACCTTGTTTTTCCCTGTGTCGGCATCGGTATCGGTCGCTATGACTGTGCCGCGGTCGAGCACGCGCAGTATTTCTATTCGTTCGTCGCGTTTCTCGGCCATGAGACGGCGGGGATCGGCCACAACGACAACGTCTGATGCGCCAAGTATGGCTTTTCCCGACAGTTTGTCGTAGTAAATGACCGAATAATCCTCTTCCGGCACAGGCATCATCGTCATTTCGCCGGAAGCAGGATCGAGGCACCACACGGCCTTCGGGGTGGCTATCCATATATCAGGTCCGACCGCGGCCATAGCAAGAATCCCCATGTCGGAATCGGCCGGGAATCGGAAAATGTCCTCGAGAGGGGTGCCGTCGGGCGAATAGGCCGCCACACCTCCGTAGAAGCCGACCCATATGCGGCCGTCGGCGCCGGTGCATATGGCCACAGGGTCGGCGGCTCCGCGGTCGTGGAGCGATATGCGCGAGAGGGCGCCCGAACGGGCGTCGATACGAGTCACCGCCGTGTCGCGGAAGTTGAGTATCCACTTGTTTCCGCGGGAGTCGCGCACCATATTGCCCACATAGTCGTTGGGCAGTCCGTTGGTCGAGTTTATTAGCCGTTCGGCGGTATGGGTGCAGCCTTCGTGCCGGAAGCGTTCGAGAGGCTCCACGAATATGCCGCCGAGATATCCTGCGGTCCAGAGGGTGCTGTCGGCAGGCTCTTCGAGAATGGCATATACCCAGTTGGCCATCGAGCGTCGGGTGCTGTCGGTGAGGCGGTGTTTGCCGAAAGTGTCGGTATGGCGCTCGTATATGTTTATTCCGCCGTCAGTGGCGAGCCATATGTCGCCGTGGAGGTCCTCATATATGTCGCGTACGCGGCTGTGAGAGAGCTGACGCGGGCCTGTGCCTCCGAAGTACCATTGCGGGTGTCCGTCGCGGGCTATGCGTATCGCTCCGTTCGACCCTCCGAGCCACAGTTCGCCGCGGGAATCGCGCAGCACGGCCGATACGTCCTGGCCCTCGCCGCTGCCCGTGAGATCGGCTATGCTGTAGATCTGCACAGGCGAATCGATGTCGGCTATCGAGATGCCGCTCTCCGTTCCGGCCCATATGTTGCCTTCTCCGTCGGTCATGAGCGACCATACGGCATTCGACATTATCGACGAGGCCGATCGCGAGTCATGACGCAGAAGCCGCCATGAACCGTCGGGCCTGATTGTGAACAGGCCGTTGTCCGTACCGGCGAAGAGATCCTTGTTTTCCACGAAGCAGAGCGACTTCACCGAATAGCCGTCGCAGGCCGGGAGTGCCGTGGCCTTTCCGTCGGAAGGCGTATATCTTATCAGACCGCCTTCGGTGGCGAGATAGAGCGCGCCGGTTTCAGCGTCTCGGCAGAGTGAGTTTACAAACAGATTGGGTCTGCTGTCGGAGGGTAGCTCTATGTCGATTGTCTCGAATCCCGTGGCTGCGGTGTAGCGGCAGAAGCCGTTGTACGTTCCTATATATATGCTTCCGTCGGGTACAGGCAGGAGCGAGTAGACGGCATTGTGCGGCAGCCCCTCGGCCGGCCCCTCGAAGCTGTCGGAGGCCGGATCGTAGAAGTAGAGGCCGGAAAGGCCGCCGAGCCACAGGCGTCCGTCGTGTAGGGTCATCGCCCGGATCTCGCGCGGCGATTCCTCCCAGCGGACGCTTTCGATCCGCAGCGTGGCGGGGTCGACGGCATACAGCCCGTCGTTGGTGCCTGCGTATATGCGGCCGCCTGTCTCGACCATGGCGTAGACCTGGGCGTGCAGCGGATATCCGTCGGCGAAGGTGCAGGGATAGGTGTCGTAGCCCGTGAAAAGGAAGAGTCCGTTGTTCGAGCCTATCCACGTGCGGCCTGCGCTGTCGCGGAAGATATCGAAGACGGTCTTGCGTGAGTTGTCGACTCCGTAGTTGAACCAGTAGACCGGAGCTTCGGGCGCGGCGGTTATGGCACCGGCGCTCAGAAGACCGCACACGGCTGCAAGGAGGATAAGAAAATATTTTTTCATGGTTACGGCATATTTTGCAAATTTAAATATTTCCGGCATTCCGGCAAGGATACAGATCGGCCAAACAGGAGCACTAATCGGACATATTTACCCATTAAACGCCTCACAGGCGCGTTTTGTCCGAATTTTATCCTATTCTGTCCGCTGTGTGCTTTCGTGCTTTGTGCGGAGAAAGTAATTTCGCATCAACTAAAATGCCATGAAAAATACATCCAGAATCATCTCAGTTTTACTCGGTCTTGTGTGCGCTTTCGGAGCCGTGGCTCTTGACGGCGGTCCGTACTACGGCACCAACTATACCGTGCCTTTCGCTCACGCATACCGCGCACTCGGCTCGCTCGGCGTTGACCGTCGCGCCGCCATCGACCGCGATGTCTATCACATGTCGCGGCTCGGCCTTAACGCTTTCCGCCTTCATCTATGGGACGTCGAGATCAGCGACGGCGAGGGGCATCTGCTCGAAAACGAGCATCTCGATCTTGTGGACTATCTGCTCGCCCGTCTGGAAGAGCGCGGCATAAAGGCTGTCCTTACCGCCCAGACCAATTTCGGCAACGGATATCCCGAACGCAACAGCGATCCCAACGGCGCATTCACATATAAATATGAGAAATGCCGTGTGCATGACGATGCCGCCGCACAGGATGCACAGGAACGTTATCTTCGCGCCCTTGTGGCACATGTGAACCCATATACGGGCAAAAGCTACGCCTCCGACCCCTCCCTCATAGCCATAGAAATCAACAACGAGCCGTGTCACAGCGGATCGCACGACGAAATCACCGCCTATGTAGACCGCATGGCGGCCGCAATGCGCGACGCCGGCTGGAAGAAGGACATTCTCTATAATGTGTCGCACAACCTCTGGCGCACATCGGCCTTCTACCGCGCCGCCATCGACGGCACGACCTACCAGTGGTATCCCACGGGTCTGGTGCACGGCAGCACCCGGCGCGGCAACTTCCTGCCTGTGCTCGACAGCTACGACATACCCTTCGATACCGTGCCCGGCTATGCCCGGCAGCCTAAAGTGGTATATGAGTTCGATCCGGCCGATGTGCTCGACACCTATCTCTATCCCGCGGCAGCGCGCACATTCCGTAAGGCCGGTTTCGAGTGGGCCACGCAGTTTGCCTACGATCCTATCGACATGGCGCGCTTCAACACCGAATACCAGACACACTTCCTCAATCTGGCCTATACTCCCGGCAAAGCCGTAGGCATGGCCATAGCCGCCGAGGTAATGCGCCGCACACCCGCCGGAGCCGACTACGGCAAATATCCCGCCGATACTGTTTTCGGCCCCTTTACCGTGAGCGCGCGCCGCAATCTCGCAATGCTCGACGACGGCGAGAAGTTCTATCATACAAACACGACGGCTTCGCTTCCCTCGAAGCCTGCCCGGCTCAGAAATATAGCGGGTGTGGGTTCGTCGGGTATCGTAGACACCGACGGTACCGGCGCATATTTCCTCGACCGTCTCGACAAAGGCGTATGGCGCCTCGAAGTCATGCCGGATGTGTTTATTACCGCCGATCCCTTTGCCAAGCCTTCGCTGAGCCGTGAGGTCGCCGTGACACTTGATTCGCCTGTCGCCATGACAATAGACCTTCCCGGACTGCCCGACGGTTTCGTCTATAAAGGCGAGCGCGCCGAGGGTATGTCCGATGGTAAGAGCATATCAGTGCTCCCCGGTGTATATGTGCTTGCCGCCGACATCAGATCGGCCGACCGTTGGCCTGCTGACAGGGCATACGGCGACGGTACGCGCAGAGTAGGTGAGTATGTCATGCCTCCTCTGAGCCGCCTCGACAAGCCCGTGCTTGTGCATGAGCCGTCTGTATCGGTGGCCGAAGGGATGCCGCTGCACGTTTCGGCCATAATAGCCGGCGAGCCCGATTCTGTAAAGATATATCCTGCTTCGGCCGATTTCTGGCGCGACGACAATGTGCTCGTGCCTATGGTCAGAACAGGAAAATACGAATACAGCGCCACTGTAGACCCGGGTATGATTGGTAAAAAAGACAGGTTTGACTACCGTATTGTGGTCTTCAAAGGCGCGGATGCCGTCACTTACCCGTCGGGTGACGACGGCACTCCATTGGACTGGGACTTCGGCGCGGGCCGGGGGGCTGTCGCATGCTTCACTTCCGCCGTTCGCCCGGCCGGAGCTCCCCTTGTCCTCCTGGACGGCACTACTCATGCCGAACTGGCCACCATATCCGAAGTATGGCAGGGTATCAGCCTGCGGACTGTCCCCGCCACCCCTTTTGCGGCGCCTGTGCTCGAGCTGAATGCCGACGGCGTACAGCCTGTCGAAACCATCTCCGTGAGCCGCTATGTGGCGCCTCTGGTACGCGCTCTCGGCGCCGGTGTGCCTTCGGATGCCGTAATTCTTCATACGGCTGAGGCCGAATACAGCGGAAATATCCGTGTCGGCCTTGTCAATGCCGACGGATTCACTTTCTGGGCCTCGGCCCGGATCAGTCCCGACGCCGCCGTAAGGATACCTCTGTCGGATTTCGCTATTGGAGAGACTCTGCTTAATCCGGCGCCTTATCCATCGTTCCTCGGGCGTCGTTTCGAGCCCGGCAAGGATACAGCACCGAAACTCGTTCCGTCTGAAATCGAAACCATAGTCATCGCGGCCGATTCTGCGCCTATGCATCTGCAACTCCGCGCCGTGGTGCTGGAATAATAGGTTAATGGTTAGAGGTTAGTGAAGCCACTGATAGCATGAAAAATAAATCAATTCAAAATCATAATAAATAAACCAGGAAAAACATGAAAAATCTACTGCGCACCTTAGCGACGCTCCTCCTGCTCGTGGCCTTCGTGCCGGCGACATGGGCCCAGACGGCAGCGACCGTCAGCGGTACTGTCACCGACGAGACCGGAGAGCCTCTGATCGGTGCTTCGGTAACAGTGCCGGGCCATCAGGGCGGCGTTACCACCGACATCGACGGAAACTACCGAATCGCCCTACCCGCGGGCGCCCGTCAGCTCACATTCTCTTACGTCGGCTACGACACCAGAACAGTCGACGTGACCGGAGCCACTCTCGATATCCAGCTGCAGCCCACCTCGGAGTCTCTGCAGGAAATGGTTGTCATTGGTTACGGTACTACCAAGAAGAATGACCTCACCGGCTCTGTGACGGCCATCAGCGAGAAAGACTTCAACAAGGGCGTCATAAGCTCGCCTGAAGAACTCATCAACGGCAAAATAGCCGGTGTGCAGATTACCAACTCGGGCGGTTCGCCCAACTCGTCAAGCACCATCCGCGTGCGCGGCGGCGCCTCGCTCAACGCCTCGAACGATCCTCTTATTGTGCTCGACGGTGTGCCCATGGAGGTCGGAGGCGGTATCACCGGCTCCAGCAACTTCCTGAGCCTCATCAACCCCAACGATATCGAATCGATGACTATCCTCAAGGATGCCTCGTCGACCGCCATCTACGGTTCGCGTGCCTCAAACGGCGTAATCATCATCACCACCAAGAAAGGTTCGGGCGAAGGCGTGAAAGTGTCGTTCAGCACCACCAACTCCGTATCTACCAAAACGCGCACAAGCAAGTCGCTCACTCCCGGCCAGTTCCGCGAGGCCGTGTCGCTCTTCGGCACAGCCGCCCAGCAGGCCCTTCTCGGCCGTGAGACCACCGACTGGAACGACGAAATCTTCCAGTCGGCCTTCGGCACCGACAACTCCCTCGCCATCTCGGGTCGCGCTGCTTCGTGGCTCCCCTTCCGCGTGGCTCTCGGCGCCATGTATCAGGACGGTATACTCCGCACCGACAACTCCACCCGATATACCGGCAATCTCAACCTCAATCCGAGCTTCTTTGCCGACCATCTGCGTGTCAACGTAAGCGGCAAGGCCACCTACGCCAACAACCGCTTCGCCAACACCGGTGCCATCTGGAACGCCGGCGCCTACGACCCGACCCAGCCCGTATTCGGCACATACGGCCCCGACGGCAACCAGCTCCTGTTCACCGACGGCACGCCTCTCTTCGGCGGATATCATGAAACCGTAGACAACACCGGCCGACCCGCGCAGGGTGCCCTGGCCAATCCCGTGGCCATGCTCGAACTCTACGACAGCCGCTCGAAAGTATGGCGCCTCATCGGTAATGTAGACCTCGACTACCGCTTCCACCCGCTGCCCGAGCTGCGTCTGCACGTGACCGGCGGCTATGACTACAGCCGCGGCACACAGACCGTGCACCAGCCAATGAACTCCTTCCAGGGTTATAACTCGGGCGGCTACGGCTACGAACAGGGCCCGCAGAAGAACTACAACCGTCTTCTCACCACCTATCTCAACTATAACAAGGACTTCGCCGCCATCAACTCGAGCCTCGACGTGACACTCGGCTACGACTATCAGTACTGGCGCAACAGCGGCCCGGCATATCCCACTTTCGACGACGCCGGCAACCAGACCAACATAAGCACCCCCTGGGACAACCGCCACACTCTCATAAGCTACTACGGCCGTGTGAACTACAGCTACGACAGCCGCTATCTGCTCACCGCCACATTCCGCCGCGACGGCTCGAGCCGTTTCGCCAAAGACCAGCGCTGGGGTACCTTCCCCTCTGTGGCACTCGCATGGCGTGTGGCCCAGGAGAAATTCTTCGAGCCTGTACGCACAGTAATGAACGATCTCAAGCTCCGTGCCAGCTACGGTATCACCGGCCAGCAGGACGGTATCGCCGACTATGGCTACATACCCAACTACACCGGAAGCCTCGACGGCGCATATTACCCCATTGACGGAGTATGGCGCCCGACATTCCGCCCGCAGGCCTATAACGACAAGCTCAAATGGGAAACCACCAAGAGCTGGAACTTCGGTCTCGACTTCGGCTTCCTCAACAGCCGTATCTCTGGTTCTGTCGAGTACTTCACCCGCAAGACCCAGGATCTTCTCGCGACCGTACCCGTTCCCGCCGGCATTAACTTCGACAAGGCCATGCTCATGAACGTCGGCAACGTCAGCAGCAAGGGCGTCGAAATAAGCCTCAACGCCAATATCATAGATACCAAGGATCTGCAGTGGACCGCCACCTTCAACGCAACCTGGCTCGACAACAAGATCACCAACCTCAATCTCGTGCCCGGCACGGACGCATCCGACACATACGTCGGCTGGATGGAATCGACCCCTATCCAGGTCTACAAGACCGGCTACGCTCCCCGCACCTTCAAGCTCTACAAGCAGATCTACGACCGTGAGACAGGCCGACCCATCGAAGGCCTCTACGCCGACCTCAACGGCGACGGCCAGATTACCGAAGACGACAAATACTACGGCCACAGCAGCATGCCCGACTGGACATTCGGCTTCAGCACATCGCTGCGCTGGAAAAAATGGACTCTCAGCACGGCTCTCCGCGCATCTGTAGGCAACTACATATATAACGGCGCCCAGGCCAATCTCGGAGCATGGGAGTGCACATCGTGGAGCACCGGTTCGGTCAACAACCTGGCTTCGAGCTTCCTCGACACCCAGTTCCGCTACCGCCAGTATCCCACCGACCACTACCTCGAGAACGCTTCGTTCCTGAAGATGGACAATCTTCAGCTCAGCTATAATTTCGGACGCATCTACCGTTCGCTCGACCTCCATGTGTCGGCTATGGTGCAGAATGTGTTCACCATCACCAAATACAGCGGCGTGGATCCCGAAAGTGCCACAGGCATCGACAACTCCACCTATCCCCGCCCGCGAACCTACTCTCTCACTCTCGGTCTCAATTTCTAATGCCTGAACGACAATGATCAAAAAAATATATATAGCAGTTATAAGCCTCGTGGCCATGGTTCTCGGCACCGCCTGCACCGGCGACCTCGACCAGAAGCCCGTGATAGGCGACAGCGCCGACAAGGTTTACTCCACTATCGAGGGCTACAAATCGGTGCTCGCGAAAATCTACGGCTCCTACTCCCTCATCGGTCAGGAGCGTGCCGGAAATCCCGACCTCTCCAGCAACAAGGGCCAGGATCTTCTCCGCAATCTCTTCAACATGCAGGAGGCAGCCACCGACGAGGTGGCCAACACATGGCTTTCGGGCGAAAACCTCTCGGCCCTCACCTATATGAACTGGGACGCCTCCGACGTATGGGTGGCCGATACCTACTATCGCCTCTACTACTCTATAGCGCTCTGCAACGAGTTTCTGCGCTATACCGGCGAAGGCTCTATCGGCGGTTTCAGCGACGTCGAGAAGGAGCTGATACGCACATATGCCGCCGAAGCACGCTTTATCCGCGCTCTCGACTACTGGTTCGTACTCGATCTCTTCCGCCAGGGCCCGTATGTCGATCAGGATACCCCCACCACCGGTGTCATTCCTCCCGCCTACGACGGCAAGCAGCTCTACGACTACATAATGAGTGAAATCACCGAGCTCGAAACCCTCCTGCCCGACACAAACTACTACGGACAGGCCGACAAGTCTGCCCTCTGGGCGCTCGCCGTGCGCCTGACCCTCAATGCCGAAATCTACACCGGCACCCCGGCCTACACTGAGTGCGTAGGCTTCGCCAACAAAATCATCGGTACAGGCCGCTATTCGCTCGAGCCTGAATATCAGAAACTTTTTAACGCCGACAACCATCTGCGTACCAACGAAATAATCTTTGCATTCTCGGCCGACGCCGACCAGGCTACGACATGGGGTTCGGCCACCAACATCATATGCTCGTCGTGCGGCAACAACTCCACACAGGATCCCGCCAAGTACGGCATAGAGAATGGCTGGGGCAACTGGCGCGTCCGCGGCGAACTCCCAGCTCTCTTCGAAGCCGCCGACGGCCGGCGCCTCTTCTGGGAAGACGGCCAGACACAGTATTTCACCGACGGTATCACCACCGACTCGCAGGGCTTCTTCAGCGAGAAATGGACCAATCTTACCGACGCCGGCGAAGCTGCCTCGGCATCCGCCGCACGCGGCTGCTCCACCGACTATCCGATGTTCCGTCTCGCCGAGATATATCTCAGCGCCGCCGAGGCAGTGCTTCGCGGAGGCACGGGTATGAGCCGCCAGCAGGCACTCGGCCTGGTCAACGAAGTACGTGAACGCGGCTACGGCGACGCTGCAGGCCGCATATCGGACGCCCAGTTCAATCTGCCCTTCATGCTCGACGAGCGCGGCCGCGAGCTCTACCACGAGATGCACCGCCGCACCGACCTTGTACGCTTCGGCCGTTTCACCACCGACGCCTATGTATGGCAGTGGAAAGGCGGCACACTCGACGGCTCGGCTGTCAATGCCCGCTACAACATCTATCCTATTCCTCTGAGCGAACTTTCGGCAAATACCAATCTTTCCAATCCCCTTTATTAAGCCATGACTTTCAATAAATATATAGCGGCCGCAGGCCTCGCCGTAATGCTCCTTGGCGCACAGGGCTGCGACAAGGACGGCGACACAATCTACACCGACGGCCCCGACCGCGCCGAGGTTTCCGGCGTTGCCTCCGACATAGTGCTCGACAAAGACCATCTGCAGTCTCTCGCCCTGACTATCTACTGGAACGAGAACGGCAAGATTTCTCTCTCCGATCCTCTTGTGGCGGCTCCCGAAGGCGCTGCCTCCAATACCGTCCAGTTTTCGGCAGATCCGGAGTTTTTCTCCGTGGTCGACGACAATGTGGAGTCGGGTGTGTATTACCGCCAGTATACCTGCGAGGCTCTCAATAACCTCGTCGGACGTCTCGGCCTCGAAGGCGGTGTCAAGGGTACGGTCTACATACGCGTCAAGACAGTACTGGGCGCCAATATAGATCCCAAATACAGCGACGTACACACAATCACCGTGACTCCCTATTTCATCGACATGAGCATAGGTTTCGTGCTCGACGCATCTCAGAACGATACGGGCCGTACCCTCTGGTCGCCTGCCTCCGACGGCATATACAGCGGCTTTATCGGCGCCGGCTCGTGGGAAAACTGGTGGCTGCGCGAAGGCAACAACACCGTCTGGGGCAACGACGGTGTCACCGGCACGGCATTCGTCATGGGTAACAATACCACGGGCCTCGACGTGTGGAACTTCTGGTATCCCTCGCCCTCGGGCTGCTACTACACTGTGGTCAACACCCGCACCAACGAGTGGAGCGCGCTATATATAGGTGAGCTCACCCTCGGCGGCGACCTCTCCGGCGCCATGACCTACGACCGCAAGGCCAACAAGTGGACATATACCTTCGAAGCGACTCCCGGCATCCTCAGCGTGACTCTCTCGGCTACCGGCAAGCAGTATAATACCGCCACAGGTACCGACGATGCTGCCGCGGTCGACACTCCCGTAGGCTTCGGAGGTGTGGCCGGAAACGTAAGCTTCGGGTCTGCCGCGCAGGCCATCAGTATCGATGTGGCCGCCGCAGGCGAGACAACCCTTACTCTCGACCTCTCCGATCCGCGCGGCTGGACACTCACAGCCGGAGCCGGCTCGGCCGGTCCTGTGGAGACAGTGCCTCCGATGATTTATCTCTCTGGCGTACAGCCCGACTGGGATTTCAGCAACTATCTGAAACTCTACAACGAAGACAACCGTACCTACGGCGGCGCCCTGCAGGTGAACAGCGAATGGGGTTACCGCATATACACCGAGGCCGAGGCATGGGACAACTACTGGACCATGGTCGACGGTGGAACAGCTTTCTCCGGCCAGCTGGTGAACAACGGCGAGGGCAACATAGCCGCTCCCGAGGCCGGTTTCTACCTCTTCGACGTTAACATGGGCGACCTCACCTACAAGCTCACCCCCATAACGAAAGTAAGCTATACCGGTCTCAACGACGACTGGAGCCTCACCGAAATGACGGCTGCCGACGAACCGGGCGTATATACGGCGCAGTTCGAAAAAACCGCCAATACCCCCTGGGGCGTCAAGATAGTGCTCAATGACAACTGGGATCTCTTCTTCGGCGGTAACGGCACACCAGGCGAACTGGTGCTCTACCGCGACGGCTTCGAAGGCGACAACGAACTCGCCAACGGCACCCATACACTCACTGTCAATCTCTCGAAAGGCACCTACTCCTATCAGTAATAAATAAGACTTATTGGACTTACAAGACTAATTAGTCCCATCCACGGTAAAAAAATGAAACTCAACAAAATTCTCAGCATAGCAGTGCTCGGCGCCTCCATGGCGCTGGGTGCCTGCACCCAGGACAGCCCGGTGACCAATCCGCCTGTCGACAACAAGCCCGTCGAGATAGAGCGCGGCACCTATGCCAAGGGCGCCGACGTGAGCTGGCTCACACAGTTCGAGGCACAGGGCTACAAATGGCAGACCCGCGGCGGCGAACAGAAAGAACTCATGACTCTTCTCCGCGACGACTGCGGCGTAAACGCCATCCGTCTGCGCGTCTGGGTCAACCCCGAAAACGACGCCACTGTCGAAGGTTGGTGCAACACTGCCGACCTGGTGGTGAAGGCACGTCGTGCCAACGCGCTCGGTCTGCGCGTGATGGTCGACTTCCACTTCTCCGACACCTGGGCCGATCCGGGCAGCCAGACAATGCCCGCGGCATGGGACGGCCTCGATCTCGACGGTGTGCTCAAGGCCATGACCGCGCATGTCGACGAGGTGCTCGGAGCCCTCAAGGCCGAAGGCATAGAACCCGAATGGGTGCAGATAGGCAACGAGACACGCGCCGGCATGATGTGGCCTCTGGGCGGCATAGGCGATGACTGCGCCGACAATTTCACCCGCATGGTCAACGCGGGTTACGACGCCGTAAAGGCCTCCTTCCCCGAGGCGATCGTGATAGTACACGTCGACGGCGGCGACCAGCAGTGGCTCTACGACCGTCTCTTCGGCAAAATCACAGCCGAGGGTGCTCGCTTCGACATGATTGGCATGAGTCTCTATCCCGAGACCCACAACTGGGAAAAGGTCGTCGACGATTGCTTGAACAATATCCGTTATTGCCAGAAAACATGGGACAAGCCCGTGATGATATGCGAGATCGGTATTTCATACGATCAGCCCGAAATAGCCGACAGGATGATGCGCCGCCTCACTGAAGGCGGAAAAAATCTTGATCTCAAAGGCATTTTCTGGTGGGAACCCGAAACACCTGTCAATCATGGGTATAAAAAAGGATGTTTCGACGAGAACGGCGCTCCGACCGATGCCCTGAATGTTTTTCTTGATTAATCCGTGAACAAAAAATCGTTATATTTGTTATAGGAATGAGATTTTTTGTACAAACCAATATGACCTTGAATCGATTTATTAAAACTGCTGCGGTAGCTCTTGCGGGCGCCGCCGCACTTACCTCTTTCGCTCAGCGCAGCGAAACCACTCTCAACGAAGGCTGGCTTTTCACCAAAGGCGAGGGCGAACCCGGCTCCAAATGGCAGCAGGTGCGTGTGCCTCACGACTGGGCCATATACGGGCCGTTCGACCGTGCCAACGACCTTCAGGTCGTGGCAGTGGAGCAGAACGGCGAGACCGAAGAGACGGCCAAGACCGGCCGTACCGGCGGTCTTCCCTTCATAGGCAAAGGCGCCTATCAGATAGATTTTGAACTCCCCGACACCACGGGCCGCACCACGACCCTCGTATTCGACGGCGCAATGAGCAATGCCCGCGTGTATCTCAACGGAAAACTTCTCGGCACATGGCCCTATGGATACAACTCGTTCTATGTCGACGCAAGCGGCACTGCCGTGCCCGGCAAGAACCATCTTGAGGTGAAGCTCGAGAACAAGGAACGTGCCTCGCGCTGGTATCCCGGTGCCGGTCTCTACCGTAATGTGCATGTAGTTTCCACCGACAAGGTGCATATCCCTGTCTGGGGCACATATGTCACCACTCCGAAAGTGACACCCGAATATGCCTCCGTACATCTCAACATGAAGATCGACGGTGCCGCTCCGGGTTCGAAAGTCGCTGTCAGCACGGAAATTCTCGATCCGGCCGGTCAGGTGGTGGCTTCCGATCAGTCGACCTATGTGGCCCGCGGTCAGGAATTCGGTCAGAATTTCCTGGTCGGCTCGCCGAAACTGTGGACTCTCGACAAACCTGAACTGTATACCGCGGTGACACGTCTGAGTGTCGACGGCAAGGAGGTTGACAGCTATAAGACACGCTTCGGCATCCGCACCATAGAGTATATTCCCGAGAAGGGTTTCTTCCTCAACGGCGAACTGACTAAGTTTCAGGGTGTATGCAACCACCACGACCTCGGCCCGCTCGGTGCCGCTGTCAACCGCTCGGCGCTGCGTCATCAGATAGAGCTTCTCAAGGATATGGGCGTCAATGCTATCCGTACCTCACATAACATGCCCGCTCCCGAGCTCGTGGATCTATGCGACGAGATGGGCGTAATGCTCATGGTCGAGCCTTTCGACGACTGGGGCTTCCGTCCGAAGTCGCCCAACGGCTACGGCATGTTCTTCAACGAATGGGCCGCACGCGACATCACCAATATGGTCGAGCATTACCGCAACAGTCCGTCGGTCGTAATGTGGTCTATCGGCAACGAAGTGCCCTCGCAGTGGGGGCCCACAGGTATGGACGAGCTTTCCATGCTCCAGAATCTGGTGCATGAACTTGATCCGACACGTCCCGTGACATGTGGTATGGATCAGATCGGCGCCGTACTCGACAACGGATTCGCAGCCGCTCTCGACATACCGGGCTTCAACTACAAACCCCAGTATTACGACAAGGCATACGAAGGCCTTCCTCAGAAGCTTATCCTCGGTTCGGAGACTGCCTCGACTGTGTCGAGCCGTGGTAAGTACTACTTCCCTGTTGAGTTCGGCGAGCATCACACAGCCATGCACCCCGACAACCAGAGCAACAGCTATGACAACGAGTCGTGCTCCTGGAGCAATATTCCCGATCTTGATTTCGAGATGGACGACGACCGTCCCTGGGTCATCGGTCAGTTCGTATGGACCGGCTTCGACTATCTTGGCGAACCGTCGCCCTACGATACCGATGCATGGCCCAGCCACAGCTCCTACTTCGGCATAATCGACCTCGCGTCGCTTCCCAAGGACCGCTACTATCTTTACCGTTCCAAATGGAACAAGACCGACGAGACCCTGCATGTGCTTCCGCACTGGACATGGCCGGGACGCGAAGGCCAGGTGACTCCCGTATTCGTATACACATCGTATCCTTCGGCCGAACTCTTTGTCAACGGCAAGAGCCAGGGACGCCGTGCCAAGAACGACAGCACTGTTGTAGACCGCTACCGCCTCCGCTGGAACGATGTGGTGTATGAGCCGGGCGAGATCAAGGTCGTGGCCTATGATAAGGCAGGCAATCCCGCCGCAGAAAAAACCGTGCGCACCGCCGGTAAGGCGGCCTCGCTCCGTATCACTCCGAACCGCGACACGATAGCTGCCGACGGCGACGAGCTGGTGTACTTCACCGTCGAAGCCCTCGACCGCAACGGCAATCCTGTGCCCGATGCCGACCAGATGGTTAAATTCACCGTGACAGGCGCAGGCACATACGAAGCCGGAGCCAACGGCGACCCGACGTGTCTGCTGCCGTTCCAGAATCCGGAGATGAAGCTGTTCAGCGGTGCTGCTACCGCCATCGCCCGTTCTGCCAAGACTCCGGGCATGCTTACCATCAAAGCTACCGCCAAAGGGCTTAAACCGGCCACAGCCACTGTGACAGTCGAATAAGACAGAAAAAAACAGAAGGTGAGGACAAGATTTCCCTCTCGGGGTTCTTGTCCTCACCTTGTTTTATGTAACTTTCAAACTTCTAACTGTTTACCGACTGGTCGAATTCGGAGAGAATCTTGTTGAGCTCGTCCTCGGTGCGGGTGAGCCGGGCACGGCATTCGGCGAGAAGTGTGGCCGCGCGGCGAGTGCGTTCGGCCAGAGTGTCGATGTCGCTGTTGTCGGCGCGGAGCTGTGCGAGTATTTTTTCGAGTTCGGCAAGAGCCTGGGAGTATGTGAGATCGCTGTTTTCCATTGTGTTCAGGAGTTGATTGTTGAGGCTTTTGTGCGCCCTGTGGCGAAAGTGGTGGTTATGACGGTGCCCGGCGCGAGGACATCGTCGGCAGTGACGGCATGGCCGTCGACGCGGGTTATGGAATAGCCGCGTCGCAGTGTGGCTTCGGGTGATAATGTGTCCAGAAGAACTCCGAAGGCATTGAGACGTTCGGCAGCGCGTATGAACGTGCTGCCGACGGCGGCCTTTATTGCTGCCGGTATCTCCGGGCCGAGGCGCTGGCGGTTCCGGTCGATGATACTGCGCGCAATGGCCGGTATGGAGCCCTGATAGTATGCGAGCTGCTGACGCTGACCGGAAATGCGGTCGCGCACGAGAGTCAGGATCGCGTCACCGGTGGCGCGCAGGCGGTCGTATGCGGCCGTGGCCATGCCTATGAGCACTTCGGCGGCGGCTGTCGGAGTCTTGACACGCGTGTTGGCGACGTAATCGAGCACGGTCACGTCGCGTTCGTGGCCTATGCCTACGATTATCGGCAGCGGGAACTGGGCGACGTTGGAGGCGAGGGTATAATCATCGAAAGAGGCGAGATCGCTGACGGCGCCGCCTCCGCGGATCAGCACCACGCAGTCGAATTCGCCGTCGCGAGCGGCGATGGCCTCGAGTGCGGCCACTACGCTCGGCACCGTGCGCTCGCCCTGCAGGGTGGCTTCGAACAGTTCGGTGGTGAAACGCAGGCGCTGGGGGTTGTTGTGGAGGTGCTTCATGAAGTCGCCGTAGCCGGCGGCACCGCGTGCCGAGACAACTGCTACACGCACCGGCAGCTGTGGCCACGGTATGGAGCGGTTCATGTCGAAGACGCCTTCGGCCCGCAGACGGGCTATGATCTCGTTGCGGCGGCGTGCGAGGTCGCCTACGGTATAGTCGGGGTTGATGTCGCTTATGACGAGCGACATGCCGTAGACGGGGTGATAGTTGGCGTTGACTTTCACCATTATTTTCATGTCGGAGCGCAGGCGTGTGCCTGTGGCCGCATAGAACATAGCTCCGAGGCGCGAATAGGTCGAAGCCCACATCACGGCGCGGCTTTTTGCCAGGGGCGAGCCGGTGCGCTCGTCCTTCTGTACGAGCTCCATGTAGCAGTGTCCGCCCGACGAGCGGAGATCCGAGGTCTCGGCCGTCACCCATACGCCCTGAAGCCCCGGTGCGACGGCTATGGCCGATGTCACGCGCCGGTTTAGCTCAAGCAAGCTGATTGCCTGTTCTTCCATCACTTTTTTTCGGTGAATTTGTCGCCGGAAAGACGCATTTCTATGTTTTGTCTGAGCAGGCCGAGGCCTTTGGGACGGTCGGCGTCGGTGTAATATGCCGGTGTGGTGTCGGTGAAGCGGAAGACGGAGGTCTCCGGATCATATTCGGCTCTCACAAAGAGATAGTCGGGCATTTCGGCGGTCTTGATCTCCTTGCGGCGCGCCGGGTCGGCGAACTGGGCTATGCCGGGCATTTCCGGAGCAGGCAGTTCCTTCCAGTCGGCCGGGCGGAAGAGGCGCACCCGGCTGTCGGCCACCGGTGTAAGGACGGTCTCTACCACAGCCACTATCGTATCTCGTCCGGCCGGTACGAGAGCTATCTGCATGGAGGCATCGCGGCTCATCTCGATTGTCACGGCGCGGTCTGACAGAGCTGTTATGCGTGATCGTCCTCCGAGTGTGTTGGCCGACGGTGTCGACAGGCCGCTGTTGAAATAGTCGAGCATGTCGAGTCGCGTATTGGTCTGGAGTAGCGGCACTACAGTCGTCGGAGCCTCTTTGAAGAAATCGGCTGCGGTGCGGGCCGGTGCTGTCAGGGCTGCCGAGGCCGCGGCGAGTAATATGAGAGCTTTCAGGTTCAAGGCTTTCTGTTGTATTTTTTCTTTGATTTGGTCTTGCGCTCGGACGCATGCGCGTAGTCACGGTCGGGATCGGCGATTTCGCTGTATACGCGCTTGCCGAAAAATTCGAGTCCCTTGAGTGCTGCTACGACACGCTTGGCATCGGCTTTCTTGACGTCAAAGAGCGAATATGACGGCAGAAGGTCGATACGGCCTACGTCTACACGCCGCCCTTCGACATTCTTGTTGAGCATGTCGATGACATTTCCGGCATAGAAACCGTCGGCTTTGCCGAGGTTCACATATATGCGGGCCATTCCGCGCTCGGCGGTACGGCGGTCTTTCTCGCGGTCGGATGGATGCTCCTTGGCCGGACGATCCTTGCCTTTTTTCTCTTTGGCCGGTTTTTCGTCGATGAAATCGATGTTGGGTGCGTCTTTGTAATAGTCGAGCAGACGATTGAATTCGAGTGAGAGAACGCGTTTGAGAAGGTCTTCGGTCGACAGCCACGACAGCTTTTTGAGCACTCCGGGCAGGTAGCGGTTGATTTCTTCCTCGTTGACCTCAACGCGTTCGAGGCGGTCGGCGAGATTGTAAAGCTGTTTCTCGATGATGTGCTCGGGGGTGGGCACATCCTTGCGCTCGAATTTTTTGCCGATTATGCGCTCTATCTCGCGGAGCTTGCCTTTCTCGCGTGAGTGGATTATGGCAATGGATACGCCGGTCTTGCCGGCGCGGCCGGTTCGTCCCGAGCGGTGTGTGTATACGGCGGTGTCGTCGGGGAGTCCGTAGTTGATCACATGCGTGAGGTCGTCGACGTCGAGACCGCGGGCGGCGACATCTGTGGCCACGAGGAGGGAGATGACACGGTCGCGGAATTTCTTCATCACGATGTCGCGCTGCTGCTGGCTGAGATCGCCGTGGAGTGCGTCGGCGTTGTAGCCGTCGGCAATGAGGTGGTCGGCGATTTCCTGTGTGTCGCGGCGTGTGCGGCAGAATATGATGGCGTAGATGTTGGGGCTGTTGTCGGCGATACGCTTCAGGGCGAGGTATTTGTCGCGGGCGTTCACCATGTAGTATATATGGCGGACGTTCTTGGCGCCCTCGTTGCGGGTGCCTATCACGATTTCCTCGGGGTTTTTCATGAAGCGCTTGGAAATGCGGGCAACCTCCGCTGGCATTGTGGCCGAGAACATGAGCATCTTGCGGTCGTCGGGCACATGGGAAAGAATGTCGTTGATAGAGTCGACAAAGCCCATGTTGAGCATTTCGTCGGCTTCGTCGAGCACTACGGTGTGCACGTGCCCGAGATCTACGACACCGCGGTTGATGAGGTCGATGAGCCGGCCTGGGGTCGCCACGATTATCTGCACGCCTTTGCGCAGGGCGCGGATCTGGCTCTCGATGCTCGAACCGCCGTAGACGGGCAGGATTTCGAGTTCGGGAACGTATTTGGAGAAATCGGCGAGATCGCCGGCTATCTGGAGGCAGAGCTCGCGGGTGGGTGCGAGCACGAGTGCCTGAGGCTCGGTGCGGTCAAGATCGACACGCTGTATCAGAGGTAATCCGAACGCGGCGGTCTTTCCTGTTCCTGTCTGGGCGAGAGCCACGAGGTCGTGGTCTCCGTTCAGGAGCACGGGGATCACTTTCTCCTGTACAGGCATCGGGGTTTCAAACCCCATTTCGGCAATGCCCTGGAGCAGGTCGGGGCGAACGCCTAATTCTTCGAATGTCAGCATAAAAACAGTTTAAAAAATGTAACCACAGGCTCGATGAAGCCTGTGGTACGTATAAATAGGCTTTGTCCTTAAAACACTCCGGGCGTGGCTTTTGTTGGCTTCAGTCGTCGGAGTGTTCGCGGAGGAGAGCGGCGGCGCGTTCGGCTTCATCCTCGGCGACATAAAGCCGCACGGGTGCCCAGGTAGCCCCCGCGCCGTAGAGTGTGGACATGGCATCGTCCATCACATGGCATTCGATGTCGTGGTTTTCGAGCATGCCGGCAGCGATGGCGGCATCGCGGGCGTTGGTGAATTCGGCCGCAACGACCATTTTGGAATCTTTCATCGGGCAATTATGAGGAAATATTGTTTTTTGCCTTTCTGCACGATGATATATTTGCCGTCGAGAAGCATTTCGGGCGATGCTGTGATCTGGGGATCGGTCACTTTCTCTTTGTTGATCGAGAAGCCTCCGCCCTGCACGAGCTTGCGCATTTCGGCCTTGGAGGGGAAGACCGGTGCTTTCTCGGTGAGGAGATCGGCCATGCGGATGCCGGCCTCGATGTCGGCGCGGCTTACCTCGAAGGTAGGAACGCCGTCGAATACGTCGAGCAGCGTTGCCTCGTCGAGCTTGCGGAGGGCATCGGCGGCCTTGTTGCTGAAGAGTATCTGCGAAGCCTCCACGGCAGCCTCGTAGTCGGCGGCTGAGTGTACCATAGTGGTGATTTCCTGAGCAAGACGCTTCTGGAGGGGACGGCGTCCGGGGTCTTCGGCCTGTTCGGCCACAAGAGCCTCGATTTCCTCGCGCGAGAGGGCTGTGAAGATCTTGATATATTTTTCGGCGTCGGCGTCCGATACGTTGAGCCAGAACTGATAGAACTTGTAGGGCGAGGTGCGGGCTGGATCGAGCCATACGTTACCGCTCTCGGTCTTGCCGAATTTACCGCCGTCGGCCTTGGTGATGAGGGGGCAGGTCAAAGCGAAGGCATCGTCCTTGCCCTCGATGCGGCGTATGAGTTCGGTGCCGGTGGTCATGTTGCCCCACTGGTCGGAGCCGCCGAGCTGCAGACGGCAGCCTTTCTCCCTGTAGAGGTGCAGGAAGTCGTAGCCCTGCAGGAGCTGATAGGAGAATTCGGTGAACGACATGCCTTCGCGGCTTTCGCCCGACAGACGCTTCTTGACCGAATCCTTGGCCATCATATAGTTGACGGTGATATGCTTGCCGACGTCGCGGATAAAGTCGAGGAATGAGAACTGCTTCATCCAGTCGTAGTTGTTGACGAGTTCGGCGGCATTGGGTGCGTCGGAGTCGAAATCGAGGAATTTGGCGAGCTGGGCCTTGATGGCCTCCTGATTGTGGCGCAGTGTGGGCTCGTCGATTAGCTTGCGCTCCTGACTCTTCATGGAGGGGTCTCCGATCATGCCGGTCGCGCCTCCGACGAGGGCGATGGGCTTGTGGCCCGCACGCTGGAAGTGTTTGAGCATCATTACGCCAACAAGGTGACCGATGTGGAGGCTGTCGGCGGTGGGATCAATGCCGAGATATGCGGTCGCCATGCCTTCGGCGAGCATTTTATCTGTTCCGGGCATGACGGTATGTATCATGCCGCGCCAAGTTAGTTCTTCTATAAAATCCATCTTTTTAAGCTGTTAGGCAGATAAGCTGTTAGACTGACAGGCTGCCGGGCCTGAAAGTCGATAATTCTTAATTATAAATTAAAATTCTACGAAGGCGAGAGGGAGGAGCGACTGCACCGAGGGAAGACGGTAGATTTCTTCGGCTCCGTCGAGAAGCACAGGCACATGGTGGCCCGATAGTTTCTCATATTCGAGAAGTGCCTGGCGGCATGCGCCGCAGGGAGCTGTGGGATGTGGAGTCGGAAGACCGTCTGTGCCTATGGCTGCGATTGCTATCATATCGAAAGCTATACCCGGATAGTTGGCTCCGGCCCAGAAACATGCCGAACGCTCGGCGCATGTCCCCGACGGATATGCCACGTTCTCCTGGTTGGCACCGGTGACAATCTCGCCGTTGGCAAGCAGTATGGCCGCTCCGACCTTGAAATGGCTGTAGGGGGCATACGAGCCTTTAATGGCGTCGCGGGCGGCCTCGATCAGCCGGCGCTCGGTGGCGTCGAGTTCGTCGAAAGACATCGACTTTACCGGTATGATGATTTCTATATCTTTCATTCTCAAATATATTTTTGCAAAAATAGCGTTTTTTCCTCTATAAACCAAATTCGCCGTATGGTGCCCGGCGACGTCATCGATACCGCCTTTCATGGCAATGCGGCCGCAGGACGGTAAAAAGTAAGGCTAAAATTTTTATATTTGGGGGAGAAAGCGTATTTTTGCAAGCTGAAAGCGGAGTGTCTCCGCATGTGCCGCAGTGCACGTCTCCCAAAAGTATAAAAACGAAACCAGACAATATCAATGGAAAAAAAGACTCCCGCCACCGAGCAGATCGAACAGGCCGAAGACATCGTGGCAAAAGCACGCGCCAATAAGAAAACCTTAGTAGGTGTTTCGGTAGCCCTCGTGGTGATTATCGCAGCCGTACTCGTATGGCTCCTCGTCGCACAGTCGGGCAGCCGCAAGGCCGACGAGCTTATCGCCCGCGCCGATGCAGCCCAGAACGATTCGATAGCCCTTACTCTCTATGCCGATGCTGCCAAGGCCGGCTATAAGAGCGGCAACCGCGCCAAAGCCGAGATGGGTATCCGTCTCTACCGCGAAGGCAAATATGAGGAAGCTCTCAAATATCTCGACGACGCTTCGCTCGACGACGAGATCGCAGCCGCCGGCGTATATACCCTTCAGGGTGACTGCCACGTGAACCTCGACCAGTACGATCAGGCTCTCAAGTGCTATGGCAAGGCTATCTCCAAGGCCGACAAGAACCCCGAGATCGTGCCTTTCGTTCTCATCAAGGAGGCCAACATCTACCGTGCTCAGGGCAAGTTCGCCGATGAAGCCAAGGCTTACAAGACCATCATCGACGATTATCCCACCTATGTGGCAACGACCCGTGTAGACATCAAGAAGTACTACGAGCGCGCCCTTGCTTCTCAGAATCAATAAGAATATCAAAAGCCATAACTCTAAAAGGGCGTCTGCATCCGCAGTCGCCCTTTTTTCGAATTATGAATTGTGAATTATGGATTATGAATTGATACTTAATCCACCGCAGTTCATAGTTCGATTGGGTAATAAATCCATAATTCATAATCCATAATTCACAATTTAAATATGGATCGGCTCGAAGAACTGGCGGACAGGCCTGTGGGGCGGCTGCTGTGGCAGTATAGTGTGCCGGCTGTCGTTGGCATGCTGGTGATGGCGCTCTATAACGTTGTAGACCGTATATTTATCGGCCAGTGGGTGGGCCCAGACGCTATCGCCGGGCTGGCCGTCACATTTCCGATCATGAATCTCGCCACGGCCATAGGTGTGCTTGTCGGGGTCGGTGCTTCGTCGCGGGTGTCGATAGTGCTCGGAGGGGGCGACAGGCGACAGGCCGAGATGCTCCTCGGAAATGCCATGACCCTCACGCTCGTCAATGCCGGCATATATATATTGGTGTTTTCAATATTCATAGACGAGATGCTTGGCGCTTTCGGGGCCAGCGAGGCCACGCTTCCCTATGGCCGAGAGTATATGCTCACGCTGATGCCCGGACTGCTGCTTACCAATATTGCTTTCGGATTCAACAATATAATGCGTGCATCGGGCTATCCGAAGCGCGCCATGGCCACTATGCTGCTCGGGGCCGTGGTCAATGTGGTGCTCGATCCGATTTTCATACGTGTGTTCGATATGGGTATAGTCGGTGCTGCCATAGCTACAGATGTCGCTATGGCAGCTTCTGCATGGTTCGTGCTGGCCCACTTCGCGCGCCGCGACGTGTCGCTGCGCTTCCATCGCGGCACTTACGGACTTAGATGGAGCATTATATGGGGTATTGTCAGCATCGGTGCCGCGCCCGCTCTGGTCAATGCTGCTTCGTGTGCTATCAACGCCATCGTCAACCGTTCGCTCGGCGAGTGGGGCGGCGACCGCGCTATCGGTGCGGCCGGAATCATGATAACCTTCACATCGCTGCTTGTCACTGTCGTGCTGGGTATCTGTCAGGGCATGCAGCCTATTATAGGCTATAACTATGGCGCCGGACAGATGCACCGCCTCAAGCGCGCCTACTGGCTGGCTGTCGGGGTATCGTCGCTCATCACCCTTGCCGGAGCTGTCTTCGGTCTTTTCTTCCCTTCGGCTGTGGCGCGTGCGTTTACGTCCGATCCCGACCTTATAGCGGCCAGCGACCAGGCTCTCAGTCTATGTCTGCTGTGTTTTCCTTTTGTGGGGTTTCAGGTAATATCGACGGCTTTCTTCCAGAGCATAGGTAAGGCCGGCAAATCTATATTCCTGAGTCTTTCGCGTCAGGTGATTTTTCTTATACCCTTGTTACTGTGGCTGCCCGGACGTTTCGGTCTCGCCGGAGTATGGGGCTCTTTCCCTATTTCGGACTTTGCCGCCACGGTGGCCACGGCGGGTATGATAGCATGGCAGTTCGGTCATCTTGGCCGCCGCGCCGCCTGACGGCGCCTGACAGACAAAGAAAACTCCCGTACAGACCAATGGGTGTCTGCACGGGAGTTTATTGTTAAGGCGCTGTGCGCTTATTTCACGATGACTTTCTTGCCGCCGATGATATAGAGGCCGGCGGGAAGGGTAGAGGCGCTTTCGTCGGGCTGAAGGGTGCCTACGTGTACGCCCGAGAGGTTGTAGACTTCGCGCACGCCGTTTTCGGTAGCCTCGATATTGTCGATGCCCGAAGTACCGGCCTTGACGATGTTATAGGAGTTCCACCACTGGTCGGCTACGAACGAATCGTATGCGTCGGCAGGTACGATGATGGTGAGATCCTTGCCGCTTGAGGGAAGCGAACCCGCCTTGAACGAGGGAGCGGTAGTGCCTTCGAACTTGCTCCAGTCGATTGTGTTGAGGGCGTTGCAGCGGTCGAAAGTACCCGAACCGAATGCGAAGTTGGCGGGAAGGGTGACCTTGGTGACACCGCTGTAGTAGAATGTGTCGGTGGTGTTGTTGACGCCTGTGCAGCCGCTGAGGTCGATCTCGGTGAGAGCTTCGGTCTGGTAGAAGGCATTCTGGAACGAGCGGAAATTGGCTGCCTGGTCGGGGGCGGCCATTACTACGGTTTCGAGAGTCTTGCAACCCTGGAAGATACCTTTGGTCACATTGCCGAAGATTCCGGGGAAGCCGGCACAGAGATTGGTTGCCACGGCGATTTCGGCCTGGCTCATGTCGACAAGCTTGAGGACGAAGTTGCCGCTGCCGTTGTTGTTGCCCAGAGCGACTGAGAGTTCCTTGAACTTGTCGGTATCCCAGTAGCCAGACAGATAGATCTTGACGGCATCCTTAAGGTCGGAGGGAATGTTGTTGGCGTCGATATAGTAAGTGCCTTCCTCGATTTCCTGGACGGCCTGGAGATTGACATACTGCCATGTGGCCGATGCCTTGAACGAATCGTAGACCGCGGCGGGAACCATGACTGTGATCAGGCCCTGCTCTTCGGCACTGAGGTGTTCGAATACATTCGCGTCGGAGGCGATGACGGGAGCGGCCTCGCCCGAATAGAGGCTCCAGTCAACGAGACGGAGAGCCGTGCAGCTGTTGAACATATATTTGCCTACGGTGAAATCGGCGGGAAGAACCACGCTTGTCAGTTTGGCGCACTTGCCGAAAGCGTCCTCGCTCTTGGTTACGGCTGTCCATGCCGACATGTTGACGGTCGAGATCTGTGTGTTGTAGAAGGCGTCGGTGATGTTTGAAACGCCTGTGAGGGCAGCGATATCGCATGCTACGAGCGATTCGCAGTTCATGAAGCATTCCTGCAGGCTGGTGATGTTGGCGGCTGTCTCGTTTGCAGGGAACTTGACGGCTTCGAGAGCCTTGCACATTTTGAATACGCCGGCGTTCTGCATGCCTGCGGCCACATAGAGGCTTGTGGAGGGCTTGATGGTGGCTTCCGACATGTCTACGCTGACGAGGGTCTTGTTGCCTACCGGGGGGAAGCCGAGGTTGGCTCCGATTGCCACGCAGAGTTTCTGGAAGTCGGAGGTACCCCATTCGCCGGTGAGGGTCAGTTTGACGGCGTCGGCGAGCGACGAGGGTATTTCGCTTGCGCTGATGGTATATTCACCGGGTTTGGGAGGCGCGGGGATACCCATCACTACGGGCGAAGGTTCGAAAGTGGCCTGATTGTCTTCGACATAGTTGCCCATCTGGCCCCAGCGGTTTGAGCCCCAGCCATATGCGGTGCCTTTGTCGTCGAGAAGAGTGGAGAAGCGCTGGCCCGAGCTGAGAGATACGGCTACTGTGCCTTCGGGTACGTCGACTGCCACGGGAGAGTAGCTGAACTGGTTGTTTGCCACTTCGTAGGCTTCGCCTTTGCCGTTGCCGAGGCCGCCGTTGGCGTTTGCGCCCCATGCGTATACTTTTCCGCCGGCGACAGCGACACGCACGTATTCGCATCCGGAGAATGCAGTCACGGCGCCTTCGAGAGCTGTGATGCGGGTCGGCACGAGCACGTTGCCGAGATTACCGTCGGTATCGGTGTCGTCCATCGGCAGGTTGAGGCCGAGTATATTGAGCTGGTTGTCGCCCCAGGCCCACAGGCTGCCGTCGGCCTTGAGGGCATAGGAGGCATTGTCGATTGCGTATACGGCTTCCCAGGTATCGGTTCCGATACGGGTGGGGAGCTTCACGTTGATCTCGTCGTTGAGGAGCTGTCCGTGTCCGGCATATCCCCAACCCCAAAGAGAACCGTCGTTCTTGAGGGCGAGCACATGTGATGAGCCGACCGATACCTGTTTCCAGTCGGTGTCATTGCTTATCTTTACGGGTATGGCGCTGTTTTTGGTGTCGCCGGTACCGAGGGTGAAGGTCTCGGCGCTTCCCCATCCCCAGAGTGTGCCGTCGGTCTTGATGCCGAAGACTGTGTAGCACCAGTTAATGGAGGTGCTGACGGATGCCCAGTCGCTGTCGGTGCCTACCTGCACGAGTTCGGTGTGTTTGGTGATACCGTCGCCGACGCCCGACATCGATTTTTCGTTGCTTCCGGCAGTCCAGAGTGTGCCGTCTTCCTTGATGGCGAACATGGCGCCGCGGGCGCCGTAGACTGCCTTCCATGTGTTGTCGGTACCTACCTGAAGCGGTTTTGTGGAGAACTTGGCTGCTGATCCGACGCCGAGCTGACCTTCTTCGTTGTCACCCCAGGCCCAGAGAGTGCCGTCGGCCTTGATTGCGTAGGTGCTGTTGTCGCCTGCGCTCACGGCTTTCCACACGGGTGCTTCGGCAGCGTTGACTGTGGTGACCGCTGCAAGACCCATTGCGAGAAATGATGTAAACAGTTTTTTCATATCAGTGTGAGATTAGTGTAAGTGTCGTTTTTGTTCAGACTTTGAATTTGGCGGTATTGCCTTTGGCGTCGCGCACGATGTAAATGCCGGGAGCCCAGCCTGTGACGTCGAAGGTTGTCTGGCCGCCGTCGATGTTGCCGGTATACTGTGTGGCGCCGGAGATGGCGAATACCATGAATGTGCCGTCGTTTCCTTCAAGAGTGGCTGTGCCGCCGCTTACAGTGCATTTGACGGGAGCTGCCGTCTCGGCCGATACATTGGCGATTCCGCTCTGCTGAGGTGTTTCATATCCGCGGACAAGCGGACAGATCATGAAGCTGCCGTAGTTGCCGCCGTAGTAGCTTACGGGACGGATGTAGTCTGTTTCTCCCTTGAGTCGTGCGAATGAGTTGTGAGCCAGAAGGTTCTGGGCATCTTCCGGACGCATGGTCTGATTGGGCATCACATCCATGAGTATGCACATGTCTTCTTTGGAGAAGTCAGTGCCCCATCCCGATACGGATATGAATATGAACGGTTTTCCATAAAGATCCAGGGGATTCTGGAAGCGGAGGGGCATTACGGCACCACCGACTACGGGTGTCCAATAGCCGTCTTCCGAGGTCTTGATGTCGTCAAGAGTGAAAAATCCGCTTTCAAGTGTCTTGAGAGGTGCGGTGAATGTCACAGTGCCGTTTTGCACGTCGATGTCCGACATATAGACTGTAACAGTGATCTGTCTTTTTGCCGGCCATTTCGTGGGTTTGGCGCTGAGATATACGTTCACTCCGTCGAGGTATATCTCGTTGCCGGGTAACATATAGAAATTGCCGACTCCTTCGACATTGAGGCTGTTCGCGCCGCCGAGTACACCTTCGTTCCCCGGATATGCCTGTATTCCGAGTGCGTATGTGTTTATCCACTCGCGGGTGTCTGCCAGACATAGTTCGGCCACGCCGCCGACTTTCATTTTCCAGTCCGGAGCATAGGTTTTCTCTTCGTTGGCGAATGTGACTGTCTGGGAGGGAAAGGCGAATGTACCGGGGGTTTTATATGTCACGAAGGCATCCTGCGATTTGGCGCTTTCGATTGTTCCGCCGTCGCAGCTCCAGTTCCATGCCTTCGGTCCGCCGGTCGACATATCGGTATACATCACCGTGCTTCCGACAGGTGTCCAGAGAAACGCTTTTTCATTGATGGGATTTCGGGAGAGATAACTGCACGCAGGATTGATTCTCGGATTCTCGATAGTGCCTATATAGCGCAGGCCTGTCGGGGGCTGGTAAGAAGCTTCCTGTGCGAAAGCCGAAAACGATACAGCTGCAGTAAGAATAAGAAATGTGTAGAGCTTTGTCATTTACGGATAGTTTTGATGGTTGGTTGCTTTTTTGCAAAATTGTGCAATTTCATATATAAAATACAACATTTTGCGGTCTACTTGCGGTCTACAACGTCGCTTTTGTGAGGTTTAAACAAAATTTTACTATCTTTGGGGCATGAAAAATCTGGTGATACTGTCATTTTTCTTTGTGCTGCTTTCATGCTGCGGAAACGGTCGTCGTTTTAACGGGCCTTTCCGCTGGCCGGCCATATCTCCTGCGGTAGACAGCATGAATCTGAAACTTGAGTATGATTTTGCCAATTATGAACCATATGAGATCCTCGAATCCGACGTGAGATCGTTCCGCCGGATCGCATCCGGTTTTGGTGACGATCCCGGCGTTGCGATCCGGACGTCCTTCTGGGAGGGCCGTCTGTATCAGCGGCTCGGCCGTACCGACAGTGCATACAAGGCATTCAGGAAGGCTTATGAACTCAGCGATTCGGGCAGACATACATATGAGTTCTATCGGCTGCGGGGGCTGCTGCGCCAATTCGAGCGTGTATCGGGCGGAGTGGTCTATCGTCAGCTTGATGAGGAAATGAGATATTACCAGTCGGTAGGCGACAAGCCCATGAGTGCCGTCACATATATAAATATGGGTACGAATCTGTATCATATCGGCGAGTATGAGCGTAGTCTCGAATACATGCAGAAGGCAAACGAAATCAATACGGCACTCGGATTTACCAAGATGGTGTCGAAAAACACCATAAATATAGCAAATATAGAGTTTTCGCGCAATAACGAGGCAGAGGGACGCCGGATACTCCTCGACTTGCTTGATTCCGATGATCTTAAAGGCGACAGTACGGCTGTCAATCTCATCAATCGTAATTTTTATGCGCATACAGGCGAAGTGAAATGGCTTCTCGACGCTTATGCCGGAGTGGAGCGTGACAGCGGCCGGCGCGATCTTCAAGGTCTCTATACGGCTCTGCTCAGTCGTCATTATTTCGACAGCGGAAAACCCGATTCCGGTTTGATATACAGCGATATGGCGATGGCATGCATTCCTTCGGTGGAGGACTACGATCACCGGGCGATGATACTCGATGCCTATGCGACAGCTCTCGAGTTGCGTGGCCATATCGACAGTGCGTTGCAGATCCGCAAACAGATGGAACTTTATATAGACTCGGCGAGCACGCAGATGCAACGCGACGATGTGCTCCGTATGTCGAATGTACGAGAGGTTCAGCTTGCCATAGCCGCCGAACGCGAACGCGCACAGAGGATGAAGCTTAACTATCTGGGTATTATCTTCATTGTCGTGGCCGTAGCCGGAGTGATATTTTTTCTGTTCTACCGCCGCTATCAGCGCGACCAGATCGCAAGCCGCGACAGCCGTCTCCAGATCGAGAAGGAACAGCGGCATCTTCTTGCCCTTACTCTGGCTATGGAGGAGAAGAACAATACATTCCAGTCGATAGTCGACGAGATAGGCCGCATGCGCAAGGAGGGTAAGATCGCTTCACCTGAGGCGGCTATCGTACAGAATATCGTAAAAATGCATTTGGCCGGCGATGAAGAGCGCGACAGTTTCCGACGTATGTTCATAACTGTCAATCCCGAATTCGTGCAACGTCTCCAGCAACGCTGGCCCGATTTGTCGGAATCCTATGTCAAACTGGCTACATATATCTATCTCGGCCTGGATAACAGCCAGATAGCGCGTCTGCTCGTTATTCGTCCCGAATCTGTGAAGCAGGCACGCTGGCGCCTCCGCAAACAGCTCGGCCTCGAAAAAGACGAGTCCCTCGATGAGGTAATCCGGTCGCTGGTTTAGGCTGACGGACTGCTGGGCTGTTGGGCCGCGTAGCGGCGAATAGCTGCGGAGTAGCGCTTAGAGTAATAGCCTATGGCAAGCGCGCCGTAAGGTGCGCGCAGCCATAGGTTTTCGAAGCCGTCATTAGAGATAAAGAGCTGCGTAGCTGCGATATAATCTCCCAGATGTGTCGCAGCTACGCAGCTCTTCTTTTTCTATCGCAATCCTTATACCCGTGCTGCGCGCACCTACGGCGCGCTTGCGCGGGCCTATTTTTGTCTACGTTGCTCCGCAGCTTATCTGCCGCTACGCGGCTGCTGGGCTGACGGGCCTTTCTTCCTACTTTCCTAATCTCTTACTCTCTTAACCTCCTAACTTCCCAACTCTCCTAATATCCTAGCCTCTTGTCAGGGTGATGAAGGAGAAGCCGTCGCGGCGGTCGAGCGCTGTAAGGCGGTAGGCATCGAGGTCTATGACGGGGAAGAATGTGTCGGCTTCGGGATCTTCGCGGTCTACCACAGTGAGGTCGAGAACATCGGCAAGGGGAAGTGTGGCGGCATATATCTGACCGCCACCGATGACGAATATGTCGCCTGGCCCGGAAGCAGCCATGGCAATGGCCTCTTCGGGCGATTTCGCCACATCGACGCCTGAAGCCGAGAAATCGGCCGAGCGGGTTATGACTATGTTGCGCCGGCCCGGGAGGGCGCCTCCGGGCAGCGACTCGAATGTGCGTCGGCCCATAACGAGAGTATTACCCATGGTGATGGCCTTGAATCGGCGCAGATCGTCGCGGAGATGGAAAAGAAGATCGCCGTTCTTTCCGATAGCTCCCTTGCGGTCTATGGCGGCTATAATGTGTATCATACGCTTACTTCGGCTTTTATGTGCGGGTGCGGATCGTATCCCTCGAGGGTGAAATCGCTGTATTTGAAGTCGAAAATATTTTTTACATCGGGATTTATGACCATTTTCGGCAGCGGGCGCGGCTCGCGGGTGAGCTGCAGACGCGCCTGGTCGAGATGGTTGAGGTAGAGGTGGGCGTCGCCGAGAGTATGCACGAAATCGCCGGCTTCGAGACCTGTCACTTGGGCCGCCATCATGAGCAGCAGAGCATACGAGGCGATGTTGAAAGGCACGCCGAGGAAGCAGTCGGCGCTGCGCTGGTATAGTTGCAGGCTGAGCTTGCCGTCGGCCACATAGAACTGGAAGAAGGCGTGGCACGGCGGCAGATTCATGTTCTTGAGGTCGGCTACGTTCCATGCGCTCACTATTATCCGGCGCGAGTCGGGATTATGCTTTATGGTCTCGATTGCCTCTGAAATCTGATCGATAGTGCCGCCGTCGTAATCGGGCCATGAGCGCCACTGGTAGCCGTAGATATGGCCGAGATTGCCGTCAGGGTCGGCCCATTCGTTCCATATGCGGACGCCGTTCTCCTGGAGGTAGTGCACATTCGTGTCTCCGGCAAGGAACCACAGCAGTTCGTGGATAATCGATTTCAGATGAAGTTTTTTGGTAGTGACGAGTGGAAAGCCGTCAGCGAGGTTGAACCGCATCTGATAGCCGAACACCGACATTGTGCCTGTGCCTGTCCGGTCGGTCTTGACTGTGCCGTGCTCGAGGATATGCTTTAAAAGAGCTTGATATTGCTGCATTTTTTTAGTTGGAAATTACAAGTTAGAAGTTAGTGGTTGGTAATGAGGAATTAGCAGCAACTAACTACTAATTATTTTAGGATTGCTTTGCGGGAGAGAATGCGGTGTCCGAAGCGGCAGTATAGGCATTTGCGGGTGTCGCAGTAGCTGCGGCGCAGTTCTATGAGGGCCTGGCTCGAGAAAGCATCGCGGCATGCAATGCCCGCCCCGGTAAAGGACTTCACGACAGAATTGTTTTCCGGCGGGAGGGCGCACAGTATGTCTATGGCCCGCTCGTGGAGTTCGGGGCGCCCGTAGCGGTTGCCGTAGGCCGACAGTAGCGGTGCTACAACATTGATGATCAGCGACGCTATCGAGGCGTCGCTGAGTACGCGGGGCACCCTGCGGTCGGAGGGTCCGCCGAGGGTATAGCGGTGGCGCCAGTAATCGGACGGGGGTGTGGCGAACAACGCTCTTGCGTCAGCCACATTTTTGACGTCCATCACGCCGTAGGCAGCCCGGAAACCGCCTGCAATCATGGCGGCGAGGAGAGCTATGCGCCGGTGAGGCATATTCTGGGGGCGTATACGACCTGTTTTCCAGCCGAGCGAATGCGGGGCATGCAGTCCGAATTTGGCGCTCATGAAGGCATATTCCTCTTTGAGCCTCGCGCAGTATGAATCGCCACCCGGTGCCGAATCGAGAAATCCGGCCTGCCCCAACAGCATGGCCTCGACCGATATGGCCGAGTCGGCATGCTTCATGAGCATGCGCAGCGGCATCGAGAGAGCCAGCCGCTCGAACGGTTCGGCATTGGTGCCGAACCCGAGGGCGCGGGCCAGAAGGACATATATTGCTGCTGTCCAGTCGCCTTCGAAACGGTCGGCAAGGGCTGCCGCATGATCGCTTTTGCGGTAGAGGCGATCTATGGCAAGCGCCGACAGCCAGTCGGAGATGTGTAGCGCCGTGAATCCCTTGAGGAAAGAAGCGCATGCGGGGCCGTCGCCGGGACGGTTGACGAGTGCGTCGTAGTGATTGCGGAATGCGGGGTCGCACGGCATTAACAGCTGCGGAATCTCGCAGCCGTCGGGACGGGCAATCCTGGCGTCATCGACCCCTACCACATGCAATATCACGCTGTCGTAGGCTCTGTCGCTGCTATGGCCGTGCCGTCGCCAGTCGGATGCGCGTACGTGTATCTCGACGTTTCCCGCCCACATCCTCTCGCCTATGCGTATCTTGGCGTTGAAGAAATCGGGTCCAGAGCCTGTATTGATCAGGCCCGGGTCTATGATGTCGATACGTTCGCCTGAGACCGTAGTCATGGGCGCCCCCGACCAGAGGCGATGCTGCCATACATATTGCATGAGTCTTTCCATGACCGGCCTGAAACGCCTTACGCTTCTTTAAGCTCCTGCAGACGCGCGAGATACTTGCCGATGATGTCGAATTCGAGGTTTACGACCGAACCTTTGGCTATGTTGCAGAAGTTGGTGTGCTCGAAAGTGTAGGGGATTATTGCCACGCGGAAACTTGACACCGTACTGTCGCATACGGTCAGACTCACGCCATTGACGGTCACGGAACCCTTTTCGACTGTCATATAACCTTTGAGGGCCATTTCGCGCGGTACCTCATATTCGAATGTGAAGTATGTGCTGCCGTCGGCCTCCTCGACGTGTGTGCACACTGCCGTGGTGTCGACATGGCCCTGGACGATATGGCCGTCGAGGCGTCCGTTCATGATCATGGAGCGCTCGAGGTTCACGAGGTCGCCTTCCTTGAGCAGACCGAGATTGGAGCGGTCGAGGGTCTCGCGGATCGCGGTGACGGTATATGTGCGGTCCGGTCTCACCTCAGTGACGGTGAGGCATACGCCGTTGTGTGCCACTGACTGATCTATGTGAAGCTCGTCGGCAAACGAACAGCTGATAGTCAGCTCGATATTACCGCCGTCGCGGCTGACGCCCGTCACCCGGGCGGCTTCTTCTACTATTCCTGAAAACATGTTCTGGTGTTATTTGAGTCGATAAACTATTTGTTTATTGATATGTCTGTCTTTGTTCCCGGAGTATAGAGCACTGTAAACTCGAGGAGCCTGGTCTTTGGATCGTAGCGGTACTGAAGGGTCTCTTTGCCGGCCTTGACGGTGCGCGGGGCTGTAGTCTGGCAATTGACCCTGAACTGTAGCTCGACAGTGGCCGGCGCGCCGGGATATGTGCCTTCCGATGTAAGACGTATGCTTGTCTTTTTGGCGCTGTCCTTGCCTTCGAAGTGTATCAGGCGGTATTGTCCGCGCTCTATCGTGCCGGGAGTCATGCGGTTGTCATCGAAGAGTGTGTAGCCGCTTTTTACATCCGGTAGAGGATAGTAGTTGATTGTAAAGCGGTCAGCGCGGTAGTCGCCTGTATTGTCCATGGCGTATTCGGCTGTGGGGATGAAGGCTCCGGCGCGGACGAAGACCGGAAGCGTGCCGAGTGGTGCGGGATATGCCGCGGCTGTGCTTCCGCCGGCGTAGACCGACGCGGTATTGTTCATGTCGATCCAGCGCGAGCCGCCGGGAAGGTATATGTTGCGCGAGCGTGCGCCTTCTGTCAGAACGGGCGCAACGAGCACATCGCGGCCCCACAGGAATTCATCGCCGGTGTCGCTGCCCTTGTCGCCGTGGAAATCGAGCGGACGCACCAGAGGCCAGCCTTTTGTGCTGTTTTCGTATGCGAGGGTGTAGTTGTACGGAAGCCAGCGGTAGCGGTCTTTTACCAGCTGGAGCAGTTCTTTCTCGTACATCGGGTAGTGGTATGGCTCGGCAAATTTTGTGCCGTGTGTGCGGAATACCGGCGAGAACAGTCCGAGTTGCAGCCACCGCAGATATAGTTCGGGCATGTATGCCTCGTCGCCTACGGCGAACCCGCCGAGGTCGCTGGCCATGTAGCCGAGGCCGCTGAGTCCGGAATTGAGCATTATGCGTATCTGAGGCTCGAGGCCGCCCCAGGAGCGCGACACATCGGTGCTCCAGGGAAATACAGAGAAGCGCTGGAGGCCGGTGGTGCCGCCGCGCATGAGAGTCATCAGGCGTCGGTCGGGATATTTCGAGGCATACAGATTGGCTATGATCTCGCTCCAGTCGTTGCCGTATTTGTTGTGGTAGAGTCGTGCGGGAAGTCCGTTGGCGTGTACACCGTTTTCGGGGTGTACCTCGGGTTCGCCGAGGTCGCCCCACCATCCGCCCATGCCCATGTCGGTGAGGCGGCGGTAGCGTTCGGTGAGCCACTGGCGGTCGAGAGGCGACGATACGTCGAACATGGCACCTTTGCCTACCCATATCTCCACGGGCTGCACGGCTCCCGAGGCATCACGCAGCAATGCTCCGGCAGCGGCGAGCGAATCGTAGTTGGCGGCTCCGCGGCCGTCGCGTATCACATATGGCTGCGAAATGGCCACGGTGTTCACTCCGCGGTCCTTGAGGGAGGCAAGCATGCCTTTTGCATCGGGCCATTGATCTTTATCCCACGCGAGGCGTCCCATATCCTCCTCTTTGCCGTACCAGTAGAGGTCGAGCACGATTCCGTCGAGTGGATAGCCTGCCTGCTTAAGGGTATCGACGGTGCCTTCAGTCTCGGCCTGGGTACGGTAGCCGTATTTCGAGGTGATATATCCGAGAGACCACATCGGCGGCAGCGGCTGGCGGCCTGAGAGTTCGGTAAGGTTGTTGGTCAGTTCGGCCGGAGTCGAGCCGTAGACATAGTAGTAGCTTACGGGCTTGTCGCTTTCGGTGATGTATCGCACCGGATTGCCGAGAATAAGTTCGGAGGCGGCATAATCGTCGAAAACGAGAGCGAAACCGCGGTCGGAAAGTACTACCGGCATGGTGATGTTCATCTGCTTTATGCGCGGGTCGGAGCCTGTATAGCCGTAGTTCTGCCGGTTGTACATCACAAGGGTGTCGCCGCTCATGGCTATGCTGTGGCCGCGTTCGCCGCCGCCGCGCCATGTTCCGGGCTGTCCGATGAGGAGCGATGTTTCGGTGAGACCGTTGTTGCTTTCGCGTGTACCCGGATCAACGAGACTGTTGAGGGGTGTGGTGATATGCAGCGAGCCGTCGGGGCCGAAGCTGAAGCGGATATTGGAGCCTACCGAGAAGTCGCCCGTAGGCATTGCAAGTACACTTTGCTCGGGAGCTATGCTCTGTCCTTTTGCGACGTTGTCGACACGGACTATGGAAGGCGACATTGCGGTCACGGTAGTGGTGCGGCCGTCGGGATAGGTGTGGCTAAGTGTCTGGGCTGTCGCGCAGAGCAGATTCAAGGCAATGAAAACGCCCGATATAATGGCTTTTAGACGCATTTTAAGCAATTTGGAGTATGATATACAAAAATAATGATATAATCTTAAATGGCAAAATATTCTTTTAGGGGCGAGGGGCAAGGGAGGAGGGGCGGGATTATTATTTCATGTGCCCGACGTCCCCGTCAGAGGAGATTGCGGAGAATCCACCAGGCGATTATGGCCAGGAGGATAGCGGTGAGAATGGCGGGGCGTACAGCGCGGGCGTGCAGCCGCGGCCATGTCCGGCGGCCGTTTTCGACTATGATATAGAATATGGCGGTTGGTACGGCGAAAAACACAAACGGATTGTAGCTCCATGCGGAGGCTATATCGCCGTGAAGGAGGGCGTGAAATGCGCGCTGGCTTCCGCAGCCGGGGCAGTCGTAGCCCGTAAGAAGCCTGAAGAGGCAGCGTGGCGATCGGCCTGCGAGCGGGTCGTGGTTGTAGTAATACCAACAAAATATGGCGGCTACGGCGAGCAATGCTGCCGCCGTAGCCGCCATGCGGAATTTCATATCTTTCATTCTCCGAAGAGAGAGCTCATGAACATCACGGGGAAGAATCCCAGAGCTATGGCTATCATGATAAGCCATGCCGCGATTTCAGATGCTTTTTTGGCTTTCTCGACATTGCCGCCCTGATAGAAGCTGGTGACACATATCGAGGCGATGAGAGCACCGATGCTCAGAGGCGAGCAGCAACAGATGGCCAGGCCGATGCTCCATCCGAGATATGTGCTCGGGCAAGGTTCGTCGGGGAGTTCGCGACGCGGCATGCGCCTGCCCGGGGTATATGGTGATTCGGGCTTCTGTTCGGCGGCCAGTTCTTCCGTGGTGTCGGTCGGCTCTGCATTGTCCGCGGTCTCCGATGGTTCGGATTCTGCGGATGTTTTGGCAGGAGCCGGACGGCTTCCGTCGAAAAGGCAGCGCAGTTCTTCGATCTCGCCTGCCGCGCACCAGCGCGGAAGACCGTCGAACCATACTTTGGTATTCTCGTCGACGGGCATATCGAAGAGCTGTTCCAATTCAAAAGGGCCTTGCTGGCGGCCATCGAGATAAACCCAAATCTTCATATTGTTTCGTTAAATCAGGAATTGCAAAGTTAAGAAAAAAGCATGTAAACTGTCCTCTTTATTCCGAAAGAATCAGAAATGCTTTACTTCGTAGCCGACAATGTCGCTGAGGAGATTGTTGGCCAGACGGCTTGCACCGAGACGGAAGTATTCGTTGGTGAGCCATTCCTCGCCGAGTACTTCCTTGATCACGGTGTAGTACTTCACGGCGTCTTCGGTCGTCGCAACACCGCCTGCAGCCTTGAAGCCCACGCGGTTGCCGGTCTTCTCGTAGTATTCCTTGATGCACTGGGCCATCACATATGCGGCCTCCAGGCTTGCGCCGGGATATTCCTTGCCGGTAGAGGTCTTGAGGAAGTCGGCGCCGGAGTAGAGCGACAGGATAGATGCGATCTTGATGTTTTTGGCGGTCTTGAGTGCTCCGGTTTCGAGGATGACCTTAAGGCGTCCGTCGCGGCAGGCCTCTTTCTGCTCGGTGATTTCGTCGACGAGCGACTCATAGTCGTGGTCGAGGAAGTAGCCCAGGTTGAGCACGATGTCGATTTCATCGGCACCGTTGGCTACGGCGAGCGAGGTTTCGGCTATCTTTACTTCCTCGAAGCTCTGCGACGAGGGGAATGCACCCGATACACATGCGATCTTGACGTCGCTCACCTCAAGCACCGTGCGCACTACGGCGGCGAAGTTGGGATACACGCAGATGGCGGCCACATTGGGAAGCGAGGGGAACTGCTCCTCGAAGTCGTTTACATTCTGGGTGAAACGCGATACCGAAGTGGGCGAGTCGGTTGCCTTCAGTGTGGTGAGGTCGATGGTGTTGAAAAGGAATTTATAGACGTCCTTGTTGTTGTTTTCGGCGAAGTGTTCGTCGAGGATTTTCTGTACGGCAGCCGATACGGCGGCATCGTCTTCAGTCACTTTGCTGGCGGCAATGGCCTGTGTGTATTTGTCTGTTGTAGGTTCGCTCATAGCTAATAGTGTTTATGTTAGTTTGGGATTTTCAATATGTCTTCTGCTATCCCTAACGCTTTTTTTCGATATATTGTTGCGGAAAGCTTCGGCCAGATCTATGCCATGCTGGTTGGCTATGGCCATCAGTACCCACAGCGTGTCGGAAAGCTCGTCGGCGAGGTCGAGACGTTCGCCGGGCTTGGCCGACTGTTCGCCGTCGGTACGGGCGATGATGCGGGCTACTTCGCCCACTTCCTCGGTCAGTATGGCCATATTGGTGAGCGGCGAGAAATAGCGCACGCCGACGGTGCGTATCCACCCGTCGACCGCTGCCTGCGCCTCGCGCAGCCCGATGTCAGTACCTTTGTCTTCCATAATCGGCAAATATACGAAAAATATTTTAGAAATGAGCCTGATGTGTCGGTCCGCGACCTGATGGAAACGGGAGGTCAGTAGTTGCGGTCGCCGAAAATTGCGGTGCCTACGCGGACGAGGGTTGCGCCGGCGTCTATGGCCAGCGGATAGTCGTGGCTCATGCCCATGGAGAGGGCGTCGAAGCCGCGCAGATCGGAACACGCCTGCTGTATTTCGGTTTTGAGGGCTGCCACGCGGGCGAAGTCATCGGCCACACGGCTCATGTCGTCGGTATTCGAGGCCATGGCCATGAGACCGCATATGTGTGTCGCACGGAGAGATTCGTATGCACGGGAGGTGAAGAAAGCGAGCATCTCTTCGGGGGTAAGGCCGAATTTGGTTTCTTCGCGGGCCACATGTACCTGCATCAGCACGCGGCTGACTATGCCGGCGCGTTCGCTCTCGGCGTCGATGGCCCGTAGCAGACGTTCGCTGTCGACGCTTTCTATCAGGGCCGGTCTCAGGGCAATGAGCTGGCGCACTTTATTGGTCTGCAGATGGCCTATGAAGTGCCATGAAATGTCGGCGGGAAGCGCCGGCACTTTCACGGCCAGTTCCTGTACCCGGCTCTCGCCGAAAAGGCGCTGTCCGGCGGCATATGCCTCGGCGATGGCCTCGGCGGGATGGAATTTCGACACCGCCACCAGCTCCACTCCGGCAGGAATGGTGGCGCGGACGGCGTCGAGAGCGCGGGCTATGTTGTCCATCAGTCTACGACTTTCATTTTATAGACGTCCATGAGCGGAGTCTCGGAGATCGACACGATTTCATAGTCGGCCATTGTCCCGGCCATGCCTTTGATGAAGTTGTCGTATGCTTCCTTGAAGTTGGAAGCCTGTACGAGGATGAGCGATGTGGAGCGTTTCTCGACAGCGGTTTTCTCGTCGATGGTGATGAATCCTACTTTGACGAGGAACCAGCGGTCGCCGCCTTCAACAAAGAAGATTTCGGCGATTTTGGTGCGTTTCACGGCTGATACGCTGAAATCACCCGATATGAAAGGGGTCTGTTCTTCAGTGATGCGGGCCTCGGCTTCGGTGAAGGAGAGGGCGTCTACAAGATAGGGTTCGTTCACTTTCTTGACAGCTCCGTTTTCCTGAAGCTTGTCGTAGCGGACTTTGCATTCAAACCAGTTTGCCATATTCTTTTTATCCTTAGGTTATGGGTTAGGGGTTATGGGTTAAAGGTTAGGGTTTGGTGGTTAGGGGTTATTGGTTAGTGAGAGTCCTCCCCTAACCTTTAACCACTAACCCCTAACCTTATTTCTGTAATATTTTGCGTAGTATCGGGGTCATTTTTTCGGCGTAGTATTTGAAGCCGAGGTCGGTGAGGTGTATGCCGTCGACGGTACCGTCGTCTTCCTCGCCGTCGAGTTCTATGGAGTCCACGTAGTAGAGGTTTGCCGGATTCTCGGCTTTGAGGCGCTCATAGTTGCGGCGGAAAGCAGCGTTTTTCTTAGGCAGGTATTTACCGAAGAAAGAGTCCTGGCGGGCGTAGGGATAGATCGGACCCTCGAGCATTACGATAGGCACGTCGGGACGAGCCTTGCGGAGAATGTCGATGAAGCCGTAGGTGAGTGTATCGCACATCATTTCGGTGCAGTTGGGCACGGGATCGATAAGGTAGAGGTCGGCATCGGCTATTTTCGCCATTGCGCGGGCCATGCAGCTGTCCATCTTGCCTTCGCCGCTGAAGCCCAGGTTGACGACCTCGCAGTTGAGGTCGCGGCTTATGATGTTGGTCGCCGCCATGCCTGCGCGCGAGGCACAGCCTCCCTGAAGAATGCTTGTGCCGTAGGCCACGATTTTGGTTCGGCTGTCGATAAGTTCGGGTGCGCCGGGAGTGAGGGCCGCGGTGCTGTCTACCTTGATCTCGAGCTGTTCGATACCGTCGTAGAGAGGCAGATAGACCATATATTCGGTCATGCGGGTGGTGTCGAGGTTGCTGACGTAGGTCGATTCGACAAGTTTGGTCTCCTTGTCCTTGACGTAGGGACGGTTGGTGTTGACGTGACGCCATACCGAGTCGCCCTGCCACACGTAGAGGTCGGTCCCCTTGAGGCCGGTATCGGCCATATGGATCATGTGGGTGTTCCAGAGGAGGGTATATCGCACTCCTATGCGGCTTGAATTTGTGGCGAAGCGCACGGCTATGCCGCTTGAGCACATCTGGCGGCTCCAGAGGTCGGGGCGCACGCTGTCTTTGAGGTAGGCCGGAATGCGCCAGTAGGGCCGTTCGGTGTTGTCGAATCCTTTGTTGATGATACGCAACTCGCGTGCGTCGGTGTAGCGCCATGGCTTTTCGGGAGCGTCGGCGGCAGATGCCGCAAATGCGGCAAGAGCTGCGAAAATGATGACAAACAGGTGTTTCATGGGAATAATTGTGATAATGATTCTGCGTGTTGATATGCATGCACCCGCAAGGATGCGGGTGCTTTGACTGTTTCTGACCCGGCTTTCGATATTCGGGTTGCTATGAGATCAGGGCGAAACACCGTCGTTCAGTATTTTTTCAGCAGTATTTCGGCAAGACGCGCCATACCTTCGGTAGCTTTTTCACGTATGACGGTGACACCTTCTGGCACCTGCGACGGATTGGGATCGATATAGTATACAGGCACTCCGCGACGTACATAGTGGAGGAGGGCGGCTGCCGGATAAACCACAAGACTCGTGCCTACGATGACAAAGATATCGGCCTCTGCGGCAAGCTGTGTTGCAGGCTCGAACATGGGCACCGCTTCCTGGAAGAAGACTATGTGAGGCCTTACGCGATGGCCGTCGATACGGGTTTCGGGCGTTGTCTCGGTGTCGTAGCTTTCGAGGCGGAAGGTGAGGTCGGGATTGTCGAGGGCACGCACTTTGGTCAGTTCGCCGTGCAGATGCACAACCTCGGTGCTGCCGGCGCGTTCGTGGAGGTCATCGACATTCTGGGTGATGACACACACGTCGAAATGCTCTTCGAGTTCATGCAGGATCTCATGGGCGCGGTTGGGCTTTACAGTACCGAGCTGGAGGCGGCGTTCGTTGTAGAACTGATGTATGAGCGCCGGATTGCGGCGGAAACCGTCGGCACTCGCCACATCCATCACCGGATAGTTCTCCCACAGACCGTCGGCGTCGCGGAAGGTCTTTATGCCGCTTTCGGCACTGATACCGGCTCCTGTCGATACCACAAGACGCGGTTTCTTGGTGTTATTTGTCATCTGTGTTGAAGAATATTTTGGTGTCGGGGCTGCCTTTTCGTGTCTCTGATTCGGGTTCGGGCTGGCGCTGTACGGAAGCCTTGCGTTTGTCGCGTTTGAAAGCGGGGGAGCGCTCGACCATTTCTATGGCCTCGTCGCTGTCGAGCTGGTCGGCCGATAGGATATAATAGCTCTGGGTTTCCTGCTGGCGGTTGAACTCGTCTATTTTCTCTTTTCCGTAGAGCGTCACTACGGCTTCGGGCACTTCGGGAGTCTCGGCTGTCTCGGCCTTGCGGCCTTCGATGACGGTGAAGTTGCCTCCGGTGTCTACGCTAACGTCGAAGCCCGATGCCAGAATGGTGAACTTCACTTTGTTGCCGAGGGTATCGTCGTAGCCCCAGCCGAATTTGATGTGTACCCGCTTGTTGATCTGGGTGACAAGGGTGTTTGCCTCACGGGTTTCCGAAACCTTGAATGCGGGTTCGATGTCGTGGGAGTAATAGAACGCGAACAGAAGTTCCTTGGCGCTCATTATATCGGTATCGCAGAGAAGGGGAGAGTGAAGGGCCGCCTTCATGGCGTCCGACATACGGTTGGGGCCTTCGCCGTAGCCGACCGAGATCAGTGCCGTGCGTCCGTCGCGCAGACAGGTGTCGACATCGCGCATATCGATGTTGATATTGGCGAGTGTCGTAACCATGTCGGATATCGTGCGTGCGGCGGTCGTGAGGATATCGTCGGCCTTGGAGAACGCTTCGGCCCAGTCGAGGTCGGGGTAGATGGTGCCGAGGCGGTCGTTGTTGATGATGAGCATGGCATCGACGTTCTTCTGCAGGCGTGCGGCGCCCTCGATGGCGCTGTTTATCTTGTTCATGCCCTCGAAGAAGAAGGGAATGGTGACGATACCGACGGTGAGGATTCCTTTTTCTTTCGCCACACCGGCCACGACGGGAGCGCCGCCGGTACCGGTACCGCCGCCCATACCGGCGGTGACGAAGACCATCTTGACGTCGTCGGTGAGCAGTTTTTCTATTTCGGGCACGCTTTCCAGGGCTGCAGCTTCGCCAACTTCAGGCTTTCCTCCGGCTCCGAGACCTTTGGTGGTCTGCGGTCCGAGGAGTACTTTGGTTGCCACCGGCACCGGATCGAGTGCCTGTTTATCGGTGTTCAGCACCACGAAGTCGACGCCTTTCACACCTTGGCTGTGCATGTAGGCCACGGCGTTGCAGCCGCCGCCGCCTACGCCCATGGCTATGATCTTGGCTGCTCCTGGCGTTTCGGGAGCCGACGCTCTCTGATATTTCTCTATGAGCTGGGGATCTTCGGGATCTGTCATGTCTTTTTAAGTAATAAGGATGGAGTAATAAGTAATAAAAGATTTTAAGTAATAGGCAATAAGCGTGCGACTTATTACTTTTTACTTATTACTTTTACCTGTCAGTTGTCTTCGTCGTCATCGTCCTCTTCAGGAGTGGTGAAGAATTTGATTATGCCGGCTTTCATGCCTTCGAGCGTACGCGATATCTTGCTGATCTCGGGTTCGGACTCTATCTCTTCTGGTTCGTCCTCCTCTTCATAAACATCTTCTTCGGGTTCCGGTTCAGGCTCGGGTTCGCGAACGGGGCGTTTTGGCGTTTTTTTGGCCTTGGTGCGGCTGAAAAGACCGAAGCGGCGACGGGGCTCTTGCGATTCGTCATCTTCGGGATCGTCCGGGTCGTCGCTTAATATGTCTTCCTCATCATAATCCTCGGGCATGTCTTCGTGAGTTTCCTCGAAGAGACTCTCTTCGGCATCTGTCACTTCTACCTCCCGTACTGTCTCTGCGACGGCAGCCGCGGCAACGGCGGCCGCTACGGTTTTCTCGGCTGTCGTGGTGCCGGAGGTGATTATGTTTTCATTTTCGCCGGTGGAGGGCAGCGACAGGCATTCTTCGGCAGGAAAGGTGCGCGCGGCCCAGAGTAGCGCCACGATGTCGATGTTGTCGGAGTTGTTGCGTCCGGGAGTGCGGAATACGACGTCGCCTGACATATCGGCCACGCGCACGGGGAGCTTGGCCTGATTGGAGAGTACTGTGGCGAATTCGGGGAGTTTCGCGCCTCCGCCCGTCAGCACTATTTTCGATATGTTGTCGGCCATGCCGGAGACGGTGAGCTGGTTGAGTATATTTGCCGCAATCTCGCCGGCACGGGCGCGCACATATCCGTCGATTTCGACGGCGTTGACTCCTGTGCCGTGCTTGTCGCCGAGAGTGGCGAGGGTGGTCTTGAAATTTTCGGCGGCTTCTTCTGTCACGCCGAGACCGGCCATGATGTCGAGAGTGATCAGTCGTGATCCCATCGGTATAGTACTCAGGAAGCACAGGGCGCCTTCGCGGTATACCGATACGGTGCAAGTCTCGGCGCCGAAGTCGACGAGCATGCATCCTACCTGCTTCTCGTCGGATGAAAGCACGAAATCGGCTATGGCCGTGGCGCGCAGACGGTAGTGGATATGATCAGGCTCTATTTTGCCGAATTTGAGGCGTTCGAGGTTCTGTCGTGTCTCTTTGCCGCATGTGACCATGGTGAAATCGCCGCGCAGTGTCTCGGCGAAATTGCCGACCGCTTTCTTTACGGCGGTATTGTTGACATAGAACATGCGCGGGAGAGTGTCGATGATCGAGCGCTCGCCCACGTAGTCGCGCGTAGCCTCGAAGATGAGACGCTGCACCAGTGAGTCTGTGATCTCGCATTCGCGCTGGAAGCGCAGTGAGGCCGTTGTCGGAGCACCCATGACCGAACGTCCGCCGACGGCTACAATGGCGCCGCTGATTTTAGCCGGTGTCACGTTGCGCGATGCTTCGAGACGCCCTATGATATCGGCGAGGGCGTCGCTGACTTCACGTATGTTCTGCACACGGCCGTAGCGGACATTGTTGATGGCGGGTGTTTCCTCTACCGCGAGCACGGTGAGACGGCCGTCGGATTCGATCGAACCGACGGCACCCTTTATTTTGGAAGAGGCGATTTCTAAGGCAACTACTGTCTTTGGTTCCATGGTTGTCAATGGCTTGTATTTGAGGAGTCGGCAGCCCCTTCGGTCTCGTCGGGGCCGGTTATGGTTTCATTATCGTCGATGTCGAGCGAGCCTGTCTGCTCTTCGACAGTCGGAAGCTCTACAGGAGGCATGGCTTTGTCGCGTCGTGTGGCCACGACCTGGTTGCGCCATCGCACGGCCACGGTATCGTAGGCATCCCAACCTTTTACGGGCGCCACATGGCGGTAGAACGTGCGCAACCGCATGAATTTGTCGGCCATCATCGTCGTGTCGCCGAAGTTTATCACATGGCCCACGATATTGGGTATGAGGATTATGTTTCCGTCAGCTTCCTGGGTGACCGTGGCCACGAGGGCGCTCGCCTCGGGGTGATTGGCGATATAGTCGAGCAGTGGCAGCAGGCGGCTCGCGGGGTGGATTGAGTCGAAGCGTCCTACGAGCACAGGGACGTCCAGATGATAACGCAGCTCGGCCGATATGCGTTTGCCGCCGGCGTTGATGTAGTACGACGGTTTGCCGTATTCGAACACCCTTGCCACAGGCTCCATCGGAGTGACCTCTATGAGAACCGTGCCGTCGGCGAGTATCGAGGCGTTGGCATCCTGGATCTTGTCGGAGGCCGAGAGCCGCTTCTCAAGACCGTAGAGATCGAAGCCTGAGCGCAGCACGTTTTTCAGACTATCGGAGTCGAGGCCTGATTCATGGACTATATCGGCCTGTTCGATGAAGTCGGTTTTCGACGGAGCCAGACGAACTTCCAGACGCGAAAGACGTTCGGTCCGCGCCATACGGGCCGTTACGGTGAGGGCAAAGGCGAAGTAAACCACCATGACGATGGTCAACACACACATCAGCACCGATTTCCGCGTCATATTCTATATTCTATAGCTCCAAATCTTAAATCTTAAAAACTTACTCCGTTTTCAGAGCCTGCACCAAAGGCGGCACACAGAGATTGAGGTCGCCGGCGCCGAGAGTCAACAGGATTTCAAAGTTACGATTTTTCATCGTATCGACAAAGTGTTCCTTTGAAATCATGATTTTATTTTCGTTTTTTAGCTTGTCGAAGATGGTTTTCGAGCTTATTCCCGGAATCGGCAGTTCGCGAGCGGGATAGAGATCGATAAGCGCCACTTCGTCGGCGGCGTCGAGGGCTTCGGCGAACTGGTCGGCGAAATCGCGGGTGCGTGTATAAAGATGGGGCTGGAACGCGACTGTAAGTCTGCGTCCGGGATAGAGTGCGCGCACGGAGGCTATGCTCTGACGGATTTCGTCGGGGTGATGGGCATAGTCGTCAATGATGGCGCGGCCTGTGGGGCCGTTCTCCTTGAGATGGAATTCGAAGCGGCGTTCGACGCCAGGATAGCTTTTTATGGCTTCGTGGGCAAGCTCGGGCGTGAGCGTGCCGGTGAGCCATACTGCGGCGAGTGCTGCCACGGCGTTGTCGACATTGATGGCTACGGGTACGCCCAGCTCTATATCGGCGATCGAGCCGCCCGGATATACGAAGTCGAACACTATCGTGCCGTCGCCCACGCGTACGTTGGCGGCATGGAAATCGCCGCTGTCATGGCCGAAAGTATAGGTTGTGACACCTTCCGGTGGCCGCGGGACGAGTTTCAGACCAGTGTGGACTATCAGGAAGCCGTCGGGGCGGATCAGTTCGGTGAAATGGGCGAAACTCTCGAGATATGCCTCTTCAGTACCATAGATGTCGAGATGGTCGGGATCGGTTGCGTTTACCACCGCTATGTAGGGAGTGAGCTGGTGGAATGACCGGTCGTACTCATCGGCCTCGATGACGCTGTAGGGCGATGTGGCGCTGAGCATAAGATTGCTGTCGTATCCTTTAAGGATTCCCCCCAGGAAGGCGTTGCAGCCTATGGGGCCGGAGTGCAGCACGTGGGCGGCCATCGACGAAGTCGTAGTCTTGCCGTGGGTGCCTGAAAAGCAGAGACCCTTGCTGTCGCGTGTCACCTGTCCGAGTACCCATGCGCGTTTGCGCACCTCGAAACCGTTTTCACGGAAAAAGGTGAGCGGTACATTGCCGTCGGGAACAGCGGGAGTATATACCACGAGAGTCTCGGCCGGATTGCGGAAAGCCTCGGGTACGGCCGTCATGGCATCGTCGTAGCTCACGGCGACGCCTTCGGCTGCGAGTTCGGCTGTAAGAGCCGAGGGGGTACGGTCATAGCCTGCCACCGGCAGGCCGAGGGAGAGGTAATATCTTGCGAGGGCGGCCATTCCGATACCGCCTACTCCGACAAAGTAAACCTTTTTCATTTGCTGATTATAGCATCTATATGATCTGCAATTTTTTCGTCGCTGTCGCGGAGCGCCATCTGGCTGATATTGGCACTCAGACCCGCGAGGGCCGCGCGGTCACCGGCGAGGACGCATATTTTTTTCCAGAGTTCCTCGGGAGCATCGGCGTCGAGCACCATGGCGGCAGCTCCTTTGTCGGCGAGGGCTTCGGCGTTATGACGCTGATGGTCTTCGGCCACGTTTGGCGACGGCACCAGCACGGCGGCTTTGCCGAGCAGTTCGAGTTCGCTTATTGTACCGGCTCCGGCACGCGACACAACGAGATCGGCCGCGCGGTATGCCTGTGCCATATCGGTGATGAACTGAGAGGCTTTGACCGATGACGGATGACATGTGTCCATGGCCCGGCGACACCGCTCCCAGTCGTTCTTTCCGGTCTGCCACATGACCTGGAACGGTACCTGCTCTGTCTCGCCGCTCTCCACGGCGTCGATCATGGCATTGTTGAGGGTGCGTGCGCCAAGGCTGCCTCCGACCACAAGCACGAGCGGACGCCCCGGGTCGAATCCCATGGCTTTTTTGGAATCTTCCTGAGTAGCCGAAAAAGCGAGGAGGGCCGGGCGCACGGGATTGCCGGTAAGTACTATCCTGTCGGCCGGAAAGAAGCGCTCGGTGCCCTCGTATGCAACGCATATGGCATCGGCCTTGGCGGCGAGCAGTTTGTTTGTCACGCCCGGATAGGAGTTCTGTTCCTGTATGAGGGTAGGTATTCCGGCCTTCTGGGCCGCCTTGAGAGTCGGCCCGCTGGCATATCCTCCCACCCCGACGGCGATGTCGGGTCTGAAGTCGCGCACTATGCGCCGTGCCATGCGCATGCTTTTCCAGAGTCGGAAAAGCACCTTGACATTGCGCCACAGACGCTTGCGGTCGAAACCGCTGACGGGTAATCCGACAATTTCATATCCGGCGGCCGGCACGCGTTCCATTTCCATGCGGTTGTCGGCTCCGACAAAGAGAATTTCGGCGTCGGGATGCCGGCGTCTGACGGCCGCGGCTATCGAAAGTGCCGGGAATATATGTCCGCCTGTTCCTCCGCCGCTTATGAGCATGCGGATCGGCTTTTTCTCTTCTTTCATCATATGTTGGGTTAATTCAATCTTTCGTCGTCTCCATCATTGCAGGGTTCTCGCTGCGGGCATTTTCAGGAAGCATTTCGGCGTCGATACGCTGGTCGGCTCCGGTGTCGGTGGTGCGGGCCGCATGTCGCGCGCAACTGAGCATTACTCCGAATGCCAGCGATGTGGCAAGAACGGAAATACCACCTTTCGATATCAGCGGCAGCGGTTGTCCCGATACCGGAAAAACACCCGATACTATGGCCATGTGGAAAAGCGCCTGAAATACGATTGTGAAGGCGCAGCCCATGACAAGCACTCCGGGGAGGGTCTGCTTGAAGCGCATGGTCAGCTTGGCGCTACGGCCGAGTATCCACAGATAGCATATCAGGATACCGAGGCCGACGAACAGGCCCATCTCCTCTATGATGATGGCATAGATGTAATCGGAGAATGCGAGAGGGAGGCGTGCGTTCTCGCGCGAACGGCCTATGCCTACGCCGGTGAGACCTCCGTGAGCCTGGGCTATGTAGCTGAGCTGTTCCTGCTGGTTGTCGATGTCGAATTTGTCGAGATGCTTGTCGGCACGGAAGTGACGTTTCACGCGGGCTTTCCATGTGCTGCCGCGTCCTTCGCCGCCGATGTCTTCGGGGCGTTCTTTGTTGAGGGTGTATACCATTTCCTGTTCAGGCGTGAGTTTCTTGCCAGAACTCATGCTTGTCTTGACGAAAATGGCGGCTCCCCCGAGGATGGCCGTGATGGCCAGGGCGAGGCCGAATTTCTTCCAGCCCATTCCGCCGACGAGCATCATGGAGAATCCGATGGCTATTACGACGATGGTATTCGACAGACCTTGCGAGAACAGAAGCCCGGCACAGAAGAAGAGGAAAAGCATGCAGAATATAAAGCCGCGTGTGGTGATGTCGCGTGTACCTTTCATCTGATTGCGGCTAAGTATCCATGCCATGCCGAGTGCCGCGGCCAGTTTCATGAATTCGGCCGGGAGCACGGGTATGCCGGCTATACGGATGGCACGCACGGCGCCGTTCATCTCAACGCCGACGAAGCGTACCGCTATCATAAGCCCCACGCTGAATATAACATACAGCGGGATCAGGGCATAGACATAACGGTAGTGTATTTTCTGGATTATCAGCATACATGCGAGGCCACCGAGCAGGAAGCCTCCGTGACGCATGATAGGCCGGAAGATGTCGCCGTCGTTCACTTCCTGGATAGAGGCGGAAAACAGCTCTATGATGGCTATTATGACCAGTATGATGTATGTACCCCAGAGGTGATGGTCGGTACGCACCTTGGCCTTGACGTCCTTTACGGCACCTTCGTCAATTTCAGCAACAGCGGGAGAGGACATTATCTAATTATGGATTATGAATGATGAATTATGAATTGTTTGATTATGGATCATGAATTTATGAATTGAGAGTGTTGTCAATCATAATTCATAATCCATAATTCATAATTTTCGGACGGCGGCCTTGAACTGGCGGCCGCGGTCTTCGTAGCTTTTGAAGAGGTCGAAGCTGGCGCAGCAGGGCGAGAGAAGCACGGTGTCGCCGGGACGGGCGAAGCCTCGGCATGCGTCTATGGCATCGTCAAGTGTATGGGTGTCGGCTATGTGCGCCACGTGGGGAGCGAAGAAGTCGATGATTTTTGCATTGTCTACGCCCATGGCCACGATGGCAGTCACTTTTTCCTTTACCAGAGGCAGGATTTCAGAATAGTCGTTGCCTTTGTCCTTGCCGCCGAGAATGAGCACCGTCGGGGAGGTCATCGCCTCGAGTGCATACCAGCACGAATTGACGTTGGTCGCCTTCGAGTCGTTGATCCAGTGTACGCCGTCGATTTCGGCTACGGGTTCGAGGCGGTGTTCCACGCCGGAGAAGTCTTCGAGGGCGCGGCGGATATCGTCCTTGCGTATGTCGAGCACACATGCCGACAGTCCGGCGGCCATGGAGTTGAAAACATTGTGCAGTCCGTTGAGGGCGAGATCGGCGCGCGGCATGCTCATCGATGTTCCCGGAGTGCGGAATATGAGTTCGTTTTCGGCGTCGATGTATGCGGCCGAACCTTCCTCCTCATGTTCGGAGAATGGCAGCATGGCGGCCTCCGTGGTTATCTTCTTGAGCTGGGCGCTTATCACAGGATCGTCTTTCCAGAAAATGAAGACGTCTTTCGGGGTCATGTTCTGGAGGATGCGGAATTTTGCATTGACATAGTTCTGCATCAGATGTTCATAGCGGTCGAGGTGGTCGGGAGTGATATTCATCAGTACGGCTATGTTGGCTTTGAAGTCGTACATATTGTCGAGCTGGAATGAGCTGAGCTCCACCACGTAGACCTTGTGCGGCGCGCGTGCCACCTGATAGGCGAGGCTGTGGCCTACGTTTCCCGCGAGTCCTGCATCGATCCCTGCACCGGTGAGGATATGGTGTATCAGCATTGTGGTGGTCGTCTTGCCGTTGCTGCCTGTGATGCATACCATCTTGGCGTCGGTGTAGCGTCCGGCAAATTCGATTTCGCTGATAATATGTATGTTTTTTGCCACGGCGGCCTTTACCACAGGTGCATCGAGGGGTATGCCGGGACTTTTCACGATTTCATCGGCCGACAGAATCTTGTCCATCGTGTGCGAGCCTTCCTCGAAAGGAATGCCCTCGTTCTCAAGAATGGCGCGATATTTGGGCGAGATAGTTCCCGAATCGCTCAAAAACACGTCGAAACCTTTGTCCTTTGCCAGTATGGCGGCTCCCGTGCCGCTTTCACCGGCACCGAGCACTACGAGACGTCGTTTTGTTGTGTCCATTATCTGATTTTTAATGTTACGAATGTTATTGCGGCAAGTATAATGCCTATGATCCAGAATCGGGTGACGATCTTAGACTCGGGAATGGCGTGGAGAGGACGCTGTATCAGTGCGTCGATTCCGGCGTTGCCCTCTTTCTGGAAGTGATGATGCAGGGGCGTCATTTTGAAAACACGGCGGCCGCCTGTATGTTTGAAGTAAGCTACCTGAATTATTACCGAAAGATCCTCGATATAGAAGAGAGCGCAGAGCAGAGGCAGCAGCAATTCCTTGTGAATGAGGATTGCGAAGACTGCGATGACGCCTCCGAGAGTGAGGCTGCCCGTATCGCCCATAAATACCTGCGCCGGCGAGGCGTTGTACCACAGGAAGCCTATGAGGGCCCCGACGAAGGCCGCCATATATACCACCAGTTCCTCGCTGCCCGGCACATACATTATATTAAGGTAAGAGGAGTATATGAGGTTGCCTCCGAGGTAGGCCATTACGGCGAGCGCCACTCCGGCGATGGCTGAAAGGCCGGCGGTCATGCCGTCGAGTCCGTCGTTGAGATTGGCGCCGTTGCTTGTCGCGGTGACCATAAATACCGTAAGGAGGAAAAACACTATCCAGCCTCCGGTCTCGGCGTAGTCGCCCAGCCAGGCGGTGAGCCACGAGTAGTTGAAGTTGTTGTTTTTTACAAACGGAATAGTGGTCTGCGGCGATTTGGTCACTTCGTTGCCGTATACGACTTCTTCCACACGGTTGGTGTCGCTGCTTATGATCTCGCTGTTCTCGACGAGCACCATATCGGGGCTGGCATACATCACGGCGGCTACGATTACGGCTATGCCTACCTGTCCTACGATCTTGTATTTACCCTTTATGCCGTCCTTATTGTGCTTGCGGAGCTTCATGTAGTCGTCGAGGAAGCCGATGGAGCCGAGCCATAGAGTGGCAAGAAGCATGAGGAGCATGTAGAGGTTGGAGAGATTTCCCACAAGTAAACACGGCAATACGATAGAGAGGATTATGATGACGCCGCCCATGGTCGGGGTGCCGGTCTTTTTCATCTGTCCCTCGAGGTCGAGGTCGCGCACGATCTCGCCTATCTGCATTTTCTGCAGACGGTGGATTATGTTTTTGCCGACGAAAATAGCGAGCAGGAGCGCAAGCACGAATGCAGCGCCCGAGCGGAATGTTATGTAATTCATCAGGCGTGCGCCGGGGAAGCCTGAATCCTGAAGTAGTGAAAAAAGATAATACAGCATTATAAATTATGAATGATGAATGATGAATTATGAATAAGAATTATGATTTGCAGATTTTTGTCAAAGCATAATTCATAATCCATAACTCATAATTTATTTTGGAAGGCGGCGACGATTTCTTCGCGGTCGTCGAAGTGGATGGTGCCTGTTGAAAGGGTCTGGGTAGTCTCATGGCCTTTTCCGGCAATCAGAATGATATCGCCGGGTTCGGCCAGGTCTACTGCGCTCCTGATTGCCTCGCGCCGGTCGATATGGCAGTGGGTCTTGCTTTTCTCGAACTCGTCAAGGCCGGCGAGCATGTCGTCGATGATCGCCTGCGGGTCTTCTGAACGGGGATTGTCCGATGTTATGACGAGTATATCGGAGCGGTCGGCTGCGGCTTTTGCCATCTGGGGCCGCTTTCCGGGGTCGCGGTCGCCTCCGCAGCCGCATACGGTGATTATCGACGAGCCTTCGGACGCGACTTCGCGTATTGTGTCGAGCACGTTGATAAGGGCATCGGGAGTATGGGCGTAGTCGACTATGGCAGTAACGCCGTCGGCGGAACGGAACGGCTGGAAACGTCCGGCCACGGGGTGAAGCCGGCTCATGAGCACACAGGCCTCCTCGCGGGGTACGCCCAGAAGTATGGCTGCGCCGTAGACGGCGGCCAGATTGGAGGCATTGAAACTGCCGGTGAACATAGTTTCGATCTCGCGGCCTCCGAAGTCGAGAAGCATGCCGTCGATGCGGTCTTCGACTACACGGACATGGAAGTCGGCGTTGTCGCGCACGGAGTAGAACGCACGTCGTGCGGCGGTATTCTGGAGCATTACGGCGCCGTTGCGGTCGTCGGCATTGCTTAGCGCGAACGCGTCCGACGGCAGAATGTCGAAGAACGACTTCTTGGCCCGGAGATAGGCGTCGAAGGTTTTATGATAGTCGAGATGATCGCGCGTGAGGTTCGTGAAGATGCCTCCGGCAAAATTGAGACCGGCAATGCGGTGCTGGTCGGCGGCATGGCTGCTTACTTCCATTGATGCGAATGTGCATCCGGCGTCGGCCATGCGGCGCAGGCACGCGTTGAGCAGGATGGGATCGGGAGTAGTGTGTTCCGACGGATATTCCTCGCCGTCGATTTTTACGGCTACGGTAGATATGAGGCCGGCCTTCTCGCCGCGCATGCGGGCCATGTCGTAGAGAAGTGTCGCGATTGTGGTTTTTCCGTTTGTACCTGTGACGCCGACGAGGCGCAGTTCGTCGGAGGGTTCGCCGTAGTAGCGCGAAGCCATACGGCCCAGAGCCTCGCGGGTATCGGCCACCCGGACGAAGAGCACGCCTTCCGGCTGCTCTTCCGGCAGCTCCTCGACAAGGAGGACGGCTGCACCGGCTTCGACTGCTTTTGCGATATAGCGGTGGCCGTCGACGGCCACGCCGCGTATGGCAACGAAAAGTGCGCCCGTCGTCACGGCGCGCGAGTCGGCCGTGAGTACGCTTATGTCGTCTACGGCGCAGGAGCCCCGGTGTTCAAGCACATCGACGGCCCCGATGAGGCTTTCGGCCGAAGTGACGGTCGGCTCTGTATTTTTTATTATATCTTCGAGATTCATTTTTTTCTGAGGTGGTTAAGAAGGATCAGTCGTGTCTGAGCACGAGTTGTACTTTGGTACCGGGGACAGCCGGTGTTCCCGCCGGCGGGTTCTGGTCGGCTACATAGCCGATACCCTGGAAACTGACGGCATATCCGGAGCTTTCGAGCTTTGTCAGGGCCTCGCGGATGCCGACGCCGCGCACGTCGGGCACACACCCTTCGACGCGGTCGGCCGGTCGGCGGATGGCGCGCGAGTCGGCAAGCTGCAGATCGGCGTGGAGAGTTGCGTTGCGGCCGCTGTTGAACGATGAGTATACCGTCGGGCCCGACGATCTGTCGGGAGTACCCGTAAATCCGGGATCCTCTTCGAGCATACCGCGGGCATACATCTTCAGGGCTACGTTTTTGAGTACGGTGCCTGAACTCAGGGCCGGTCCGCGGTAGGGCACTTTGGGGTCGTTGATCACGACTATGCAGGTGTATTTGGGATTTTCATACGGGAAGAAGCCGCAGAATGTGACTCGGTAGTGACCTTCGAGATAGCCTCCCTTGAAAGGCGTGAGCTGGAGGCGCTTGCCGTCTTTGTCGAATCGCGGACGCTTGTCTTCTCTGGCTATCTTGCAGGTGCCTGTCTTGCCGGCGATCTCGACAATGTCGCTCTTGAGTGCCTTGGCTGTTCCGCCCTGTTCCCATACCACTCCGCGCATCATCTTGCGCAGGATGGCGGCATTCTCGCTGGAGAGGATTCGTTCGCGAACATACGACACGTCGATGGCCGAGTCGCGTCCGTCGGGAGTACGCAGGCTCTTCACCAGGCGCGGACGCACGAATTTACCGTCGTTTGCAACGGCATTGTAGAATGCGCAGGTATAAAGCGGCGGAATCATGGTGCTGTAGCCGAATACCATGCGCGACAGCGACAGGCGGCCGCCGACATTATTCTGAAGGCGCGGGAAATAGGGTATGCGCTCGCGGGCTATGCCTGTGTTGAGGCGGTCGAAGAATCCCATCTCGGCAAGGTCGGAGCGGAAACGGTTCGGATCGCCCTCGTAGTGGGGCATCGTCATCTTCACCATGCCGATATTCGAGGAGTATTCTATGAATCGGTCGACGGGCAGCGAACCCGGCGAGTGTGTGTCGGATATAGGGCGGCGACCGAGATATGCGAAGCTGCGCCCGATGGGATAGCTGCGCGACACCGGTTTGGCGAATCCTTTCTCGAGAGCCACGGCCATGGTCATCACCTTCATGACCGATCCGGGCTCATAGGCTTCGACGGCTCTGTTGAGGGCCTCGATATAGCGCGGGGTCTTCGATGTGGAATCGCGTTCGAGATTCGACATGGCCTTGATGTCGCCGCTCTCCACCTCCATGATGATGGCGGTGCCCCAGTCGGCTTTGGCAAGCAGAAGCATTTCGCCGAGTTCGCTCTCGAGAATGTCCTGCATGGTGATGTCGATTGTCGTGGTGACGTCGTAGCCGTCTATGGCCGGGGTTTCGACATCGTAGCGTGCGCCCCGGGTGAAGAGTTTCTTGCGTGCGAGACCCGGCACGCCGTAGAGCAGGGTGTCGAGAGCGCGCTCGAGTCCCGACCGGCCGTGGACTTCGGGGCATGTGTCGGTCTGGCCGACGCGGCCTATGCTCATGCGGGCCATCTGTCCGAACGGGTATGAGCGTTTCATCACCTTGTCGACTTTAAGGCCTGTTTTGTTGCAGTTTTTCGAGCTGCGGAAGAAAGGCAGTCGTTTTATTTTGTTGACAGTCTCTTCGGGAACACCCTTGACGATCACGAAATTGCGAGTGCGTTCGGATTTCGGAGGCTCGATGGCGTTTTCAAGTCTTTTCTTCCATTCAAGGCTATCGCGTTTGCCCGGAATGAGGCGTGCGAGAGCACCGGCGAGCTGCGGTATGGTGTCGTGGAAGCCCGTTATATCGAAACGTGTGGCCCGGAAGTCGATCATCACGTTGAAATAGTAGAGATTGGTGGCGAGTATGCTTCCGTCGGCGGCGAGTATTTCGCCTCTGTTGGGTGTTATGACGTTCGAGTCGCGCAGGGTGGATGCGCCCATGGCATTCCATGCCCCGGCATTGACCACGGTGGTGCGCACGAGCATGACGGATATGCACACGGCTATCAGAACCGTTATGGCGAATATGATGCCGAATCGGCCCACGACATAGCTGTTTCGCGAGCCGGACTGGCGATGGTTCCTTTTTTGTGGAGAAGAGGGCATTATCCTGGATCAGAAATTATAAGTTATCAGTTTTCGTCGAGGGCGAGCACCTGAGGGCGTGCGTCGGGAATGGTGAGGCCGAGCTTGAGCGAATCGACAAGATGCATCATGGCCGACTCGCGTGTGAGGGTCATATAGAGCGAACGTTCTTTCTGTTTCTCGGTGCTCATCACGTTGATCTGGTTTTTGAGGCTGTGTATGGTGTTCTGGTCTGTGGCGCACTCGAAGCGGGCCGCTATGAATGCCACACAGGCGATGACGGTGAAGGCTGTGGCAAAGAAGTGACGTTTGAAGAACTTGCTCGACACGGCATCGCCCTGCATAAGCACGCGGATGCCTTTGCCTGTCTTCTGTACGACTTCTCTGGCTTTCATCTTCATAATGACGGATTTTATAAATTATTGATTTTCTCGGCGACACGCAGCTTCGCAGACCGCGCGCGCGGATTGCGTTCCACTTCCTCGGGGCCTGGCACTATCGCCTTGCCGAGCGGACGCAGGGGTGCTTCGGTGCGGCCGAACAGATCTTTTTCGGCTTCGCCGTCGATTCTGCCGCTGCGCATGAAGTTTTTGACCATGCGGTCTTCGAGGGAGTGATATGTGATGATTGCGAGGCGACCTCCGGGACGCAGTTCTGCGGCCGCTTGCCTCAGAAAAGCCTCGAGAGCGTCCATCTCGCCGTTGACCTCTATGCGGAGCGCCTGAAAGACCTGAGCGAGTTCTTTCTTTGCACGTGCGGGATTGAGCATCGGAGTGGCGATAGCTGTCAGTTCGCCGGTGGTGTTGACGCCGCCGTTGGCACGGGCCTTGACTATGGCAGCTGCCAGACGGCGTGCCTGCCGGAACTCGCCGTAGACTTTGAACAGCATGGCGAGATGCTCTTCGGTAGATGTGGCGAGGAGATCGGCCGCCGTGATACCCCCGGCCTGATTCATACGCATGTCGAGCGGGGCGTCGGCTCGGAAAGAGAAACCGCGCGATGCGTCGTCGAAATGATGTGACGAGACGCCGAGATCGGCGAGAATGCCGTCAACACGACCGGTACGGCCGTAATATCGGAGATAGTTGGTGAGATAGCGGAAATCGCCGTGTACAGCGGTGAAATTAGGGTGCTCGAATGCGTGGGCGATAGCGTCGCTGTCGCGGTCGAGAGAGTAGAGGTGTCCTTCGCCCGACAGACGTTCGGCTATGGCATGGGAATGGCCTCCGCCTCCGAGAGTGGCATCGACATAGATTCCGTCGGGCCGGATATCGAGAGCGGCAAGGCTTTCGCCGAGCAAAGCAGGTGTATGGTAAGTATCTTGGGCCATAGTTAATTACGGCTCACGAATGAGAGCCGTCCTTAGAAAGCCCAAAATTAGTGATTTTCGGCCGGAAATTTACAATGCCAAACAGCAAAAATTTCGACAGATGCCCTAAAAGTTATCAACATCAGCCGAAAGCCCTCCGTTTGCAATTGTAAACTGCACATGGTTAGAAATTAGAAGGAGCTTTAGTTAGAAATTAGAAGTTAGAAGTGCTTTCGCGTCGGCAACTCCTAACTCCTAACTTCTAATTAGTAATTATTTAAACTCAATATCATCTTCCCGGCGGTGGGCCCATCGGGCCGCGTCTGCCCATGCCCGGAGGAGGCCCCATGCGGTGTTCGCCGTCAAAGTTGCGGTCGCGGGGTTGCTCACCTTTGCCGAATGTGGTGAATTTGTAGCTCACGGTCATCATCACGTAGCGTCCGAGTGAGTTGTAGCGCGCTGTCTCCTGATAGTTGCCCGGGTTGGAGAAACGCACGCGGTCGTTTTGGCCAAGGATATCGTATGCCTTGAGTGTGACGGCTGCGTTGCGTCCGCGGAGGAACTGATAGGAAACGGATGCGTTCCACATCCATGTTCTGGTGTCGAATCCCTGCGAGTAACCCGATGTGGCCGAGTAGTTGATGTCGGAGCTCAGCACGAGGCCGAAAGGAGCTGTATATGTGGCATAGAAAGAACCTCCATAGGTGTGTATGTCGCGGTTGTTGTCTTTCTGGAAGCTGTTGCGCGATGTCTGGAACGAATATCTCGGACGCAGTTCGAGTTCGATATACTCGGGGCGCCAGGCAACGCCCGGGCTTTCGTTGAACGAGAATGTTCCGGTGCGGTTGCGGTTGTAGTTGTTGAAGCCGACGCTTTGGTTGTAGTTGAGGAAGAGGTGGTTGTTGAAGGTAAACGCCTTGTTGCGGAAGGGGAAGGAAATCATGTTCATTCCGCGGATGTTCCATACACCGTTTACGTTCTGGTAGGTGGTGACGTTACCGCCCGTTTCTTCGTTGAAGGTCATGCGCGATACGATTGAATTCTGTACCACCTGTGCGTCGACCATTGCCATGATCGAGCGCTGTGCCTCCTGGTTGAAGTCCTGAAAACGGAGACGTGCGTTGTGGCTGAATGTCGGCTTGAGATCGGGGTTACCGATGACTACGCGCATAGGATCGGAGTAGTCGGCCACAGGCTGCAGCTGGCTCATCGACGGCTGGGATGACCGGCCGTTGTAGTCAATGGTAAGGCTGCGGCTTTTGCTGAACCGGGCGCGGTAGCGGAGGAATGGCGCCACGTTGAGCACGTTGCGGCGTGGAATGTCCTTGGCATGGTCTATGAGGTTTATAGACTTCGAACTCTGCGGCACCAGCGAGATACCTACGTTCAGCTGTCCTTTTTTGTCGACATGGCGGTAGCCGACACGTATGTTCTGGTTCATATAGTCGTTGCGGAAGCGGTTGGAGAGGTCGGTGTTGAATACCAGTTCAGGGTCGATCACCGGCTCGCCTTCCCAGCCGTCGGGGAATGTCACGGGATGGTCGTAGGTGAGTTTGTCGGCATTGTTCCAGCGGTAGGAGAAGTTGTAGGCTATGGTCAGGAAGTTGCCTTTCTTGACGTCGCCCAAAGGCTCGGTCCAGCTTACACGGGCGCTGATGCTGTTGCTCCACGTGTGGTTGTCGGCCCACTGGTCGTAGAGGTCTACCGAGTCGTTGAGCTGGAGGAATTTATTGAAGGAATAAGAGTCCGATTTCTCCCGGACGTTGCTCATGCGGTAGTTTGCGAACACCGAGAACGAGCGGCCGGGCTTCGAACGGAATTTATGATTGTAGATTATTCGACCGCCGAACTCGAAGGAATTTCCCTTGGAGTAGTCGCGGTTGATGCTTCGGCTCACGCCGGTGCCGAAATTGTCGCGATATACCGAGCTGCTGTCGATGCTCGATGAGTTGTTGTAGTTCAACGATATGTTGGGGCGGAATTCGAACGTGTTGAACGAGTCGGGGTTCCACTGCACCCGGAAGTCGGCGCGGATATTGTGTCCTTTGTCGCGGCTGTATTTGTTGGAGCGGCTCTGCTGGTCGACTCCCTTGCCGTATATACGCTCCGATTCGGTGCGGCTGTCGCGGTCGGTGTGGCTGTACATCACGTCGCCGCCAACGCGGAAAATCTCGTCTTTACCGACATTGAAGTTAAAGCCGAGCGACTGGGCCGATGTAATGCCGTTTGCTCCGCCGAAACGCATGAATCGTCCGCTGGCGCCGTCGGCGAATCCCGGTTCGTTGATATTGTTGGCCGAACCGAGGAAAGTCATCTGGTTGCCGTCGCCCCAGAAACGGTTGACCATGAAATTGCCTTTATATCTGTCGTCCGTACCGTATCCGGCCTCGGCATTGCCGAACCAGCCGTTTTTCATGTTTTTCTTTACCGTGAGATTGATGACGGTTTCCTCTTCGCCGTCGTCGACGCCTGTCATGCGGGCAAGATCGCTCTTGCGGTCTACTACCTGCAGCTTCTCGACCATATTGACCGGGAGATTGCGGGACGCTACGGTCGGGTCATCGCTGAAGAACTCCTTGCCGTCGACAAGGATCTTGCTGACTTCCTTGCCGTTGGCAGTGATTTTGCCGTCGGAGCTTACCTCGACGCCGGGGAGGCGTTTGAGCAGGTCTTCTACTACGGCATTGGGCTGTGTCTTGTATGATTCGGCCGAAAACTCGACAGTGTCCTCCATCACTTTTATAGGTGTGCGGATACCGGTTACAGTGGCTTCTTTAAGAGCTATGGCGCTTTCCGAGAGGCTGAAGGGTTTGAGGCGCATGTCGGCGGCAGTCATGGTGATATTGCGCGTTTCGGGGGTATAACCCACATATGAGGCCTCTACTATATATTTGCCTGCCTTGAGATTCTCGATGGTGAAGGCGCCGGAGGCGTTTGTGACGGCGGCTTTGACGACCGCGGAGTCTTTTGCGGCGAGCACGCGGACAGAGGCCTGGATCAGCCCCTCGTTGTTTGCCGCATCGACCACGCTGCCGCGTAGCGCTCCTGCAGAAACGGCCTGTACCGTCATGAGCACAAGAGCAAACGAAGCAATAAGTTTTTTGGAACCTGAAAATATCATAAGATTACGTTTTTTTCACGCTACAAAATTATAAAAGCGTATCTGCCGACGCAAGACGGACTCTACCAACCTATAAATTTTATCGACAAAGGCCCTGTCATGCCCGATAAAGCACCATTAGGGGTGTTTGCATAGTGGTTTTGGCAAAAAGTTTTGTTTTGCATAAATTTGTTGACATTTGTTTTGTTAATTTTAAAATAATGTATACTTTTGCGAGTCTTACAGATTTTAAACCAATATCATTTCTATGAAAAGATTTCTACTCTGGATTTGCACAGCGGCTATGACCGCCTCCGCGGGGTTTGCTTCCGGCGGAATCATGCAGAAAGCCGGAAAGGTCGGCACACCTTATCAGGGATTGCCTGAACTCCGGCAGGAAGTTACCGGGAAAGCTCCGGGTTTTCTTAAGTATAAAAAACAACGCATTGAGGCAAGTGGTGAAAATCGACTGAAGGTGGTTTCTGCGTCGGGAGTGTACCGCCGTGCCGACGGCCGGATGAAAGCGGCTCCTGCCGATCCCGATTACATGCCGGACATTTATGGTTCGGTGGTTTATTCCGATCTGGAAGAATTTGAGGTTCCCGCGCTCTATCAGCTCCCGACAGCAGCCGGAGGCGAATATGTCTATACCATAGGTAAGGCTGACGCTACGTATGGCGGTGTTGCGGTCGATGGCGTATATTATGCCCATAATTACTTCAATCTCTGGGGTATTATGGAGTTTGTCTTTGTCGACGCGTACGATATCGAATCGGGCGAACAACTCGCAAGCTGGAGCGGCGACGGCAGCGAACTCGCAGTCGATCTGGCCTATAACCCTGTCGACAAGAAAGTCTACGGTATCTTCGAGTTGTACGACGAGGAAGGTGGTAGCGCCAGTTATCTCGGAACAGTGACCTATCCGTCCATTGATGATGCCGAGGGGAGTGTCGGAATAGAATATACGGTTCCTGTAAGCGGCAGCTGGAATGCACTGGCTATTGATAATGCCGGAACTTTCTATGGCATAAGCAAGACAATGCGCACTGTCTCAATAGAAGGTGAGACTCAGGCATATACCCAGAATTCGCGTCTATATACCATCGATCCTTCGACCGGTGCGACCAAAGCCTGTGGAACCCTTGGCGCCACTACCGGCGAAAAGCCCTATTACAGTTCCTCGGCTACTTTTGATACCGCTTCCAACCGTCTTTTCTGGACCGTTTCTTCCAGAGAGTATTCTCTTCTCGGCGGTTTCAAGGAGGAAGGAGCCCTCTGCGAGCTGAATGTCAAGACCGGAAAGGCCACCCGCCTGGTCACTTATCCCGACGGTGAGCAGATATGCGGCATTTACTGCGTAGCGCCCAGATCGCCCGAAGCTCCGGGTGTGCCGACCGATATAATCGCCGATTTTCCGGCCGGTTCGCGCACTGGTACAATCTCGTTCAAGCTTCCGACGACATTGTTCGGCGGTGCTGAGGCAAGCGGAAAATTCGGCTATATTGTCAAGGCCAATAATGTCCAGATAGCCTCCGGTACCGGCGATCCCGGCGAAGCCGTGTCTGTCGGTCATACTTTCGATGAGAACGGCATGGTCAAGTTCTCCATCATCGCGACCAATGAAGCCGGAAAGTCGGCCCCAGCCGGATGCTCGATCTTCGTAGGATATGCCATCACACAGAGTCCGGCCAATGTCAAGGTCGTAGAGACCAGTCCCGGCATGGTGACCATCAGCTGGGACCCAGTTACAACCGATATCAACGGAACTGTCCTCCCGGCCGTCACTTATACTGTCGTGACAGTCGCTGACGGTGAAATAGACCAGACACTTGCCGTCAATATCACCGAGACTTCATTCTCGTATCAGGCTTCGGCTCCCGGCGTGCTTCAGACAAGCATGCGCTACGGAGTGTTTGCCGACGGCGAAGGCGGAGAAAGTCAGGGTACGGCCTCCGAGCTTGTTTTCATAGGCGAGCCATACGTGGATTTCAGAGATACTTTTGCCGGCGGACATCTCGGCTATGATTATATGTCGCTGAGAAACAGTGGATCCGCCGGATGGAGCCTGTTGGACAATTCTTCGATTCAGGGTGTTTCAGACTATAGCGGCGACAACGGCTTCATCGCCCATATCGGTTCTTATCTCGACGACAGCAGCTCTCTGATTTCGGGTAAAATAAGTCTGAAAGGAATTGACCGGCCTGTATTCGCATGCTATGTCTATACGATCGTGGGCGATAACGGCCCCGCTGCCGATGTCATCGACATCGCGATCCGTGAGCCGGGTCAGGAATTTGTCTCTGTTTTCAACAAAGCTGTCAACGAGATCGGATCGACCGAAGGCTGGCATCGCGTGGAGATCGATCTGGCGGCATATGCCGGTAAGACCATACAGTTCAGGATCACAGGCACGGTCAAGATGTTTAAATATCTGTTTATCGACGATATCCTTGTAGGCAAGTCTGTCAGCAAGGACGTTGCAGCCGCCGGTGTTGCGGCTCCAGCCAGGGTCAAGGCCGGCGAGGAGTTCAAGGCGACAGTAAAGGTCAAGAATATAGGTGTATCGGCGGTTTCGGCCTCTAAGGTGAAACTTTATGTAGACGACAAATTCTATGCCGATAAGGACATGGCCGGTCTTGAGGCAGGAGAAGTGTCTGAAGTTGAATTTGTTGTTCCCATGCATATCCTCGCCGAAGAACCCATGACTCTCTATGCGGAGGTTGAACTCGACGAGGACGAATATGTCGCAAACAATGTTTCGGAGAAATCGACCGTAGCTCCGGTTGTCTCCACCATGCCTGCCGTATCCGATCTCGAAGGAACGTCCGAAGGCAAGACTGTGACGCTCACATGGAGTGAACCCGAGCAGCCAGCTGTGCAGCAATATGGCTCGACAGGCTTCGAGGACGGCGGGAGCTTTGCCAAGGAATATCCGGGCTGGACTTTCGTAGACGGCGACGGAGCCATAATCGGCGGTTTCCAGAATCTTGACCTGCCCAATATAAACGAAAACGCCGAACCGGGGACGTTCTTCGTGTTCGATGCATCGGGCGACGATTTCAACCAGTATTTTGCCGCTCACGGCGGCGACAAATATCTTGCAGCGCTCTATAATGCCCGCGGCACGCAGTGCGATGACTGGGCCATTTCTCCCGAGCTCACCGGCGAAGCACAGACAATCAGTTTCTGGGCCAAAAGCTATTCCGGGGAGTATTCGGAATCCTTCGAAGTAATGTATTCTACCGCAGGTGTCGAAACTTCGGCGTTTGTGTCGGCCGGTTTGAAAGTCTCGGCGGTTCCTGAAGATTGGACCGAATACACCGTGAAACTTCCTGAGGGTGCGAAGTATTTCGCCATACACTATGATGCGACCGATACATTCATGTTCATGCTCGACGATTTCACTTTCGAGGCCAAGACGGTGGTTCCACCCATGCTGATGGGATTCAACGTCTATCGCGATGGCGCGAAAGTCAATGAGACTCTGCTTGAGGAGTGTCTCTATAACGAGACCCTCGCCGAAGAGGGCAAATATGTCTATGCTGTCACTGCGGTCTACGATAAGGGCGAGTCGAAGGGCTCGAACCGCGCCGAAGTCCAGATCGGTACCAGCGGTATAGAGGCTGCAACTGCCGGTATTGTCATCTTCGCCGCCGATAAGGCTGTCGGGATTACTGGCGCCGAAGGCAAGGCTGTGAGCGTTTCCTCTATCGACGGCAAGACAATTTTTGCGGGCGAGGGCAAGTCGGCTCTGAGTGTTCCTGTTAATTCGGGTGTCTACATTGTCAAGGCCGGGGAGACCGTAGCCAAGATTATAGTCAGATAAAAAAACATATATCTTTTGAAATCGCCTGTGGCACCGTGCCGCAGGCGATTTTTTCGCACCCTTTCGCAAGTTGAAAAAATTATGTAATTTTGCAGATTATACACACATATTACATACCATTTATCTATTTCTAAAGAATGAAAATAGCTATTGTGGGCGCTTCCGGCGCCGTTGGGCAGGAATTTCTGCGTATTCTGTCGGAAAACGACTTTCCCATAGACGAACTCCGTCTCTTCGGCTCTGAGCGCAGCGCAGGCCGCACATATAGCTTTCGCGGAGGCGTCACTGAGCCGGTTCGCGTACTTACGGCGAATGCCGCCGACTTCGCAGGTCTTGATTTCGCATTTGTATCGGCCGGTGCCGGTGTGTCGCGCGAATATGCCGATGTCATAACATCGGGCGGAGCTGTGATGATCGACAATTCGAGCGCCTTCCGCATGGATTCCGACGTGCCTCTGGTGGTGCCCGAAGTCAACGGCGCCGATGCCCTCAATGCTCCGCGCAATATCATCGCCAATCCCAACTGCACCACTATACAGATGGTGGTAGCCCTCAATCCGATCAACCGTCTGTCGCCTATCCGTCGCGTACATGTGGCTACATATCAGGCCGCCAGCGGTGCCGGCGCTACCGGTATGGAAGAACTCGAGCGTCAGAGCGCCCAGATAGCACGGGGCGAAGAACCCGAGGTGAAAAAATTCGTGAGCCAGCTCGCATTCAATCTTATACCCCATATCGACACATTCACCGAAAACGGTTATACCCGCGAGGAAATGAAAATGCACTTCGAAACAAAGAAGATAATGCATGCGCCAAAACTCGAGGTGAGCGCCACGTGTGTGCGTGTGCCCGTGATGCGCGCGCACAGTGAGGCCATATGGGTGGAGACTGAAGAAGCGGTGAGCGTGGCCGAGGCCCGCTATGCCTTCGCGTCGGCTCCGGGCGTGGTTCTTGTGGACAAGGCGGAGGCACTGGGCTATCCTATGCCTCTCGATGTCGCCGGAACAGATCCGGTATATGTAGGCCGTATCCGCGCCGATCTTGCCAATCCCCGCGGGCTCTCTTTCTGGGCTGTGGCCGATCAGATCCGCAAGGGCGCCGCACTCAACGCCGTACAAATCGCAGAGTTTATACTCGCCAACCGCTCCAAGTAATTAATAGTTAATAACGAAGAATTTAGAATTGATGGCTTTGGGCGCGAACCATAATTATTAATTCTAAATCATTAATTCTAAATTAAGAAGTGCTTCTGTTAACGCAAGCATTGGTAACCGAGCCTGTACAGATATTCCTGATCGTGCTGGCCATTATCCTTTTTGCGCCTATACTTCTTAATAAACTGAGAATTCCACATATCATCGGCATGATTGTGGCCGGTGTGGCTGTCGGGCCTTACGGTCTCAACGTTCTCGCCGACGATTCTTCGTTTGCGGTCTTCGGACAGGTTGGGCTTCTATACCTCATGTTCCTTGCCGGTCTGGAGATCGACATGTATCATCTGCGTCTTAATCTTCGCCGGGGGCTGGTGTTCGGTTTCCTTACGCTGATAGTTCCGCTTGTGCTCGGCGTGTTCACGAGTGTCTATCTGCTGCGTCTCGACTGGCTTACGTCCATGTTGCTCGGAGCCATGTATGCCTCGCATACGCTGCTGTCATATCCTGTGGCGGCGCGTCTCGGCGTGACCAAGGCACCGGCAGTGCTCATTGCTATCGTCGGTACGATTATAGCCGTCATCGGCGCCCTTCTCGTTCTCGGCGCCACGGTGAGCGTCGCCAGAGAGGGCTATTTCAATGTTGTCGAAATTCTGATGCTCGGTGTGCGTCTCGCCCTTTGGGCGGCGGCGATACTTTACGCATATCCGAGAGTGACGCGCTGGTTTTTCAAGAAATATCCCGATAAGGTGCTGCAATATGTCTTTGTGCTCGTCCTTGTGTTTCTCGCGGCTACGACGGCCCGCGCCATCGGACTCGAAGGCGTGCTGGGCGCTTTCTTCGCTGGCCTTGTGCTGAACCGCTATGTGCCTGTGGCATCGCCGCTGATGAGTTCGATAGAATTTGTCGGAAACGCCCTGTTCATACCGTATTTCCTTATCAGTGTGGGCATGATGATAAATGTCCGTCTGCTTGCCGATACCGATACTCTCGCAGTGTCGGCAATAATGATCGTGGTGGCGCTGGCAGGCAAATGGATTCCGGCCTGGGCCGCGCAGAAGATCAACAGGCTCGACGGTTTCAGCCGCAATGTTATGTTCGGCCTCACGGCGGCGCATACGGCGGTGGCTCTTGCCGTAGTGTCGGTCGGCTATAACATGGGAATGTTCGATGAGCGTATACTCAACAGTACGGTCATGGTCATACTGGCCACGTGCGCCGTGGCTCCGATCATCACTTCGTCGGCCGCTGCCAAGCTGAAGGTGAAGATGATGGCCGAAGAAGGCGACGACGTGATCCGCCACACACGCGTCAACAACACCCTCATAGCTGTGGCCAATCCGCTGACGGTATCGTCGCTTATGGAGATGGCGGTGCTCATACGTAACGACCGCGGGCGTCACAGTTTCTACGCGCTGCATGTGCGGACCGACAATACCCCGCAGGCCAAGGCCGTGTCGCACAATTCGCTCGAGGCCGCGCGCCGTATTGCCGCCGCTACCGATACCCCTCTCGAGAGCCTCGACCGCTACGACAACAATATCGTCACCGGCATAATAAATGCGGTGGAGGAGCGCGACATAACCGAAGTGCTCCTCGGCATGCACAGGCGAGTGACGGTCATCGATTCGTTTTTCGGCAACAAGGTGGAGCAGCTTCTGCGCGGAACCAACAAAATGCTCATAATAAGCCGCTGTTTCATTCCGGCCAATACCATAACCCGCATACTGGTCTGGGTGCCCCGTGATGCGCAGTATGAGACCGGTTTCAGCCGCTGGGTGCGTGCCGTGGCGCGTCTGACTCGTCAGGTCGGCTGCCGCGTGATATTCTGCTGCCCCGACAATATCCAGCCTCTTATACGCGGGGTGATATATACCGAAAACTATGGCATACGCTGTGAATTCCGACGCACCGAAGGCTGGGACGATCTTGTGATGCTCAGCGGCGATGTGCTCGACGACGATCTTTTCGTGCTTATCGGGGCACGCGCGCAGTCGGTGTCGTATAGTTCGGATATGGCCGCCTTGCCCGATTTCCTGCAGCGTAATTTCTCGCGCAACAATCTGATGATGATATTCCCCGAGCAGTTCGGCGAAGCTCCTGTTCTTACCTCGTTCACCGACCCGCTTGCTACGGATATCGCGGCCACACCGTCGGCATTGTTGCGGCGTCTGTTCCGCCGCAAATGAGGCGTCCGACATGTGCATGTGCGTTTTTGCGTTTGCGAGATTCGCTAAAAATCACTATCTTAGCGCCTAATATTATCTAAAACTTCTTTCTGTCATGTTCAAAAACCAACCTAAGGGCCTAATACCGGCGGCGTTGAGCAACATGGGCGAGCGCTTCGGCTACTATATAATGAATGCCGTGCTTGTGCTGTTTCTCTGCTCCAAGTTCGGTCTGTCGGGCGAGACGGCCACGCTCATCTACTCATTTTTCTATGCCGGCATCTATATTCTGAGCCTTGTAGGCGGTACGATTGCCGACAAGACGCGCAACTATAAGGGCACGATTATCAACGGTCTCATTGTCATGACACTGGGTTATGTGCTTCTCTCCATTCCTATCCTGGCCACTCCCTCCAACACGGCATGGCTGCTGACCCTGACCTGTGTGGCGCTTTTTCTCATCGCTTTCGGCAACGGTCTGTTCAAGGGCAACCTGCAGGCCATCGTGGGCCAGCTCTACGACGATCCGCGCTACAGCGCACAGCGCGACTCGGGTTTTCAGATTTTCTACGTTTTCATCAATATCGGCGGTCTCGTCGCTCCGTTTGTGGCTCCTCTGCTGCGCAGCTGGTGGCTGGGCGTGAACGATATGGTGTATAACGCCGACTTTCCCGAGCTCTGCCACCAGTATCTGAGTGTAACCAACACCATGACGGCCGAGAACATGGAGAACCTCTATGCCGTGGCCAGTGCCGCAGGTCATACTGCAGGCAGCGATCTGAGCGCCTTCTGCTCGAAGTATCTCGAGGTGTTCAACACCGGTATCCACTATTCGTTTATAGCATCGGTGGCCGCCATGCTCATATCGCTCATCATCTTCGTGCTCACCAAGAAGCAGCTTCCCACCCCGGGAGCCCGCGAGAAAGTGCAGTCGCAGCAGTATACCCTCGCCGAGAAGCAGGCTATGGCCAAGGAGATAAAGCAGCGCATGATGGCGCTCTTCGCAGTGCTCGGTGTAGTTATCTTCTTCTGGTTCTCCTTCCACCAGAACGGCACATCGCTGTCGCTGTTTGCCCGCGACTTCGTGAAGACCGATACCATAGCTCCAGAAATATGGCAGGCTGTGAACCCCTTCTTCGTTATCGTGCTCACACCTCTCATCATGCTGCTGTTCACATCGCTGTCGCGTCGCGGCCGCGAGATCTCGACACCTCGCAAGATTGCCTACGGTATGGGTCTGGCCGGTGTGGCCTATCTGTTCCTGTGCATATACTGCTCCGTGCAGGGCTATCCCTCGGGCGATGCCTTCCGCGAAATGAGCGCCGCTGCCAAAGACGGTCTCAAGGCCGGTCCGTGGGTGCTTATAGCGCTTTACTTCTTCCTTACTGTCGCCGAGCTGTTCATATCGCCGCTGGGTCTGTCGTTTGTGTCGAAAGTGGCACCCAAGCACCTGCAGGGTCTCTGCCAGGGTCTGTGGCTGGGCGCTACCGCTGTCGGCAATCTGCTGCTGTGGATCGGCCCGCTGATGTACAACAAGTGGCCCATCTCGGTAGCCTGGGGTGTATTCCTGGCAGTATGCCTTGTATCGATGTTCGTGATGTTCGGCATGGTCAAGTGGCTCGAACGCGTCACCTCCGATACTCCCGCTCCTGCTCCCGAGGCCATCGAGACAGAAGAAAAAGACATTCTTTGATTAGGAAATTAGGATATCAGGATGTCAGGATATTAGGAGATTAGGATATTAAGATATTAAGATATCCGGTTGTTATAGAATCCCGGGGTCGGCTTACCACATGTCGGCTCCGGGATTTACTTTGTTATCTTCATCCCTTCTAACCTCATCTCCTCCTAAATTCCTAACTTCCTAATCTCCTGACTGAACCTTTCGCGGTGTGTGGCGTTTTGATAGATGAACGCTTCTCTGAGGCGGTTTCAACAGAAATTTATGAAAATAAGCTTCAAATATATTAAGTAAAAATTGTTAAATCGTTTGCCACTCCGCGCCCGCACCTTATCTTTGCAGGCGAGATAGCGCAAAAGTATCAATTGATGTTTATGAAGAAGACACTCCTCTCCGCTGCTGCCATCGCTCTTTTCGGCGCAGCCATCGCAAATGCCCAGGCCATCGAACAGCCGGGTCTTTTTGACAATGTGTCGATCGGACTCGACGGTGGCGTAACAACACCTATCCATCACAACCCGTTCTTCGGCTCCATGCGTGGTGCCGCAGGTCTTCACATTGCAAAGCAGATCACTCCGGTATTCGGACTCGGTGTCGAGGGAATTTTCGGAGTCAATACCTCATCATGGAACGGCTTCCGCCACAGTTCCACTGCCTTCGATAACTCTTATGTAGGCGTATACGCTACCGCCGATCTTTTCAACCTTTTCGGCGGTTACCAGTGCTACCGACGTCCATTCTCGATCGATGCCCTTATCGGCACCGGCTGGGGACATAACTACATCAACAAGGCCAACGGCTCCGATTTCAACTATCTCGGCGTGAAGACCGGTCTTAATTTCAACTTCAATGTCAGCGATCATGTGACTCTTGCTCTCAAACCGTCGCTCACATGGAACATGGGCGGAGGCTATCGTAACTCCGATCTCGATTTCAATGTCAACAATGCCGTGTTCGATCTCCTTGCAAGCGTGTCGTACACTATCGGCGACGGTTTCCAGTGCGTCCAGCCTTATAACCAGGCGGAAATCGATGCCCTCAACGGCCAGATAAACAGTCTCCGCGGTCAGCTCGACCAGTCCGTGGCCGCTGCCAACGAATGGCAGGCCAAGGCTGATGCCCTCAGCTCCGAACTTGAAACATGCCGCAACAAGGCTCCCGAGGTAGTAAAGGAAGTGTCGAACAAGTATAATTCAGTCCGTTTCGTATTCTTCCGTATCGGTTCGTCTGTAATCACTGCCGACCAGCGTCCCAATGTTGAGATGATTGCCGACTATATGAAGAATCATCCCAAATCGAAGGTCGTAGTCAAAGGATATGCTTCGAAGGATGGTAACTATGACTTCAATATCAAGCTCGCCGCAAACCGTGCCGAGTCTGTGAAGAAGATGCTCATCAGCAAATATGGTATTCCCGCCGACCGCATTCAGGCCGAAGGCGAGGGCATTGGTCAGATGTTCGATGAGGAATCGTGGAACCGTGTATCTATCTGCACTCTCGAAGAAGGAAAGTAAAGTTTAGGACTGCGGTCCGGAACTCCCCGATATAATACACAATTACATAACTGACACGACACACTCCCGGCAACGCGGCACTGAGCAAGTGACACGTTGCCGGCTGTGTCAATAAAAAAAATAAATTTATTATGAGTGACCTTTTCATCACAATTATCGGCTATACTGCCAGCATCTGTATGATACTCGGATATATGCCTCAGGCTATCGTGACAATCAAGACCCGCGATACCGACGGCATCGCGCTTCCTACCTTCTGCATGCTCGGTCTCGGCAGTATTTTCTTCGTTATTCAGGGCCTTGCACTCGGCAACTGGCCTCTGGTGATCACCAATGTAATCACCACCATCTGCTCGGTGATAATTTTCGGTATCAAGATCCACAACGACCGCCGCAAGAAAAAATAGGAGGGAGTACGGGTTAAGAAGGGCAGATTCTCTGTCCGGCCGTTGTTCCTAATCCTCAGGAATAAAGGCGAGAACGGAGGCTTCGGCGAATGCCGAGGCCTCCGCCGCTATCCGGGTGGCTGTTACGCTCCGGATGGAGACTTCCGTTTCGGCATATGAAACGGGGCGTCCGTAAAAGAGAGTGGCGCGGGCCGCGTTGATGACGCTGTTCTCGCGGTTTTCGGATGCTACGGCGAGCTGACCGAGATATTGCTTTTTTGCGGCTCTAAGTCTGCGTTCGGTCAGAAATGTACCGTCGGCAAGGCGTCGGAACACTCCCTCGCATAGATGTCGGCAACGGTCGGTATCGTCGGCATCACAACCGAAATATACTCCCATGTAACCTGCCGAGCGGAAAAATGCCGTGGATGCCTCGACGTTGTAGACAAGACCGCGCTTTTCACGAAGTTCTACATTAAGCAGCGAATTCATTCCGGGGCCGCCGGCAATATTTGCCATAAGCGCTACGGCATAGCGTTCGGGTGAATAAAGGCCCGGAGTGCGTATTCCTGCAAGCACATGAGCCTGATGGCATGGCTGAGGATCGGCGATGTCGAAGCGGGGAATATCGATTTTCGCATCTGTCGCTGTGTCGGCGGGTGTGCCGGTGCCCAGAGCCGCGAAATACCGGTCGACGAGCGCCGCTATCACATTGGCGCCCTGCGGACCCGAATAGAAGGCCACCGAGTTGTTTTTCGTATAGTGGCGGGCGAGGAAGGCCCTGCAGTCGGCGCTTCCGAGGCGCCCGACGGTCTCTGTGCTACCCAGTATGTTGTGTGCCAGAGGTGTGCCTGCAAGTAGTTTTTCTTCGAAAAGATCGTATATGGCTTCGGCGGGATTGTCGAGATATGAGGCTATTTCGTCGAGGACAACCTGACGCTCTTTGTCGAGTTCGCGGTCGGGAAACTGCGAGTTCTCCGCCAGGTCGGCAATGAGTTCGACGGCCCGAGCGGCGTTTGCACCCGGGAATATGCTGTATACGACTGTCTCTTCCTTCGAGGTATATGCATTCAGCTCGCCTCCGATGGCCTCCATACGGTTTATAATGTGCCACGACGAGCGGCGCTGTGTGCCTTTGAAGATAGTGTGCTCCACGAAATGGGCCAGACCGTCCTCTCCGTCGGTCTCGGAGGCGCTGCCCGCTCCTATTGCGAGGCCGAAAATGCCGGCGGCAGCGCCGCGGTCGTGAATATGGACCAGGCGCATGCCGCAGGGAGTGCTGATGAGTTCCGGATTCAGTCGTGCCATTGCCCGTCGGCTTTGATGAGGTCGATAAGGCGGTCGAGCGCCTCATCGGAGTCTATGCGACGTGCCACGCATTCGATACCGCGGTATATGCTTACGGTACCGGGCCCCGCTCCGACATAGCCGTAATCGGCACCGGCCATTTCGCCGGGACCGTTGACAATGCAGCCCATGACAGCTATCTTGAGATGGCTCAGGTGCGAGCATGCCGCCTTGACGCGCTCAAGCACCTCGGGGAGTGCGTAGAGTGTGCGTCCGCACCCCGGACATGCCACGATCTCGGCTTTGAATCTCTGCAGACCGGCCGCCTGGATAATGTCGCGGCAGATTTCGGCAGCCTCTTCGGCAGTAACGGCCGGAGAGGTAATGCCGATGCCGTCCTGATAGCCGTCGAGAAGTATCGTGCCCAGGTCTATGGCAGCAGCCAGAGCCACGTCGTTCCTGTCGGTCAGTTCGGGATAATCGACAACGGCGATTGCCGGCAGTCCGGTTGGCAGGGCGGCGATAGACTCGCGTATGAAGCCTATGCGGTCGCCCGACGAGGCGGTTATTATGCAGGCCTCGTCTTCCTGCGGATCGCGGACAGTGTCGCCGAGAATACCGGTAGGAAGATGACCGCCGATACCGAGGCGTTCGCAGACGGCGCTTTGTCGACGTTTCGGCTGGCGCCCCGGTCGTTGTGGAGATGCAAGTGTGCCGTCGGCGCCGACACGTTTTTCCATGTGACCGACGATTGCGCGTGCAACTGGAATCTCGTTCTCGGGATCTTCGCTGAGCGATACGCGTATTGTGTCGCCGATGCCGTCGGCCAGCAGCGAGCCTATGCCGACAGCTGATTTTATGCGCCCCTCACGTGCGTTTCCGGCCTCTGTCACGCCGAGATGCAGCGGATAGCGCATGCCTTCGGCCTCCATGCGTTCAACGAGGAGGCGTACGGTGTCGGTCATCACAGGCACATCGGAGGCCTTGATTGAGATAACGACATTGTCAAAGCCGACAGCCTGGCATATGCGCAGATATTCGAGTGCCGATTCCACCATGCCCTCGGCGCCGTCGCCGTAGCGGCTCATTATGCGGTCGCTGAGCGAGCCGTGGTTCACGCCTATGCGTATCGCCGTGCCGTGTTCGCGGCACAGTTCGAGGAAAGGCACGAATTTATCGTGTATTTTGGCAAGTTCAGCGGCATATTCCTCGTCGGTGAACTCCATTTTGCGGAATGTGCGCCCCGGATCGAAAAAATTGCCGGGGTTGATACGTACTTTCTCCACGTGTGTGGCGGCTTCGAAAGCTGCGGCCGGATTGAAGTGTATGTCGGCCACAAGCGGCACATCGCAGCCTGCGCTTCGCACGGCGGCGTGGATATCGGCCAGTTTCTGTGCGTGAGCCACTCCCTGGGCCGTGAGGCGGACCAGTTCGGCTCCGGCTGCGGCAATCGACAATGTCTGTGCGGCCGAAGCTTCGACATCGAGTGTCGGGGTAGTGGTCATGGACTGAAGACGGACCGGATTTCCGCCTCCTATGGCTGTGCTGCCGACGTGTACCTCGACGGTTTTACGCCGGAAATTATCATATTTGCTCATTGTGAAATAAGCCGGATTGTCAGCATTTGAACTTGTAGTCGGCGATCTGTGCGAGTTCGGCATCGGCTTTCTCTACTTTTGCTGAAAGCGACTTGCAGTAGGCACTGTAGCGGGCGGCAAGAGCCGGATCTGAAAGCGCGAGGATGCGCACGGCGAGGACGGCCGCATTGAGACCTGCGCCGATTCCGACGGTAGCGGTCGGAATGCCCGGAGGCATCTGGATAATGGACAGGAGAGCATCAACGCCGTCGAGGGTAGAGGCGATGGGGAGGCCTATGACAGGCAGTTCGGTCAATGCCGCGATGACACCGGGGAGGGCGGCGGCCATACCGGCGGCTGCGATTATCACTTTGACGCCGCGACCGGCGGCTTCGGTGGCATAGCGTTCAACGGCGGCAGGCGTGCGGTGTGCGCTGAGGGCATGCATTTCGAAAGGCACTTCCATCTGCTCGAGGAAGTCGGCGGTCTTGCGGAGTACGGGCAGATCGGAGGTGCTGCCCATGATTATGCTTACTGTAGGAGACATATCTTGTAATTTGATGATTTGAAATTGGAAGTTAGAAGTTGCTGATAGTCAGGAGTTGATGAGTTAAATTATATTTCTGACTCCTAACTTGTAACTTCTGACTGCTTACAGCACTTGCGGGGTTATGTTCAGGAAAATCAGTTCGACGATGAAGCCGAGGGCCGCTCCGGCAAGTGTCTGGAGCACCGTGTGTTTGTTGAGATAGAGACGCGCCCATGCCACAAGACCCAGAATGAGGAACGCTACGCTTACCCACACGAGAGGCATTGAGATGATAAGGCCTCGTTGTGCCATCCAGAACATGATGGCGGCCATACCGCCCATGGCGCCTGTGTGCGCGCTGATCTTCCACCATTGGGTGACGAGCAGGGAAATGGCGGATACCATTGCCGCGGCAAGATAGAAATTCTGTATCCAGTAGGGTGCGCGCAGGTAGCGGACAAAAAACGCGGCGCCGATATAGCACACTATGACGGCGCAGAAAGGAGCGGTACGCTCTTTCCGGTCAGTGATTGCCGTATCGCTTACTTTGCCCATGCGCATCAGTATGAGGATCACGACCATCGGAATGATGGCGGTGATGAACACCACACCGGCGGTAGACCATACCTTGGGCGATGTCGGCAGCAGGCACATAGGCGTCAGCGTGAGTGCCGCGATCATTGCATAGCTCGGTACGAGCATGGGAGAGAAAATGTCGCTGAGGACATGTGCGGCAGATGAGGCCGCTGTTCGTTTGTTACTGTTCATCGTTCCGGTATGTTTTACGCAGCCGTGCCACGGGATAACCGATACGTTCACGGTATTTTGCGACTGTGCGGCGTGCTATGTCGAATCCCTGTGCCTGCAGCGATTCCTGGATTGCCTGGTCGCTGAGCGGGTTTTTCTTGTTTTCGGCTTCTATGAGTTGTTTTATGGCCTCGATGATACGGTGTGCCGATGCACCGGATTCGTCTTTCGGGTGCTCGTTGAAGAAAAATTTCAGCGGGTACATGCCGTGTGGCGTGAGTATGTATTTTCCGGCCACGGCACGGGAAATCACCGACAGATCGAGACCTGTCGCAGCCGATACATCCTTGAGGATCATCGGCCGTATGAGCGCCCTGTCGCCTGTCGCGAAAAAATCGTGCTGTATTCTTACTATCGCCTCTGCTATTACGGTGAGAGTGTCGGCCCTCAGTTCGGCAAGGCGGATGAACGATGCCGCTTCTTCGCGTTTGCTCCGGATGAAAGCGCGTGCCGATGCGAGCGACGGCGATGAGGTGTCCGACGGATCTACCGTAAATGAGTCTTCGATACCGAGACGTGTCCGGCGGCCTGCGAGCTGCACGGTAAACGTTCCGTCGGTATGGTCGTAGTCGAGCACGAAGTCGGGCGTGATATGGCGCGCCCGGGTTGCGGCACCTCCTTCTGCGAGTGAGGCCGCCGGACGCGGGTTAAGACTCAGTATGAGATCCAGAGCTGTGCCGAGAGTCTCCATATCGGTTCCGAGGGCAGCAGCCAGCCTGTCGTAGTGTTTTTTTGAGAACAGATCGAAGTGGTCGGAGAGGATCTGTCGGGCGAGGCCAACGATAGCGGTCGGTTTGCGGCGGTCGAGCTGCAGCAACAGACAGTCGCGGAGATCGACGGCGCCTATTCCGGCCGGGTCGAGACTCCGTACGGCTTCGAAAGCCCGTCTCATCTGGATAGGGGTCGGATTGAGGCCTTCGGCAACAGCCATGTCGTCGGCTATGTCGTCGAGTGGTCTTGTCAGATAGCCGTTTGAATCGAGGTTGCCTATTATGTAGCTGCCAGTCTTCAGTTCGGGAGCTGTCAGCTCGCTCTCGGAGGCGAGGCGCCGCAGCAGGATTTCGAATGCAGACTCCGATTCATCTGCCGCGAGCGAGACGGCGTCGACAGCCGCATCGTCGGGACTGCTGTTGTGCGCATTGTATGCGTAGGAAGGTAGATCGTCGGCGGCATAGTCGGCCATCTGTAGTTGTTCTGCGGTCTCTTTGAAGTCGTTTTCAGACCCCTCCGGTGCCGGAATCTCGTCGATAGCCTCGAGTGCGGGATTATCGTCGAGCTGACGCCGCACTTCGTCGTCGAATTCGGGCGCGGACATCTCCAGCATGCGTCCCAGCACTACATTGTGTATGTTGAGACGCTGCTGCAGGCGTTGTTGCTGCTCCATGCGGAGCGATTCCTTACCCGACGCCATATACGGCTGGTTAGAACTTGCGGATACCCATGATGGAGCGCATTTCGGCAAGGGTCTCCGAAGCGCGCGCACGGGCCTTTTCGGCACCCTGGCGCACCACGCGCGAAATGTATGCCTCGTCGGCGAGCATGTCGTTCACACGTTCGCGGATCGGGGTGGTGATGGCGAGAATGTCTTCTGCCAGCTGTTTCTTGAGGTCGCCGTAGCGTATGGAGCAGTCGGCGTATGCGTCGCGGAACTGTGTTACTATCTCGGGGGTCGATGTAAGCTCGAGGAGCGAGAAGAGGTTTGCCACAGGTTCGCTCATTGGCGAGTTCGGTGCCTGGGGACCTTCGTCGGTCACGGCGCGCATCACTTTCTTGCGGAGCACCTTGGGGTCGTCGATAAGGTATATGCAGTTACCTTCGCTTTTACCCATTTTACCGGAACCGTCGAGTCCGGGTACTTTCACCGGTTTGCCGCCGGTAAGGTCGAAATCGGTCGGCTCGGGGAAAAAGTCGACGCCGTAGAAGCTGTTGAAGCGGCGGGCGAAGCGGCGTGTGAGTTCGAGATGCTGAAGCTGATCCTTGCCGACGGGCACTTTTGTGGCTTTCTGTATGAGGATGTCGCAGGCCATGAGGGTAGGATAGGTGAGCAGACCGGCGTTGACGCGCTTGTTGGTGTCGGCGCCTATGATCTCTTTTTCGAAGGCTTCGTCGTTTTCGTCGTCGTTGGCCTTTATGCCGAGTGCCTTGCGGGCCTTATCCTTGAACGCTGTAGTTCGCATGAGCTCGCCAATACCTACATGCATGTTGAGGAGAAGATACATTTCGGAGATTTCTGGTACATCGCTCTGTACGAAAATTGTAGCTTTATCAGGATCAATACCTGCTGCAAGATATTCGGCTATGATTCCTTTTACGTTGGAGTGGAGTTCGTCGGGAGCGGGATTAGTGGTGAGAGCATGCAGATCGGCGATAAAGAAATTACAGTCATAGTCGCCCTGAAGGGCAACGAATTTCTTAAGGGCGCCGAAATAGTTGCCCAAATGGAGATTTCCGGTCGGACGTATGCCGCTCAATATTATTTCTTTCTTTTTGTCCATGATATGCAGTGTGGTTTCGAACCACAAAATTACTAAAACAAGTTAGAAGTTACAATATACTCGTTCGCACTTCTATCGCAGGGTATATACATCGCTGTGGGGGGCGAAGGTTTTGAACATGAGTTGTATCGGTTTCACTCCGTCATTTGCGGGTGAAAGCATTGCTCCGATTGAACCGTCGTTACTTATATATTCGAGAAACTGATCTGCATCGAAGAGAAGAAGGTCGATATAGCCCAGGCCAGAGGCGCCGTAAGCGCCTCCGACGAGCATTCCTTTGATGGCCGACGAGTCGAAAAGCGTTGTCAGATAGTCTTCGAACCGGTATCTTAGTTCGATAAAATCGTCGGTTGAGATGTCTTCGGGTTGCGTGAGAATCAGCATCATGGCTGTGACGCCCTTTTCGGCGAGAGAATCATGAATCTCGTGTATCCCGTTGAGATATTCTTCCTGTAAGGCAAGATATCGGCTTGAACCGACTATGATGTCTGAACGCAATTCTTTGCTATCCGGATCCGGTTTACCTTCATAAAAATATAGAGGGAGAAGAGGTTCGGTAGCATACGTCTGACCATTGTTTTCAACTAACAGCTTCATAGTGTCGGCAAGTCGTCCGATAGGTATCATGCCTGAAGTATCATCACTTTGCCTAATCTCGTTCACATAGTTGTAAACCGCGCCTTCGCCTATCAGAAGTTCGAGAATTACGGTGAATGCATGTCTGCTTTCTTCATCGCCAAGTTTGGCAAATGCGGGATTGTAATAGCCGATTGCGAATGTGTTGCTGTCTTTGTCATAGTCGACAGAAACCATTATGGTCTGGATATTTATTTCCTTACCGAATATATCTATTCCGGTTTCGATAATTGCCGGATCAGGCTGTTTGCATGGATATACTTTCCATTTGGCCCGCAGCGAATCGGGCATCGATGCTACAAGCCAAGGGTAGAGATGGAAGTATTCTGTCTGATCTTCAACGCTGAACGAAAGTTCTCTGTTTCGGCCGATATTATAGCATACATCATTGCCTATGATTCTTGTGCCTTCATACATCAGATCATTGAGTCTTATCATTCCGTCTTTTTCGTCCTGAAGCAATTTATCCATTATGGAAGTATTCTTGCCGAACCATTGCCAGAACCTGTCGACACGTTCGGCAAATGGGATGCCTGATGTCGTTTCCAGGTTTTTTTTAGTCATGGCGCAGACACCGGATGTAGCCAGAACGATAAGTATGCAGACTAATATGGCTGTCTGTTTCATCTCAGCTGGTTATTACGAGGTAGGAGATATAGGCTACATAGCCTGCAGTGAGAATCGCGCCTTCCGCTCGGGTGAAAGTGCGCTCTCCGAACAGCCAGCCGAAGATCCAGAAAAATATCGAGGCGATTGTCAGCACCAGAAGATCGACATATCCTATCGCGCCGAAAGCGAGTGGATGTATCGTGGCGGCTGATCCGAGCACGAAGAAGATGTTGAAAATATTGCTGCCTATTACATTGCCTATGGCGAGGCCTGCCTTGCCTTTTACGGCCGCCGTCACCGATGTGGCCAGTTCGGGCAGGGAGGTACCTACGGCTACTATCGTGAGGCCGATCACGGCGTCGCTCACGCCAAGTGCCGATGCTATGCCCGAAGCGCCTTCGACGAATTTGTCACCTCCGAATACCAGCCCTCCGAGACCGAGCACCACCCATAGCCATGCTTTCCATGAGGGCATTGCTGGCGTTTGGGCTGCGTTTTCGAGTTCGTCCGGACTTGCTTTTTTTGCACGCGAGAAGGTGAAGCGCATGAAGATGGCGAAAAAGAGCAGAAGCACAATGCCGTCCGAGCGCCAGAGGGTGCGGCCTGTTCCGTCGCCGAGCCATGGGCCGATACCGAAAGCCAGCAGGGCGAGCGACGATACTATGACCAGCGGAATGTCGGAAGTCATTGTGCCTTGCTGCACTTTTATGGGCCTGATCAGCGATGTTATGCCGACAATGGCAAGAATATTGAAGATGTTGCTGCCGACGGCGTTGCCGATGGCGAGTTCGCCGCTGCCGTTGATTGCCGCTACAAGACTGATGACGAGTTCGGGAGCTGAAGTGCCGAATGCAACCACTGTCAGGCCGACAACCATGTCGGAAACACCCCAGCGGCGAGCCACTGCCGAAGCTCCGTCCGTAAGAAGATTGGCACCGACGAGGATCAGAGCCAGGCCGACTATAAGAAATACGATGTCGAGAAGCATTGTGTGAAGTTTTGTTTTGTGCAAATATAAGGAAAAGATGCTATATTTGTGATGTTTTAGAAACAACTTATGAGACACCCTCTAAAATGTTATTGATGAAAAAAATTGTGATATTTGCCGGTTTAGGCGTCCTGACGCTTCTGACCTCCTGTGGAAAAGACCGTACTGAAAATGTCGATCTTGTCGGCCAGTGGTCTATAAGAGCCTATAATCCTGTGGAAGTGTCGTCGTACAGTCTGGTTGAGACCGACCATGATTACCGTTTTGAATTTGACGGCGACGGGGCTTTCTATTGCGGTACGGACTGTAATTCGATTTCAGGCACTTTTACTGTCATCGGCGACAGTCTCCGTTTCGACAACATGGCCGCTACCGAGATGGCATGCGAAAATGAGGCTCTCGAGCGCGCGATGAAGTTGGCTCTTCCGGCCGTGCGTACCGTCGAACTTATATCGGATTCGGTTCTTTCGCTGAAAGAAGATCATGGAAATGTTGTAGTTGAACTTGTCAGAGTGAAATGAAAAAGATATTACTGTCTCTCGTCGCATTTTTTATCGGTATCGGAGCCGTAATGGCTCAGGACGCACACGAACCGGGAATCGTTAGAATTCTCGCTATCGGCAACAGTTTTTCTGAAGACGCTCTCGACAGCCATTTTTATGGTTTATGCGAGGCTGCCGGCAAGAAGGTGATAGTCGGCAACATGATAATCGGAGGATGCTCGGTCGAACGGCATTATCTCAATGCCCGCACTGATTCGGCCGACTATCGTTTCCGGCGTATCGGTCTTAACGGGAAAAAGATAAGCGTCGACAAGGTGCGCCCGACCGAAGCTATCGGCAGCGACGACTGGGATTATGTCAGCTTCCAGCAGGCAAGCCACTATTCCGGCAAGTATGGAACATACAAGGATCTGGCAGCCTTGATCGCCTTTGTCGACAGTCTGACCCCTGACAAGACGCGATATATGTGGCATCAGACATGGGCGTACGCCCCGGGCTCCACGCACGGCGCATTCCCCGATTACGGTTCGGAACAGACGGTTATGTACGATTCCATAATGTCGGCCAGCCGTCGCGCTATGACCGACAACGGATCGCTGTCAATTATCATTCCTTCAGGTACTGCGATCCAGTATGCCCGTGACATGAGTGGAAATCCCGATCTTACGCGCGACGGTTATCACCTTGACTATATCATCGGTCGGTATATAGCGTCGTGCACGTGGTTCGAAGCCGTTTTCGGCGAGTCGGTGGTGGGCAATTCCTATGTTCCCGCCGGACTTACAGCCGTGCAGGCGCGTATGGCGCAGGAGGCCGCCCATGCTGCCTGTCTCGATCCCTTCGGGGAAAAGCGCCGGTGAGCAACTTTAAATATCGTAATTTTGTTATCATACTGTCGGGCGCATAAATGCCCGGCAGTATGAGTATGAAAAGAATATTATTTTTTTTGGTCGCAGTTCTCGCTCTCGCATGTCCGGGATATGCGTTTATCGATTCGTATACCATAGATCGCGATAAACTGCCTGAGGAGGCTCAGAATATGCTTACTGAGTATTTCCCAAAGGCCAAAGTGGGCATGATAAAGGTTGACCGGCATTTGTTGAAAAAGACCGACTACGACGTACGCCTCGTCAACGGAACGACAATAGAATTCAATAGCAAAGGCAAATGGACGTCGGTCGACTGCAAGACCAGGGAAGTGCCCGAAGGGCTTGTGATGAAGCCAATACGCCGTTATGTCACGAAGAATTTCAGTGGTCTTAAAATTGTAAGTATCCGTAAGAAAACCGCAGGCTATGAGGTAGGACTTTCCGACGGTGTTGTCTTGAAATTCAATCTTCTGGGCTCCTATACCGGCGTCCTCGAAATCGAGGAATAGTCATTAGCCGTTATTTTTGCGAAGATACTGGCTGGGAGTAAGTCCTGTCTCGTCTTTAAAATATTTAGAGAACTGTTTGGGCGACATTCCTATACGGTATGCTATCTGAGCGATCGAGGATTCTCCCGAATCAAGCAGGCGTCGTCCTTCGCGCATGCGTACCATGCGTATGAATTCGAGAGGTGTGAGACCTGTTACGGCTGTCAATTTTTTATATAGGCCGCTTCGGCTCATGGAAAGCAATTCGCTCATTTTCTCTACACTGAAATCCTCCTGTTCGATATTGCTTTCGATTATCTTTTTTGCGTCGGTAATAAATTTATCATCTGGCGAAACCGGCGAGTTTTCTTCGCGGGCGATTGCATTTTCCACGCGTTGCTCGCCGAGAGCTTTTTTATGACGCTTTTTCAGATGCTTATAAAAAACGAAACACAACATAAGTGCAGAAAGCACATAAAAAGCATAGGCGCCATTACTCTTGTAGAAAGGTGGTCTTATGTATATCTCAATAGTGGTAGGCTCATTTTGACCGGAGACTCTCACTTCGAGTGTGTGTCGGCCGGCAGACAGCTCACCGGGTACGAGTATGTCGGATTTCATGAGCGACCACTCGCCATTGTCGAGTCTTGATTCATATGCTATGCTGCCGGCATTGCCGGGCGATGACGAGCCTACGGCCAGCTGAAGATTGTTATAGTAGTCCAGCTCGATTCTGTGGCCTGTCATTATATCGCACGTCAGAGGAATTCCGCCCCCTTTGACCGTCTGTCCGGGCCCGACGGGTGTGCCGTTGACGTAGACTTCTGTAACATAGGCTCTGTAGTTGTGTGACTCCGGCTGTATTATGCCGGGGTTGACTATAATGTATCTGCCGAAGCCACCGGCGAGAATCATGCCTTCAGGAGTGCATGAAAGTGAATATCGGTTGAAGCTGATGTCTCCGAGTCCGCTGTTTTCGGTGAATGATTCTGTTTCGAAGCTATAGGCTTCTGAATCGTTTCCCGAAACGGTAATATATGATATGCCATTGGCTGTAGTGACCCATATTTTGCCGGATAGGTCTGCGGTTATGGCACGGATTACTCCTGAGCTAAGACCGTCGCTGATGTCTATTGTGCCGATGATTCGGAAGAGACTGTCGGCGATCAGTATTCCGGTTTGAGTTCCGACCCATAGCAGTCCTCGGCTGTCTGTGTAAATGGAAGTGATTCTTGCTTCTGCAAGTTTTGGCTCAGGGCAACGAGTCAGTTTTCCGTCGGCGGTATTTATTATAGCCAGTCCATCGCTTGTGGCTATAACAACCGATTCTCCGGCCTTTGAAAGACCTGTAATGCAGTCGCTGCGCAGTTCGGAGTTGTCTTTATTGTAATTCCTGCTTCCGAGGAGGAATAGACCGTTCTGGAATGTTCCGGCCCAGACTGTGCTGTCTGATTCTGAAATTATATGGCGGCAATATCTGAGACTGTCGGAGCTGTCGACCGGTACGATCCTGCCATCGTCTGTAACTTTGAATATTCCGCCTCCGTAGGTTCCGAATAGTGTGGGTCCGTCGCCTTGGCTCACACCTATCACGAGGTCGGAAGGCAGCGCAGAATCGGATGCGGTATATATACGGATAGGCGAGGAAGCTCCAATGCTGTCATAGACTGCCATACCGCCTCCATCGAAGCCAACGAGCAGTTTTCCATTGTTGTCCTGATGCAAAAAACTGATATCACTCTCTATTCCGGTTTCTATAATACCGAATTCCGGCGCCGAGAGCGAGGCAATACTTACTCCTCGCTTCGATGTTCCGGCCACAAGTACATCGTCATCAATAAACAATGCAGATATATGATTGGACGATAAGGAATAGAGTGAGTTGTCTCGGCGAATGGAGTCGATTATGTTTCCATTGCTGTCGAAGCGATATATACCGCCGTTGTTTGAACCAAACCATATATAGCCTTGATTGTCTGCTGCTATATCCTTAATCAAAACATCTTCGAAATAAGAGTATTGCGAAATATTATCCTGCTTGTTGCCGAAATCATAAAAGTCTACTCCGGGTATGAGTCCGTCGAAAAACCAGCAACGTGAGCCTTCGATTTTTATGCGGTCGTGTATTGTTCCGTTCAGGGTAATCCTCTGTACTCGCCGGTCTTCTCTTTTTCTATAATATAAATTGCCGTCGGGCGAAAGCAGTGCTATGCCTCCGTGAAAAGAAGCCGCATCTTTAGGTATGAACGGCATCCGAGAACCTATGCTAATGTTTGTGCTGTAGTCGAAATAATAGAGTGAGTCGGTTTTCAGAATCCATAGACCATGCCTGCCATCGGGAACAATATGTTTTCCCGAACGGGCTATGAAGGGTATTCTTTTATGAGTTGTGGCGTTGTCAAAAATACCGTCGGCATACACGAAGAGTGAATCGTCTGTCATTACCCATATGTTGTTGTGTCCGTCAACGGCTATTTTATGTGGATTGGTTGTGAAGTGTCGGCTATCGGTCATGTCTTTGAGTCGGTGCCCGTCGAAGCGGTCTATCCCTGTCTGTGTGGCAATCCATATTAAACCGAGGCTGTCGCGGGCAACGTCGCGGACATAATTGTCGGAAAGGCCGTGTCGGTTCTCTATGGTGCGGAAACTCAATGCTGACACCGGAGTACACGCAAGACCAAGCAGGATCAATATGACATAGATTGGATTCATATGCATTGCAAAGATACTAAAATATCGTAATGACTCAAATACAAGATATTCCCGAATGTGTAAAAACATGTCTCAAATGTGTAGCGGGCTGATTCGGGCGGTTTTTTTGGAAGGACCGACTTATTGCCGGCTTCATCGTCATGATAATTTTGCGGCAATTCAACCCCAAAATCAAAAATCATGAAAAAAAGAAATCTACTTATTATTTTCATGCTTCTTGCCGTTGTTGCCTGGGCGGTCACACCGGGCAAGCGTATAGTGTGGCAGGAAGACGCCGGAAAGGTTTTTACCGGCTGGGCCGACAAACAGCAGATTACAGCCGCCGAACTTGGTGATGTTTCTGTCGGCGACATTCTGACGGTACATGTGTCGGAAATAAATCCGGAGACGACGTGGCCTCAGGTTCATCTGCGCACATATGCCGGCAAAGCCTTTGATCCTGCAAAATCACAGAGCGTAAAAGGCAAGACCGCTCCTTGCGAAGTCGCTTTTGAGCTTGATGAAGCCGCTGTTGCCGCTGCGGGGGAGGCCGGACTGTCGATTGCCGGAATCGGGTTTGCCGCCGACAAGGTAAGCGTGACTCCAAAAGAACCTGAAGAGCCGGCTGTTGATCCGATAGAAGTTCCTGTGACGAAGACTCTGTGGTCTGGCGAGCAGACTGTTGTGGGCTGGTCGGGCGCACAGACGTTTACGGCAGCTGCCTGCAAGGATTTCAAGGCCGGCGATGTGATAGTTGTGACAGTATCGGCTGTTTCCGGAGAATCGTCACAGGTCGATTTGCGAAACGGAGCCGGCTGGGCCAATTTCGAACCTGCTGTCAGTGAAGTCCTGACCGGGAAGGAAACCCCGCTTGAGGTTAGATTTACCCTTACTGAAGATGTGGCTGCTGTCATGCGTGCCAACGGTATGGTCGTGACAGGCTGTAACTTCACATTCACCAAAGTGGAGCGTCGTACCACCGAACTCACCCTGCCTTCGACTGCCAAAGGCGATGCAGCCCGTACGGTCTGGGAAGGTATGGAGGCTATCAGCTGGGTTTCAGGGTCAAGCAATAGTGTTCTCGTATCAGCAGCAGACCTCGGTAAGCTTGTTGAGGGCAATGTTGTGCGTGTGTATTACAAGGATATGAAGCCTGGTGGTATTGGCCGCATGCTTGCCGGCTGGACGGCTCTTGAAGGCCAGAGCAATGCCACCCTTCTTGGCGCACGTTACTTCGAGTGTACTCTTTCAGCCGCTAATGTCAGCGCTATTGCGGCTTCGGGTCTCCGCATAAGCGGAAATAACTATACCGCAGTAAAGGTGGAGATTATTGATTCGGCAAAAAAGTATCTTATAATAAGTGAGATAGACCGCAACGATATAAGGGCGTGGGAAAAAGGCGAGTCGCCAAAAATCACACTCAGCCTTCAGAATGCAGAGACTGTAGATGTCGAAGCCGTTATTGATGTAGATGTCGACGAGGACTGCTATGTAGATTACACCGAAATTTCTGAAAAAGTGACACTCGGTGCCGGCGAGACCAAAGAGGTGACTGTGCCGTTCAGCCTCGTTCCCGGTTTCTATAATCTCAATGTCTATGTCAACGGTGACAATGTATGCTCATATGTTATCGGCAGCGAGCCCAAGAACGTGGTTTCGGCACCCGACAGCAATCTTGCCGAAATCAAGGCTTACTGGGATAACGAGCTTGCTATTCTCAAAAACATTCCCATGGATGCCGAACTGACCGAGATTCCTTCGGCTTCGACAGCCAACCGCACGGTCTATCTTGTGAAGATGAAATCAACCCCTGATACCTGGGGTGGAGAGCCGGTGGAAATACGCGGTTTCTATGCCGAGCCGACAGCAGATGGAAAATATCCGGCGATTATACAATATCAGGGTACCGATGGCGGTACAAGCGCCGTAACTCCAATAAACGGAGATGACAATATCGGTTGGTGCGAACTGGTAATCTCGACTCGAGGTCAGATGCTCAATAACAGAAGTGCCGATAACTGCCAATGGGCATGGCTCGACCCGGCCTATGCGGCAGACCGCGAGGCTTCCGGCTCGAACAAGATAGACTATTATGCCCATGGCCTTTATGATAAGGAGAAACACTACTATCGGGGGGCCAACATGGACTGTATCAGGGCTATAGACTTCATCGCTTCGCGCGAAAAAACAAATGACGACAATATTTTCGCCGTCGGAGGCAGCCAGGGTGGTTCGTTTGTCTATGTCGCTGCGGCTCTGGGCGAAGGCCGTATCCGTGCGTGTGCTCCCTCTATTACCGGTCACAGCGATTTCCGCGACGGATCCAGAATTGTAAACTGGCCCAAGAGCGTTTTCGATAAGTATCTTGCCGAACACTCATCGGTGACCGAAGACGAACTTTATGAATTTCTGTCGTTTTACGATGTGATGAATCTTGCTGCTTTCGTGGAATGTCCGGTCTATACGTCGTTTAGCCTCCAGGACCGTACGGATCCGCCTCATATCAATGTTGCTCCGTTCAATAACGTACCACGCGACAAAGTTGGCGAGGACAATCTCAGATATGTTGTCAATCCATTCCTGGGCCATGGCACAGCAAGCGACTGGAAGACTCAGTATATGGGTTTCTTCAATTCATATCGTACTGATCTTGGCTCGACAGACCCAGATGAAGGTCTTAATATTTGGAAAGGCGAGTGTGTAACCGGAAACTGGGAGGGTTATCAGGTTCTTGGAGCAGATCTGTTTACAACAGTCAAGGCAGGCGATTTTATAGAAGTGTCTGTTAGTGAAGTAGGCGACAGTCCTGTGCTGATGCTCAACAACGGGTCGTGGGGCGCTCTTGTCGACGCTGATGCCAAAGTGCCTGCCGCTGGTGAAGTTGTTTCGTTCCTAATTACTCCCGACATGCTTGCAGAGCTTAAGAGCGGCGGAGTGGTCGTAAAGGGATGCAATATGACATTTGTGTCGGTGGACATCAGACGCGGCACTGAAATCAAGCCTGAAGACCCCGATGCCGCCGTTCGACGTCTATGGACCGGCGAGAGTGCTATAGACTGGAACAAAGGCTCCTATGTTTCGGTAGCGGCATCGAAGTTCGAATGTGTCAAGGAGGGTGAGACTCTCCGCTTTGTCTATACAGGACTCATGCCCGGTGCCCAGGCCCATCTAAACTGTGGCTGGACTGCCGCCGGGGCTGAAATCGCTTTGCCCGGCGGATCGGAATATATGCAGCTGAAATCGGCTTCATACTCGGTGAAAGTAAGTTCCGAAATGCTTGTGGCACTGAAAAACAATGGACTCAATGTGCTTGGTGTTGGCCATACTCTGCTTGAGGTTCAGGCTATCGACTATTCGCGTCTGCCGGATGTGGAGGTTTCTTTCGATGAAAATAATATACGTCATTTCGTTTATGGAGAGGATGTTGCGCTCACACTTACACTTGCCAATAAGGGTGCTGAAGATGCCTCGGTGGATGTAACTCTTGCTCTGAGGCACGATGACTATACTGTACACGCCAAGCATGGCATGGAGAGCAAGACTGTGATAGTTCCCGCCGGCGGAAGTGCCGAGGCTTCGTTCGCCCTTACTCTTGACCCCGGTGTATATCATTTTGTAGCGACAGCCAATTATCTTGAGGTCGCAGATGCTAATATTGCTTTTGATCTCGAAGGAATCGAATCCGACCCTGACGCACAGACTGATTTTGAAGATTTCTGGCGTGCGGCACTTGGCGATCTGGGCGCAGTAGAGCCTGAGTATGGCATGACACGGCTCGATGAATATTCTACCGACAAACGTGCCGTCTATATGGTGGAGATGAAATCCGTAGCCGATGCTATCGGCGGCAATCCGATAACTGTCAGAGGATATTATGCAGAGCCCGTGGCTCCAGGCATGTATAAAGCAGTAATAACCTATCAGGGATATGATTCTAATCCTGAGACGCAACAGTATATACCACATGGAGATGCCAATCCCGACCGTATCGATTTTGTGCTCTCTACCCGCGGTCAAGGCATTAATAACCGAGGCGATTACAAGGCTGAGAACGAATACTATGGCGACTGGTTCATGTTTGGATTCGGAAATAAGGATACATTCTATTATCGTGGTGCATATATGGATGCCGTCCGTGCTTTCGATTTCGTAAGTTCTCGTGAAAAGACAAATCCCGACAATATATTCGGAGAGGGGCACAGCCAGGGAGGTGCTCTCACTTATGCAGCCGCCGCTCTTGTTGTGATGCGAAACGGTATGTCTCGCGGAAGTAATCCTGTTTTCAATGCCATCGCACCTGCAATTCCTTTTATGGGAGACTTTCCCGATTATTTCAAAATCGGTTCGTGGCCATCGACTCCGGCCTATAACTGGCTGAATGCCCAGAGTGCTGTTTCAGAAGAGCAGATGTATGAATTTCTTTCTTATTTCGACACCAAGAATCTTGCTCAGTATATCGACTGCCATGTGCTGACTGCTGTCGGTCTTCAAGACGAGACATGTCCGGCTCATACCAATATCGCGCCGTTCAATGTGGCAAAGAGAAATACGTCAAAAGAAGCTTCTCTTATTGTAAATCCGTTGCTCGGTCATCAGGTGCATCAGACGTGGAATAATGAACTTAATGCTTTCTTCGACAAGCACCTTGTGGACAGTACGACTTCTGCCGAGCTGATTGGCGATGGGAACGGCTCTATATCAGTGAAAGTTGATGGCAATGCGGTGTATGTCATTGCATCGGCCGAGACGACCGTTGTTATTAGCGACTTAGCAGGACGCACCGTTTATTGCGGCAATGACGATAAAATTCAGCTCGATAATACGGGCCTTTATATTCTCAGTGCCGGTTCATATTCGACCAAGCTTATTGTAAAATAAACTGTTGCAACAAGATAAGAGGTCTCGCCGTCGGCTAGGCCTCTTGTCTCATATATGGCGTCAGAGGACTTTGACTAAAAAGATAAGTGCGCCAATGAATGTGCAGAAGGCGGCGCGCTGGAGGTATGCTTTTGCCTGCCGTCGCTCTTCGTCGCTGTTATCGCTGTCTCGCAAGGCCTTGTGCCGGGCCATAATACATCTTATGAGGCAATATGCCGCGAGTGCGATAAAGGCAATTGAAAAAACAATATACCCGTTCATAAATGGCATCCGATGATGGCGATTACACAGCCTCCGATCATCAGTCCGAAGCCGAGAGCCCTTTTTCTGAGCCATTGAGCTTTCAGTTCGGTCATGCGCATTGGCATCCTTTCCGCTTCTTTGAAAGAACGGTGGTATCTGGCGGCATAAATCATCAGCAGTATAGCCCCGACGATATTGACGGCAATCCCGAGATAAATGATAAAATCCATGGCGTTTTATTGTAAAACGCTATGCTTCAGCTAAAAGTTCGATGTATGACAGTAAACGGCCAACATGTGTATGGTTGTCATGCTCCATTTTTATGAAACACCCTCTTATAGTCCGAACTTCTGCAGAGCTTCGATTGTGTCCTTTTTGAATATGGGAATATGTCTTATTACCAATGCCCAGAGAAATTCGGGCTGCACGCTGTCATAGCCATGAATGATTCTGTTTCGTGTGTTTATGATTTCGCGTGCGTTTGGCAGTGGAAAATCTTTGTCGATTTTTAGGATTCTGTTTATTGCTTCTCCCATTATTTCGACTTTGCGCTCGACGGCACTGCGTCTAAGGAAGTCTTTGACGAATATATCGTATCGCATGGGATAGTCGTTGAAGTAGCTTTCAAGTTCTTCTATTGCGATTTTGACGTCTGTAAGATATATCGGGATATATTCATCCATAAATTGGCATTTTGTGCTTGTTTATGGCTGCGAGGAATAGCGGGTTGCGAATGCCTTGCTCTTCAATCAGGTCGATTTTACGGTTGAACAGAGCTTCGAGGGCATCGCGGAATCCGAAATAGTTGCTGACGTAATCCCACTGCTCATGGTCTGTCGTATCGAAATTTACAAGAAAATCGACATCGCTCTGTTCTGAAAAGCGGTCTGTGAGTATAGACCCGAACACAGAAAGCGATTTCACCCTGAACTTGTGGCACAGGGCTATTATCTTATCCATGTTCATTTCGATGAGCTTCATGGTGCAAATATAATAATCTTTTGTATTTTAAACAAATGACATAAGCTTATGGATGAAAAAATGAAGCGGGACGTCGTCGCGACGCCCCGAATCTAATACACAATTATCTATAAAACAACTATTTTGTCCATGAGTCTATTGCTATGGGCGGCCACATAAAAAAATGGCCGGCTTTCACCCTCCCGGGCGGAAATCGGTGTCCAAGCCGTTGCAAGCGGCGCAGTACAAGACTGTATGTCTGTGCAAACCGATACTCGACTTTGGTCACTTATGGTGCCGCAAAATTATTGCATTTTCGTTAATTTGTCAAGAGAAATAATGTTAAAAAATGAGAAAACGCTTTCAAAGATACCTCAGACGTAGAATTTTAGGGCCGCTTCCAGTTCTGTGCGTAGCATGGCCCGCAGTTCGGGTGGTTCGAGAACTTCGATGCGCGGGCCGTAGGAGAGAAGCTCGGATACGAGGTCGGGGGTAATGCGCATATTATAGTAGAAAATCGAGTAACGATCGTGGACGATCTCGTCCTGACTGCGGTGCAGGGGCAGGGCGCGGAAATATTTCGCCTGATTGGGATCGGTGCGGACGGCTATGCGGCGTGCTTCGCCTTTGCTCGATACGATTCCGAAGGAATAGCGGAAATATTCGTCAAAGTCGAAAGTAGGATCGATCTCGAAGGTGTCGTTTTGTATCGCGAGGGTACCTATGCGGTCGAGGGCGTAGGTTTTTATGCGGTTTTCGTCTACATTGCGGCCTGTCAGATACCAGCGCTGGCGGAAGATCTTCAGGAAGTATGGCTCGAGGGTGACGTCGCCTGGGCGCGTGCGGTAGTACGGCAGATAGTCGAAGCGAAGCACCTTGTTCTCGCGCATGGCATCGATTGCAGGAGCGAGGTGCTGGCGTGCCGACGGAACATCTTCGACAAATATACGGTCGGCGAGTTCACGTGAATTCGACAGGACGTCGTTGACGGCGGCGGCGTTAAGAAGCCATTCGGTCATATCCTCGCTGTGTGGCCCGTTTTCGTCGATATAGTATTCGTAGGTTCTGCTGTCGCATTTTATATCTACGCAGAACAGTTCTTCGATTGCCTGACGGTAGTTGAAGAAAGTGCGTCGCGGCATGGGTTTGCCGTCGGAAAATACCGACCGGCTCCAGCAGTCGTCGAAATCGGCTCTGGAAATGCGGCCGTGCCGTCTGATTGTATCAATCATCCACAGGTATCGCCTGAAGAGGTCTTTTGCCATGGTTATTTTTGTACTCCTACGGATAGCAGGCGCAGGCCTATGACGGTAAGAAGAGCATTGATGATGAGGAGTTCGAAGCTGGTTTCGTAGCCGAACATGTGGCGGAGCGCCCATTGTATGCACCATGACAGGCACGGTGCGGCAACGCACACTGCGGGCACCAGGCGGTCGCGTACCGGTTTTTTCCAGAACATGCCGTATACGAAGAGACCGAGGATCGGGCCGTATGTATATGAGGCGAGTGTGTAGACGGCAGAGATAGCGTCCTGATCGCTGAGATAATAGAAGGCGATGATGACGGCTCCCATGATTGCCGACATGCCTATATGGACGGCCTTGCGGGTACGTGTGAGGCCTCGTTCGTCTTTTTTTCTGTGGGCGCCGAGGATGTCGACGGTATACGATGTAGTGAGTGATGTCAGGGCCGATCCGGCAGCCGAGTATGCGGCCGAGACGAGGCCGAGGACGAAGAGAATGCCGACGATGACCGGCACATCGGGGTGTGTGGCGACGAGACCGAATATGTCGTCGCTTTTGGCCGGCCTCTCTATGCCTTTGGTGTCGAGAAATATTACCAGAAGGGTGCCGAGCAGCAGGAAGAGCGCTATCACGAAGAACTGTGTGATACCGCTCACGATCATGTTTTTCTGGCTTTGGCCGCTGTCGCGGCAGGCAAGGTTGCGCTGCATCATGTCCTGATCAAGCCCTGTGGTCGCTATGGCCATGAAGATGCCGGCGAGGAATTGCTTCCAGAAATAGGTGCCTTCCTTGGGATTGTCGAAGAAGAACATTCGCGATGTCGGATGGTCGGCGATGGCCGATGTGAGTTCGCCGAAGGAGTAGCCGAGATTGCGCGCCACGAAATAGATGCATAGCACTACCGACATTATGAGGCAGAAGCTTTTGATTGTGTCAGTCCAGATAAGGGTCTTGACTCCGCCCTGGACGGTATACAGCCATATAAGAGCTATGGTGACGATGACATTGAAGATGAACGGTATGTGCAGCGGCTCGAAGACCAGAAGCTGGAGTACGGCGCACACAACGAAGAAGCGCACCGCCGCGCCGAGCATTTTCGAGAGGAAGAAGAACCATGCGCCGGTGCGGTAGGTCGAGCCCCCGAAACGTTCCTCAAGATAGCCGTATATGGATATAAGGTTGCGTTTGTAGAACAGCGGTACAAGCACGAAGGCTATAAGGGCATAGCCTACGATGAATCCGAGCACCATCTGCAGATAGGAGTAACCTTTTGCGGCTACCATGCCCGGCACTGATATGAATGTGACGCCCGATATTGCCGCGCCTATCATGGCGAAAGCCACCACCGGCCAGGGCGCCTGGCGTTTGCCGGTGAAGAATGTACTGTTGTCGGAGCCACGCGAGGCGTAGTACGATACAGCCATGAGCAGGGCGAAGTATCCGACTATTGTGATAATGACGATTACAGGAAGCGACATCTTTAGGTGAAAATGGTGAAAAGTGAAAGGAAAATGTGCCGGAGCGTATGTATTCTGTGGGTTTATACTGTATTATTCTGCATAGAGAAGGTAGGGGCGGCGCTGTTCTTTGAATTTTTCGACGTCGGCCGACCATGTTTTCTTTATCTCGGCGGCGCTCTTGCCGTCTTCTATCATTTGGCGGATGTCGCCGCGGCCTATGAGCAGTTCGAAGAAAGAGCGGAAGAATTTATCGCCCATGCCGAGATCGCGGTAAGCATCGATGAGGTATTCGAGATTGATACCCTGCGCGATGGCTTCGGATTCGGGAAGACCGCGCAGGTCTACGCCGTGGCAGAGCCGGTCGAGCTGCGGCGGATTTTTTGCTCCGGGCACGCTGCGCGGAGTGAAGTCGAAGTTGCGTCCTTTCATGTCGGGATGGCCGTATATCTCGAAAGGCGAATCGGTGCCGCGGCCAAGACTGACCGGAGTGGCCTCGAAGTAACACATCGACGGATAGAGATATATGGCCAGCATGGATCTGAGGTTGGGCGACGGAGCTATCGGCAGCATGTATCTTGTCTGGTGGGTGTATCCTTCGCATGGCACTACTTTAAGCTTCACCTTGCCACCGTCGGCAAGCCAGCCTTCGCCGTTTGCCATGGAGGCGAGTTCGCCGAGCGTCATGCCGTGTACCACCGGAATCGGCAGTCTGCCCACGCCCGAGGCGTATTTCATGTCGAGAATCGGTCCGTCGACATACATGCCGTTCGGATTGGGTCTGTCGAGTACGACCACCTCTTTGCCGTATGCCTTGGCCGCGTTCATAAGATCGATCATCGTGCAGTAATAGGTGTAGAATCGGAGACCGACGTCCTGTATGTCGACGACGATCACATCGAGACCGTCCATAATCTCCTTCGAGGGCATGCGTTTGCCTTTGCCGCCATAGAGCGAGGCGATTGGAATGCCTGTCGGTTCGTCGATACTGTTGCCGACGTGTTCGCCGGCGTCGGCGGTTCCGCGGAAGCCGTGTTCGGGTGAAAAGAGAGTGACTACGTTTAGTCCGTTGTCAAGCATTATGTCGAGTGTATGGCGGTCGCCGACCATGCCGGTATGGTTTGAGAAGAGCGCTATGCGTTTGTCTTTCAGATCGGGAGCATAGCTGTCGGTACGTGCTGCGCCTACAGTTACTTCAGCGAAAATAGATGCCGGAAATATCAGTGCGGCAAGAATTATGGACAAAAAAACGGATTGTTTCATGGATATGTGATATTGCATGCCGTAAAGATACTGCCAAAAATCGGAATTGCCATCTGAAAAACCGCTCAAAAGTATTAACAAATATTAAAATCAGGCATGCGTATTTGTTTTATCGAAAAAATGCCTAACTTTGCAACGCAAATAAGCAACGGGGCACTAGCTCATCTGGCTAGAGCGCGACACTGGCAGTGTCGAGGTGAGCGGTTCGAGTCCGCTGTGCTCCACCAAAGGCGAATCGAGAATATCGGTCCGCTTTTTTTTGTTATATTATTATAAATGACTATTTTTGCGGTGTATGAAGCTGATAGAAATGAACATGGATAAGATAGTTGCCTTGTGCAAAAAGTACAAGGTCGCCAAGCTATGGGTCTTCGGCTCCATTCTTACCCCGCGCTTCAACGACGACAGCGATGTCGACTTCTCGGTGATTTTTCACTATGACCAGATTCAGGATTTATTTGTCACATTCTTTGATTTCATTGATGAACTTCAGGACTTGCTTGGCCGAAAGGTAGATATGGTTGACGAGACGGCTGTCAGGAATTCATTTTTTCGCAAAGAACTCGATAAAACCAAATACTTGATTTATGGATGAGCAAATTGTCAAGTCACTTCTTGATATCCTCAAGTCTATTGAGAATATTGAGTTGTTTTGCTCCTCCCGCCCAAAGGAATTCAAGACATTCTGCGAGGACCTTTGTTTCCGTAGTGCCGTTCAATGGGAAATAGCTATCATCGGCGAGGCGATGAACAGAATCCTGAAGGTATGCCCTGATATAAGCATCACATCTGCGCGGAGGATTGTAAATACCCGTAATTACCTTATACACGGCTATGACAGCTTAAGGGAAGATTTAATATGGGCAATCGTAGTAAATCATCTGCCGATATTGAAGACTGAAGTTATAAAACTTCTCGAATCCTCCGGGCCGGTTTGATAATTCATGAGCGTTTCTCCATCAGGCGAATCGGGAATATTGGTTCGCTTTTTTGTTATATTGTTATAAATGATTATTTTTGCGGTGTATGAAGCTGATAGAAATGAACATGGAGAAGATAGTGGCCTTGTGCAAAAAGTACAAGGTCGCCAAGCTATGGGTCTTCGGCTCCATTCTCACCCCACGTTTCAACGACGACAGCGACGTCGACTTTCTTGTTGATTTTGATGAAAAGCATATTGAGTTGCTTGATTATGCAGATAATTTTTTCAATTTCATTCATGAAATAGAGGCAGTTGTGGGTCGCAAGGTAGACATGGTAGTCAACAAGTCGATTAAAAACTGCTTTTTCCGTGCTGAGGTTGATGAAACACGTCGATTGTTATGGAGCGCACAATAAATAAGACACTTGAGGATATCCGAAGGGCTATACTGGAGATAGATTCTTTTTTTGAAGATCGCCCAAAACGATACGACGTATATCTTTCTGACGTATGTTTGCGGCGTGCTGTCGAACGCAATATAACTATAATTGGAGAAGCAATGAACAGGTTACTTAAACTCGCTCCTTATATAGAGATTACGGCAGCACGAAGGATTGTGGATACTCGTAATTATGTAATTCATGGTTATGATAGTGTTACTGATGATGTTATGTGGGGAATTGTAATACGACATCTTCCGTTGCTTAAAGCTGAGGTGGAAAAGCTCTTAGAGTGACATCTAACTATGTTTTCTAAAAGAAATTCGATAATCCGGACAGCGAATCCCGGTTCGGTGTGACTGATGACGATGGGAAAGAATAGCCTGTTTAGTCGGCGGTTGTGACGGCGGGGCGCGGCTGCCCGTCGAGAACCATTATTTTGATCGGGCAGGCTATGGCACACCGGCCGCATTTTATGCAGTCGGGATCGAGGAATCCTTCGTCGTTGCCGCGGCTGTCATATGGGGTAAGCTGCATGGGGCATACGCGGGCACAGCTTTTGCATTTCATCTGGCAGCGGCTGCTTACGAAGATGCGGCGATAGTTGTCGGGGAGATTGCCGCTGCGGGGCGTGACCCACGACGACAGAGTCCCCATCGGGCAGAAGGAGCACCATGTACGCGGAGCAAAGACAAAAGCCAGTGTCACGCCGACGATGGTGGTGATGAGTATTATATTCCAGAAAACACGGCCCATGGCATTCCAGTCGCCCCACGCGAAATACATCTGTATGCCGAAGACGGCAAAAATAAAGCAGACCATGAATATACGGAAAGCCCGGGTGCGAACAAAGGCCGGAATAGGCTTGTGAGGTGAATACTTGGACAATACACGGTCGTAGAAATTGCCGCGAGGACATGCGTTTCCGCACCACCAGCGGCCTCTGCGTACGGCAAAGGCCACGGGAGCTATCATGCAGATGAGAGCAAGAAGGCCGATTACGGGATAGAACCAGCCGATTATGAGATATGCTATCAGTATCCAGTAGAGCGACAGTCCCTTGATGTCCTGATGACGGTGAAATTGTTTGCTTGCCATATTTGAGTGTTATCAGATTACTTTTGCAAAAATATACATAGTGTCATAGATAATCGAACGATTATATCTATATTTGCATAGATAAAATCTATCAATGATGACATTGCAGCAATTGAGATATGTGGTTGCATTGAACCGTCACCGCAGTTTTGCCAGGGCGGCGGAAGCATGTGGTGTGACGCAACCTACTCTGAGCGGGATGCTTGTCAAGCTTGAAGACGAACTTGATGTGCGCATTTTCGACCGTACCGGAAAGCGGGTAGTCCCGACAGCGATAGGCATGAGCATAATCCGTCAGGCCGAGCGGACCATCGTAGAGGCCGAGCGCGTTCGCGAGATTGTAGCCGAGGCAAAGGTCGGTGTTTCCGGGCGGCTTTCCCTTGCGGTAGGGCCGAGTATCGCGCCTTATATCCTTCCTCGCTTTATCAGGCTTTATCTCGAAAATTTTCCCGAGGTGGAGCTTGCCGTCGAAGAAATGAAGGCCGAGAATATGTTTGAGGAGTTGTTGCGGGGAAATCTTGATGCCGGAATCGCTATCAGCGGTCACTGTGCGCAGGGCATTCTCGAGATTCCTCTCTATACCGAACGGTTCATGGTATATCTTGCGGAAAGCTGCTGGCGTAAACTTCCCGTTTTCCGTCCCGAGAATCTGGAGCACGAAAACATGTGGGTCATGAAGGAAGCTCAGTGTCTGCGCGACAGCGCATTCAGTTTCTGCAAGGCGCGGGCCAAGGGGCGTCGTGTCTATGAGGCTGGCAATATAGAGACTCTTATCCGGATTGTCGACGAGAACGGAGGGTATACCATTATTCCCGAAATGCATATGCCGCTTCTTTCGGAAAGGCAGCGCGCCAACGTGCGTCGCATCGACGGCGACTATCTGTCGCAGCGGAGGGTGTCGCTCTATATCAAGGACGACTATATCCGTCAGCATATGCTTAATACGGTTGTGGATACGATGAAGAAATTTATGCCTTCAGGCATGATGGATGACCGTCTTCTCCGGCATGGCATAATTCTTTAAAGGTATGTTTGCTGGAAATTGACATCTTGTTTATTTTTGTGTATAAATATGTTGAAATGAGATTCTACAATATATTGCGGTTATGGCGCGGAAAAATGCCCTGGTCTCTGAAGTTTCTGGGGATATGGGGCATGCATCTTGCCCGACGCCGAATGATAGGCATATATATCGACCCGGTGCTGGGGTGTAATCTGCGTTGCCGCATGTGCTACTTCAGCGATCCCGAAAAGCGGAAGGAAATGCATGGTGTTATGGCCGAATCACAGCTTTCGCTGGCTCGAAAGGCGCTGTTTCACAGAGCGCTTAAGCTTCAGATAGGTTGTGGTGCTGAACCGACGCTTTATCCCCGCCTCGAAAGCATTGTCCGTGCCGGCCACGAGGCCCGGATTCCGTATATATCGCTGACTACAAACGGACAACTGATAGCTTCGGGTAAAATTTCTCTTGAAAATCTTGTCGGGGCCGGACTGAATGAGATAACATTGTCGATGCACGGCACGTCAGCTACAGTATATGAGGAACTGATGCCCGGTGCAAAATACGATTGTCTTATCCGTCTTCTCGGCATTATAGCCGATGTCCGAAAAAGATATCCCGACTTTGTTGTCCGTGTCAATTTTACTGTAAATTCTCTTAACAATGGTTCGGTATTTTTGATCTAACCGAATGATTACAAGGTTAATAAATGTGAC
>CAJKRG010000004.1 GCA_905202215.1 uncultured Porphyromonadaceae bacterium
CGAATGCCAGTCGATAAAACCTTCGAAATCAACAGCGGCGCGTTTGCCGAATATCTTATCGAATAATTTCATGAGTCCTGTCCGTGACAGGTTCGGTAAGACGCGAATCTATCCTTATTTTCCATTCGACCCCTTGATTGTCGATAAGCCGGAGACGATATATGACTCCGGTTTCTTTCGCGTCCATGATTTTTAGCAGTTCGCCTTTGTTGCCTGCAAAAGCGCCATCGATTATTCTTATTACATCGCCGGGCTGAGGCTTTATAGAACCGATGGGGCCTATTTCATAGTCATCCGTGAAGCTGCCGACAGCTCTTTGGAATTGTTCCATGGAATCTTTTGGAATAGCGGCATAAGCGCCTGTTCCGTTGCCCGATCTGTAACACCATGCGAGATCGCCGATTTTCGTAAACAGCGGATATATATCGGTTATCCGGCTTTTGAAAAAAATAATATCGGAAATAACCGGAACTTCCTTAAGCAAAGTTTTTTTTCCTATGCGTCGGGCTATTTCTCTGCTCGGGTAGAAAAATTCAGGCTGGATTATTTCAGAGCCGACCATTTCCAGTCTCTTCTCTATGTCATTGATCGAGACTCGCGGACGTAGCCGCATGGCATACCATTTGGCCGGATTGAACAAAAATGTTTCGGCGATTGTTTGTATTATTGACTCCTTATCTTCTATCCCCTGGATAGGATTATTCTTTATACCGATCCCGGGAAAGACTTTTGGGTATGAGCCGAGAATAGAGTAGATGGCCGATGGTGGAAGGCCACATTTCATGGCGGCGTATGCCCAGTAGCTTTGTATGGTGTCGGTTAGTGTTTCGAAAATCTTTATCCCTTTGGAAATCAGTGAGGCTGTTATGCCGTTTGTAAGATCCCGCTCAAGTTGTCGAGGAGTCTTTTCTGACTGCGACAATGGGAATATGTATTTGCGGTTGCTGTTGCAGTAACGTTCCAGTATCGCGGATATTTGTGGCGATTGATAAGATATCTCATCTTTTTTCATCATCGCTATTTCCATGATCGGTTTGCAGCCAGTCAGGATAGCCAGAAAGAAAATATCGATGAATATTGCAGCCTCTTTGGGTTGGTTCGTCCGGACACATGCGAGATGTCGCAGTCTGGAATATTCATCTTCGCTGATCCGTTGTTGTGTTTTGGTTGATTCGGCTGTCCGTATATTTGATTTTACGGTGCGGAAGACATCGGTATGTTCTACGAGTCCTTCATTTGCCGCCGCACTGTACAGACCGGATATTATATCTATATAATGAGATACGGTTTTTTTTGTCATTCCGGTATTCATCAGATATATGCACCATTCCTCTACCAGTTCTACAGATGGTCCGACAAATGTTGTGGCATCGCACGGTATGAAACCGGCAAGAAAAGCAAGAACCCTGGTATAGTCCTTTACCGAGTTTTCGGTCAGACTATCGATTCTGCATCGGAAAAAATCCAGAATGTCGGAATTGCTAATTTCCTTTGTTGTAGATGATTGTATCGACACAACTTTTATCTGAAGCCAATTTTTCAGACAATTCCAAAAGACCCCTCAATTTTGGGAGCTTTTCCCGAAAATCAAGGGTCCTAAATTGATATGTCGAGCAATTTTCATATGAAAATGCTTGATTTTGGTAGAGTCAATAATCCTTGATATGTAGCTGATTGTCGTGACCGTATTCACAGAACAATCTTCAAGCATCCGATGGCATCGATTCGTTCTAAGGAGATCTTACCGTAACAGTAATCTTCCGATTATCGAAAAATAATTATGCATTCCATTAAGTAACTCAAAGAGAGGCATTTGAATGGTTTGCAGACAAAATCCCTTATAACGTCAATCTCCATTGGTCTATATCAATGTCCTATTGACCTAAGCGGCTCTTGTGTAAAAGAGCTTTATTCGATTTGCAAAATTAATCATTTTCCTGCATATGAGCAAATAAGAACACCGCGTCTCTGGTAAAAGAATCAAAAAATATAGTCAAAAAATTGCTGTGATGATTTATTGTGTAAATAAAACCGGGGGGGGTAATTTACTGATTATGTGTCGATTATGTATTAATTGACTACAAGGAGCATATTCGTAATTTTTTTCGATAAAATTACAATGAGAAAAACATAACAATATAAAGTAATGCAAGGCAGTAGAAGCTTATGTCTCTGTTGCCTTGCATGAACTTTATTTATATGTTTTGTAAGAAGTCTTATAGATCGTGTGTCTTTAGCCAGTCTAGCATTACCTGATACATTTTTTTACGGATATCTTTTTTCGATAGTGCCAGATCATGCAGTCCGCCGATAAAACTGACTTCTGTAACATCCTTGCCAAGTCGGTTACCGTATCTGGATATTGCATTTACGTCGAGTATCGCATCGGCCTTATAATACTTTTCTTTAGGATCACCTTTTTTCACAGATTCGGCAGAATGCATGAGCAATACAGGAACATTTATTTTACCACGGTGCAGATCGCGTTGGGCTGTATGTATGGCCCTTACCCATCCCATGTCTGGATCAGGCAATATGTCGGGTTTCCAGTCTTTTCGATAGACCCATTCGCCACCGTAGTCGATCGACAGTGTTTCTGCATATCCTTTGTCTGGCTTCTGATGGACCCTTACTTCTGGCATGTAGCGTCCTAATATGCTCACAACAGGCATTACGACTTTTTTCATCAGTGGCGACAGATTCCAGTCGAGGAACGGACTGTTAAGAATCAGGGCATCGATCAACGGAGAGGGCTTCTCTGACATGTAGAGCGATGTGGTTAGACCGCCTGTCGAATGTCCCATAAGGATTATCTTTCCGATCCCGTCATTTTCCATTATGGATATTGCTGCATTGATGTCGGCGAAGTATTCATGCATGTCTCTGACTTGAAACATCTTTTGTCCCGGCATCAGTGAGCGGCCGTATTTTCTCAGATCCACGGCATAGAAATTATAGCCGTTTTCAATAAATTTCTCTGCCATTTCCTTTTGTAGGAAATAATCACTGAAGCCGTGTACATAAAGAATTGCCTTTTTGTTTTTTTGTGAAGTCTGTTTGCGTATTACTGTGCAACGGACTTGTCCGCTATAATCGTCGGGTTGGGTTACATATCTCATTTCGAAACCGGATCCGAAATGATCCGCTTTCCACTTGTCTTTAAGATTTGTGGGATTCATATCAGTTTAGTAAAGTTGGCAATTGTGTCTATATATTATAAGTACATTCGATTCGGTATTGTTTTGGTCTTGTTCCGACCTGTAGCTTGAAATATTTGCCGAATGCCGATTGCGTCGGGAAATTCAGACTGTTTGATATTTCCTGTATTGTCATCACCGTATATCGCAGCATCATTTTGGCTTCAAGAACTACATAGTCGTTAATCCAGTCTAAAGCGCATTTTCCGCTGTATGCCTTTATCTGACCTGATATGTATTTGGGTGTCAGACCATAGCACATGGTATTTTTAAGAGGGTTTAGCCGCCATGTTTTTAACATTTGTCCAAAAGTCATGTAGCAGGTTTACATAGCCGTATCGAAAAATGCTTATTCGCTGTACATTCCAGCTTTTCATCATCGGAATCGGCAAAGACTCAACTTTGAAAGGCCGTCTATGAATACGGCTGCAAATGCAATCATCAAAAGAGTGAGCATGTTTTCAAAACGTTTTTCTCCAAGATGGGTCTCCTCCATGTTGAATCCGGCGGACCTCAGCGCCCGGAAAGCGGTCTCAAGAGTCCAACGCTTGCGATAGAGCACCCCGGTGTAGTCGCACTCCAATAGAGTATCCATAAGGCGTGTGATTTCCTGGATTTTTTATCACTCTATTAACAAAGGAAGTCCGCGCCTTCTATTTATCGTTTTGATTTATTGGCTTTTGAAGGATATGCTCTATTCAAGCCTTTTTAACGCGACATTGTTACCATTTCATTGTGTTTATCTGGCAATCAACGCATAGTCTTAGCGGGAGAAAAATGTCATGTGCTATGCGTTATTGCCTAATTTTGCTGTCATGAAGTATGAGCGAAAAATTCCTGTCGATCTCACATGTGGTGTCACTGTCTATGATATTATGGCGGGAGGCAAGTGGAAACCTTATCTGATCAACTGTATCAATCGCGGTGTGAGGCGCCCGGTGGAATTCCAGCGGACCATTCCCGGTGCGACGAGACGTGTCCTCAGACAGCAATTGAATGAAATGGAAGAAATGGGGCTGATAGAAAAGAAGACCTTTCCGGAAATGCCCCTCAGGGTAGAGTATACTTTTACACCGCGTGGCGAATCCCTGATTCCTATAATAAGAATGATGGATTCCCGGGGACTGCGGCACTCGGATCTGTTGGATGATTTTGGAAATTTCATAGGCGGATAGTGTTTCCGTATGGCAACATGTTTTTAGTATTGCCAAAAAGGTTATATATGTGGCCATTCGGAGATGTATGATCGGGATGTGCTTGACCGTTGGTTGAATATTGAGTATCTTTGAGGTAGCTAAAACCGTTTGTAAGTGCGTTTCAATATTTTTTCAACTTTCATAATTTTGTTTTGTCTCTTTGTTGCAGAACAGACGCTAAATGCCCGAGTGTCGGCGCCGGGTTATCCGGAGAGAGAAAATGTCAAAAATCTGGAAGACAAGTTCCGCTGTCCTCCTTCAGGCTACGGAGAAGTCCCGTTCTATTGGTGGATCGGCGATACACTCACTCGTGAGCATATCGCCTGGGAACTTGACCAGCTTTCCGGCCGACATATCAGCAGTCTTCAGATCAATTATTGCCATCGTGATACGGGTGGTATCATATACGGCCTGACATACCCCTCTCAGCCGGCTCTTTTTTCGGAAGAATGGTGGTCCTTGTTCGGCTGGTTTATGGATGAAGCCGGTAAGCGGGGCATGACGGTAAGCCTGAGCGACTATACTCTTGGACCTGGACAAGGTTCTTACGTGGATCGTATGCTTGAGAAAAATCCGTCGCTCAACGGCTATGAACTGCATTTCGACACTTTGCGTGTGGCAGAGGGCGATTTGGTGCGTCGGCGATATGATACTTTGCCACTGTCACTGAATGCCTATCGGTTGACTGAGACCGGAGCCGTCGATTCATCTCTGAAGCCTTATCGCCTTCTTGAAACCGCTCTTGGCCGAGATATCAACTGGAAAGCGCCCTGTAATGTTATTGTTACCGAAGTTAAAGCCGTAAGAAAAATACCATCTGTCAACCCGATGCATCCGCTGTCGGGGCGTTCGTATGTCAATAATTTTTTTCAGATGTTCGAGGACCGCTTTCCCGGGGCGGCCGGAAAAGGACTGAATTTTTTCTTTTCCGATGAGTTGAATTTTGCGCTCGAAGGCAATATCTGGAGCGATAATTTCCGTGATGAATTCCGTCGTCGCAAGGCTTACGATATCGTACCGTTTATAGATGCCCTTTTTATGGAACTCGGTGATCAGACACCCAAGATTCGCATGGATTATAATGATGTCCGTGTGTCGCTCAGCGAGGAGTATTTCTTTAAGCCGATATATGAGTGGCATCAGAAACACGGCCTTATTTATGGTTGCGATCACGGTGGGCGCGGTAAGGACGTAAGTGAATTCGGCGATTATTTCCGGACGCAGCGGTGGAATCAGGCTCCGGGATGTGACCAGCCGTTTCTTGAACGCGATATAGTGAAAAATAAGGTGGCATCTTCGATTGCACATCTGTATGATCGTCCCCGTGTATGGCTTGAAGGCTTCCATAGCAGCGGCTGGGGTACGAATTCAGCTCAGCTGACCGATGCAATTTTTGCCAACTTTGTCATGGGCCACAATCTGTTGTCTCTCCATGGATTATATTATACGACAAAAGGCGGCCGTTGGGAGTGGGCGCCTCCATGCAATCATTTTCATGAACCTTACTGGGAAGACATGGGGATATTGCTTGAGTGTACTGAGCGTCTGAGTTATATTCTTGCGCAAGGTTACCATGTCGCTGATATAGCCGTGCTTTATCCTGTAGAACCGGTGGTGGCCGGCTATGGCGACAGTTCCGTGAAAACGGCTTTTGCAGCAGGCGAGAACTTGTATCGTGATGGCCTTGATTTCGACTTCATGGACTATGAGTCGCTTGCACGTGCTACTGTCAGAGACGGTGCTTTGTGTGTGTCCGGCGAACGTTATCGGGTGATTGTTATTCCCGATATGCAGGCTATACAGCATGTGTCGCTCGAGAAGATCCGCCGTTTTGCCGCGCATGGAGGAATCGTAGTCAATATAGGCGAATTACCCGAAGCGACGGCCCTCGAAGGTCGTCACGGGAAGACAATGAAACGTGTGCTTGATGATATTTTTCATAAAGGTCGCCCCAATGTCTGCCAGATTGTAGATGTCGACAAGATCGCCGAGACGGTAGGAGCTGCCATTCCTCGGGATTTCACTATTGTCGAAGGCAAGCGGGATGGTGAATATCCGTGTGTAATGCATCGTGATATAGACGGACGCGATCTGTATGCCGTATATAATGTAGCACGGGGCTCGCTTTGCCGTTTCCGGACAGTGGGAGCTCCGAGGCTTCTCGATCCGTATACCGGCGATAGCCGTCCGCTTGAAGTCGTATCGGTAGGCGGTGGATCGACGGTGATACGTATGCCTCTGGACGCAACAGAAATACATCTGATACTTTTCGATCCTGATGAAAAAGCTGTGGTTGCAGATGAAGCTTCCCGGTCTGATAAGACAATGAAGGTCATCGAGCTTGATGGCGAATGGACTTTTTTGCCGGAGCCTGTGCTTGACAACAGTTACGGTGACTATCTTTGGCCCGGGACGCCGGAGAATATGGGCGTATGCACATATGGCGCGGAATATCAGCGGCTCGACGCGACCGGAAAACCGTCCGGGCTTCCGAGATATCAGGTTTTCGGTTATGGTGAAAAGTTTTTGATGCTCGCTGCCCCTGAAATGGATATGAATTATGTCATGAAGCATCTTCCGGGTGCCTCGTCTCCTGAATCCGGCGGTAAGAAATATGAATGGACTCCATACGATTACTCGTGGCGGTGGGGTGTTCATGGCGATTGCGGACATCAGGGGTGGCACGGACAGAAAGGCGAGATAGACGATAATTTCATTCGCCTGGGTAAGATAGTGCGTGAATTCAACGGTACCGTGCGGGCTGCCGATGATACTCCGGTGACAGACTACTACTTGTATACTTGTGTCGATGTCCCGGCTGATGGATTGTATGACGCCGAATGGGGTGGTATTCTTCCGTTAGATTTCAGGGTGAACGGTAAAGATGTCACGCCGTCAGAGAAGATCCTGCTTAAAGAGGGTTTGAACAGGATCGTGCTTCATTATGACAGTCATGGAACGGGGCGTTTTGTCCTGCGTAAGGCCGAACCGGCGTTTATCGCTGATCTTGCGTTCGAGCGTCCTTTGACTATGAAATATCGCGGAGATGCTTCATTGTTGCTCTTTGATTCCCGTGACGAGGCTTGCGGCAAAGCTTCATTCCGGTTTCAGACACCTCCCGGACTTTCGGAAATGGAGTTTTATTCTTATGGGATTCCGGAAGTATGTGTCGATACCGTTGCCGGAGAGGTGCTATGTCTCGAGACACGGGCCGACGGAGCTTCTCACTATATAGTATCGTTCCCTAAAGTATGCCAGAAGGAAGCAATTGCGACTGTCACTGTACCGGAAATATGGGGATATACAGGTGGTGCCTTGATCGACGGACCGATAAAATTCGGATGTTCGGCCGGCATTTTTCATCTCGGTGACTGGTGTACGAACGATGCTCTCCGCACATATTCTGGTGCTGTAAGATATGAAAAGATATTTGAGATGGGCCAGACTCTGCCAGAGACAGCTGTGCTCGACCTTGGAGAAGTCGTGTCGTCGGCCCGAGTGTCGATAAACGGGCATGAGGCGGGCATACGGCTTGCCCCTCCCTATCGTTTCGATATTACGCCATGGCTGCAATCCGGTGTGAATAAGGTTGAAATACGTGTTACGAATACTTCGTCTAATTTCTTCCTTACAACACCGACTACATACGGAGGTTCGACTATCTCGGGGATTATCGGGCCGGTGAGGATTTCATATCCCTTATAATTAAATGACTTCTGATCTGCACGGATTCTTATCGGGATTGAAACGGATATGACATTTCATAGTGATACATTTGCAGTCTGATAAATAGTTTTGTTCTATGAAATTATTGCATTTAGGTCTTTTGGCATGTGCCGTAATGCTTGGCGCATATACGCATGGTGCAGACAGCGGATCCGTGAGCGATTCGGCCGCTTCTGCTTACGACAATATTCTCACACGGACGAGTATCCGTCAGTATACAGCCGAAATTGTGTCGCGCAGTGCTGTTGATTCGCTCCTCTATGCAGGCATGGCGGCTCCTACCGCTGCAAATAAGCAGCCATGGTGCTTTGTGGTGCTTGATCGCCGCGATTTGCTCGACAGCGTCGCTACGATGGCTCCGGGATGGCGTCCGGTCGGTCGCGCACCTCTGGCGATAGTAGTTTGCGGAGATCTTGCCAAGACTCTCGATGGGGAGGGCGCCGATTACTGGATACAGGATTGCTCGGCTGTGTCTGAGAATATTCTTCTTGCCGCGCATGCCATGGGGCTTGGTGCCGTATGGTGCGGTGTCTATCCTGTGAAAGAGCGCACGGAGGCACTTTCATCTTTCCTTGGATTGCCTTCGGCTGTTGTGCCGTTGAGTCTCATAGTGATAGGTCATCCTGCCGAAAATCCCGAACCGAAAGATAAATTCGACAGTACAGCCATATATTATAATCAGGGACTGCCCTTCTGAGCATATCATATATAGTACGATGATAGACGAAATACTTGAGTATAACCGGCGTTTTGTCGCCGAGAAACAGTACGAGGCTTTTGCCACTTCAAAGTATCCCGACAAGAAGATTGCCGTGGTCACATGTATGGATACACGTCTTACTCATCTTTTGCCTGCAGCTCTCGGTATAAAGAACGGCGATGTGAAGATGATAAAAAATGCAGGAGGAACAATCATCAATCCCTTCGATTCTACCATGCGTTCGCTTCTTGTGGCGATCTTCGAGCTGGGTGTCAACGAGATAATGGTGATTGGTCATACCGGTTGTGGCGTGCAGGGTATGAATGCTTCTGAAATGCTCGGCCATATGCGTAAGAGAGGTATTTCAGAGGAGCATATATCTCTTATGCGCCATTGCGGTATCGATCTCGACAGCTGGCTGCATGGTTTTGATGATACTGAGGGGGCGGTACTTGAGACCGTAGATCTCATTCGCAATCACCCTCTTGTTCCGGCTGATATTTCTGTGCGTGGCTTTATTATAGATTCACTGACTGGCGAGCTTTCTCCCCTCGGCTGAAACAAAGCGCTCCGATATTTGTTAAGAGGTTGTGGATGATTTTTTAACGCCTCTTGATTGTGAGCGGACAGAAGCGACATGATACGATGCACGAGGCTGTGCGAATTGCCGGCAAGGTGTTGAAAGTGTTGGTACCCATTGGCGTATCGGCAGTATTGGTGTTGTGGCTGTTTCATAAGGTTGATGTAGATAAAGTCAGGGCCGTTATAGAGCGGGGTGTCGATTACCGGTACCTTGTGCTTATGATGGTGATCACCTTGCTTTCCCATATAATACGCGGAATCCGTTGGGGCATTCAGCTTAGGACGGCAGGTATTCCCCGCATTCCTGTCGTAGCCGAAAGTGTGTCGATTTTCGGTGCCTATGCTCTCAATCTGCTCTTTCCTTTTCTTGGTGAGGCGTGGAGATGTGTGTATATTTCCCGGCGGGAAGGCTGCAAACTGTCGACTGTCGTTGGAACCGATCTTGGCGACCGTGCGAGCGATGGTATTATGATCGGTCTCCTGTTGTTGCTCATGCTTGTAGTGGCCCATCCGGCTTTCGTGCGTTTTATGGAGCGCTATCCTTTGGGTGAGGCTGTCGACCGTTTTGTTTCGGACGGGGCGGTATGGCTGTGTATATTGGCTGTTATCCTGATTCTGTTTGTTCTCGACAGGATATTCAGGCGCAGGCCGTTTGTACGCAATTTAAATGATTCCATAAGCCGTATATGGGCCGGTTTTGTAGTGTTGTTCCACATGAAAGGAACCGGCATGTATATCTTGCTGACATTCGGTATATGGCTCTGCTATTATCTTGAGACATATGTATGCTTTTTCGCGTTTCCTTTTACTCGTGTGCTTATAGAAAACAATTGGGGGCTTGTACCGGGTCTGGTTGTATTTGTATTTGGATCATGTAGCATGATAGTTCCGTCAAACGGTGGTCTTGGACCTTGGAACATAGCGGTTATGTTCGCTCTTGGACTGTTCGGAATAAGCCAGAGCGATGGAGCGGCCTATTCGCTCGTCTGCTGGAGTTTCCAGTCGGCTACTCTCATTGTCTCCGGCATCTTCAGCGCGTTCTACATCATGTTGTCGCGTCGCAGACGAGCCAGACGATCGGCCTGACGTGCCTTCCGGTGTTTATAGAACAGGAACAGCCGGCTTTCGGGGCCGGCTGTGATGGAATGTAAAAGTCGATTGTAAATGTTTTTATGAGCCGAGATAACTCTTGAGAAGGCGGCTTTTCTGGCCTTTGAGACGGCGGATAGCTTTTTCTTTGATCTGACGCACACGTTCGCGTGTAAGATCGAATTTTGCTCCGATTTCTTCAAGGGTCATTTCCTGACAGCCTATGCCGAAGAACATCTTCAAGATTTCGCGTTCGCGCTCATGGAGCTGCCGGAGGGCACGTTCTACTTCATTAGAGAGCGATTCCTGATTGAGGGCAGCGTCTGCCATGGGGCTGTCATCGTTGGTGAGCACGTCGAGAAGGCTGTTGTCCTCACCTTCAACGAAGGGCGCATCTACTGATATGTGGCGTCCGGAGACCTTGAGCGTGTCGGCGATTTTTTCGACAGGAACATCAAGACTTTCGGCAAGTTCTTCGGGCGACGGACGACGTTCGTTCTCCTGCTCGAATTTCGAAAGAGCCTTGCCGATTTTATTGAGCGATCCGACCTGGTTGAGAGGAAGACGCACTATACGGCTCTGCTCCGCAAGTGCCTGGAGAATGGACTGGCGGATCCACCATACGGCATAGGAAATGAATTTGAAACCACGGGTCTCGTCAAATTTTCGTGCGGCCTTTATGAGACCGAGGTTACCCTCGTTGATAAGGTCGGGAAGAGAAAGGCCCTGATTTTGATATTGCTTGGCCACCGATACTACGAAGCGCAGGTTGGCGCGGGTCAGCTTTTCGAGAGCAGCCTGGTCGCCTTGCTTAATGCGCTGTGCCAGTTCAACCTCTTCTTCTACTGAAATTAGCTCTTCGCGGCCTATTTCCTGGAGGTATTTGTCGAGCGAGGCGCTTTCGCGGTTGGTAATCGACTTTGTGATTTTAAGTTGTCTCATGTGTCTGCTTTGAACCGGTTGTTTTGCAATTAGCTTGCAAAGATACGAAAATATTTTAAAAGGTGCAAGTGCGCCTTGTCGTCGTGGGTGAGAGGTACTTTGCGGTTCTGTAATAGCAGATGCCGGCCGCAGTGTTCTCTGCTTTCGTTTTGAGTAAACGCAGACAAACTCCGGACGTTGGCGCTTCAGTCAGGTTTCTGGTGTTATTTATATTTATTTAACGTATAAAGCTATGACTTAATAAGAAGAACAATCAATAGGATTTGAGAGGTGGGTCGAAGGCGTCGGGGATATGTTCGAGGCGATAGTTTTCGGGTGTGCCGTTGATAGCGAAGAGGTCGAAGCGTGGATATTGGCGCAGTTCGGGATGAATGGCGAGGTAGGCGTCGGCGGCGTGAACCATATTGGTTATTTTACGGCGGTCTATGGCTTCAAGGGGGTCCTCGTCCATATCGGTACGGGTTTTTACTTCAGCAAAGACGATGGTTGTGGCGTTGACGGCTATTATGTCGAGCTCCAGATGTCCTTCGCGCCAGTTGCGTTCGGCTATAGCCCAGCCTTCGGAGGTGAGTTTGTCGCAGGCGAGGGTTTCGCCCCATTTGCCGAGTTCGTTGTGCTTCAAGATTATGAACTATGAAATTATGTCAGTATAAATTTTAACTCCTTGTTTCGGATTTCTGACTGATATCATCTTCTCCAGAATGCCGGTGTGAATAGGACAAGGACAGTGAAAATTTCAAGACGGCCCGTAAGCATCTGGAACGATAGAATCCATTTGGCAGTATCTGGCAGGATATCATAGGAGTTGCCATAGCCTGTTATACCGGCTCCAAGTCCGGTGTTTGACAGACAGGAAAATGATGAGAAGAATGAGTCTACCAGCGGCACACCGCAGGCTGTCAAAGCCATGCCTCCGGCGACTATCAGGAGCATGTATATGCACAGAAAGGCGATAACCTTGCTTACAAGCTCGGGATTGACCACACGGTCGTTGACTTTTACCGACATTATCGAGTTCGGAAACAGGCAACGGTAGAGCTCATTATGCGCGTTTTTGAAGAGATAGAGAATACGGTCGATCTTGGCACCGCCGCTGGTGCTTCCGGCGCACGCTCCGAAAAACATCATGACAAATGTGAGCGACAGGACAAATGGCCCCCAGGCCTCGTAGTTGCTGGTGCTGAAACCTGTCGAAGTTATGGTCGATACTATCTGGAAAAGCGGATCGATAACGGCCTCTATCCAGTTCGATGCCTGCCCCCTCAGAAGTATGGTGGTGGAAAACAATACGAGCATTGTCAGAATCACGGCAATGTATGTGCGGAAGACATCGTTTTGTTTCAGCGATTTGAAATTTCCACGCAAACATTTGTATATGAGGCCGAAATTGACCCCGCCAAGGAACATGAATATTATCAGCACCACTTTGATATAGAGCGAGCTTGTCCAGGCTGCGATGCCGTTGGCGTGAGAGGAGTATCCTCCGGTCGATATTGCGCCGAAAGCATGGCAGAAACTGTCGAACAGATCCATCGGTCCCGCCCACAGAAGCAGTATCAGCACGGCTGTGAGACCGATGTATATCAGCCATAGGCTCTTGGCTGTCTGGCTGATACGGGGCTGTATCTTGTCGTGTGTTATGCCTGTTACCTCTGCATTGAACATCTGCATGCCTCCTGAATGATTGAGCATCGGAATCACGGCAAGCGTAAATAGGATAATACCCATGCCTCCGATCCATTGCATCAGTGCGCGCCACAGGTGTATTCCGTGACTCATACCTTCAATGCTGTCGAGAACAGAAGCCCCTGTGGTCGTGAAGCCGGACATAGCCTCGAAGAAGGCATCTGGCACGCTTACCGACTTGGTGCAGAACAGGAATGGTATCATTCCGAACACAGAGAAGACTATCCATACCATTGCTGTCAGGAGATAGCCGTCGCGTTTTCCTATATATGAGCTTGAAGGGCGTGCGAAACGGGCACATGCGGCTCCAGCTGCAAGCGTAAGGGCTGAGGTGGCTGCAAATGGTTTCCAGTCACTTTCTCCATATGCCAGACATGTACCTGTCGGTACGAGCAGAAACACGCCTTCGATTAAGAGAAGCCAGCCTACTATCATGCCGAGCATGCGCCAGTTTATGAAGTGTCGATGCGAGAAGGAGAAAATGGCCATCAGTTGAAAAGTTTTTCTACTTTATGCAGGGCGCCCGACAGGCAGAATACGAGTACGTGGTCACCGGGCTGGAGCACGGTGTTACCGGTGATCAGCATCCCTTCGTCGTTGCGTATGAGACCGGCAAGAGTCATGTCGTGCGACAGCCGGAGGTCTTTTACCGCGGAACGTGTAATCTTGGAACCTTCGTGAACTTCAAGTTCGGCGACTTCGGCATCGGCAAGTGCCAGACATTTGGAAGTGGAGGAGTCTGCATCAAGAAGCAACTGGAAGATAGTACTCGATGCGAGCAATTTCTTGTTTACTACAGTGCCTATATTGAGATTTTCTGCCTGGGATATGAACTGTATGTTCTCGACATCGGCCACAGTCTTCTTTATGCCCATTTCCTTCGCCGTCAGGCAGGTGAATATGTTGGTTTCGGAGCTGTCCGTGAGTGCCACGAAGGCATCCATATCGTGGATGCCGATATCGGCGAGGAGATCGGCGTCGCGGGCGTCTCCGTGTATGATTTCGCAATCGGGGCATTTCTGAGGCAGTTTCCGGCAGATCTCGAGGTTGTTTTCCACGATTTTGAATTTGAACCGGTTGCCGGCAAGATTTACAAGTCGTATCGCTATTTTCGATCCCCCCATGATCAGCACACGCTTGATCTTGTGCTCGGTTTTGCCGGTGAGCACAAGCAGATCATCGATATGGTCGCGGGTCGTGGTGAAGTAGAGTATGTCGCCGCTTTCCATCTGATCGTCGCCGCGAGGTATTATGGTTTCGTGGTTCCGTTTGATGGCCGACACGTGGAAGTGACGGTTTGTAAAAGCGAAATCCTTGAGCTTCATTCCCGTGATGGGTGCGCCCTGCCGCAATTTGACTCCGGCGAGAATTATCGCGCCGTTATGCAGTTCAAACCAGTTGCGTATCCACGATCTGCTGAGCGAGGTTATGATTTCTTCGGCTGCTACGTGTTCCGGATAGATCACATGGTCGACACCGATATGACGCACATGCTTGGAGTTGGCCGGATTCATGAAGTCGTACGACGTGATACGTGCCACGGTGGTCTGGGCACCGAGATTTTTTGCTATGGAGCATGCCACTATGTTGTTCGATTCATAGGGCGTGACTGCGATGAACAGGTCGCATGAGCCGGCGCGGGCTTCACGCAGGGTGGCGAATGAAGTCGGATCGCCGACGACAGTCATGAGGTTGTAGTTGGCATCGAGAATGGCGAGACGCTCGGTATTTTCGTCTACCAGAGTGATGTCCTGTTCTTCTGCCGAGAGAAGTTTGGCGAGATGTGAGCCGACCTCGCCTGCACCGGCTATCACAATTTTCATTTTCCTGCGGTTTTGAGTATGGCTTCAAGAATACCCTTGGTGTCATATCCGCATATTGCCTGAAGCTGTGCGGGTGTCCCCTGTGGTATGAAGCGGTCGGGCATTCCGAGGCGCACCACTGTACGTGGCGTGCCGTTGGCGGCAAACCAGTCGGCGACAGCGCTGCCCATGCCGCCATCGACCGTTCCGTCTTCTACAGTTATTACCGGACAATTCTTTGCAGCAACTTCAGCGAGAATATCCACCGGTAGCGGTTTTACGAAAATCATGTCGTAGTGTGCTGCTGCAACACCTTTTTCCCGAGCCTTGGTTACGGCTTCTGCTGCAGCGGCGGCCACCGGGCCGATGGTCAGTACGGCGATATCCGAACCGTCTGTCAGTCGTTCGCCCTTGCCGATCGGAAGTTCGTGCATGTCGTTATGCCAGTCAGTCAGTTTGCCTGATCCTCGAGGATAGCGGATGGCGAATGGGCCGTGATCGGTCGCCTGCGCAGTATATAGAAGGTTGCGGAGGGCATGTTCGTCGCGTCCCGACGCTACTATCATTCCCGGTACGGTACGCATATAGGCTATATCGAATGCACCGTGGTGTGTTGCACCGTCCTCACCTACGATCCCTGCCCGGTCTATGCAGAATGTCACGGGAAGACGCTGCAGGGCCACATCGTGTATTATATGATCGTAGCCGCGCTGGAGAAAGCTGGAGTAAATGCCTACGAATGGTCTAAGGCCTTCTTTTGCAAGACCGCCTGCGAATGTCACGGCATGCCCTTCGGAGATTCCGACGTCGAAAACGCGGTTCGGCATCTCGCTCTGCATGGTCGAGATCGAAGTACCTGAAGGCATGGCGGCTGTGATGGCTACGATCTTGTCGTTTTTACGGGCAAGTTCAAGCAGCGTATTTCCGAATACGTCCTGATATTTAAGTGGAGGATCTGATTTCTGACATTCGCGTTTGCCGGAAGCCGGATCAAACCGCCCCGGAGCATGCCAGGAAGCCGGATCAGCTTCAGCAGGAGCATACCCTTTGCCTTTTATGGTGCGGAGATGGAGTATTCTCGGGCCGTCCATGTCGCGTATATCGGTGAGTACGCGTACTATAGTGGCTATATCGTGACCGTCGAAAGGCCCGAAATAGCGTATGTTCAGTCCTTCGAACAGATTCTGCTGTTTTGAAAGGAGCGATTTCAGACTGTTGTTGAATCGCAAGAGTGCACCTTTGCGCCTGTCGCTGACAAGATGGAGTTTTTTGAGAGACTTGAATGCTTTATAGCGCAAGTCATTGTAAATGCGTGAGGTCGTGAGGTGTGCCAGCTGTGAATTGAGTGCTCCGACATTCTCGTCGATAGACATGTCATTGTCGTTTAGCACGATGAGAAGATTGTTCGGAGTATTTGCCGCGTTGTTGAGGCCTTCGAAAGCCAGGCCGCCGCTTATGGAGGCATCTCCTACGACGGCGACTACATTGCGGCGCGGCTCGTCTTTTTTCATTATGGCGGCTATGGCCATGCCGAGAGCCGCTGATATTGAATTGGAGGCATGTCCTGCCGAGAATGTATCGTAGGGGCTCTCGTCAGGATTGGGAAAACCGCTCAGACCGCCTAATTTACGGTTGGTGGCGAATGCATCCCGGCGCCCGGTCAGCAGTTTGTGTCCATAGGCTTGATGTCCGACGTCCCATACGATGCGGTCGTAGGGGGTGTTGAAAACATAGTGCAGACCCACGGTCAGTTCCACTGCGCCCATGCTGGAAGCAAAATGGCCTGGATTAACCGAAAGTGAATCGATAAGAAATTGCCGTATTTCGGAGCAAAGCTGTGGAAGCTGTTCTATTGAGAGCTTCCGTAGATCGGCAGGGCTGTCTATTGTGGCGAGCAGCGAACCATTGTTGGTGGCGGTGCTCATTTGCGTATATATTTTTTATACATCGGTACGAAAATGATGATGGCCGATGCGAATATTACAAAGATAGTGTATAGCGTTATTTGCGCATGAGTCAGTATGTAGCCCGCCAGTCCGAGCCACAGCAGCCCCAGAATGATAAAGCGGATGATAACCGATATATTCATAAGCCAATACTTTCTTAGACCGCAAAAATACAAAAAAATGCACATTTCGGCAAACCTTGGTTCTGACCAAGGACCCAGGCTTTGTTTAGAGGCTGTGGAGTGGAACGCAGTTGGTCAGATAACGTCGTAGTTCTCCCCAGGGATATATTGTCGCGCTATCACCGTTACGCAAGGCAACAGGACGTTCGTTAAGCTCGACACGCATGTAGTATTTTCCTGATTTACGGGCTTTGAAAAGTACGAACTGCACGTTGGCGGCCATCGGTACAACGTCGAAATCACGCCAGTGTTGTGCAACTGTATCGAAATAGTTTGTGAGATAGTTGCAGCCCGGCACACGTATCAGAGACAGGAGAGGCATAAGGGTTTCGGCATGACCGAATCTGAGTACGGCACATGTGGCTGCATCGCTTCCCGATATGAATGCGTCGGTGGTCTCTATGATGTTGAGAACCAGATCTGATGCTATTTCGGCCGGGATTGTTGATACGGTAGTGGCTGTGCGTTGCAGATACTGGCGCAGGTTGAAGCAGCTCCATAGCGCGTTTGCCTCGTTTTCGGAAAAATAGCTTGACATTTCCGATGGTTCGCCCATTGCTTCGAGACCGGCGACAACGTAATATTCAACCAGCGCGAGACTGCGTTCGGCTTTGGCATCGTCATGTGGATAATTCTCGCCGAGCACACGGCGTAGAGCACTTACCGGGCAGAATTCGGATACGTAACTTTCGTAAGGCGGTTCCCAGGTCTTTTCTTTGCGGAAATCGAGATAGGATTGTACGGTATCGAACGGCCTCATGAGAGATGAATTGATACGTCCTGTTGATGTAGTGAATGTAAGGCGGTTGTTCATTCTGTCGAGCTGGTGGGTAAAGGCATACATACTCATCATGGCTCGTGGTGAGTACGACGAGAGAGCCTGTACTACGCCGCCTTCGCTGAATATTTCGGTATAGTTGTAGAACATTCTTGTGGCAATACCCTGCTGTTCGGCTATTCCGAGAGAGTCGAGCGCTCCCCAGCGGTTGTTGCTGAGCTCTATAACTTTTTCATTGAGTTTCTGTAGCCGTCGTCCGAGCGGAGTTATGGTGCCGAGACTGTCGGCGCGGTCGAGTGCTTTGCGGAGTGTGAGGCAGTTGGCCGCCGAGGCCGGATAGCGGGCGCCGTGCCGTCCTACATGGTTGATGAAAACAGGCACGAGAGAATCTGGGTAGGCAGGTTCCTGAGCAGGTTCGGGGTATGGGGTGAGCGATCCTTCGCATTGACGCATGGAGTAGCGTGTGGCCATCGGGTCGGCGCCGTTTGCGGTAACGGCGATGACTGCCAGGATAAGCGCGAGCATATATTTTATAGTCTTCATGGGAGTATTTATTTCCTATTAAACGATTTGTCTCTATGGTTTAAATGTGTTTTAACTTTCTTTGGTTTAGATGTGCAGAAATGGCGCCCAGCTGTGTGCCTACTTTTGCAATGTAAAGCTGATTCATAAACTCTCAACTCTTATAATCATGGCAACAGTCTCTTCTTCCGATATTCTTTGTGCGACGGCGTCATTCCGTGGCCGTCAGCTTGCCCAGTTTACCTCGAGCGGTTTCAATTCATTTGCCGAAGTGCTTCGCGCCATACGATGTGCTGTCGGATCAGTCGCAGGTCTTATAGAACTCAGCGTTCTTAATACCAGTAGGGGATGGCGCGAATGCCGCTCGATGTATATCGCCCCGAGTGCCCCGGGTGTGCAGCTCACTCTTTTTTAGGACGATAGTCAAGCGCTTCCAGCAGGCTTTCGAGTTTGCGGCGCACACTCTGGAGGCGGCTTATGACCTCATGGGTCTTCTCTACAGCCCTGCGGTTTTTACGCAGATGCTCGCGTGCGGCATCTACCTTCAGACCCTTGTCCTTGATAAGATATTTGATAATGCGCATACGTTCTATATCGGCCGGCGAGTACATGCGCGAGCCGCCTGATGTACGTCGAGGTCTTACTTCGGGAATGTTGTTTTCCCAGAAGCGTAGCGTCGATTGCGGTAGCTCGAGTAATTCGGCGACATCGCCAATGCGATAGAATTTCTTATCTAAATCCATTGTGGAATTATGAATTATGGATTATGAATTAAGTTTATTATCAGATCATTTGGGTGATATGAGAGAAGCATAACTCATAATTTGGAAAAGAATTAGTCCATGACGTGGCCGGCGTTTTCGGCGAGGCGGATTATTTCGTCATATTGTTCCGGAGTGAGATCGAAGAAATAGTAATTAACAGGATTCTGAGGCGCACCGCGATATCTTACCTCATAATGGAGGTGTGGGCCTGTCGATTTTCCGGTATTACCTACTTCACCGATGAGATCTCCGCGATGAACTGTCTGCCCCGGGCGTACATTTATTTTTGAAAGATGAGCGTAGCGGGTGATATAGTTGTATCCGTGCTTTATTTCGATCATGTTTCCGTAGGCTCCTTGCCAGGAGGCAGATGCTACGGTGCCGTCGGCCGTGGCATATACCGGAGTCCCGGGCGGGGCCGAGAAATCCATGCCTTCGTGGAACTTTGTCGTGCCATATACCGGGTCTACACGCATGCCGTAGCCTGATGCCATTGTGCGCAGATATTTTTCAGGTACGGGTTGTATGGCAGGGGTATGGGCTATACGGTCTTTCTGTCCGCTTGCCTCTTCTGCAAGAAAATCGAAAGATTGTATCTGAGAGTAAATCATTCGGTCCAGCTGGTCGAGTTTATTTTCGACCGTACCGACAAGGCGCGAGTCGCTCAGGGAGTCGAGACGGTCGAAATTTCGGCGACGTTCGAGGCCGGCCAGTCGGCGTGATCGTCCGAGAGGTTCTGCCTGCATCATGACGCGATAGAAGTTGTTGTCGCGTTCGGCAATGTCTTCCATTACGGCAAGAGCCTCGTCAGCCTGACGGTTGAGCACTTCCAGTCGTGCTTCAAGCCGTTCGTTCTCTTCTCTTAGACGGCGTTCACGCGGAAATTCGAGCAGGCTGAAAAGAACGGCCACAAGGCCGATAACCACGGCTGCAATCCAGCCGAACTGCTGCAAAAGTACCATTGCGCGCCGTCGTGCCGAAGGGTAGACGCGCTCGTATTGGCCTGTCACAGCATTATATCGGTAGAATGTTTTTTGGCTCACGTGGTTGAAAATTTGCGAAAGCGCGAAATTTCAAGTAATTTTGCGCCTTGATAGCGCAAAGATAACAAAATTTTCGCAGAACGCTGCGTTATCCTATTATCAGGCAAAACGACATTTATATATTATATGCTTACCGCCAAAGAAATACGCCAGTCTTTCAAAGACTATTTCCAGTCTAAAGGGCACCGCATAGTACCCTCGGCTCCGATGGTGATTAAAGATGATCCTACACTTATGTTCACCAATGCGGGCATGAACCAGTTCAAGGATATAATTTTGGGAAACGCTGTGCCTAAATCGCGCCGCGTAGCCGATTCGCAGAAGTGCCTCCGTGTGAGCGGCAAGCACAACGATCTTGAAGAAGTCGGTCTCGACACCTATCATCATACAATGTTCGAAATGCTCGGCAACTGGTCGTTCGGCGACTATTTCAAGGCTGAAGCCATCGACATGGCATGGGAATATCTTGTCGACGTGCTCAAGCTTGATCCGGCCAGACTATATGCCACTGTATTCGAGGGTGCGCCCGACGAAGGTCTCGCCCGCGACGACGAGGCTGCCGGCATATGGGCCAAGCATCTTCCCGCCGACCATATCCTTAACGGGAACAAGCACGACAATTTTTGGGAAATGGGCGATACAGGTCCCTGCGGTCCATGCTCGGAAATTCATATCGACCTTCGCTCCGACGAAGAGCGCGCCGAAAAGCCCGGCCGTGAACTCGTGAACCACGATCATCCTCAGGTAATCGAAATCTGGAATCTCGTGTTCATGCAGTATAACCGCAAGACAGATGGTTCGCTTGAGCCGCTGCCTGCGAAGGTAATCGATACCGGCATGGGATTCGAACGCCTCTGCATGGCGCTTCAGGGTAAGACTTCCAATTACGACACCGATGTCTTCACTCCTCTTATCGGAAAGATCGCCGATCTCAGTGGCAAAAAATATGGAGAAGACCATCATGTGGATGTGGCGATGCGTGTTATCGCCGACCATGTGCGTACAATTGCATTCTCCATCGCCGACTCGCAGCTCCCCTCCAACGCTAAGGCCGGTTATGTGATCCGTCGAATCCTGCGCCGTGCCGTGCGTTACGCCTATACTTTCCTGGAACAGAAAAAGGCTTTCATGTATCGTCTCGTCGATACCCTTATCGACAACATGGGCGAGGCGTATCCGGAACTTCCGGCTCAGCGAGATCTTATTATAAAAGTTATTAAAGAGGAAGAGGACTCGTTCCTGCGTACGCTTGAGAATGGTATCCGTCTGCTCGATGACGCCGCTAAAACCGCCAAGGCAGAGGGTAAGACCATGATTTCCGGCAAACAGGCCTTTACGCTTTATGACACCTATGGATTTCCCCTTGATCTCACGCTTCTAATACTCAAAGACTACGGCATGACCATCGATCAGGCTGAATTCGACAGCGAGATGGCGGCCCAGAAGGCTCGTGCCCGCAGTGCTGCCGCCGTCGAGGCCGGCGATTGGGTTATTCTTGCCGACGGTGAAGAAACTTTCGTGGGTTATGATTCGAATGTGGCTGAGACAAAGATACTCCGCTACCGTCATGTGAAACAGAAAAACCGCGAATTCTATCAGATTATCCTTGCAGAAACGCCTTTCTATGCCGAAATGGGTGGTCAGGTAGGCGACCGTGGCACTCTTACGGACATTGAGAGCGGCGAAGTCATCAAGGTCGTAGACACGAAACGCGAAACCGGCACAGCCGTTCATATCGTAGAGACTCTTCCTTCGAATCCTGAGGCAAAATTCGTTGCCGCTATAGATAAGGAAGCACGTGCGGCTGTGTCTCGCAATCACTCGGCCACACACCTGTTGCATCAGGCGCTCCGTGATGTCCTCGGTACGCACGTAGAGCAGAAAGGCTCGTTTGTCTCGGCCGACGTACTGCGTTTCGACTTCTCGCATTTCCAGAAACTCACACGCGAGGAAATAGAGGCCGTAGAGCGTCTTGCCAACCGGCGTGTGCGTGAGGCTCTTCCTCTCGACGAGCATCGTTGTGTGCCTATTGCCGAAGCCAGAGCAATGGGCGCCATGGCTCTGTTCGGAGAGAAATATGGCGACGAGGTCCGTGTGGTCCGCTATGGTGATTCGATCGAACTTTGCGGCGGCACGCATGTGGCGAATACCGGCAATATCGGCATGATAAAGATCACGTCCGAATCGAGTATCGCGGCCGGTATCCGTCGTATAGAGGCTATCACCGGCCCTGCTGTCGAAAACATGATATATGAGGCTCAGGGCGCTCTGCGTGCTATAAGCGACATGTTCAATAACGCTCCCGACATCGTTGCTGCTCTCCGCAAGCAAGTAGAGGAAAATCAGGAACTGCGCAAACAGGCCGAAGAGTATTTTGCCGAGCGTATCGATACTATGGCCAAGAAGCTCCTCGAAAATGCATCTTTCAATGAAAATGGTGTGAAGATTGTAGAATTGAGCGGTGTCCGTATGCCCGATGTGGTGAAAGCCGTGGCTTTCCGTGTGCGCGAGCTCGCGCCAGAGAATACTGTGGTGATTGCTGCAACTTCCGACCCGTCGAAGAAGCCTCTCCTAACTGTAATGGTCGACAATAACCTCACGGATACATATAACGCCTCCAAGATTATACGCGAAGCTGCCAAGAACATCAAGGGCGGTGGTGGCGGTCAGCCCGGATTCGCACAGGCCGGCGGTAAAGATGCCGAAGGTCTCGGTTCTGCCTTACAGGCTCTTCGCGACGCTTTCAAATAATTGATATAACACATATATCGTATACACAATCAAGCCCGGTCATTTCTCTATGGCTGGGCTTGATGGTATGAATCCGCTTCAATATTTCATCTTCCGCTTTGTTGCGCTCTATATAATCGTGAAATTCGTAAAAAAATAAGTCCGTTTCAATGGAAGAGTGTGAAAAATGTTTATCTTTGCAAAAATCAAAGTCCACTTTACTTTATATGAACGACATGTGTCCGGCAGCCTTCGATTTGTTCCGCTGTATGACCTCGCGGGACTATGCTTTCGTTAGCTATAGCTCGGAAGACACATCTTTTGTATGCCGTGTTGTGGCCGGATTGCAGCGTGCCGGCTATAACTTATGGATAGATGAGGCGAATCTTGATAAGAGTAAACCTTCGTGGAAGTCTGATGCTCTCCGTGCCATAGAGGATATATATTGTGCTGTAGTCTTGTTTTTCGTTAGCTCGTCTTCTCTTAAAAGCAGAGCTTGTCTGGACGAGATATTACACACTGCCTGCGCGGAAACCCGGACTTTACATCTTGGTCAGGAGGTACCTTTGATTGTTGTGGAGGTTGAGCCGATACAGGATATAACCGATTTTATTGCTGAAGTTGCTCGATCCGTCAGAATATCGGACAAGACAAAAGAACAGAAGACATCGCAGATGGCTGTTGTGTCGACGTTCAGAGAACGGTGGTTTCCGGATAATGAGAAGGTGCGTATACGATCCGAAAAGTTGCATGGGCGTCGTGGAAAGCTTGAAAATGACATTGCGGTGCAATTAAATAACCACAATGTAATGGCTGATGATATAGAATGGTGTATATTGGCTCTTGACTACGTGTATCGCCATGAGGTAAAGTCTGCACTGAAAATTATGGATATCCATAAGCCGTCTGTCAATGAAGGAGAAACTTTGATGCAGGCGGCTCGCAGACACTCGATTGTGGGCGAATTCCGTCAGGGGCTGTTATGCTATATGGCAGAAGCTCTGACTTGTGGATCCGGGGAAGCCTATTTCCGTGCTGCACAATGTTGGTTGCGTTTGGGACGAGTTTCTGAAGCGCTTAGATGTCTTGAACTTTCCGATTATAAGGATGCCCATATATTTTATAAGAAACTTGTGCAACTGACTCCTGAGGAGATAAGGAAGGCGGTTGACAGACTTAAATGAGAATCATGGAAAACAATAACTCTACGAAAGCCGGAACCTACGCCCCGCCTCATAGCGCAGATAAACAGCCTGATGGTGTCGTTCCGCTCATGGCATTGGTGAAAAGAAGGCGTATTTTGATATTTGATGCGGCTGCGATTACAAGTGCTAATTTTGAAAAATTTACTTCTCGTTATCGTAAACTGTTGGCAGGACAGGCACGCGGTATGATGAAAATCCCTAAATTTGAGTCGGACAGACTCAAAGACAACGCCCCTGTTGGCATAATGCCTTTAATTGAGATATTGCCATATGGTGAGCCAGAAGGATACAAGGAACTATTGAAGGGATTGAAGCCGTCAGTTTCGGAAAAAGGATGTTTCTGTTTTATAACAGGAAGTAATGCTACGCGTCGCAATGTTATTGCCGCAGCTCGCGAGGCAGGTATATATGTGCAGATATTTGTGCTGAATGAAGATGGAGAGATTACCTTCCCGCAGAAAGATAAATCATCCCAGTCTGGAAATAAACCATCGGGAGACCGTAGACCGGAACGGACACACCCTGCAGAAGCGAAAAAAACGAAAAATCAACAGTCTTCGCCTTTTCACATTATTCAGCAACCGGAAAGAATCAAGATAGAACCGCTATCTACTGTGCTTCGTCCGGCTTCGGGAATAACGGTATATGACAGCCGCCGTCAACCCATATGCCTTGGGCAACAGATTATGACTCACTCCAATGCTTCTACATATTCATGTGATAGAGAGGGGATGAGCGCCAAGATATATAACCCGAAAACTCTTACGACACTGCTTAGAGACAAATGTCTACGCATGCTCGGCGGTCATCTTAAATATAAGGGGCTCTGCTGGCCTGTCGAGGCGCTGTATGATTCAGTAGGCGTATTCGTTGGTTATCTATTGCCTACTCCTAAAGGAGAACCTCTGCATCTGAGTGTTTTCAAGCAAGCTGGTATGCAGAAATCATTCCCTTGTTGGAACAAACTTAATCTGTGCCGACTGGCGATGACTATATTGCGTATAGTGCAGTATCTTCATTCGAATAATGTGCTTATGGGGTGCTTGAACCCTTCGGCTATTCGCGTAGTAAGTGATACGGAGGTATATTTTGTAGACACAGATAACTATCAGGTTGATGGTTTTCCGTCGCTGCTATATAATACGAGCTTCACTCCACCGGAACTGCTCGGGCGTCCGATGTATCTGGCGTCGTTGGCAAATGAGAATTATGCAGTGGCCTTGTTGACATTCATGTTGATGATGCCAGGCAAAATGCCGTATATCATTGCTCCGGACAGACCTCCGGAAGACAGTATACGTCAGGGACGATTCCCGTTTCCGTTTGGAAATGTTCACGGTTATCACGCTAATCCAGGGGTATGGCGCTTCATGTGGAGTCATTTGTCTCCTTTCAAGAGTTTGTTCTACAATACGTTTCAAAAAGGAGGTAGTCTTAATGCTCCTGAAGCGCGTAAGCCAGTGGGGGCTATAATAGGTACTTTGAGGTATTTCATGGAGGAACTGGAGAATCCGACGGATCCCGAGAGCCTCAATCTGGTGCCGAGAACATTCAAGCGAAGCAAAGGTGAGACGTTTTATGCCTGCAGCTGTTGCGGTGTCGAGTATCCTCAATTTTATTTTTATAAGGATAAGGTCGGGAATAAGGGAGTCTGCAATAGCTGTATAGATAAACGTTCTGATGTCTCGTTTACTTGTCATGCCTGTGGTAAGACATATTACTATTCCAACCGTATGGCCTCATTCCACAGTATGATGAGAGAACAGAATTCTTCGTGGCGTAAGCAGCGTTACTGCAGTGACTGTAAACAGCGAACCGAACAATGTGTGCGTTGTGGCAAAGAGGTGCCGGAGTATGCTCTCGACAAGGCCGGGCGGTGCCGTGATTGTGTTGAATTATTCAGGAATGAGGCTTATGCCACCCGCGAATGTTGCGACTGCGGGCGTGATTTCGTGATTACCAATGGAGAACATTCCTTTAATACTGAAAAAGGATTCTCTGATCCGCGGCGTTGTAAGGCATGTCGCGAAAAACGTAAGAAAAATTGAAATATCATGGAATACAACGATAATAAAGACACTTTAGGTGCACACACTCTTGAATATTACGATCAATACGAAAGTACAATCTCCAATGGTGAGGCACGCATACCTATCTGTATCTGTGTCGACACCAGTTCGTCTATGAATTTTCTGATTAATGACAACTCGGAGGTTGAAGTTATAGAGGGCACGGAAAAAACAGAAGATGGAAATCGGGTACGTTCCGTACGCGCCAAGTATGATTGGGTTAAGCTGACGTCACGTATTGATGAACTTAAGAAGGTGTTGGGAAAGATGATAGTCAAAATGCAGTCTAACGATCTTTTGCGTCGTTCAGCTGTCATTTGCATAGTCACTTTCGACAAATTTGCCAATTGTTTTTGTGAGTTCTCTGATATTAGCAAGGTCTCGCCAAATAGTCCTCGAAATATCAGTGTCGGGCGAGATTCTACGAATATGAGTAAAGGTCTCCGTATGTCCCTCGACAGGCTCGACCAACAGATTGCTCTTGGACATGAAGCCGGTAATGACAGCTATCGTCCGGTGTTGATATTTATGAGTGACGGTTCGCCTACAGACGGAGTTGATGCTGATAAGCTCCGCAGGGAGGTGCGACGTCGAGCTGACAATAATACTATTAAAGTAATTCCAATTGGTATTGGGCTTGGGTCGTATAATGATGCTCGCTTGTCATGGTTAAAGGATATGTCGCCCGACGGGAAGGTTTACAGAATGAATGTCGAGAGTGAGTTTGAGGAGGTGTTTGATGCTATTACAACGCGAATACAGCGAACATCTCAAGTAATAGCGGTAGATGACATTGATACGAACATCGCTCATAACTCCGAAGAGGATGATAACGGAAGTGCCGACTCAACACGGTATGGGATTCAGACTCCGGAAGATGTGATAAGTGATTTCTTTAATTCATGATTGGCTAAGATCCGGTTTGACTGCGCGAACACTAAGCCTATGGTTGGTGTTTGAAATATAGCACTAAACTACTATATTATGAGTTATAAAATCGAAGAAATCGAAGGCATCGGTCCCGCTTACGCCGAGAAGTTACGTGGCGCAGGCATATCCACAACTGAGGATCTGCTTGAGAAATGTGCCACACGCAAGGGTCGTGAGTCTGTTGCCGAGGCTACGGATATCAGTGAGAAACTGATCCTTAAATGGACGAATCATGCGGATCTTTTCCGTATCAAGGGTGTTGCAGGCCAGTTTGCCGAACTTCTTGAAGCTGCCGGTGTCGACACTGTTAAGGAATTCCGGCATCGTGTCGCCGCCAACCTCTATCCGCGTCTGGTAGAAGTTAACGAACAGCGCAATCTCTGCAATCGGGTGCCCTCCATGGCTGAGCTCGAAAAAATGATAGAGCAGGCCAAAGCTCTTGAACCCAAAATCAGCTATTAGAAAACTGAAAAAGCTCCGGATTATAGCCTGAAAATTTATAATCCGGGGCCTTTCTTATTTTCTTATATCGTGTTGCCGCGGAGATCGTCGGCGTATTCGGCTATTTTTTTGAGGCGCGTGGGTATAGGAATGCCTTGAGGACAATGCGATACGCACGCGCCGCAGATTATGCATCTGTCGGCCTGACGCAGCCGCGGTATGGCGCGGTCATATCCGAATAGGAACCGCCGTCGTGCGGTGCGGTAGTTCGGATCGCCGCTGTCGCGCGGCACATTGCCTTCGTTGATACAGCGGTTGTAGTGGGCGAATATTCCGGGAATGTCGACTCCGTAAGGGCATGGCATGCAGTATTTGCAGTCGGTGCAGGGCACATCGTCGTTCTGGAGTATTTCGAGTGCCATACGTTGCAGAAATGCATCCTCATCGGCATTTATAGGGTCCAGAGGCGAGTAGGTGTTCAGATTGTCCTGAAGGTGTTCCATGTAGGTCATTCCCGAAAGAACAGTGAGAATGCCTTCGGGCGTTCCGGCGTAGCGAAAAGCCCATGAGGCTATTGAATCGTCGGGACGTCGTTCTTTCATCTTGGCTGCCACGGGTTTCGGTGTCGAGGCAAGACGCCCGCCAAGTAGCGGTTCCATGATTACAACGGGTATGTTGCGACGGTGAAGCTCGTTATAGAGATATTCTGCGTCTGTATTGCGGGGGTTGATTTCTTTGGCGTGCCTCCAGTCTAAATAATTGAGCTGTATCTGCGCGAAGTCCCAGTGAGCCTCGCCTCGATCCATCATAGCCAGAAGATGGTCGAATACTTCTATGTCGCCGTGATACGAAAATCCGAGATTACGTATGACTCCTTTTTCTTTCTGCTCCTGAAGATATTTGAGAATTCCGTTGTCTTCATATCGTCCACGGTAAGCTTCCATTCCACCCATGCCGATACCGTGCAGCAGGAGATAGTCGATGTGGTCGGTCTGAAGATATTTCAGAGAGTTTTGAAACATCTCTATCGATTTCTCTCGCGGCCATGTGGATTCGGCGAAGTTCGACAGCTTTGTCGCTATGTAGTAGCTGTCGCGCGGATGTCGGCTGAGAGCTTTACCCATTGCTTCCTCTGAGCGCCCTTTGCAATATGCCGGCGATGTGTCGAAGTAGTTTATTCCATGGGCAAGAGCGTAATCAGTCAGTTCGTTGACAGCATCCTGATCGATCTCATCGTCGGTCTCGACGCCCGTTTTTAATTTCATGGTCGGCAGGCGCATGCATCCGTATCCGAGAATGCTGACACTGTCGCCTGTATTGTGGTTCAGGCGACGTGTCATTTCATGAGGCTGTTCTTTTTTGCTGTCGGTTGCCTCCGACGGACGCACGCCACAGGCCGCAAGAGCTCCGGCTACTGAAAATATGCCGGCATTGCGGAGAAAACGTCGCCTGCTTATGTCGAATTGTTCGTTGCTCATATTGTGGTGTGTACTTTAAGACCTTCGACGTGGATTGCAGCAGTTTCAGCTGAAATCTGCCCTGCGGCCCCGGAGGGACAGTGATATTCGCATGAGCCGCAGCCTATGCAACGGCTTTCGTCAACGGCAGGACGCTTGTTGCCTGATTCGGTTTTGACCATAGTGATGGCATCGGCAGGGCAGTGTCGTGCGCAGTTGCCACAATGCTGTCCGTATGCGGCTGAAATGCATAAATCCGGATTAACAACGGCAGTACCGATCTTGATGGTGGTTTTTTCTTCGACATCAATCGGTCTGATAGCTCCGGCCGGACATACGTCGGCGCAGGCTGTACATTCCGGTCGGCAGTATCCTTCGGTAAATACCATTACCGGCTGCATGAAGTTGCTGAGATCTGTCGACGGTTTCAGAACGCCGTTAGGACATGCGCTGATACATAGCTGGCATGCTGTGCAGTGACTGCGCAGGTGGACGACACTTATAGCACCCGCAGGAACGGCGGCTGCCGAGCCTGCCACTCTTTTCTTCTGCCGGAGAGGTGCCAAACCACCGTCTGTGGCCTTGTCGGCGGCTTTCATGGCGAGCGAACCGGCTACAATGGTCGAACCTACCAGGAATGCACGGCGAGTCGTGTCGGTTTTAACGGTGTCGGAGATTGGTTTCTTACGTTTGTAAGAGAATGATATGGCGTGCTGCGAACAAGCACCGATGCAATCCATACATGTCACACATCGGCTTAGGTCTACCAGATGGTTCTTGGTGTCGATACACTCGGACTTGCATTTGCGGCCGCATGAGCCGCATCGGTTACAACGATCGGTATCGATAGTCACGCGGAAAAGGGCGTGTCGCGACAGAAAACCGAGGATAGTGCCAACAGGACATACTTTGTTGCAGTATGCCCGTCCGCCGGTCGATGCCATGGCCGTTGTGACGATAAATGTGATTATCGCTACGGTGAAAACACCTATGTTGAATGCCGCGGCTGCCGGATAGCTGTCGATTATATAATGGCCATGGTCTGCGGCACTGTCGGCAGCGGCAGAAGCTCCTGCACGCCATATAGGTACGGCGAATTGTCCGGCCATGCGGCCGAATGCGCTGTATGGGTCGAGAATACCTGCGAATGATGTCGCTATAACACCGAAGAGTCCCAGAATCAGCAGTACGGCGAATACGATCAGAAATCCGAGTCGAAGTTTGGTCTCCGCTTTTTTAAAACGGAAAAGCCCAAGCCTGCGCTTCTTTTTTGATGAAAATATGTGTCGGATTTTGTTGACAATGTCCTGATATATACCAAGTGGGCAGATGATAGAGCAGTAAACGCGCCCTGCAAGTAATGTCAAGACTACTAATATGGTTAATGCTACTACATTAAGAGCCAGTAATGCCGGTACAAGCTGTATTTTGGGCAGCCATGAGAAATATTCGGCTGCCATACCTGTAAAGTCGACGAATACAAGAAATATGGCTGTAATAGAGAGTATAGCCAATATCGTCCGGAGAGATTTCAGAAATCTCATAGGCTGAAGTTATATCCGACGGTAAGGGCGACATTGTTGTCGTGGTATTTGGCCCCATTGACATGGTTGAGCATATTGCACATTCCTACGGTTCCGCTGAGCTGGAGGACAAAGCGGTTGAATTCGGCGCCAATACCGAATTTCCAGCCGATGTCGAATCTGTTGAGGAAACCTTCGCTGCCGTATACGTTCGCACTGTCGCTGTCGTCCATTCCGTTATATTTTACTGTGGCGTGAGCTCGTCCTGTCACACCTGCCGAAAGTACCGGACCGGTGAATGCTGAAAGTGAGAACTGGCTGAAGTCGACGCGATAGCCAACCTGAAACGGAATGCGAAATCCGAATCTGCGTATCGATACCGAGACGTCAGATCCCTCCGGAAGTTCCTCGGAATCTCCAAGCGTTTCTACGTCAAATCCCATTGTATTGTAATAGATGCTGAGACCCGGTTCGAAATATAAATTTTTCCAAAGCGGAATATTGTATACAGCTCCGAGATCAAAGCCGGCCCCATTGTCGAACATCGGTATGGAGAGCGAACTTCCCGTATCTCCTATATTGGATATCTTCCAATTGGAGGGACATGATATGTCAAGCCCGAGCCGGATACCGAGGAAGGGCTGGTTGTTGTCTGATTCGAAAGATATGTCCTGTGCTTTTACTGAAAAAGAACATGCGGCAATAAGAATGCCGAATAGTAAAGCGAGTTTTTTCATTGCGTGATTTGTGTAGGATGAAAAATGTGTTTAGAACCTATTGATATATGCAAATCCGACAGGAGAGCATGCAAAAATACGAAAAATGCAGTTTGTGCCAAAGCCGCTGTTGGAAAATTTTCGTCGTTTATGGAATTTTTATTATTTTTGGGGCGAGAATCCTTGATTCTCGCCAACAACCATCTTATTAACACAATTATGGACATGCTTGATCCCACCCTGACACCTGAAGAACAGCGTCAGGACCAATCCGTGAACGAAGCGCCGGCCGAAGCCGCCGCAATCCCCGCCGAAGAGGCTGCCGCACCTCAGCCCGAAGCCGAGTTTGAGGTAGAAGAAATCATGACAGAAGGTGAAGAACTCGCCGAAGCAGACACTGCCGATACAGCCGAAAAAGTCCTCGAGGCTGCCGAAGCAATGCTTGCTCTCGATGGGTCTGCGTTTGCAACCGACGACATCCGCCGTCTGCGCCAACGTTTCAGCATGCTCCATAAGCAGGAAGAAACATCTGAAGAAGATGCCGAGGCTAAAGCTCCGGAAGTAGATCCTGTTGCCGCCCGTTTTGTCGAGGTCATCGAACAATTACGAGCTAAAAAGGCTGAGTGGACGGCCGCGGAAGAAGCTCGTCGTGCAGCCAATCTGGAACGTAAGAATGCCATAATCGCTGAAATTATAGCGCTTGCCGAAGATACCGATAATGTAAACCGGACATTCCCACGCTATCGTGAACTGCAGGATGAGTTCAACGCCATCGGAGATGTTGATCCGACAGAGGATACTGCTGTATGGAAACGTTTTCAGGAAGCACGCGAGCGATATTCCGATAATCTCAAAATCAACAAGGAACTCCGCGACTATGATTTCAAGAAGAATCTTGCCGAAAAAGAAGTGCTCCTTGCCGAGGCCAGAGGCCTGACAGCAGAAGACGATGTTATCGCGGCCTATCGCCGCCTGCAGGATCTCCATAACAAATGGCGCCAGATCGGTCCTGTTGCCAAGGAACTACGCGACGAGATCTGGAATAACTTCCGCGATGCTTCCGCAGAGGTGAATAAGCGCTATCAGGCTTTTTTTGAAGCCCGTAAAGCCCGTGAGGCTGAAAACGAAGCAGCCAAAACCGCCCTCTGCGAACGTCTCGAAACGCTTGATTACAGCGGTCTCAAGACTTTTGCCGCATGGGAGGAAATGACCCGTACAATCATAGGCCTTCAGGAAGAGTGGCGTACTCTCGGCTACGCTTCCAAGAAGATGAACCGTTCGCTTTTTGCACGTTTCCGCAAAGGGTGCGACGCTTTTTTTGCAGCTAAAGCTGAATTCTATCGTACTACGCGCGACGAGCTCGCCAATAATCTTGCCCACAAACAGCGTCTTGCCGACGAGGCCGAGGCTCTGAAAGAAAGTTCCGACTGGCGTACTGCCACCGAGCGTTTCGTCGCTATGCAGAAAGAATGGAAGACTATCGGCGCTATCCCTAAAAAATATTCGGATGCACTCTGGAAACGTTTCACCGAAGCTTGCGACTATTTCTTTGATCGCAAGAAGAAAGCTGGTTCCGGCACTCGTCAGGTAGAAGCTGCCAATCTCAAGGCCAAGCGAGAGATAATAGGTCTGCTCGAGGCTCTTATGGCTGACGGTACAGAGAAAGATACTGCGATCAGTGAGTTGAAAGAGCTGCAGAAACGTTGGCAGGGAATCGGTCATGTGCCTTTCCGCGAAAAAGACAAACTATATGAAGCTTATCGTTCGGCTGTAGAGGCAGTCCGTTCGCATTTCGCAATAGCCGAGAGCCGTGCGCGCCGCGACCGTTTCGAGGCTTCCGTACAGCAGCTCGAAGGCGACAGCGACAAGCTCTATCGCGAACGCGAACGTCTCGTTCGTGCTCTCGAAGGACGTCGTAACGAGCTCCGCACCTATGAAAACAATCTCGGCTTCCTGCAGAGCAAGTCGAAATCAGGCGATTCTCTTGTTCGTGATATGAGTCGCCGCATAGAGCGCCTGAAAACAGATATCGCCGAGATTCAGGATAAAATAAGACTGGTTGACGAAAAATTGTCATGACAGATCGTCCCGTCCTACAGACGGTATGACGGAAATATGCCTATGAAGATGTTGCGATGCCTTAAGGTTTTCAAGAGGTGTCGCGACATCTCCGCCTTTTCAGTATTGTAGATACTTTTGCCTGAAATGCATTGCAAATGTCGCGAAATGACCGTATAATCGAGACCGGCCGTATAATATCATTGATATTCAATATCGGTTGTGTCATCGTCATAAATCTCGCTTTCTTCCTTTTAACCCTTCAGCCGGATATGGCCGGGGTAAATGTGTCGTATCTGCGGGAAATGTGGGTACTGGTCAATGTCAGTGCTGTTCCGGCGTTGGCAATGGGTAATATGGGACGACATGAGCAGCGCGCCATGTTGCTCGATAAAGTTGTCAAGACTACGCTTCTGGCCGTAGTGGTGCATGCGTTGTTCCTGCTATCTCTCACGACATTCCTGCATCTCGACGATATGAGGATACGCGACTATGTATTCTTCTATGCATTGATGCTTGTCGGTCTGCTTATAATAAGGGTGGCAGGTGCTTATGCGCTTAAGGAATACCGGCGCAGGGGGTATAATTATACGCGGGTCGTTATCGTCGGTTCGGGTGCGAACGGCGAACGTCTGGCAGCCTCTCTTATGAATGATTCTGGTTTCGGTTATAAGATACTTGGTTTTTTTGACGATATTGCCTCTGTTTCTCCGTCGGTCAAGAAGGATATTTATCCGATTTCGTCTCTGAGGAAATTTGTTGCTGAAAATGATGTGCGTCAGATTTTTTATACTCTTTCAGGTCAGAACGATATCCTTAAGGAAGTGATAAGAATTGCTGATGACAATTGTGTTGAGTTTTACTATGTGCCTCAGATTCCGCGTACTCTCGCACGTAATTTCGAGTTGCATAGCGTCGGGCATATTCCTGTTCTGTCCATACGCCATAATCCGCTGAAAAGTACTGTCAACAGGATCGTGAAACGCACGTTCGATCTTGTTGTGTCATCATTGTTCCTGTGTATATATCCTTTAATATATATACCTGTTGCCATCGGCATAAAGGCTGGTTCGCCGGGTCCGGTATATTTCAAACAGGAGCGTACAGGTTATCTGGGTCGCTCATTCAAATGTCTTAAATTCCGGACTATGAAGGTTAATGCAACTTCCGACAGTTGTCAGGCCACAAAGAACGATCCCCGCAAGACCCGTCTTGGAGAGTTTCTGCGTCATTCGTCGATCGACGAACTTCCGCAATTTATCAATGTATGGCGCGGCGACATGTCTATAGTAGGTCCCCGACCGCATATGCTTATGCATACAGAGCAGTATGCCGAGCTGATAGACCGCTATATGCTCCGGCATGCGGTAAAGCCGGGTATAACAGGATGGGCTCAGGTCAACGGTTACAGAGGGCCGACTGACGAATTGTGGAAGATGGAAAGGAGAGTAGAGTACGATGTATGGTATATCGAGAACTGGAGTCTGCTGCTGGATATGAAGATAATGGTCCGTACTGTTATCAATGCTTTCCGTTCTGATGAAAATGCTTTCTGATTCCGGCTCATGTTGACTATATATAAAGCATCAGCCGGCTCGGGCAAGACCTATACGCTTGCTTTTGAATATGTGAAATTGCTGCTGGGGGTCAAACTTACTGACGGCTCGGAGCGCTATGTGCTCAATGACGCACGATATGTCCCGGGAGGTCAGAGGATTGCCTGTCGTCACAGAGGCATTCTTGCCATAACCTTCACTAATGCCGCCACGGAGGAAATGAAAAGTCGTATTGTGCGCGAGCTTGCCAGACTGGCCGGAGACGTTGATGCTGACTATCGCGAGAGACTTGTTTCTATCTTCGGGTGTACGGCGTCTGAGTTGAAATCGGCTGCGGCTCTCGCACTGTCGGAAATGCTGTATGACTATGGCAATTTCAATGTAAGTACTATCGATTCATTCTTTCAGAGTGTGTTGCGCACATTTTCGCGGGAAATAGATCATCAGGGTGATTATGAACTCAGTCTGAATCTTGATGATGTTGTGGCGCAGGCCATATCTCTGATGCTCGATGATCTTAATTACGGACGAGCAGAGAATTCGACACGACTGAACCGTTGGATACGTGATTATGTGCTGACTCGTCTTCAGCAGGGCGGCAGTTACAATTTCTTTAACCGTGCCGGACGTATGCTCTCGTCGGTCTCGGCTTCGGTAGCCTCGGCGCTCGGTGACGAAACATACACCACGCGAGCGGAGGTTTTCCGCCGATATATCGCCGATCCGGAACGTATCGCCAGATTCGAAAAAGAACTTAGAAAGGCCATAACCCTCAGAGGTACCGCGATAAAAGCCGCTGCCGAAGATTTTGTCAGAATGGCTGACGGACTCGGCATGCCCGCGGATGCCTATAATAAATCGTTCAGGCCTCGTGTTGACAAGGCTATATCCGATCCGAGCTCGCTTACAGCCAAGGATTTTGGTATCGGCCTTTTCAAAATGCTGACGGAAGAGCCTGAACAGAAAAAATTCTATGTACAGTCGCGTATCAAGAATATAAAACATCTTGGAGCGTCGCTTGATGATGTGTTTGAGTGTGCCTGTCGTTTTGCGGAAGTTGCAGTTGGCAATATCGGCGAGATGTCAGTTCTTGTAGAAATCGTCGGATCTTTGCCTCTGCTCGAATTTATCGGCATGACGGAGGCTTATATGCAGAAATTTCTGCGTGACAATAACATGATGCTGATTTCCGATACCGGAGAACTGTTGAAGCGCATAATCAGCGATGCCGAGCTTCCGTTTATATACGAACGGCTCGGCATGAAACTCGACAGTCTTCTTATCGATGAGTTTCAGGATACGTCCCATCTACAGTGGCACAATCTTCGTCCTCTCGTGGCAAACAGCATAGCCGAAGGACACGACAGTCTCATTATCGGTGACGAAAAACAGGCTATTTTCAGATTCCGCAATTCCGACAGCGAACTCCTCGGTCGGCTGGTCGGAGAACGTGACTTTCCTGATTCCCACTGTCTTCGTGGAAATGTTCCGGCTGAGAATACCAACTATCGTAGTGCAGGCGCCATTGTACGGTTCAACAACACACTTTTCCGCCGTATGGCCCGAAATCTCGGTATGGAGTGCTATGGTAATGTCGTGCAGACTCCTGCAGCGAAGAATGCCTCAATGCCTGCTTATATCCGGCTGCAGTTTGTAGATGCTTGTGACAACGATATGAGGAATGAGATTTTCGAACGCATGGCAGCCGAAATCAACAGACAGCATGCTTCAGGCTATCGCTGGCGCGATATACTGATTCTTGTCCGGGCCCGTGACGAGGCTAAGGCTATAGCTGAATTTCTCATGTACCGTCATCCTGAGATCCGTCTGCTGTCAAGCGAAGCTCTCATGCTGAACAGTTCTGTGGCTGTGCGTACGATTATCGGAATGCTCAAACTTGTGGAACGTTCGTACAGGGCTCCGGCCGAGGTGGGTGAACGGCGCCGTATGCAGTATGCATCAAAGGCTGATATCGTGATGATGATAAGCCGTTTCGCTTATTACCATGGAGAAGGATTCGGTGCATCGGAGGCTCTCGAACTCGCTCTTGGAGAAGCTGCCGATGCGGGAGGTGCTCTTCAGCGGGAGGTTCTCGCCATCCGGGCCGAGAATCCGGCGAATCTTGTAGCGCTTGTCGAGGCTGTTATAGCACATAAAATACCGCAGGCTCAGCGGGAGACGGAATATGCCTATATAGCGGCTTTGCAGGATCTTGCGATAAAACATTGTGAAAGCGCAGATCCGTCGTTATCCTCATTTCTTGCGGAATATGACCGGAATATAGACAAATGGGCCATCAAGGCTTCGTCTAAACTTGACGCGGTAGAGATCATGACAGTCCATAAATCGAAGGGGCTTGAAAGAGCTTGTGTGCATATGCCTCTGGCCGACTGGAAATTGCGGCGTAAGACTGAAGATCTTTGGCTTCCGCTTGATGATGGACTGCCGGGTTTCGATCCTGACATTGTACCTCCGCTGTTGCGCGTGACGACAAGTAAAAACAATATATTGCGGACGTCTCCGAAATCTCCGTTTGCCTCTGTGCTCGAACGTAATGAGCGTGATATAGACGCCGATAATCTTAATCTTGCGTATGTTGCATATACGCGTGCTTCACGAGAACTTCTTGTATATAGCGGTGTCGACAATATCGGATCCTGGTTTGCCGAGGCGATGCAGCAGTGCGGTGATGATTCGGAACGCACTGATACGTCACTGATGCCTTTGTCTGACTATTATGATGTTTCCAGCGGGATATTCGAATTCGGAGAGCCGACGGGTTGTGAGGTGACACTTGCTGAAAATGTCGGTTGCGATGTTCCGGCGGGAGAATATACTGTCGTATGCCGTGATGACGCTCGCGAACTTACTGCAATTGACGATGTGCTTGGGGAGGATCCGGATATCGGCGGCGAGGAAATCAAAGAAATTACTGACGATGACAGCGATAACGCCATGGCGGGGGCTGCCCGTCGCGGTCAGAATCTTCATGCTGTACTGGCCTCGGTGCGTACTCGGTCGGATTTACCTCAATCGGTCGGTCGTTTGGCATTGCGTCTTGGTTTGTCGTCTGATGAAAGTAAGGAGTATCTACGTGTACTTGAGGATGCTTTTGACAAGGCCGGTGATCATGCTTTGGCATGGTTCAGCCCTGAAAACAAGATCTTTGCCGAGCGAGCTATCTATTTTCCCAAAACAGGGGAAACATTCCGTCCGGACCGTGTCGTCGTGGCCCCTGACGGATCTGTTACAGTGGTCGACTATAAATTTACAACCGAGGCCCGTGTGGGACATCGACGACAGGTCGAGTTGTATATAAGTCTGTTAAAACGCATGGGACGAGAAAAAGTCGAAGGATTCTTGTGGTATCCTCTTCTCGGATTGATAATAAAAGTGTAAATTTGCCGTTTAATAATATGATGAAACATTATTTGACTTGTATTTTAGGCGCTGCGGCGATAGCTGTGGCGGCTGTTGCCGATGCTTCGGCCTGCACAAGCCTCATAGCGGCGCAGGGAGCCACAGCAGACGGCGGCACTATGATTACGTATGCGGCCGACAGCCATACTTTGTATGGCGAACTTTATCGTCAGGCTGCAGCCGACCATGTTTCCGGAGCCATGCGTCAGGTAGTGGAGTGGGATACCGGCCGTCATCTTGGCGAAATTCCGGAAGTGGCTCATACTTATGCCACTATCGGCAATATGAATGAACACGGACTTACGATTGCCGAGAGTACGTGGGGCGGTCGTCCCGAATTGGAAGGTAGCGGTCTTATTGATTACGGTTCTCTTATATATATCACGCTTCAGCGCGCACGCACTGCCCGCGAGGCTATCGATGTCATGACAGGCCTTGTGCGTGACCACGGCTACGCCTCTTCGGGCGAATCGTTTTCTATCGCCGATCCTGATGAAGTTTGGGTGATGGAGCTTATCGGTAAGGGTAAGACCGATCCCGGAGCCGTCTGGGTTGCCCGTCGAGTTCCGGAAGGATATATCAGCGGTCATGCCAATCACGCCCGTATACATAAGTTCCCTCTGAAGGATAAAGAGACACTTTATTCGCCGGATGTCATTGATTTTGCCCGTTCACAAGGTTATTTCAATGGCAAGGACAAAGACTTCGATTTCTCTCGCGCTTATGCCGTGACTGATGCCGGAGCGCTTCGTGGATGTGATGCCCGAGTGTGGGCTTATTTCCGCAAGTTTGCGCCGGAAGGATCCATGGACCAATATATTCCATGGATTATGGAAGGCAAAGGAGAGCCAATGCCTCTCTGGATCAAACCGGCTAAGGCTCTTACAGGAAACGATCTCAAATGGATGATGCGTGATCATTTTGAAGATACACATCTCGATATGACAAAAGATATAGGTGCAGGCCCGTTTGATGTGCCATATCGCTGGCGTCCTATGGGATTTACGGTCGACGGACAGGAGTATACTCATGAACGTGCCATTGCTACCCAGCAGACCGGTTTTTCTTTTGTGGCTGATATGAATGGTAAACGTCACGACGCAATGAAAGGAATACTTTGGTTTGGAGTTGATGATGCCAATACTTGCGTTTATGTGCCGGTATTCAACAGTACCGATACAGTACCTCATGCTTTGGATGGCCATGCCGATCTGTATAACCTATCCTGGGAGGCCATGTTCTGGGTGAATAATTATGTCGCAAACCAGGCATATAACCGTTATTCTCAGATGATTCCCGACATCCGTCGTGTCCAGGGACAGCTTGAGAATGAGCTGGAGACCGCGGTGGCCGAGGCTTCTGCAGCTATTTCCGGCAAACCATATGCAGAGGCGCAGGCTGTACTTCGTAACATGACGGTAGACCGCACTACAGATGCGACTGTCCGCTATAAACAGCTTGGCGATTATCTCTTTGTGAAATATCTTGACGGAAATATAAAAAAGGAGGAAAACGGCAAATTTGCCCGTACACCTGATGGAATGCCTGTTCAGCCTGTATTCGGTGGCTACAATGAACGCTACTTCCGTTCTATAGTCGAGGATGCCGGTGACCGTCTTAAGGTAGTAGAACCACAACAGTAATAAATATAAATGGCATCAGAGCCATATAACACGATTACAATGAAAATAGAACCTGGAAAATATTTTGAGATAGCATATAAGCTTTTCCGCGTCAATCCCGATGGTACCGAGACGCTGATGCACGAAGTTTCGTCCGAACAGCCCGATAGGGCTATATTCGGTATGACTGTCGGATTTGTTGAGGCTCTCGACGAAGCTGTTCTCGGTCAGGAAAAAGGCTTCAAATTTGACTTCTATGCCGAACCGGACAAAGCCTTCGGCCCTTATACGGAAGAGGATATCTATACCGTTCCGCGTGAAAATCTTCTTATCGACGGTAAATTTGATGAAAAGATGTTTGCTCCGGGCAGTCTGATACCTCTGCGTACTCCCGACGGCTATGTCGTTGACGGTCTTGTGCTTGAATTGAAGCCTGATTCTGTGGTCCTCGACCTTAATCATCCTCTTGCCAAAGATCGCGTGCATTACGTCGGCGAAGTTACCGAAGTTCGTATGCCCACTCAGGAAGAGTTGCAGCCATCTCACGGCTGCGGTGGTTGTGGCGGAGGCTGTGGTGACAACTCTTGCTGCTCCGACGGTAATTGCGGAGGTTGCTGCTGATTTATGATTTCGGGTAGGAACATACGCAAGACTTTTGGGAATCTTGAGGTGCTCAAAGGGATCGATATTGATATCGAACCCGGTCGTGTCACTGCTATTGTTGGGCCCAGCGGCGCCGGTAAGACAACTCTGTTACAGATAATAGGCACGCTTATGTCGCCCGATCGTGGAGGTTCGGTGCTTTATGACGGGACTGAAGTGACCTCGCTCGGTGATGCGGCTCTCTCTCGTTTCCGTAATCTTAACATAGGTTTTGTGTTTCAGTTCCATCGTCTTCTGCCGGAGTTTTCACTCGTCGAAAATGTCGCGATGCCGGCGCTGATATCCGGTGTAAGTCGTCAGGAAGCTTTTGAGAAAGCTCGGCGTCTGCTTGGCCGTCTTGATCTGCGTGGGCGTGAATCCCATCGGCCATCGGAGCTATCAGGAGGGGAGTGTCAACGCGGGGCAGTGGCAAGAGCGCTGATAAACAACCCGAAAATAATACTTGCCGATGAACCTTCAGGCAGTCTCGACTCAGAGAATCGTGCACGCTTGCACAGATTGTTTTTTGAGCTTCGCGACGAAATGGGGGCTGGCTTCGCCATTGTCACCCACGATGAAAGTCTTGCGGATGACGCCGATATTGTTGTTCACATGGCCGATGGCCGTATAAAATCAATATTATAATCTCTAATGTAAAAACAAAAATCTGTGAAAATGAAATTAACCCATTATCTCATTCTTGCTGCAGCCGCCCTCTCTCTCGGCTCATGCAACTCTGACAGCGATTCTCCATCAGCTGGGATGTATATGGATATAGTTACTCTTAAGTCGACCGATCAGCAGGGTTCTATAATGACATATAATCAAGAAGATGATTCACCACTTGTTACTCTCTCATGCTCTCAGGCTTTTTCAAAAGAGCAAGTCGGTAAACGTATTGTTGTTATTTATCAGCCAATCAATGGTTTGGCTCATGGTGAGAGTGGGCCTGTTAACGTGATACAAGCTGGAACTGTATTTGGTAGTGGTGCCGAGCCCGTGCCTGCTGTTGTTGATACACTTGACGCTTGGTATAGCGACCATATTACATATCTACAAGCATATCGCGCAGGCCATTATCTTAATATCGCTATGCGCTTTGATGCAAATCCGTCGATACCCCCAAAAAAATTCGAATGTTATGTTGATGAATCGACTCTTGAGAGCGATTATCCCGAACTCCATATAGTATATAAGGGTAACAATGATATTAATCAGCAGGAACTTTCCTATATGGGGTCATATGATATAAGTTCAATATGGAGTAATCGTAAAGTATGTGGGATTAAGCTGTTATATAATGGAATAGATGGATCCTCCATAACTATTGAGAAAACAAATGGCATTATAAAACCAATGGAATAAGGTATAAACTTATAAATTATCATATCACATGGACAAGAAACAGGAACTTAAAATAGAACTTGCCCCTGAAATAGCAGGCGGCCATTACTCGAATCTCGCGCTTATAGCTCATAGCGCCAACGAGTTCTTTCTCGATTTCATCTGTGTGGCACCCAACATGCCTCAGGCTCGTGTACAGAGCCGTATTGTAATGAGTCCCGAGAATGCCAAGACTCTTCTCTTCGCTCTTCGCGACAATATCGCCAAATACGAACAGACCTTCGGCGAAATCCAGCGCAAAGCTCCTGTGGCTCCCGCAGCTCCTAAGGGTGGCATACCCAATCCTTTCGAAGCGTAATAGTCGCGTAAGGCCATGAAAGCCAATAACCTGGTTATATACAATTCACTGTCACGGCAGAAAGAGGCCTTTCAGCCGCTAAATGCGCCTCATGTCGGCATGTATGTGTGCGGTCCGACTGTCTACGGAGACGGTCATCTCGGCCATGCGCGTCCTGCCATCACGTTCGATATCGTTTTTCGTTATCTTACCCATCTGGGATATAAGGTGCGTTATGTCCGTAATATCACAGATGTCGGACATTTGGAGCATGATGCCGATGACGGTGAAGATAAAATCGCCAAGAAAGCACGTCTCGAACAGCTTGAGCCTATGGAAGTAGTGCAGCATTACTTGCTTCGCTATCATCATGCCATGGAGGCTCTTGGCGTTCTGCCTCCTTCCATCGAGCCGCACGCCTCGGGTCATATAATCGAACAGATAGAGTATATCAAATCGATTCTTGAGAGCGGTTATGCCTATGAGAGCGAGGGATCGGTATATTTCGACGTGCCTAAATTCAATCGCGACTATGGTTACGGCAAACTCTCCGGCCGCAACATCGACGAACTCCTTGCCACGACAAGGGCTCTTGACGGACAGGAACAGAAGCATAACCCCGCAGACTTTGCTTTATGGAAGAAAGCTGCTCCCGAGCATATCATGCACTGGCCGTCGCCCTGGAGCGAAGGTTTTCCAGGCTGGCATCTCGAATGTTCGACCATGAGCGAGAAGTATCTTGGCCGTCATTTCGATATTCACGGAGGCGGCATGGATCTTAAATTCCCGCATCATGAATGTGAGATAGCACAGTCTGTGGCGCACAACGGTGAACCGACGGTACGCTATTGGATGCATAACAATATGATAACCATCAATGGCAAGAAGATGGGCAAGTCACTCGGAAACTTCATTACGCTCGATGAATTCTTTACAGGTTCACATCCTCTTCTGGAGCAGCCTTATTCGCCGATGACTATCCGCTTCTTCATATTGCAGGCGCATTACCGAGGAACTGTCGATTTCAGCAACGAGGCATTGCAGAGTGCTGAAAAGGCACTTGCGCGCATGAATGACGGTTATCGTCGTCTTCAGGAGCTTAAGGCTTCCGATACTTCAACTCTTGAGGGTGTATCTGATCTGGAAAAACGAGCCTATGAAGCTCTTGATGACGATTTCAATACTCCTGTGCTTATCGGCGTGCTGTTTGATGCAGTGCGCATGGTCAACCAGGTGAACGATCATACCGCAACTGCGACACAGGCCGATATCGATGCTCTCAAAGCATTTTTCGATACTTTCCTTATCGAGATTCTTGGAATTACCCCGGATGGTGCGTCGGGGGGTTCGGCAGCGGACCTTAAGCCGTATCACGATGCTGTTGATCTGCTTTTGCAGATTCGTGCCGAAGCCAAATCGCGCAAAGATTGGGCCACTTCCGATCTTATCCGCGACCGTCTTGCCGCAATCGGCTTCAGTGTCAAGGACACCAAAGACGGTGTCGAATGGAGCCTCTGAGAATAGATTAATTTTAAATACGCCAGTCCGAACACAGATTGTTTGGGCTGGCGTATTTTATTACATGTTGCTTACCGTACAAGAAGTTTGACTGAATAAACACCGCTGGTTGCTATATATAGTCCTGGAGATAAACTTTCCGTTGCGCCTTTTCCTTCAAAGATTTTAATTCCCTGAAGATTATATATGCTGAAGAAGGTTTCGGGGTTATCGGCGCAGATACTGCTGCCGATGACCCGGAGTCCGACCGCGGCAATCTTTTCGACATCGTGGATACCGCTCAAGGCAGGATCATAGCCGAGTTTGCCATGTAATTGGGTGTAACGTTGTTCGAGAAAGTCTATGACGTTGTTTACTGCAATTTCAAAAGTTGGTTCGTCGCGGGGATTTTCATGTACTCTCTGATCAAGGATCGGCCATCGCATGAAGTTGAGACGTTGGGCATCCTGCAGTAATCCGGCCTGATGACGCACGAAATCTCGCAGACTTTCGATATTGAGATCTCGGTCGTTGACTGCGAGCGACCATATGCGGGATATGTCTTTTCGTGTGTTGGGATCATCGATGAATATTCGTCGTGCCATGCGTCTTGTCACGCCCCCGGCATCACCGCCCGCGGTGGTGAAGAGGTATGTGCTGAATCGAGTGCGTTCGCAAACCGGATAGCAGCGCCAGTCGTTGTCGAATCCCAGATCAAAATCCCATACAGGACCGAAGTATAATTTAGGATCATTGCGCTTTTTGTAGCAGTATATACTCCAGCATTGATCATGATTGCCACATAATTCGTTTGTCAGAAGATGCTGTACGAATGAGTCTATATCAAAAAGACTGCGGTAACCTTCGTCAGGGTCGGCGAAATTAGGTGAATATAATAGATCCTCGAACGTGTTGAAATAGTTTTTGATATAATTGAACTGTTCGGGTGTTCCTCCGTCGTCTGGCGATTTTATGGTGACGGGCATTTCCCGATTTGATTTAAACCATTCGCCGGCAGGTTCCTGATCGGCATATCCGTCTATTTCGAGAAGATAGCCTCCAGTGAGGGCATCTCCCGAAATGTCCTTTGTATCCATTTCGTCGATGTCGACTCTGCCTGGGCGAACGTCAACCTGATCTCCAAATGTATACACGCCCTTGTATTCACCGTTGAGGACAACCTCTACAAGTCGTGCCCACGGAGAATATGCTGTTCCGAAACGGCGTGCGACTTCAAATGCCACTATATTTCTCAGAAGCGACTTGTCTCCATAGTTGTTGACAAGAGTCCATTTTTTTCCTTCGGCCCGCGCATCGAGAGGACTTTGTTTCTTATCGAATTTGATTCGCCATGGTTTCTTTGGAAATGTTCGCGAGAAGTTTCCTCGTTCTCTCACTCCGGCCGGTTTGTTGATGTCTATTTTACCATTTTCATCTATTATGATAATATTGGAGCTTATCTCTGTTTCTTTATCAAAAGGTTCTACACCATCTTGTGTATTTATTACTACCATCGGAAGATTGGTGAATCTAAAAAGTCTTGAATCGTCTCCTTTGGCTGAATAACCGTAAAATTCAAGCTCTGCTATATTGCAGCGCGCATCGTGTGGGCCGACATATCGCACATATCTGAATGCTCTTGAAACATCGATGTCTGCATAGTCCATCTGTCCGATTACGCCATTTTCGGTAATCATATAAATAGGTATTGCATCTAGCCAGTCGGCCTGATTTGCTCCCTGAATTACACCGAGCATCATGCGTTTCTCACCGTTATAGATGTCGTTGCGCGGCGACCATCCGATTTTCGTTATCACATGTGGAGATCCGAGGTCAAGTCCTACCCAGGTATAACTGCGGTCTTCGGAGGCATAATATGTCTGAAGATTGCCGTCGAATGCGTTATGGGCGGCATCCGTTCCGCATGCCTGTTCATAGTTCCAGCCGGGAGATCCGATGGCTTCTCCTGTCAGTTTTGTCTGAGCGACAATAGTTGTCGCGGCAATAAGACAAATGGCAAGAATTATATTTCTTCTCATGGCTCAGATTGGTTTTTACTGCTTTTATGTAGTTATGATAAATTGATGACTTCACAAAGATAGCAAGTTTTTTAGTGGTATATTTATTTATTAGCTCAGAAACCTCATAGCATACTATTATGGCACATATGAGTACTAAATAGCTCCTGTCGGACCTGTTTATATTTGAAATATTCTGAAAACAGCAAATGTTTTGGGATATGCGATTTATTATGTATATTTGCCATGTATTATCAATCAATTAATTATATTTTAAAAACAACAAAATGAAATTCCAGGTATTTTTAGCGGGGCTTGTCGTATCGTTCGCCTCGCTGATTCCGGTATCGCTCCGGGCCGATGGAATAGGTGTTGCGGTGATAAAAGCCGACGGAAGCACTCATAGTGTCGAGATTTCCGATATCCGGAAAATCGACATTGCCTCCGATGCCCTGACCATCCACCATATGGCAGGAAATAAAACCGATCATTCCTATGCCGACGTTGAGCGTATCGATATCGGAGTGAAACTTTCGGGCATCGACGGGATTGTTGCGGACGGCTCAATTGCTGTCTGGCCTACGCTTGTAAAAGAATCGATAAATGTATCGGGAGCTCCTGCTGGAATCCCGGTTGCGGTTTATGATCTTGACGGCGCTGTTGTTGCGTCCGCAAAGGTAACCGATGCAACTCTGTCGCTTGATCTTTCAACTTTTTCTGCCGGTGCATATATTGTCGTGGTAGGTAAACAATCTGTCAAAATCTTAAAACATTGAATCCGACTATGAAAATCTTTACTCAGATAAGTGCTGCTGTTCTTGCTGTCGCTGCCTGTATAGGGGCAAATGCCCAGACTGCAGAAAACAATACGATGTATCTCATCAAGGGCGACCATGTTGTCGGCAAATACGATGTAGATGCTGTCGACTATGTAAGTTTCAAGTTACCCGAAGGTGTTATCGATGCCTCTCTATGGGTTTCCGTAGCCGATCTCGGGAAAAATACCGTCTCCTATACTGTAAACACCAGTTCCAATACAGTCGCATATGCCCATGGCTTAGTCCCCTATGCCGACATGAATATGCTTGCATTGGAGTATAACGGCGCTGAATTCGACAATCTTGACGAGGAGGCCAAGGTTAAGCTCCTTCAATCGTATCTGCCTTATTGTGGATATCTCGGGGTGGGTGCAGATACATATACTCTGAAAGATTGGGATACCGATGTATACGGTAAGAAAATCACGGTAAAACCAGGAACAAGATACTTTGTATGCGCATGGGAAGTTGATCCTTCCACACAGGCTCCTCTCGAGACGTTCTCCTATGTTGAGGCTGCGACACTTGATCCTGATAAGAGCACAGCTTCGCTGAGTGTCAATTTTATTCGTCAGAATGAACAGGGGCTCGCATTTGATATTCAGGGTAGTGATGATATAAATTATGTCGTTACCGCCTATGGATATAAAAAGACAATGGAAGAATTTGTAGAAGTCTATGGCCTGGACTATCTTCTTGATACTTTCGGCGGACAATGGACAATTTCCGAACTTCAAGGCGAAAATGAGCTTGGCAACGGCATCGAAGCTGCAACGTGGCCCGTATATGATACGGGTGAATATGTGCTCTATGTGCGCGCGTATGATTATAAAGGCGATATAGTGGATGCAAAATGCGTTGCGACAGCTCAGGCGGTTACAAGTGAAGGACCTTCGATTACAATTTTCTCTAAAGAAAAAGGCGAGGGTAGGGTTAGCATCAATTTCGAAATTTCACCCAGCAATGTAACGGAAGCATATGTACGTCTTCTGCCGGAAAATGATCTGGACGATCTTCTTAATGACAAATGGGAATACTATGAGATTGCGTCGAGCAGTCAGGCTACCGATATAGTGGATGCCATAAACACTATGGGTGAGTATACGTATACCAACAATGAGCTCGGTCAGATGTGGTATTCGCTCCTTGTATACGCCAAGGATAAGGACGGCGCCCGTACAACCCTCCGCATTAACTTCTATCCCGACAATGAAACCCAATGGGATGTGTATTCTCCCAAACATGCGCCACAGGGCAAAGCAGCTATGGCAAAGATCTATGCCAGAGGCCACAGACCCACTATAGACCGTGTGAAATAAATTTTGTCGGTTAAGAAAAAAATGCTAACTTTGCACCCGGTTTCGTAATCTCTGGCAGGACATGCAGCCTGCGAATATTGCGAATAATGTTAACATTATAAATCGATTAGTACAATGGATTTGATTAAGATTGCCGAAGAAGCTTTCGCTACCGGCAAGCAGCACCCCGAATTCGCCGCCGGCGATACCATCACCGTCGCTTACCGTATCAAGGAAGGTAACAAGGAGCGTATCCAGCAGTATCGCGGTGTTGTAATCCGCATTTCGGGAGAAGGCGCCAAAAAACGTTTTACCGTTCGCAAGATGAGCGACAATATCGGTGTAGAGCGTATCTTTCCCATCGAATCTCCTTTCATCGATTCGATTACCGTGAACAAATACGGTAAGGTTCGTCGCGCCAAACTTTACTATCTCCGCAACCTCACCGGCAAGAAAGCCCGTATCAAAGAGCGTCGCGTAGCTGTAAAGAAATAATTCTTCCCGGCACAGAACAAAAAAAAGCATTCCGCAGTTGAAAAACTCGGAATGCTTTTTTCTGTATTATGAATCAAACACCCTCTAAGAAAACTTGGAAATCGGGTAAAAATAACTTATCTTTGCCTTTGCAATACATAAAGCAACTAACATAACTATCAACCTATACTCTTAAACTATGTCTAAAGTAACTGTTGTTGGCGCCGGTAATGTCGGTGCTACATGTGCAAATGTTCTGGTAACCAACCAGGTAGCGGATGAAGTTGTTCTCCTCGACATCAAAGAAGGTGTATCTGAAGGCAAGGCTATGGATATCATGCAGACCGCCAATATTCTCGGTCTGAATACCCGCCTCACCGGCGTGACCAACGACTATGCCAAGACCGCAGGAAGTGACGTGGTTGTCATCACATCGGGTATTCCCCGCAAACCCGGTATGACTCGCGAAGAACTCATCGGTGTCAATGCAGGTATTGTAAAATCTGTTACTGACAATGTGCTCGCTCACTCGCCCAATGCCATCATCGTATGCGTAAGCAATCCTATGGATACCATGACATACCTGATTCACCGCGAGACCAAACTTCCCCGCAACCGCATCATCGGTATGGGTGGTGCACTCGACAGCGCCCGCTTCAAATATTTCCTCAGCATGGCACTTGGCGCCAATCCCAACGAAATAGAAGGTATCGTAATCGGTGGACATGGCGACACTACCATGATTCCTCTGAAGCGCTATGCTGCTTACCGTGGCATTCCCGCTTCAACCCTTATGCCGGCCGAGCAGCTTGATAAGGTAGCTGCCGACACTATGGTTGGCGGTGCTACACTCACCAAGCTTCTGGGTACTTCCGCATGGTATGCTCCCGGTGCTGCCGCAGCACAGGTGGTGGCAGCCGTTCTTGGCGACCAGAAACGTCTGATCTCCTGCTCCGCTTTGCTCGAGGGTGAATATGGCGAAAAAGATCTCTGCATCGGTGTTCCCTGTATTCTTGGCCGCAACGGTATCGAGAAAATTGTAGAATTCGATCTCAATGAAGAGGAAAAGGCTCTCTTCGCCGCTTCCGCAGCCGCTGTCCACAAAACCAATGCAGCTCTCAACTAAACCTGAAGCTCCGAATAATCGTTAACATAACACGCGGGACGCTTTGCTTCCCGCGTGTTTCATAACCGCAATACATATATAACTGACAATAAACACTAATGAAAAGAATATCATTGATTCTCGCTTCGGCTGTAGTGCTTGTGTTTGGTTCATGCACATCGAAACAAGCCGAGCAGACAGCGACTCCCGAAGCCGGCACAGATGCTCCTTCAAGCGAATATGCCGCTCCTGCAGGTGTTGGTGGTAAGGTGATTGAGCTTACGGATGCCAACGAATATGCTCCTGGAGTGAAAGTCCCCCAGCTTACTGTGCTCGATTTTAATGCCGTATGGTGCGGTCCCTGCCGTCAACTTACTCCGGTAGTGGAAGAACTTGCCGTGAAATATGAGGGTAAGGTCACATTCGTTTCGGTAGATGTCGATAAATTCGGTGATCTCTTCGAAGCATACCGTCTCGGCAATTCTATTCCTGTAGTGCTGTTCCTGTATCCCGACGGAAACAAGAAAGCATATGTCGGTACTGAAGATCTCCTTCCGGGCAATAAATTCGAGGCTCTAATAGACGAGGCCCTCTCAAAATAGGAAGATATCATGAAGAAAAGAATTTCGGATCGTCTGGGCATTGAGAATCTGAATGATATGCAGAAGGCAACCTTGAATCTGAAGGTGCCTGCGCGTATTTTGTTGCTTGCGCCGACAGGCAGTGGCAAGACACTCGCGTTCGCTCTGCCTTTCCTGCGTTCATTGCCGCGCCCGGGGCTTGGGCTAAGAGGACTTGTGATAGCCCCTACGCGCGAACTGGTGCTCCAGACGGCCGAAGTTCTTCGTGTCCTTGCCGCACCGGAGCGTAAAACCGTTGCTCTTTACGGCGGTCATAGAGTGAGCGAGGAAACGGCATCCCTCGCCGGAAATCCCGATATTGCCGTTGCCACTCCGGGTCGACTGCTCGATCATATCAGGCGCAATCACATAAATATCCATGACGTATGCTCGCTGGTGCTCGATGAGTACGATAAATCGCTCGAACTCGGCTTTCATGAAGAGATGCGGGCAATAGTAGGGCGACTCAAGCACCTTGATACTACAATTCTTACGTCGGCTACGTCCGGAGCCGAGTTGCCTGATTTTATAAGGCCGGAAGGATTTGATGTTCTCGACTTTACATCGGCGGGACAGCCCAAAGTCGAGATCCTGAAAGTAAAGTCAGAGGCTGCAGATAAAATAGATACGCTCGATGCTTTAATGCGGTCTTTGCAGCCTCATAAGACCATCGTTTTTGTCAATCACCGCGATGCCGCCGAACGTGTTTTCGGTCATCTGTCGAAAGCCGGATTCCCTGTCGCGCTCTATCATGGAGGTATGGAACAGCCGATGCGTGAACAGTCGCTTGCTCTGTTCGAAAACGGATCGGCTACTATTCTGGTCTCTACAGATCTCGCGGCCCGAGGTCTCGACATCGACAGCGTGGATGCTGTCGTCCACTATCACCTGCCTCCGACACCGGAGAACTGGACGCATCGTAATGGCCGTACAGCCCGTATGGGAGCCGAAGGCCGTGTGTTTGTCATTGTATCTGATGCAGATAAAATACCGGAATATATTACTTTTGAGGGTGAGTTCGATCCAAAGAGTGGGGTCGGTCTACCTGTGATTCGGGCCGCTATGCGTACTCTTTATTTCAATGCCGGTAAAAAAGATAAGATTTCAAAAGGCGATATCGCCGGTTTTCTCATAGCCAAAGCATCTCTTGAACCATCGGAAATAGGCAGAATAGTGCTGAAAGATCATGGTGCGTATGTAGCTGTTCCGTCAGCCAAAGCCCGCGATATCATAAAGGCCCTCCAGCCTCATAAGATCAAGAATAAGCGTGTGAGAGTGACACAGGTCATCAGCGGATAAGTGCTTTTTTTGCCTGAGGTGCAAACCAAAACCGTTGTAAAATGGTTTTGAAGTAAACAAAATTCATCACACAGTGAACATCAGGAATGCCATAGGTGCTTTAAGCCGGATTCTCCTTTATGCATTGCTTTCCGTAGTCCTTCTTGTCTGCGGCATATTAGGTCTGGTATATTCTACATGGACACAGAATCTTGCTCGGGAGGCGATTGTCGGAAAAATGCGGGATATGCCGGGTGGTATGAGTCTTGCTCTCGACGCTTTCAGGCTGCATTTCCCCTTGCGGCTTGAGGTCGACGGCCTTTCGCTGACTCAGAACGGCGATACTGTGATCGGAGCCTCCCATTTTGAGACCGATATAAGGCTTCTTCCTCTTTTGCGAGGACGTGCTGAGATAGAAAATGCACTGCTGACAGACGGGCGCTATGTTATAGGTACTCCCGATTCACTGATGTATATGACCGTCGATGCTGATTCTCTTGTTCTCGCGCCTGCGGGCGTAGCCCTCTCCGACATGGATATAACTCTGGGAGATGCCTTGATCTCCGGTGGTCGCCTGGCGATGGTCATACGTCCAGACACTTCGGCACCTACTCATCCGGCCCCGCCCACGAAAATGCGTATCAGGGCCCGAAATCTTACTCTGCGTGATTTCGATTATTCTATGCGCCTTATGCCTATGATTGATACGCTGTCGACACATATCACTCACGCTGTAGCCACTAATGGAGATATCAATCTGTTTGAGCAGACAATAATGCTTGCCTCATTTGTCGGGAGCGGTCTGGACGCCCGTTATATAGTGCCGGACTCGGCAGCAATAGCGGTCGGGGGCCCATATCCTGATGAGGCAGAGGCGGTGTCCGACACTATCGTGTCGTCTAAGCCTTGGACAGTTAGCATAGATTCGATAGCTTTCGATAGATCGGCTGCTCTCTATGCCACAGCCGGTGTCAAGCCTCTCCCGGGACTTGATTTCGCATATATACAGGTCGATGATCTTAGTCTGAGACTGCATGATTTTTTTAACCGGGTCACAACGGTGCGGCTACCTCTTGAAGTCAGCGCACACGAACGCTGCGGTGTGCGCCTGAATGCTTCCGGAACTCTCGATATAGATTCGCTTGCTCTTAATTTCCGCAATTTCCGACTGTCTACTCCGGATGGCACGGCAGCTGCATTTTCCGGTATGATGGGCATGGGCGATCTTGCCGCAGATCCGGCCCTTCCCCTTGCGCTCGAACTTGATGCCGCTTTCGCTCCTGTCGATCTTGGCCGAATGTTCCCGATGTTTTCAGCCTATCTTTCCGCCATTCCGTCGGCCGACGATATTCTGTTGAAAGCCGGCGTTTCGGGGACTTCCGGCGTTCTTGATATAGATACTCTTGAACTTCGTCTTAATCGTTGCCTTACTCTCCGAGCCGACGGCACGCTCCGAAATATGATGGATCCCGTCCGAATTGGCGGTCGGATAGATCTAAAAGGAAATATAATAAATGTCGATGGTCTGAAAAACAAATTTCTCACGCCGTCGACAGCCAGAACGATTTCGATTCCTCCTATGACTCTTGCCGGACAGATAGGGATGGATGGCGGTATAGCCGACGGGCGTATTACGGCCCGCACGAAAGACGGCTCAATCCGTCTTGACGGCCGATGGAACAGCAACCGTGAGGATTATACAGCCAAAGTGAGTACCGATCGGTTTCCGGTGAATGCTTTCATGCCATTGCTGGGTGTCGGTGCCGTATCGGCAAATCTCGTGGCTGACGGTCACGGTTATGATCCGTTTGGCTCCGGCACAAGAATGGATGCAGATCTTGATGTGGCATCCGCGGTCTATCAGGGCGTGACATACAGGAATATCAGCGGTAAGGTACATCTTGCCGACGGAAATGCCGCAATAGACCTTGCCTCCGGCGATCCGGCTCTCGATTTCGATCTGAATGCCTCCGGGAATCTGTCTGGTGACACTTATGTATGGACGGCTGACATACAGGGTCGTAATATCGACCTTGAGACGATGGGAGTGATGACGGAGCCGTCTACACTTGAAATATATGCCAAGGCTGACGCGACGGTCGGTCCGGGCAAAAATGATATGAAGGCGCATGTAGTGCTCGGCGATCTTTTCTTCCGGCAGCACAGCGGCACAATCGGTCTTTCAGATGTCGATATCCATTTTGCAGCCGCCGACAGTCTTACATCGGCCGATATAACTAATCGGGATTTCATGGCTTCTTTTTCGGCTCCGTGCAGTCTTGATACGCTTGGCGCACGATTCTCAAGGGCAGCGGACATTCTTAAGGAACAGATGGGATCCTATATGATAAATATCGATACGCTATCGCAGACATTGCCGAGATTCGCGCTTGATGTGCGGCAGGGCCGTAACGGGTTGGTCAACGATATTCTCGCACCATCACGCATGTTAGTGCGGACTTTGCGTCTTAGCGCCGATAATGATTCCATTCTCGCCCTCGACGGTTCTGTGCTTGGTTTCAATACAGGATCGATGACACTCGATTCGGTATTCGTCACCGCCCGACAGCATCATGAACACATGCATTTTGCCGCCGGTGTCGAGAACAGACCCGGCAATCTCGATCAGTGGCATCGAGTGGATCTGCTGGGACGCGGCGAAAATAACAGCTTGCTTTTGCGCCTGAGTCAGCAGAATCTGAAAGGTGATACAGGATATGACCTCGGTCTCGTGGCGCGGGCGGAAGTGGCTGATTCAACCGTAACCGTAAATGTGAAACCGTATGATCCTACCATAGGCTACCAGCCCTGGAAGGTAAACGAGGACAACTTCATTTCCTATCGTATTCCCGACCGGCATATCGATGCCAATCTGCGCATGCAGGGCGGAAACAGTGCGCTTGCCATATATACCGAGCATGCTTCCGATACCCATGATCAGGAGGATCTCGTTGTAAAACTGACGGATATTCATATTGCCGACTGGATAGCCCTCAATCCCTTCGCGCCTCCCGTAAAGGGTGATGTCAGCGCCGACATGCGCCTGAACCGTCAGGGCGACAGGCTTGTCGGCAAAGGATCGGTCGGTATTACCGATTTCAAATACGGCAGGGAAAAGGTTGCTGACTTCAAGGCCGATTTCGATATCTCGGCGACACCGTCGGGGACTGTCCGTGCAAGTGCCGATCTGCTTGTCGACGGTGTGAAGACTATTACTGTCAGAGGTGCTCTCAACGATACTACCGCGGTGTCGCCTATGGCTCTTGATTTCTCTATGATACATTTTCCTTTGGCGACTGTCAATCCATTCCTGCCTCAGGGTGTCGCCAAACTGTCCGGTATGCTCAACGGTCGGATGGATATTACGGGAAGTACGGAGAAACCTGTAGTCAACGGCTATCTTGATTTCGATTCAACGGCCGTGCGTCTGGCACTTACCGGCACTCCCTATACGTTCAGTGAGGACAGCATACCCGTGCGTGACAATGTCGTTCAGTTCAAGAATTTCACTATCAGCGGCTGTAATGCCAATCCTCTCTCTGTCGATGGTTTTGTCGATTTCAAAAATATCGACAATATGAAGGTGAATCTTTCCATGAAAGCGCGCGACATGCAGATTGTCAACAGCCGCAAGGCCTCCAAGGGGGCCGATGTCTATGGTAAGGCCTTTGTCGATATAGACGCTCATGCCGTAGGGTCGATGCGCCTGATGACGGTAGATGCCAGTCTCGGTATTCTTGCCGGTACAAACGTGACATATGTCATACCCGATGCGACAAATGCGATCGCCAACCGTTCTAACTCCGATATGGTGAAGTTCGTAAGTTTCGCAGACAGTACGGCGGTAGCCGTTGCCGACAGTCTGACAAATACCGGAATGGCCATGTTCCTTGATGCCAGACTCTCCGTGGAGAGCGGCTCGACAATCAGTGTCGATCTTTCGTCAGATGGAAAAAACAAGGTTCAGTTACAGCCTAACGGGCAGCTCGACTACACCATGACTCCTCTGAGCGACGGAAGACTTGTCGGCCGTCTTAATATCGACGGTGGTTTTGTCCGTTATTCGCAGCCGCCTATCATATCGGAAAAAATATTTAATTTCAACAGCGGAAGCTATGTGTCGTTTACAGGTGATATGATGAATCCGACTCTGAATGTGCATGCCGTCGATGTCCTGAAAGCAAATGTGACCCAGACCGGTCAGAATTCACGTCTGGTGAATTTCGATGTATCGCTTGGGGTTACGGGAACACTCAATCAGATGAATGTAGCCTTCGATCTCTCGACCAACGACGATATGACCGTGGCCAACGAACTCGAATCAATGACTCCCGAGCAGCGTGCCAATCAGGCTATGAATCTGTTGCTCTATAACGTTTACACCGGACCCGGCACCAAGGCAAACGCTTCGCTCAGCGGCAATCCTTTGTTTTCGTTCCTGGAGTCGCAGGTCAATTCCTGGGCTGCGAACAATATCAAGGGTGTCGATATAAGTTTCGGAATAGATCAGTACGACCGCACTGTCGACGGGGCGACATCATCGACCATGAGATATTCATATCAGGTGTCTAAATCGCTCTTCAACGATCGTATCAAGATTGTGGTCGGCGGAAATTACAGTACGGATGCGAATGCCGACGAAAATTTCTCGCAGAATCTCATTAACGATATTTCCTTCGAATACTTCCTCAACAAGACCAAGACAATGTATCTTCGTATTTTCCGGCATACCGGATATGAAAGCATTCTTGAAGGTGAAATTACGCAGACGGGCGTGGGCTTCGTATATCGTCGCAAGCTGCGACGCCTCGGCGATATGTTCCTTCCCCCGGGTGTGGTGCGCAGACGTGAGGAAGCCCGCCGGAAGGCTGAAGAGACTGTCGATACTAAATCCGAAAACACACAGCAGCCATGAAGTATCTGAATTATATCTGCGGCATTATTGCGGCTGGTCTGCTTGCCGCATGCTCTACGACTGCGCGTATTCCGGCCGATGAGGTGCTGTACACCGGTGTCAAAAAGGTCGAGATGGTCGAAGATTCGATGAAGATTCCGCCCGCTCTTACATCGGCTGTAAAAGATGCGGTGGATGTTCCGCCGAATAACTATTGGAAACTTCTCGGATGGCATTATCCTTTTCCTCTTGGACTGTGGGTGTATAATAACTGGCCTAATCCTGAGAAAGGGTTGAGGCATTGGCTGTATGAAAAGCTTGTAGCTGAACCGGTACTTGTATCCGACGTGCGTCCTGAGGTGCGTACTCGTATGATAGAGCAGATTTTGGATAATAACGGATATTTCCGCGGTACTGCAACCTATGAACTTGTGAAAGGACGCAATCCCAAGAAAGCCAAGATATTGTATACCGTTACTCCGGGTCCTGCATTTCCGGTAGATACTGTCATGCTCCTTCCCGATACTACGAGGCTGAATGCCCTGATCGATTCGCTGGCCCGGAAGGATGTTTATCTTTCCATGTCGCGTCCTCGTTTTTCAATTGATTCGCTCGGTAATGCCCGTAAGCGTATCACCAATTCGTTGCGTAACCGCGGTTACTATTTCTTCAGACCCGAGTATATCGAATATCTTGCCGATAGTCTTGAAAACCGCGGAGAGATAGCCTTGAAAATCGATATGGCCAGCAATGCGCCAAAATTTGCTCTCAAACCTTACAAAACCGGTAAGGTGACCGTCCGGGTATTCCGTAATCAGGGTGGTGGAGTACCCGATACAGTCGAACTTGAACGTTCGACCCTCATACAGATGATGCCCTCGAGACTCCGGCGCAAGATATTCGATGAAAATATCATGTTCAGGCCGGGACGCACATTCGCTGTTCGCAATATGGATCGGACACAGGCCAATCTTGCGCGACTCGGCATTTTCAGCGGCATAGAGATCAATGTCTTCCCTGATACTACCGTACGCGACGAACGTCTGCTCAATGTCGGGATAGACTGTACCTTTGATACTCCTCTTGAGACATCGCTCGAAGTAAACGCTTCGTCTAAATCAAACAGTTATATCGGACCGGGTCTTACATTCGGAGTGACCAACAAGAACATATTCGGTGGTGGCGAACAGCTTTCGGTGAAGCTCACGGGTTCATATGAATGGCAGACTGGACGAGGTCGTAGAGGTTCTGTTTTCAATTCGTATGAGGTAGGTATTACTGGATCTCTCGCATTTCCACGTCTTCTGGCACCGAAATTCATACCTCGTAGCCGGTATCAGCTTAACTGGACACGGATACAGCTCAATGCTGACCTGCTCAACAGGCCCCATTATTTTAAAATGGCCCAGTTTAATGCCTCCATAAATTATGACTGGCGTGTTCGCCGGCATGTGCAGAACACTTTGACGCTCTTCAAGCTTACCTATACCAATCTGATGCATACCACGCATGAGTTTGATTCCATAATGGCGGCCAATCCGTCGGTGGCACAGAGTTTCAAGAGCCAGTTCATACCGCAGATGAGCTATACATATGTCTACGACCGTCAGATAAATCCCGATAACACCATAAACTGGCAGTTTACGGTGCAGGAGGCCGGAAATATATTCTGGGCTATCTATAGGGCCTGTGGCAAGAAAGGGGAGAAAGAACTCTTCGGTACGCCATTCTCGCAGTTTGTCAAAGGACAGACGCAACTCGTGTGGGGCCGGCGCATTCTGTATGGCGACCACTGGATCGTGAGCCGTGTCGCTGTAGGTGCCGCTCATGCATATGGAAATTCAAGTCAGGTTCCGTATGCGGAACAGTTCTATGTAGGAGGTGCTAATTCCATTCGTGCGTTTACGGTGCGCAGCATTGGTCCCGGAAGTTATAAGGCGCCCCCCGGCCAGCCCGAAGATTACTTTGACCGTACGGGTACATTCAAGTTCGAGGCCAATGTGGAATACCGTTTCCCGCTTATGGGGCCGCTTCACGGCGCTCTCTTTGTCGATGCCGGCAATGTATGGCTCCTTAAGGAGGACCCAATGCGTCCTGGCGGCACTCTCAAGGCAAAGACTTTCCTGCGCGATATTGCTCTCGGCACGGGATTCGGCCTGCGTTTCGATATCTCGATGCTTGTGATCCGTGCCGATCTCGGCATAGGTATTCATGCGCCGTATAATACAGGGCACGGCGGATATTACAACATGACCAGTTTCGGCAAATCGCTCGCCTTCCACCTTGCCATCGGCTATCCCTTCTGAAATTTTCGTATCTTTGCAGGGTATTATCAATCCTATCATAAGATTATGGAAAAGTGGAAGACGCTTTCGAGCGAATATCTGTTCCGCCGTCCATGGCTGACGGCCCGTCGCGATGTCGTAGAGCTTCCCAACGGACAGATACACAATGAGTATTATGTGCTCGAATATCCTACATGGGTCAATATAATAGCCATTACGGAAGAAGGAAAGTATGTGATGGTACGTCAGTACCGCCATGGACTCGGCGATATCTTCACGGAATTGTGTGCGGGCGTCGTTGAAGATGGTGAGAATCCTCTCGACGGTGCCAGGCGCGAACTTGAGGAGGAAACAGGTTATACCGGCGGCCGGTGGTCGCTACAGTGCGTGCTGTGTCCGAATCCTTCTTCAAACAATAATTTCAATTACTGCTTTCTGGCCGAAGGCGTCAGGAAGACATCGGGGCAGCATCTCGACCGTACGGAGGATATCGAGGTGATATTGCTTGATCGTGAAGAAGTCTGGCAACTTCTTGTCGGAGACGAAATCAAACAGGCTCTGATGGCTGCACCTTTGTGGCGTCATTTTGCATTGGCCGGAAAGATCGATGAAGCGTAAGTGGTTTGAGGCGGATGTTCTCGGGGCCACATTGTGGCAGCTCGCTGTGGCATTTTTGTTGCTGTGGCTGAGCCGTTTTGCCTTTGCCGCTTATAATGCCGATATTTGTCAGATTGGTTCTTTCGGCGAGATATTGCGGCTTGCTCTTGCCGGAGTGCGGTTCGATCTGAGTGCGCTTGTCTACTTCAATGCACTCTTTATCGTTATGCGTATCGTGCCTTTCGGTTTTGTCTACAACCGGATATATGAACGCGTAACGATGTGGATATACGGCGTGTGCAATTCGCTCCTTCTTGCAATTAACCTTGGCGATATTCCTTATTTCCGGTTCACGGGAGCGCGACTTCGATGGAGCAATATTCTTAATATTACAACCGATTCGGATATCTGGCGTATCATACTTCAGTATGCCGGTTCCTACTGGTGGGCGTTCGGCTCGGTAGTCCTTGTGGTTGCTCTGATGATATGGCTCGCAACCCGTGTGCGTCTTCGCAGTCCTTCGGGGATTTTCGGTCGGATATGGATGAGAATAGTTATGGCTGTTATTTTTGCCGGAGCGGCATTTTTTGCCATGCGCGGCCGTGTCGGCGCAGGTGTGCCTCTGGCTATTCCCGATGCGGCGTTCGCGGTGGAAAAGTCTCCTCAGATAAACGTAGTTCTTAACTCACCATTCTGTATACTCCGCTCTCTGAACCGTATGAAAAGCAATGTAGAGGAAGAACTGGCGTTTTTTGATGAGACAGAGCTTGGTGAAATCAGAAACTCGGTTCATGACGGCGCAGATTCACTCAGGAAACGTAATATCGTTACTATCGTTATCGAAAGCGGTGGCTCGGTTTGGCTCGATAGTATTGGCCCGAGAATAGGAGGCGAGAAACACGGTCTTATGCCGTTTCTTGATTCTATTGCCGGGCGCTCGGCTGTTTTTGTCCATACCATAGCTTGCAGCCGGTCGTCATGCGGCGGTTTTACCGCCGTCTCCTGCGGATTTCCGGCATTTGATCCGTTTTATTTCATGCTTTCGCCATACAATAAGAATACGCTCGACTCTCCGGCGCATCTTTTGAGCAAAAAGGGGTGGGATACTACCTTTTATTATGGCTGCAAGCACGGGTCTTTCAATATCGATCAGACCGCTTTTGCGTCGGGTTACAGTCGTATCGTAGATCGCGAAACCTATGGAAACGATAATGACTACGACGGTATGTGGGGGATATTCGACTATCCTATGGCCGAATATATCGCTTCTGATCTCGGAACGCGTCCGGAACCTTTTCTGGCCAACTGGTTTACGGTATCGGCACACGGGCCGTTCTCCATTCCCGACGGGTGGGATACGAGCGGTTACAAACATGCCGACGCTTCGCCCGAACGGGGTCTGGAATACACCGATCAGGCTTTGAGACACTTCTTTGAGCTGGCTTCGAATCAGCCTTGGTATAGGAATACTACTTTCATCATTACGGGCGATCATGGTAACCGCGATTTCAAAGATACGGATTACGATACTCCCTATATACAGAGTCATATACCGTTTATAGTGTTTACTCCCGACGGTTCTGTCTCGCCTGGATTTTATGAAGACCGGGTCTTCTCCCAGCATGACATAGCCGCTACGACGCTTGCTCTTGCCGGATACGACGAGCCTTATGTGCAGCTCGGGGTTGATGCATTCGATGCTTCGGCTGAAAGTTTCGGTATTCAGCGAATATCAGGTCGCTATATGGTTGTAGGACCGCGGTATGCCATATTTACCTCGCCCGACGTAATGACTGTGGAGGAGGTATATGATATTATAGAGGATCCGGCTATGAAATTGCCGCTGAGTGATTATGACTCTGCCGAGGCCCATTCACTTCTGAGACAGGCTCAGGCATTCCTTCAGGATTATACGGGACGCCTCCTTCACGACAGACTCGGACATTAAAAAAAGCAGCACTTCGGTGCTGCTTTTTTTTGTGGATGTCGCTTGTATTTATTTCTTGGCGTGCTCCAGAGAGGTTTTGCGGAATTCTTTCATGAGTTTCTCGAGTTCGAGAGACGCTTTGCGGGCTCGTGTGCCGGCTGCTTTGTTGCCTTTTTCTACCTGGAGAGCAGCGTCGGCCTTGAAAGCCTCGTAAGCTGCATGGATTTGCTGTACTAACGATTCCATGGACTGATTTTTGAGAGTGAATAAATATGTGAATTAATCTATATAAATAGTCGTGTCTTCAATGCCGGCGTCGGCGAGGGCCTGGCGTCGTTCTATGCAGGTGCCGCAACGGCCGCAGTGATGTGCGAGGCCCTTGTAGCATGAATATGTAGTGGCATAGTCGATGCCGAGACGTTTGCCGCGTAGGGCGATGTCGGCTTTGGTCAGATATGTGTATGGAGCTTTGAGGGATATGCCTTCGTAGGTGCCTTCGGCTATGGCTCGTGCCATTGCATCGATAAAGCTTCCGCGACAGTCGGGGTATATGGCATGATCACCGGCATGATTGGCTATCATGACGCAGTCGAGTCCGTGGCTTTCGGCAAGTCCTGCGGCAGCCGCGAGCATAATGCCGTTACGGAACGGTACGACAGTCGATTTCATGTTGTCGAAGTCGTAATCTCCTTCAGGCACCGCTTCGGCGCCTTCGAGAAGAGAGCTGTGGAAATATTTTCCGATGAAGGACAGGTCGATTTCGATAAGTTCTATTCCAAGTTGGCTGCAATGCATACGTGCGCACTCAAGTTCGCGCATATTGTGGTTTGAACCATACGAGAAGTTTACGGCGAGATCGATCTGATCGGCATACTCGTGGAGCATTGTCACAGAATCCATGCCGCCGGAAAGTACCATCAGAATATGTTTTTTCGTTTTCATATGTGATTCAGAAATCAGACGGGAAAGATGCTGTCAGACGTGCTTTAACCAGATCCTGGTGGGCTTCGTCGCCCCAGTTGGCAAAAGGTATTATGGAGATTCCGCCGCGAGGCATGAAAATGCCGCGGACTTCGATGTATTTGGGATTCATGAGTTTCACGAGATCTTTCATGATTATATTTATGCAGTCTTCATGAAAATCGCCGTGATTCCTGAAACTGAAAAGATAAAGTTTGAGACTTTTGCTCTCCACCATCTCGGCTCCTGGAATATAATTGATGATGACACGGCCGAAATCGGGCTGACCGGTCTTGGGGCAGAGCGATGTAAATTCCGGACATGTGAATGTAACCAGATATTCGTTCTCGGGATGCTTGTTCGGGAAAGTTTCGAGCATCTCGGGCGCGTAGTCGGTTGGATATTTGACCCCGGCGGAGCCGAGGAGTGTACAGTGTTCTATTTCTTTTTCAGTTCTTGGCATATTCCGATTGATACGATTGGATATATTGCGAGTTGTGTCGGCATGAAAGAAGCCTTGAAAAGGATAAAGTTTTGCAAACATACGAAAAAAAACATTCATGCCAAAAATTTGCCTCTAAAAATCGCGGCTCTCCATAAATTTTTAGGATTTTTGCCTGTTAAACTGATATGATGAAACGAATTTTGTATTGCATGCGCTTTTAGTTGTGCGGAACGGTGTGGAAAGTTTTCAACATTGAGAGATTTTTTTTGAGTTAAAAGCTGTCGTTCGCGAATTTAGGCGTATTTTTGCAGTCTATGAACAGCGATATCATACGTTTGCTTCCGGACTCGGTGGCCAATCAGATTGCCGCCGGCGAAGTAATTCAACGACCGGCTTCGGTTATCAAAGAACTTGTTGAGAATGCAGTGGATGCAGGCGCTACCGCTATCACTATCGTGATAAAGGACGCCGGCAGGACGCTAATACAGGTTATTGATAACGGTTCCGGCATGTCGCCGACGGATGCCCGCATGGCGTTCGAACGCCATGCCACGAGCAAGATATCGTCGGCTGAGGATCTGTATAGTCTTCATACAATGGGTTTCCGAGGCGAAGCTTTGCCGTCGATCGCGGCGGTGTCGCAGATCGATCTGCGCACTATGCGCGAAGGCGATACTGTCGGAACCCGTCTGCTTATATCCGAATCCCGTTTCGAGGGACAGGAGCCTGTGACTTGTGTCCCCGGTACTAATATAAGCGTCAAGAACATATTCTTTCATATGCCCGCACGCCGGAAGTTCCTGAAGAAAGACAGTGTTGAACTCGGGCACATCATGCGTGAATTCGAGCGTCTGGCGCTTGTAAATACCGGTATTGATTTCACTCTGATACATAATGATGTCACGCTGCATCAGTTCATGCGCGGTACTTTCAAGCAACGGATCGGGGCATTGTTCGGCAAAAATTCCGAAGGACAGGTCGCCGAGATAGGTACGGAGACATCGCTTGTAAAGATTTCGGGTTTCATCGGCATGCCGCGGTTCGCCAAAAAACGGGGTTTCAACCAGTTCTTTTTTGTTAATGGCCGAAATATGAGACATCCGGCATTTCACCGGGCGCTGATGAGCTGTTATGAACCCCTTGTGCTTCCGCAGGCGCAACCGTCGTATTTCATAAACTTTGAGGTTGATCCATCGACGATCGATGTGAATATACATCCGCAGAAACATGAGATCAAATTCGAGCACGAACAGGCGATAATGCAGATTCTGCTTGCTGCCGTACGAGAGACACTCGGAAAGACACAGGCCGCAGGTGCGCTCGATTTCGAGTCGGATGTGGTTCCTGATATTCCTATATTCGATCCGTCGGCCGACTCGGTGATGCCCGATGATGCTGCTGACGAGAGTTTTAATCCTTTCAGAGCGGCCTCTGACAATCCCGCCCCCATGTCAGGTCGACAACAATGGTCTGACAGACATGCTCCTCCGACTGACTGGGACGCACTCTATACCAGCTTTACAAGGAAGCGTGACGATGCGTTTGCTTCATCTCCTGTAGCGGAGACATCTTCAGACAGCTTTGTATCGGCAGAAAGCTCTCTTTTCAGAGAGGAGCCGGAAAAGATGACTACTGAAAAACCTACGGCATGTTTCCAGCTTCATGACGGATATATAGTCACGCCGTCTCGCTCGGGAATCATGGTCATTTCCCAGCATCGCGCACATGTGCGCATTCTTTACGATAATTTTATGCGTCAGATCGAACAGGGTTCGGTTCCCTCGCAGCAGCTTATTTTCGGCGAGGATTTTGAGCTTTCTCCATCGGCATCGGCTGTCCTTGGAGAAGCAGCCGAGACCCTTGCCTCTGTAGGATTTATCGTGGCGCATAGTGGTGGTAACCGCTGGAGTCTTACATCGGTACCGGCATCATTGAGTGGAGGTAAGGCTGTGGAGGCTCTATTGAGCATACTTGAAGATGTGTCTGCCGATGTCCTTATAGATCCCGTGGCTTTCAGAAGTCCGGTCGCACTGGCGATGGCACGCAGTGCGGCAATCTCGGGGACCCAGAGTCTTACTCCGGCAGAGATGGAAAGTATCATAGCCGATCTTTTCAGATGTTCCGAATCGTCGTTTACACCCGATGGTCTTGTAGTGATGACATTGATCGACAGTGCAGATATAGCAGCGCGACTGCAATGAGAAAGCGGATTTTTATATTAAGCATGATTCTGGCTACGGCCGCGGTCGCGTTCGCGTATAGAGCGCCCGAAGCATTCGAAGAGCTTGACCGTCAGCTTGACCTTCGTCCGGAGTATCTGGACAGACGTCAGAAGCGGATCGACAGTCTTGCGGAAAAACGGCTCGCGGCTCCCGACAGCTCTGCACTTACTCTCGAACTTGCCGAGGCTTTTATCGGGTTTGACAATGATTCAGCTCTTGTATATCTCAGTGAAGGCATTGATAATTCCGAAGGAATCGATAAGATGAGGTTCATATGGCTTCGGAGTTCGCTGTTGCCTCTTGCAGGTTTTTTTCAGAAAGCTGAGCTTGACTTTTCATCGGTAGATCCCGACAGCATACCTGTGCATCTGTTGCCGTCTTATTATGATTCGGGCAGACAACTGTATAGTTATCTGTCGGCATTCTTTGGCTCATATCCTGAAGCCAAGTCAAGGTATACATCGCGAGCTCTCGAATTTCAGCAGCGCCTTCTTGATGTTCTCCCGAAGGAAAGTGCGGAATTTAAATTCAACCTCGGTGAGTATTACCTGCTTACTGGCAGCGATGTGCGCGCGAAAGTTCTCCTGCAGGAAATTCTTGATACTCCCGAAGGGGAGAAGTTTTCGGCCCGCGCAGCCCATCATCTGGCCAGCATAGCCCGCAATGTCGGTGATAATGACTCCTACGCCTACTATCTGGCCCGTTCGGCGATAGCCGATCTTAAATCGGCTACACGCGAAGTCGCTTCGCTTCAGGAACTCGGCAGTGAGATGCATGCCGCCGGCGATATAAGCCGGGCACATCGCTATCTGTCGGTTGCGGTGGAAAATGCAGTTGAGTGTGGTGCGCCTTTGCGAATGATTGAAAGTTCCAAGGCGCTCCCTATCATAGAACGCGCCCACAATGCCCATATAAAGCGCTGGCGCCGTAATACATACTGGATCATGGCATGTATGGGCTTTCTGCTGCTTGGTCTGGCTGCGACCTTGTTCCTGTTGCATCGCGAGATGAAGCGAATGTCGGCTCTTCAGAATAAACTCAAGGCAGCCAATTATGCAAAGGAGGTCTATATAAGCCGCTTCTTGGAGTTATGTTCCATATATATGGATAAACTTAACCAGTTCTGTAAGATCAGTACGCGTAAGATAGCCGCCGGTCAGACCGATGAACTCTTCCGTATGGTTAAGTCAGGGAAGTTTGTCGAAGAGCAGAGCAAGGAGTTTTATGAGGTCTTCGACAACGCCTTTCTGCATATATATCCCGGTTTTGTCGATGAAGTGAATGCACTTTTGCTCCCCGATGAAAAAATAGAGTTGAAAGAAGGCGAGAAAATGAATACGGATCTTCGGATACTCGCTTTTATGAGACTCGGAATAGAGGAGAGCGCAAAGATTGCTCAAGTCCTTAACTATTCGTTAAATACAATATACGCCTATAGGAACAGGCTCAAGTCGCGTGCCATAAACCGGGAAACATTCGAAGCTGATATTATGAAAATCGATTCGAACGCTTGAGCCGACATTTATATTTTTAAGTGTTGTGTGTTGATCTAATATCCTGTAATCCAGTGCTTAAATGTTTGTATTGATTTGTATTTGGCGTGTTTTGTTTTATATCATCTTGACATTGACTGCTTGCGACTGCTATCTTTGTAATACAAAATATGCAATTATTTAGTTTTAGGGTTAGTATAGATTGTTAGTACTTAATGTATCTCATCGACTTTTATTTCAGTTGTCAGGATACAGCAGGAGCATCCGGCCACATGTGGCTTGTGTCGCTCCACGCATGAAACACCCTTCTGATGATTGAATGGAAAAAATGTGTTTTATGTTAGTTATGTAATTGTTTTAAGCCAATTAAAACGCGACAAGGCGACTTCGTGAGAAGTCGCCTTGTTTGTTTTTACACACATACTTCGTACCTTTGCAGCCGAAATGAAAAGAAGACTATCGATAAGCGAACTGCAACGGCGTCTGAAACCGTGGATGTTTCCTGTCGCCATGATACTTGGCGTATTGTTCCATAATTATATAAGTGCGGTGGAATGGGTGGTCCCATATCTCATTTTCACGATGCTTACTATCACTTTCTGCCGTGTGAAACCGCGTGAATTTGATCTAAGTCCGATGCTTTGGATAATGCTGTCGGTTCAAATTTTAGGTTCGATGGCTGTCTTTGTGTCGATTCGTCCGTTTGATCTCGATCTCGCTCAGGCGGCATTCATATGCGTTCTGTGTCCAACTGCTACTGCCGCCCCTGTTGTGACAGGGATGCTTGGAGGAAGTATTCCTCGTGTTGCTGCTTTTTCAGTTCTCAGCAATCTCTCGGTGGCTATTCTGGCTCCCTTCCTTTTCACATGGATCGGAGGCGAGGCTTCAGGACTTGGTTTTACTGAAGAATTTATGTCGATAGCCATGAAAGTGGCGCCTATGATCGTTTTCCCCATGCTTCTGGCTTTTGCTCTTTACTTTTGCGCGCCAAAGCTTCACAGCGGTATCGCCCGTGTACAAGGCGTGTCGTTCTATCTGTGGTCTCTGTCGTTGATTGTTGTCGTCGGCCGAGCCGTGGCTTTTGTTATGGCTGAGCCGGTCGGTGCGATTCCTCAGATGATAGCGATGGCTTTGATCGCAGGCGTATTGTGTGCGGTGCAGTTTGTCATCGGTCGCAGGGTTGGCCGTCGCTTCGGCGATCCTGTGTCAGGTGCGCAGGGCTTGGGTCAGAAAAACACCGTTCTTGCCATATGGATGTCGTTGACTTATCTTGATCCTATTTCTTCAGTAGGCCCGGCTGCATATATTGCATGGCAAAATACGGTGAATTCTCTTCAGATTTATTTCAAGACAAGAAAAGATTTGAAATCTGAATGAACATTTGGACGGCATAAGTGTTAAAATTATAAAAAGAAAGAACACTATGGCAAGCATGTTAGAGCAACTTATGGAATTGCCTCTCTTCCGGGGGGCAAGTATCTCGCGCATGTCTAAAATTGTCGGCGAGTCGAAGTTTCATTTTTTTAAATATCCTGCCGGAGAGACGGTGTTGTCTGTCGGAGATAAATGTGCGCATGTAACTTTCATTCTTAACGGAAAAGTCAGAACAACGATAGAGAACAATAACGGACGTTTTGCTGTAAGCCAGACACTTGTCGCTCCTACTATAATTCGGCCCGATTTTCTGTTTGGAAAAGTGACCTCATATCCATTTTCCGCCCAGGCTATAGATAGTGTCAGCATTCTACAGATCTCTAAGAGCGATTTCATAAGAATTCTTGATTCAGATCATGTCTTTCTGTTCAATTTTCTTAATATGTTGTCGGTTGATGCTCAGAAAGGTATATGCGGTATACTTTCGCTTACTACGGCAGACGTCGACCAGCGTATCGCCTATTGGATTTCTGCACTGACACAGACCGGAGGTACGGATATACGGCTTATATGCCGTCGGCGTGATTTGTGTTCGCTATTCAGTGTGCAGCGTAATACATTTGATGCCGCACTTGCATCTATGGCCGAAAAGGGGATTCTGGAATACAACTCTAAGGAGCTGCGGATACTTGACCGAAAAAAGCTTCTGGCTCTTCTTGAAACAAGTCATGAGGATAATGACGAACTTCAGGGAGTGATAGAAAATAACTGATTATTTTTTCATCTACAACAAAAGACGCCATCTCACGATGACGTCTTTTGTTGTTAGCCGTCCGATGTTATCTGATCGGCCGGGCCTAAAACAAACCTTGGAATTTGGATTTTACCGCATTTCACGAGAGCGCTGAGCGTTGTAAATTTATATCCTGTTCATGCGCTTCGGGGATGCGGTCTATTGGAAATCGCTGTCCAAATTATCGAACCATTATAATCTTTGCATTACAAAATTACATACAGAGACGCGCATGAAGCACCACAAAAAAATATTTTCGATATGAATATAAGTATTTTTAAGGGATATGTATCTGTATATCTGATGATTAATCTATATTAAATATAGTGACAAATATAAAAATGAACTTGCTTGTATCAGGGAATATTTCTACCTTTGTAAGGTCATAAAACACTAAAAACGTCTTTGCATTGGTACGATTATTGAGTTTGTTTTTTGCTGTAGCGGCCGTTCTTGTGCTGCATGCCCGTAGTTCGATCTCCGATCTCGATCCCTTTATTTTTGGCGATTCACTTTCGCTTGTTAGGAGTGCGTGTGTTGTCGACAGTCTGAAGGACATAAGAAAACGGACAGTCCCTTCTGTCAACAGGGTTATGGCCGCTCAGAAGCTTGGTGATTATTTTCTTGAGCATCATACTGATTCCGCTTTTTTATATTGGAACATGGCACGGGACGAGGCCATGGCGTTGGGTCTTGACCGTGAATCCATGAAACTTCGTATGAAAATAGACGGGTACATGCCGTTCATTGGTATGGGAGCCGAAGGATTCACAGATTTCAAAAAAATTGACCGTAGTGCGTTCGATAAGGATATGAAGCGCGCTTATTTTCTGGCTGCCAGTGAACTTCATTACAATCTTGCAATGAAATATCCTGATTCGCCTCAAAAAAACAGGAATATAGCCAAGACAGTCGAATACATAGATTCTCTGATACCGTATTATACTCCTGATGCCCCTGTTTACAGGTACCTTTATGCATTTCGTAATCTTCTGACTGGCAACAGATCTATTGCTGCGGCCACTTTGGCTGAATTGCTTCCGGAACTGCGCGAACGCCCGGCTCTATATACGCGTGCGTCACAGATTCTTGCCGAATTTTATCAAAGTAATCCCAACCGTCGTGACGATTATATGAATTATTTGACGGAAGCCACTCTGGTCAGTCTCCGTAACGGGGTAATACGTCCTGTTCTCATGGCGCAATTAGGACGTGAGCTTTATCTTGACGGTGACCGTAAGCGAGGATCTCGCTGTATCTATCTGGCGTTCAGCGCCAGCGATGCCGAACGTGGTGTCTATCAGCTTAGAAATACTAGTGATTATGCTTCAATGCTTGCCGGTGGTAATAATGATTCGCTGATACTTCGGAACATAGTTTCGGCTGTTGGTCTGCTGGTTATTGCTACTCTTGCGATATTGTTGATTATTAGCATGCGGAATGCTAAGGCTCAGCGTATCAGGCTGGAAGGTCTGCTTGAAGAATCTGATTCGCAACTCAGGCATCTACTTGTCGACAGGCGTAATTTTCTTTCCCTGGCTTTTTCCGCACTCGAAGGTCTCAAACAATTTAACCGATATGCTCATCGTAAACTAACCGCCGGTCAGGCGAAAGATCTATTCAAGGATCTTGAATCAGGTAGCTTCGTGCAGGCTCAGGCCGATAGATTTTTCGAAGATTTCGATGCCATGTTCCTCAAGTCTGAACCTCGCTTCCTTGAAAAGATCAATATTCTTTTGCGTCCGGATCAGCGACTTGAGCTTCTTCCGGGGAATCGTATGTCTCCTGAACTGCGTATTGCGGCTCTTATGAGTCTCGGCATAAGCGACAGCTCAAGGATCGCTGCAGTTCTCGGTCTTTCGCTGAATACCGTATATACCTATCGAAACAGACTGAAAGGCCGTGCTATTGATCGGGCGGAATTCGAAAACAACCTCCTTTCAATCTCAGATAATGCTTAGAATACTATTTATATTATAATTTGTATTCTATTGTATAAACGTCGATATAATAGAGTATTATATTTTTGGATCAGTTGTATTTATTTATATTGCATTTGTAATATCTCAAAAAAGGAGTCCTTTGCTGCTAACTTTGCATTGTAAATAAATTTGGTCTAAGATTCAAAGGTTAAATTAAGAATTAGGACAAAGATTTTTATAGGATAAGAAAAATGGTTTTAGGTATTTAGTGTTAGAATCACTACAGAAAAAGGCGAGCCGTGAGGCCCGCCTTTTCTGTTTATTGTTATTCGAGGCTACGCCTCGGAAAGGCGTCTATGAAACTTCCCGGAGTGCAGTTGTATATATTCACTCCAAGACTGTCTGCGAAATTTCTTATATCTATATAACTTTTGAATGCCACGGCAAAGCTTTCTACGATCTGATGAAGCCTATACCCGCGGTATTCGTGACTGACACGTCTTTTTTCTTCGGCATTGTCGGTATAAAAATGTTCCTGAATGGATACTACTTCGTTCTCGTTGGTCACGGAAATGGTTTTCATCCAGGTATGGTCCGCTCCGACGATATCAATCGTTTTAAATCCGGCTTTGATGGCGAGCATTATAGCGGGGATAAGTACATTGCGGGGACGCGGCATGGCCAGACCTTTTTTGAAAAGGAAATGATCGATGGTTCTGAATCCCTCAGATCCGACGGCATTGAAACTTTCGACCGTTATCGGCCGCGAGGCAAATCTCTCTTTTGCCAGTCTGTATACAGTGGCCGGAACGTAGAGAGTGCATCTCCAGTCGATCGCTTCGAGATTGCTCCATAGTTTGCGGAGGTTGGAGTCGGTTGCATTGCTGAAGAAGTATGGATCGGCCAGTACATAAAAGCGTGGTTTTATGTCGCGGAATACAGAAGCGTTTGCAGCGAAATTTACTGCCATTGTCTGATTCTCACGGAGAAGAGTTCCATGAGCGGCAATAGTGTCGTTTAGCGACGGGCCGTTGCCCATTATGATTATTCTATTGGCCTCACTGACTTGGGTTACGGTACACCGGCGCGATTGTAATGCAACTTTTGCAAGGCTTTTTGCCGTATTGAAAAGTTTGTCGGCGAAATTCATAGGCTGGATTCATCGTATGTGTGAGTATGCAGATAGTGGGTGATCGGCGTCGGGTTGTAGTCGATTATCCGGCAAAGGGAGGCACATGAGAAAGTTCGGGTTGTCGTAAATTTACGGTAAAGACGCTGTCCGTAGAAAAAACGGCCGAACCATAGCTGTCCTTTGGTACTCAGAGTCGATACATGTTTGTTTTTCATCCTGAAAGCGAGACTATCCACCAGATCGTGGAATGTAGGATTCTCTCCGTCAGTGATGTTGAATACACCTTCAGTATCGATGTCAGAAGTGCATAACTCTGCCACTGCATCAGCCAGGTCTGTGGCGTGTACCACGCTCGTGCGAGCCTCGTTGCCCGCGAAGTGCATCAGTGTCCCTTTCCATATACGTTCAGCGAGTTCGCGCGGCCAACCAGTCATTCCCGTTCCGATGATGTCGGCACTTCTTAGAATGATATGTCTCTTGTTTGAAGAAGTGCATCGGGCTTTAAAATCGTTTTCGTATGAAGCCCACGACGATTTATTGTCGATTTCTGTAGTTTCTTCGATCAGATTTCCGCTTTCTGTCGCATATATGTCTACCGATGAAATCAGGATACATCGGTCGGCCATGTCAATGCTGTCGGTGAAAGTCACTTCCGGCAGCGCCTGTCGGAAGTATGGCCATAAGAAATCTCGTTCGGGCGCGGAAACAAATATATTCATAGTAACTTTGAGTGCTTGGGATTACAAAAATACGAATAAGTCGAGCGCAAAACCAAATTTATTTGGAGTTTGCCGAGGCGTGAGTGTTTAATACAGAGTCAAAAATACAAAAAAGAAGGCGGTTGCGGATTCTATATTGTGTCAGGGCAATAAAATTTTGTATCTTTGTCTGCTGATATATAGTACATGAACTTATTTGCATTACAGCGTTTTTTCCTTTTTTCGCCTGATGGATACTCAAGGGTGATGTATAATATAATTTAAAATTATTCAACACGCGACCGAGGGCTTGACGTGTCTGCGGTCATCACATATATAGAATGAAAAAGACAATATTTTCGCTTGCTTTGATTGCGGCTGCTATGTCATCTCATGCCGCTGATTCGCCTTTGTGGCTCAGAAACACAGCTGTTTCTCCCGATGGCAGAAACATAGCATTTACTTATCGTGGCGATATATTTACCGTGCCCGTGGCTGGAGGTGACGCGACGCAGATAACCTCCGACCGTGCATACGACACTGCGCCCGTCTGGAGTCCCGACGGCACACGGCTGGCTTTTTCCAGCACACGCGAAGGATCGTCGGATATCTATGTGGCTTCGGCTAAAGGCGGTACGCCTGTGCGCGTGACAACTCATAGCGGATCGGAGTCGCCTCTGGCTTGGCTCAACGATTCTACCATTCTCTTTTCCGCCGACTTGCACCCGTCGCATCATGCTCTTAACGATGCTTTCTTTTCGCAGGTGTATAGCGTACCGGCTGAAGCGGGCAAACGCCCTAAGCTCTTTTTACCGCTTGCCATGCGTACGGCGTCGGTGCGCGACGGTCGCATACTTTTCGAAGAGCAGGCCAGCTATGAGAACGGATGGCGCAAGCATGAGACTTCGGCCGGTACCCCTGACATTTATCTCTATGATAATGGTAAATTCAGTAAGGTCGCTTCGTTCAAAGGCAGCGACCGCAATCCTGTATGGTTGTCGGGTTCCACATTCGCTTATCTGAGTGAGCAGGATGGTACTCTCAATATCTATGAAGCAGGTATCGATGGCAAGAATGTGCGTCAGCTGACAGATTTCAAAACAAATCCCGTGCGTCATCTCAGTGCCAGCGACGACGGTAAAATCCTTGCGTTCAACTGGGACGGTGAAATATATACTCTTGTTCCAGGTTCGGCTCCGAAGAAAGTCAATGTGGTGATTACAGCCGACAAATATGACTCAGATCATGTGCGTCGTTTTATAGGTTCCGGCGCCGACTATATGGCGGTATCGCCCTCGGGTGAAGAAGTGGCATTCACGGTGCGTGGAGATATATATGTCACTTCTGTGAAATATAAGACCACAAAACGGATTACCGATACGCCGGCACAGGAACGTGTTGTTCAATTCTCTCCCGACGGCCGCTCATTGGTATATGATTCGGAGCGCGACGGCATATGGCAGCTTTTTACAGCCAGGATTAAAGATGACAAGGAAAAATCGTTCGCTTATGCCACAGATATAGTCGAAGAACCTCTATATCGTGGTGAAAAGGCGGCCCAACAACCTTCTTTCAGTCCCGACGGAAAGAAAGTGGCATTCCTCGAAGACCGTACGGAGCTTAAAGTGATAGATCTTGATACCAAAAAAGTTCATACAGCTCTCGATGGCAAGTATAACTATTCATATACCGATGGTGATATAAGCTTCGAATGGAGCCCGGACAGCCGTTGGTTCCTTATCGATTATATCGGCGAGGGCGGCTGGAACAATACTGATATCGCTCTTGTAAGTGAAGACGGAAATACTGTGATAGATCTTACTGAAAGCGGTTATTCCGATGGTAATGCCAAGTGGGCGCTCGACGGTAAGGCTCTTACATATTCGACCGGTCGATACGGCTATAAAAGTCATGGAAGCTGGGGCAACGAGGCCGACGTCGTGCTTATGGTTCTTGACCCGGAGGCATGGGATAGCTTCCGCATGACCGAGGAAGAGGCTGATCTTGCCGAAAAGGCAAAAGAAGAAGCTGAAGCAGAAAGCGGTAAGGATAAAAAGGATAAGAAAGACAAAAAGAACAAGAAAAAAGATGTCAAAGAAGATGAGGATGTCCTGAAATTTGATACGGCCAACCGTAAATATCGTGTTCAGCGACTTACCGGTGGTTCTTCGCGCCTTGGCGACTATTTCCTGTCGCCTAAAGGCGATAAACTCTACTACATGGCGCGTTCGACGGAAGGAGACTACAACCTTTATAGCCGTGATCTTCGCGAAGACGATACCAAGGTTCTTGCTTCCGGTAAAAGCGGCGGTATTGTTCCCGACAAGAAGGGCGAAAACATCTTCGTTATCAGCGGTCGCGGCATGAGCAAGATCAATCTTGCCTCCGGAACCTCCGAGAGCATCGAATTCGAGGCTCCATACGACCGCCATCCCTCTCTCGAACGCGACTATATCTATACTCACGCATGGCAGCAGGTGAAAGATAAATTCTATGACGCCGATCTTCATGGCATTGATTGGGAGAGCTATGGTAAAAACTACCGTAAATTCCTGCCGTATATCGACAACAACACCGACTTTGCCATAATGCTGAGCGAGCTACTTGGTGAGCTCAACGCATCACATACCGGAGCCCGTTATTATGGTGGCGGGGCTCCGATGAGCACCGCATCGCTTGGTGCGTATTACGATTTCGACTACGAGGGCGATGGAATCCGTATTGCCGAAGTCCTTCCACGCGGCCCTCTCTCGGCAAAGAGTGCCGGAGTTGCCGCCGGCGATATCATCATGGCTATAGACGGCAAGACAATCCCTGCGGGCAGCGATTTCTATCCGCTTCTTGACGGCAAGGCCGGGAAGAAGGTACGGCTCGACATTGTGAAATCCGATGGTACCGAAAAATCGACAGTTGTCAAACCTATCAGTGCCGGAGTCGAGGGCGATATCGTATATCAGCTGTGGGTGGAAAGCAACGAAGCCCGTGTCGATAGTCTTTCTGGCGGCCGCATCGGCTATGTTCATATTCAGGGTATGGACAGTGAAAGTTTCAGGAGAGCTTATGACCGTATTCTCGGTAAATATCGCAACCGTGAGGCAGTCATCGTAGATACCCGTTTCAACGGCGGCGGCTGGCTCCACAACGATGTGGCTCAACTCCTGTCAGGTCGTGAATATGTGCGCTATACACCACGTGGGCGCTATATCGGTTCCGACCCGTTCTCGCAGTGGACTAAACCTTCGGTAATGCTTGTCAACCAGGCTAATTACTCGGATGCCCACGGTACTCCATATGTCTATAAGACTCTTGGAATTGGAAAAGTGGTCGGTTCGCCGGTGCCCGGCACTATGACCGCAGTATGGTGGGAAACGCAGGTCGATCCCTCGATAGTGTTCGGTATTCCTCAGGTCACTTCAATCGGAGCTGAAGGCAAGCCTCTTGAGAATACACAACTGCAGCCCGATGTGGAAGTATATAATACTCCTGCCGAGATAGTTTCCGGCGACGACGCCCAGATCCGCGCCGCCGTTTCCGAACTCCTCCGACAGCTCGGGAAATAAATTACAGGTACGACAAAGCCCGACATGAGTGTTCTCGCCATGTCGGGCTTTGTCGTGTATATAATATGTCTGAAAGTTCTAAAAGATAGAGCTGGCTATTTCGGTTGTGAAGCGTTCGAGTGTCTCGATGCCTATCAGGGAGTTGCCGTGTTGATCGAGTTCAGGGCTCCAGACAGCTATCGAGAGTTTGTCGGGGAGATATGCTACGATTCCGCCACCGACGCCGCTTTTGCCGGGAAGGCCGACGCGGAAGGCAAAATCGCCCGACTCGTCGTAGAAACCGCATGTAGCCATGAGCGCGCCGAGGCGTTTGGCTTTGCTTTCGGTGAGTATGCGCTCGCCGTCGGTGGGATTAATGCCCTTGTTGGCGAGGAACTGGAAAGAGCGTGCGAGATCTACACAGTTCATCGATATCGAGCATTGATGGCAATAGACGTCTATGAGCGCTTCGACATCGTTGTGTATGTTTCCGAAGCTTTTCATGAAATATGCGAGAGCCCTGTTGCGGTCGGCATGCAGCAGTTCCGACTTTGCTACTCTTCTGTCATAGTATATGTCGTCGTTGCCGCATAAATTCCTCACGAAGTCCAGTATGGCTTCTTTGGGACGCGGATAAAGTTCCATCAGACGGTCTGTAACCACCAGAGCGCCGGCGTTGATAAAAGGATTGCGCGGTATGCCTTTCTCATATTCGAGCTGAACGAGAGAATTGAAAGGGTTGCCAGAAGGCTCGCGTCCTACGGATTTGAAAATTTCCTCGCCCATGTGCCGGAGCACCATGGCGAATGTGAAGACTTTCGAAATACTTTGAATCGAAAAACAAATTTCTGCGTCGCCTTGTGCTATGGTTTGGCCAGTGAGTGTTTCTATGGCAATGCCGAAGTGCGTCGGGTCTACCTCGGCGAGTGCAGGAATATAATCGGCTACTTTGCCGTGCCCACGGTAGTCCAGAACCTCGTTGTATATACGGTCTATTACCTGGCGGTAATCTTCTGTAGTCATTTTCTTTTGTAGTAATTGTGGGCGCAAATATAAATAAAAACCCGGATATGGCTGTCATATCCGGGTCGGTAATGGTAGATGATGCAGGCTTAGTTGCTAAGCTCCACAGTTGTTTTCGTGGAACAGGGAAGAGTGGGGATTTCGATGGTAGAGCATGCCGAGGCGGCGTCGTACACCACATTTGCCTTTTTGCCGTTGACTTTGGCTTTGGCAATCTTGTCGCCGAAATAGCGGAGTTCATAGCCTCGTTCGGCCGGCATACCGGGGTAGGAACCTGTGCGTGGTTCGATGGTGATAGTGGTTTTGCGGCCTTTCACTGACTGAGTATACGCTGTTGTGGTATAGGCGGTATCGTAGTCGCTGCTGTCGCCGGCGTCCTCATAGAGTTCGCCTTTGCCGTCGGCTCCGCCTATGACATTGAGAATGAGCCGTGGCGAGCGTTCGGTAACGCTTTTTACTTCCGGCGGGTTGTTGGCTATGATAGAACCCTGCCGCTGGAAGTAGGGGATTTGCTGAATCGTATAGTCAAGAGTGTGTACTGCATCGCCGGATAGCAGGCGCGCGTGCACGGGTGACCACCATGCACCATCTGGCAACCATACTTCCTGACGGCTGATGCCGTCGACCGCGGGTGTCACGACGGGCGATACGATGATGTCGTCGCCGAAGTAATACTGGCCTTCGCGTGCATATGCTTCATCGGCTTCGGGAAATTCGTAGTACATCGGGCGTACCATGCCTATGCCGGTATCGTAGGTCTTGCGGGCCATTGTGTAGAGGTAGGGGAATATGGCATAACGGAGCTTGATGGTGGCGTTGAGATCATCGAAGTTGTCGTATGTCCATATGCGGCGTTCGATGGCGGCGTCTTTTGTTGCGTGTGTGCGGAATACAGGCGTGAATACACCAAACTGCATCCATCGCGTGAGGAGTTCGGGATCGTTGGGATCACCTCCGATATTCTCGATCATGTGTCCGCCGAGATCGTGCCCCCAGTAGGCATATCCGACGTTAGAGGCAGTGGCTGTGAAATACGGTTCGAAAGCGAGGGTAGGGAAGTTGATGAATGTGTCGCCGGAGAAACCGATCTGGTAGCGATGACTGCCGAGACCGCCCCAGCGGTGGAAGATTACGGGACGCCGGTCGGGACGAGCCCGCTTCATATCGTTGAAGAATACATGATTACACCACATTGTCTGGCCGAGACCGTCGATGCTGTCGTTCACGAGTTTCTGCTGCCAGTCGAGCCACCAGAAGTCTACGCCCTGTTTTTCGAGCGGACGTATTATATTTTTAAAGAATGCTTTGGTGAAATCTTTGTTTTCGAGTTGCCAGGGAATACGCTTTCCTTCCGCGGCGTCAAGTCCAAGATCGGCGCACATGGCCGCATATTGGTCTTCGGACGCATCTACGCCATCGGCCGGATGCAGGTTGAGGGCGGCGCGCAGACCGCTTTTATGAATGTCGTTTAGAAGACCGTCGGGATCCGGGATAAGTTTCGTATTCCAGCTCCAGCCCGTCCAGCCGCCTCGACCGTCGGATACTTCCCGGCCATTCCAATGCCAGTCCATATCGAGGATGAGGACATCGGCGTTTATGTCGTTGTCGGCCATCGCCTTCACTATATTGCGGAAATCATCTGCGGAATATTCGTCGTATTTGCTGTACCAGTATCCGAGAACGTAGTCGGGTGGCAGAGGAATCTTACCTGCGATTCTGGTGAAGTCGTAGAGGGCTTTCTTGTAGTCGTGGCCGTATCCCATGAAATAAATGTCGAGTGCATCTGCATCGGCACGTGGAGCCACCCAGTCCATCCCGCCTTCGTTTTTCTCCAGGGCGAGCGATCGGCTACCGTCGGCACGCTCTGTTGCGGGAGAGTCATCGATCACGGCCCAGCCAGACCGTGATATTACTCCCTGTTCCATCCGGCTGCGGTATGCGTCACCGTTGTTGCGGTCGAGCGTGCGATATGTGCCGCGTAGATTCTGTGGGTCGTCGAGTCCAGGATACCACAGCACATCATTTCCGCTGACAGTCATGGCTATGCTCAGATTTTCGGGCGATGCCGGGCTTGTGCGCGGGTCGGTGCCTTTGCGGTATTTGAGTTTAAGATCGTCGGTGGTGATTGTGATGAAGGTGCCGTCGTCAGTTTTGGTGAATTGAGGGACCGGAAGATTACGGTTGATTACCGAGAATGTGGCGCGGTCTTCAAAACGGTGTGCCGGACTGTATTCTATTCGAATCATTTCGGGCGTAAGTACCGTAAAGCGAGCGTTGCCATCTTCGACTATGGCTCCAGGATTCGCTGCCGGATTGTCGGCTACGGCAAATATAGCCGAAAGCGTCAGCAGACTTGCAGTGACAATGTGTTTCATTGGGATATATTGATATAGGTTTCTTCTGTTTGCAAAGATATGAATTTATTCTGTTTATGGTGTGTCAATTGTTGCCAAAATGGTATAGCAAACAAGGGCTATCCTCACGGACAGCCCTTGCTTTCTTACACATAGTACTTAATGTTAGATTATATGTCTATTCCAGATTTGTTTAATATGAAAAAGCATTGCTCAATGCTTGTCGTATCATTTCCGATACAAAGTTACATCACATTTCCAAATCTGCAAAATTTTCAGAGATCTGCGTCGGTGATACGCTTTCAATGATTTAAAGCAGAGGAGTGTCTGAATTAACCTAAATATCGATTATCTCGATTTTTGCTTTGTTTGTCGTATTTTGACCTGAGTTTAAGTAAAAAATCTTAGAAAAGTTAAAATAAGCTAAATCAGTATTGTGTTATAGCATTATGTTTTAAAGCATAGATTTGTAACTATGTTTTATATACATGGTGTGTCAAAATGCTATCTTCGATATTCGAAAGTCCCGGATAGCCTGCACTTTCGGTATTATCTTCACTTATATTTTGCCTGTATGGCAGCGGCTTTTTTCTCGGCAATTGACGTGCGTTCGGCTTCAGAGGAGCCGGGCAGCGATTCTTTGTCGGGAATAAGTACTCTTGTGCCAGGTGCTACTTTATTGGGATCGGTGAGCTTGTCGGCATTTGCCTCATAGATGAATACCCAGTAAATACTGCGTCCGTAATATTCCCTGGCCATTATTGCGAGATAGCGTTTGGAGGTTACAGTGTCGTATTTCGGTTCTTTTGACGGGGTGGATACCGGAGCGCTTGTTTGTACAGCGTCCTGTGGTTCTGTCGCTGTTGTCTCGGGTTGCTGTATGGCGGAGTTTTTTGCAAGATCCGTTGCGATAGCCTCTTCGGCTGTCAGTTCGGCTGTCGGTTCGGTTTCGGTTATGCTTTCGATTGGTTCTGTTTCCTCTTCTATAATATCGTCATAACTCGGAATCGGAACGGTAACAACAGCCGCCAGATATCCTCCTATACCGGCGAGCGCAAGAATTGCGGCGGCAATCCATATCCAAATGCGTTTATGCCTCCGTTCTTCATCGTCGTCGATTTCTTCCTCTGCATCATAGATTGCGGTTTCGTCTGTGCTTTCGTTTTCAGGCCCGGAGATGTTCTCTGTTATTGTTATGGTCTCTTCTTCTGTCTCGGGTGCTTTCGCCTCTTCGATGAAAGAACCTTTACCATATATTTCCCAAGGAGCCTTATGTTCGGCTTGTGGCTCTTGGGTAGATGGATTGTCGGCTATCTCGGTTGTCGGTTCCTCGTGAGTTTTTGCAGTGAATTCTTCGGTGGTATCATACAGACTTTCTTCCTGAGACTGGGTCTGAAAAGCCGTGGAACTGGTTGTCTCTTCCAGTTCTGCCTGAGTTTCCTGAACCTGATATTCTTCTTCGGGCTGTATGTGTCCTTCTGTCTGGATTTCTGGTTCGAGATCTTCGGCTGTCAGCCCGTCGGCAAGTTCGACTGCCTCAAATACCGCAAATGGACGGTTGATTTCTTCTGCAAAATCGCTGTCGGGAGCGAATCCAACAGTGCCGGGAGTGCCTACAGCCGGATCGTCACAGCGTCGGAATGTTCCAATGCCCTTGATCTCGACTGTCTCGCCTTCAGCAAGCGCATCTTCGATAGTCGCAAAGAAAGTGCGTAGAAAACGTCGGGCCGTGTTGGGATCCGTATCGGTTACTTTGGCCAGGCGTGTTATGAGCTGGGATAGATTTATTATGTTGTTCATCTCATTCGTTTTGTAAGCATGGCTCCTGGGCGGAATTCAACGGAGATCTCTGGGGGAACAAGCATTTTTTTGCCTGTGGCGAGATCATCGACAATAGCTTCCGGATGTTTTCGCGGGGCGAAAGTCCCGAAAGTCGGTATGGCGACGCTGTCGAGTTCGCTGCAACTTTGGCGCAGGACTATCGAGAGTCCCTCTATGAGAGCTTCTACATCAGATGTCTTGCGGCCGAGTTTTTCGGCAAGTCGTCGACGGAATGTCTTGTAATCCATATATTCTATGAGTTTAAGAAGAAAGGTAAGAGATCTTTGATGCGTATTCTTTGGCTTGCTTCTTAGCGCTTTATAAATTTACAGAATAATTGTTGTGTATGCTCACAGCAGATCCTCCTGAATGGAGTAGCGTGGACGTCGTTTGACTTCATTGAAAATCTTGCCGACGTATTCGCCTATTATTCCGAGCGATATGAGTATGAGACTGCCGAGAAACCATACTGAAAGCATTAATGACGACCATCCCGACATGGCTTTTCCTGCGAAGTGCGACATGAATACCCATATCGCTACACCGATATCCGCGACAAGAAGAATCAAACCGATGAGGAAGATTATTCTCATTGGTCGGGCGGAAAACGATGTTATGGCATCTACCGACAGCGACACCAGTTTCATGAAGCTATACTTTGTCTCGCCGGCAAGGCGTGGAGAGCGGTCGTAGCTTACTGTTGTATGGCGCAGTCCGATAGCCGGCATTATTCCGCGTAAGTAGAGGTTCCGTTCCGGATATTCCGACAGTATGTCGAGCGCTTTCCGACTCATGAGCCGAAACTCCGAGTGGTCATATATTGTTTCGAGGCCCATCCGGCTCTGAAATCTGTAGAACGCGCGTGCCGAAGTGCGCTTGAAAAATGAGTCGGATTTACGCGAGGCGCGGACACCATAGACAATATCGTATCCTTCACGATAGAGAAGCACCATTTCGGCTGCCGCTTCGAGGGAATCCTGTAGATCGGCATCGATGGTAATGGCTGCATCGGAGAGTGTGCGTGCGGTCATAAGACCGGCCAGAAGCGCATTCTGTTGCCCCCGGTTATGACTGAGGCGTATGGCTTTTATGCGGTTATTGTTGTGGTGGAGACTCTCGATTATCTGCCATGTGTCGTCTTTGCTGCCGTCATCGACGCATAGCACGAAACTGGCGTCTGATATAATGCCCGATGAGCACATGCCGTCGAGTGCTTCGAGCAGACGCGCCATGCTTTGGCGCAATACCTGGTTTTCGTTATAGCATGGAACGACAAAAGCCACCGTCGGCCGTTCTTTGCGGCCGTCGGCGACTTTTCTGTTCATTAGATTAAGGATCATCTATATGTTTTCAGTGAAAGGCGAGGAAGAGTGATTCTGCCGTCTCCTTTCTCCTCTAAATCAATAATTGCGCGCGATGATCACACGTCGGGCTGATGGCTTGCCGGTGACCATGCATACGCCGGGTTCATCCTCGCCGTCGAGAGGTATGCAGCGGATCGTAGCTTTTGTCTCGGCTTTGATGAGTTCTTCTGTTTCGGTTGTTCCGTCCCAGTGGCAGAGGAAGAAACCTCCGTTTTCGATTTTCTCCTTGAATTCCTCGTAGGAGTCGCAGACATATGTCTGCGCCTGTTTTGCTGCGAGCGCCTTATTGTATATGTTGGTCTGGATTTCTTCAAGAAGACCGGCTACATAGTCGGCGATTCCGGCAAGCTGGGCGCTGTGCTTCTCAAGTGTGTCGCGGCGCATAACCTCAACGGTACCGTTTTCGATATCACGTGCGCCTATCACGAGGCGTACGGGCACTCCCTTGAGTTCGTAGTCGGCAAACTTGAAGCCCGGACGCTTGTTGTCGGCATCATCATATTTTACCGATACGCCGAGCTGTCCCAGACGTTCTACAATCGGCATCACTTTCTCGGTGATGGTGGCGAGCTGTTCGGCATTTTTGTAGATAGGTATGATTACGACCTGGATAGGCGCCAGATGAGGAGGCAGCACAAGGCCGTTGTCATCGGAGTGTGTCATGATGAGCGCACCCATAAGTCGGGTTGATACACCCCATGAGTTGGCCCATACATATTCGGGCTGGTTGTCTTTGTTGGCGAATGTAACGTCGAAAGCCTTGGCAAAGTTCTGACCGAGGTTATGCGATGTTCCTGCCTGCAAGGCCTTGCCGTCCTGCATCATCGCTTCGATGGTGTAGGTATTGAGCGCTCCGGCGAAACGTTCGTTGGCGGTCTTCACGCCGATAGTCACCGGAATGGCCATGTATTTGCGTGCGAATTCGGCATAAAGCTTGATCATCTGCACGGTACGTGCTTCCGATTCTTCTGCTGTCGCGTGGGCACAGTGGCCTTCCTGCCATAGGAATTCGGCTGTGCGGAGGAACATGCGTGTACGCATTTCCCAACGCATTACGTTGGCCCACTGATTGCATAGCACAGGGAGGTCGCGCCAGCTGTGTATCCAGTTTTTGTATGTGCCCCAGATTATGGTTTCGGAAGTCGGGCGGATGATAAGTTCTTCTTCCAGACGTGCTTCCGGATCTACGACAACGCCGGTGCCGTTGGGATCGTTTTTAAGGCGATAGTGTGTCACGACTGCGCACTCTTTGGCGAAGCCTTCGACGTGCTCGGCCTCACGGCAAAGGAACGATTTCGGGATCAGGAGGGGAAAATAAGCGTTCTGCACGCCTGTTTCCTTGAACATGCGGTCGAGCGTCTGCTGCATTTTCTCCCAGATGGCGTAGCCGTAGGGCTTGATGACCATACAGCCGCGCACTGCCGACTGTTCGGCGAGGTCGGCTTTTACAACGAGTTCATTATACCATTGAGAATAGTTCTCGCTGCGTTTTGTGAGGTTTTTGAGTTCTATAGCCATTGATTAATAGTTTAAAAGTTTAACATTGGGAGTTTAAACCTTAGTCAGGGCTTAGAACGGTATGTCGTCGGGCAGTGGGGGAGGAGGCACGGCGCCGGGAGCGGCGGTAGGTTGTACGGGAGCGGCAGGTGCGGCGGGAGCTTCAACATCAGCACGCCAGCAACGGATATCAGTATACCAGCGGCCGTTGAATTCGCGCGATTCGATGTCGAAATAGATGGTAGCCACCTGGCCTACGCTGAGCTGGATTTTGTCGGCGTTGTCGCCGAAGCAGGTGAATGCTACTTTGCGGGGAAACTGGCCTTCCGTGTTCTCAAGCACGTATTCTCTCTTTTTCCATGCGTTGCCGCTTTTGGATATGCCCGAAACTTCGGGAAGGGCGGCAATGATTGTTCCTTTTATTTCCATTTATGTAGTATTGTGTTTATTTGCTTTGCGGGGACGCCCGTTCCGGCAGGCGTGTTCAAAGCACAAAGTTACTATAAATTTCGATATATGGCAAACAAAAATCGATGCCGCCCGGTATGTGCGAATACTGTCTTCTGATTCTGATTTCAGATAGATATGCCGCGGTGCGATGTTACATGAATGTTACAACAGTAAAAAGTATTTAAATAGTGAAATAATTGTAAACAAATGTCCGTTTTGCAAGTTATAATCTCGAAGACCGAAGCCTGGAACCGGGCTGTCAAAAATGAACCCAAGGAGATTGCACTATGATAACTAAAAGAGTAATAGACACCTTATACAAAAAGTATAAGAAGCTGCCCGAGAGTCCTGATTGTCTCGATATGCCTTTGCTGTTCGAATCGTCTCTGCATCATAACGTAAGTATCGATATGGACGGCCCTGTTGATTCGCTTATTATACGTAGTGTGGACCCTCGTTCGCCGTTTCATCGTATTCCTCTGGAAAAAATCAACGCGATAGTTCCGTTCGAGGAATGGGTAGCTATCGTGATGCACTCTTCGATTGTCTTTCTTAGCCGTAAGTCGCCTAAAGTGAGCGTTCATATCCGTCCTTACCGTCCGTCGCTCTGGGAACGGATCAAAGGTCTTTTTTCGGGGAATAGGTAATTTCTTTTTTCGGCTCCGTCGATTACGGCGCCTTGGCTGCAACGGCTTCACCCGCCTTCGGGAGAAGCCGATATTTTATAATGTAGGGTATTATACGAGTTTTTGTATGTTCGGTTGAGTAGATGAGGCGGATTTTTGCGTATATTTGTGGAAACCTTTTTGAATTATCACATAATTCTATAGCATGAGATACATACCGTTGTTAGTGGCTCTTGGCTTGGCTTTGGGCGCCGGAGCTGTAGACTGGGAAAATCCCAGGGTCTTTGCGGAGGGACGTCTTGCGCCCCGCGCTACATTTTATCCCTATGCGACATCTGCCGAAGCCCTCGAGGGCAATGTCTGGCAGTCTCCGAGGGTGCAGAGTCTTAATGGAGAATGGGCGTTCCGCTATTCCCCTAATCCGGAGTCGCGTCCGGCCGATTTCTATAAGGACGGTTACGACGTGAGCGGATGGGACCGTATAGAGGTTCCGTCAAACTGGGAAATGAAAGGATACGGCACTCCTATCTATACAAATACAAAATATGTATTTCCGGCCAATCCGCCTTATGTGCCCCACGACGATAATCCCGTCGGCAGCTATAAGCGCAAGTTCAGCCTCGACAAGGCTACTGTCGATGGTAGCCGGACATTCCTGCATTTCGACGGCTCTACGGCCGGAATGTATGTCTGGGTCAACGGTAGGAAAGTAGGTTATGTACAATCGCAGAAGAATCCTTCCGAATTCGATATAACCGAATTTGTAAAACCGGGAGAGAACGAACTCGCATGCGAGGTTTACCGCTGGACTGATGGATCGTATCTCGAGGATCAGGATTTCTGGCGTCTTTCGGGCATCGACCGCAATGTCTATCTCTACAATACAGATAAGCGTGGCCGTATCGCCGACTTTTTTGTAAAGGCCGATCTTGATCCTAAATACCGCAACGGTCTTTTCAGTGTCGAGGTAAAACTCGATTCTTCCGAGCCTCTCAGCCTCTCGGCAACTCTATACGATGCTTCCGGTCGCAAGGTCTATAGTGGCGGCCGAAAGGTGGCGGTTAATGGCGAGGTCACTTTCGACGCAAAACTGTCGAAAGTAAACAAATGGAACTACGACAACCCGTATCTGTATAAACTGGTACTCGATTTGCGCGATGCAGACGGTAAAACGATCGAGGCGACATCTACCAACGTGGGATTCCGCAAGATCGAAATTAAAAACTCGCAGTTGTGCGTCAACGGCATACCTGTCGAAGTCCATGGCGTAAACATGCACGAGCATAATCCCTACGGGGGCCATGCCATCAACGAGGAAATCATGATGAAGGATATCCGCACCATGAAACAGCACAATATCAATGCCGTGCGTACATCGCACTACCCGCAGCCACCGTTGTGGTATGATCTGTGCGACCGTTACGGTATAATGCTTGTCGACGAGGCCAATATCGAGGCTCATGGGCTGGGCGTGTGGAATATCAGCGATGAGGCAAAAAAGACACATCCCGGTCATGCCGAAATGTGGCACGATGCTGTCCTTGATCGAGAGATGAGCCTTGTGGAGCGCGATAAAAACCATCCGTCTGTGATTGTATGGTCGCTCGGCAACGAAACCTCTAACGGAACCAACTTCCTCGATAGCTACGACTGGATCAAGAACCGCGACAAAACACGTCCCGTTCAGTTCGAGCAGGCTGGTGAAGGACGCAACACCGATATCGTGTGCCCCATGTATCCCGACTATAACCATATAGCCCAATATGCACAGCGTGCCGATGCGACGCGTCCATATATCATGTGTGAGTTTGCTCATGCCATGGGCAACTCTACCGGCAATTTCCAGGAACTTTTCGATCTTATCCGTTCCAATCCTAAACTTCAGGGCGGTTTTATATGGGACTGGGTTGACCAGGGTTTCAGAACAAAGGACGAGAATGGCCGTGAATACTGGAGCTACGGCGGCGATTACGGTGCCACAGGTTATACACACGACGAGAACTTCTGTCTCAACGGTCTCGTAGATCCCGACCGCACGCCGCACCCGGGTCTCAGCGAGGTCAAGAAGGTATATCAGGATATTCGATTCACCTCCTCCGATCCGGCTAAAGGCATTGTGACGGTGGAAAATCATTTTCCATCGCGCTCTACCGAACCGTATGTCTTTACATGGGAACTCCTTCGCGACGGCAATGTTGTCGCCGACGGCGTTTTCGACGCGGTTGTAGCCCCGAATTCCTCCCGGCAGGTGAAACTTGCATTGCCGTCTCTTGAAAGCGGTTCGGATTATGCGCTGAGCGTATATGCACGGACAAAATCCGGAGATGAAATCATTCCCGAGGGGCATGAGGTCGCCCGTGAGCAGTTTATCCTTGCGGCAAAAGATCTTGCAGCGACTCCCCTCGCCGAGGCAAAAGCCAAGATTTCTCAGAACGGTGACTTCTGGACGGCGGAAGCAGCCGGAGCCACGATGACTTTCGACAGTCGTAACGGCGAACTCCGTGGTTATACCCTCGACGGCAGACGACTCATATCTCGTCCCATGGCTCCTTCGTTCTGGCGCGCTCCTACCGACAATGATTTCGGCAATAATTTCCAGACAAAGTCTAACGTATGGCGCACTGCGGCTCAGAACCGCCGCCTGATCTCCTTTACCCGCGATGGAAATTCTTTTAAGGCCGTGTATCGTTTTCAGGAAGTGCCTTCGGATTATACAGTCACCTACACACCGCTCGCCGACGGCAGTCTGAAGGTCGATGTCGCCTGGAAAGCCGACGAAAACGCCTTTGTGCCCGAATTGGCTCGCTTCGGCATGATTCTGACTCTTCCCAAAAGCTATGATAATTTCGCATGGTATGGTCGCGGGCCGCAGGAAAATTACAGCGATCGCCGCACGGCAGCTTTCATGGGTCGCTACAGCGGCAAAGTCGCCGACATGCGCTGGCACTATATCCGTCCGCAGGAAACAGGCAACCATACCGATGTGCGCGAAGCCGCTCTCACCGATGCCGAGGGTTATGGCATTGAAGTGCGCGGCATGCAGCCTCTCGAAGTAAGCGCTCTCGATGTGCTTCCTTCCGCTCTCGATCCGGGTCTGGTTAAGCACCAGCAGCACGACAGCGATGTTTCACCCGCACTTCACGACGTATATCTCTATGTCGATCTTTCGCAGCGTGGCCTTGGTGGCGATAACAGCTGGGGAGCACTCCCTTACAAACAGTATCGTCTCGATGGTAAGGAATATTCCTATTCCTTTGTTCTGACTCCCGTCAAGCCTTGAGCTGAATGAAACAGAAAAGCCCGGCATCTTCCGATCGGTTCGGAAAATGCCGGGCTTTTTATTGATGATTTTTTACCAGATGGACGGTATGGTAAATACTTCGAGCGATTTCACTGTAATCCTGTTGCCGTCAAGACGGAACCCGGTAGCAGCTGCTGAAGGCATTGTACGCCCCATGGAGTAAGAATATAGCCCTCCGTCGACGAATACCTCGGCTGAGGTACGGTCAAGATATATGTCGGCCGTGATTTCGGTTGAAGTTGGATCCTGCGGCGAGTAAAAAACGCCATTTACATTATTTCCGTTCATATCGTAGTCGAACAGGCGGTGGCCGGCAAGGCTGAAGGTGGCGTTTGTCGCATGCGAGAGGCTGAATGTGGCGCGTATGCGCAGACAGTCGTTTTTGGCGAAAGGTGCGAGAACATCGGCCACTTTTTCCTGCGGCAGGTCTTTCCAGCTTCCGACAGGCACACAGAGTTCCTCTATTTCACGTATCGGCTTGGAAACGAGGCGTACGCCATCTTTGGTAGTGCGTAGCGACAGTTCGGTCGGCAGGAGCATCATGCCGTTGAAGTGCATTCCCGGATGGGAAAGACGTCCCCAGCCGATCTGTATGCGGCGTCCGTCATTTTCAGGTATGTTGTTGAATGTCTGGGCGGCGTATATGCTTCCGGTAGAATACAGGTGCTTGCCTGACCGAGGTGTGAATTTCTCGCCGTCGAAATCGCCGAGCATATAGGTGCCTGAAGCTCCATACATCACCCACATTGTATTGTCTTTGTTGCCGTCGACAGGAAGTTCGAAAAGTTCAGGACATTCCCAGAATCCTGATATGTGGCTTTTGAAGGTCCAGTCGCGCAGATTGTCGGAGTTGTATATTGAGTGGCCGTCGCGTTCGTTCAGCACCAGCACCCATCGGTCGCCGTAACGGAACAACTTCGGATCGCGCGTGTCGCGGCTGTTCCATGTTTCTTTGCTGTTTATCACAGGATTACCGGCGTATTTGGTGAAAGTGCGTCCGTTGTCGAGGCTGTACGCCATGCACTGCACTTCACGGTCGGGAGAATCGACAGTATATGCTACGACCATCGGAGCTTTTCCTTTTTTGCCGAAACCTGAATCGTTGGCGCTGTCTATTATGGCAGAACCTGAGAACATCGTGCCGGTGGAGTCGGGGTAGAGGGCCGGTGCAAGTTCTTTCCAATGTATCAGATCGGTGCTCACGGCATGTCCCCAGTGCATGTTTCCCCAGTCGCGCTCATATGGATTGTGCTGATAGAACAGGTGGTACTCGCCGTCATGATATATCAGACCGTTGGGATCGTTTATCCAGCCGCGACGGGTTGTGAAGTGATATTGCGGACGGTTTTCTTCTTTATATATGATGTCGCTGTCGGGGATGCGGTCGGACTGCGCTATTTTGTCAAGCCCTTTTGTTCCGTCAGCGGCTGTTATCTTCAGTTTTTTACCCTTGAGCAACGATACGTCCTTGAACGTCAGATAATCCGCCGTGCCGTCTGTAAGCCGTATGTCGATTGGCAGCGGATCCATTCCATCGGCTTCCATATTGATTCTCACTCTTTCGCAGGAGTGGGATATGGGAAAAGTGAGATAATTGCCGGTGATTTTTATGGTATGTTCCTCTGCTGTCGATGGCAGGGAAAGGCCAGCGAGTGCGGCAGCGATAAAAAAACTTCTGGTATTTAGCATTTTCAGTGGTCGTTGATGGTTATAGGTTTGACAAAGATAAATTTTTTCGGAGAGAACTGCAAATCATCGACAACCGCCGCCGATGTGCCGGGAGGTTTGAAAATTCGGTGTAAAAGAGCTAACTTTGCTGCTATGAAAGAGGAAATCTACAATTTTGACTGCGTCGTAGACCGTCACGATACATGTGCAACCAAATTCGAGGAAATGGACGCCAAATTCGGACGCCATGATCTGCTTCCGTTCTGGATCGCCGACATGGATTTTCAGGCGTGCCCATGCATAATAGAAGCACTTCGGAACCGTCTCAACCATGCTGTGCTCGGATATACCACACCTCCCGAAGATTTTTGGGAGAGCATTACATCGTGGCTGCGTCGCCGTCATGACTGGCATGTGAAACACGATGAAATCACTTTTCTTCCCGGTTTGAAGAAAGGTCTTAGTCTCTGCATAAATTTCTTTACACGTCCTGGTGATGCTGTGGTGATACAGCCGCCGGTCTATCACTCGTTCCGTACCGTTATCGAGGGAAATGGACGAAGAGTTGTCAACAATCCTCTTGTGTTGGATAAGGATGGCCGCTATATGATGGATTTCGACGGATTGTGCGAGCTTATCGAACGCGAGCATCCTGCCATGATGTTCGTATGCAATCCTCACAACCCTATAGGACTGCAGTGGGATGCCGATACTCTGCGACGTGTAGCTTCGATCTGCAAGGCTCACGGTATCGTGCTGATTTCAGATGAAATCTATGGCGACATGATGCTTTCGGGCCGCTCCCATATCCCGACGGCGACTGTCTCGCCAGAGGCAGCGGACGTTACAGTGACCCTTGGAGCACCGTCGAAAACTTTCAATATACCCGGTATTGTGAGCGCATGGGCCGTGGTGAAATCTCCGGCTTTGCGGCAACCTTTCTTCGACTGGCTGTCGGCAAGCGAATTCAATGCGCCTCCAATAGCCGCGATGGTTGCCACCCAGGCTGCATACGATCATGGAGAAAACTGGCTCGACCAGGCTCTCGGCTATCTGCAGGGAAATGTAGATTTTGCCCGCGAGTTTTTTGCCCGTGAATTGCCGGAAGTGGGCATGTTTACACCACAGGCCTCCTTTGCGATCTGGCTTGATTTCAGAAAACTCGGACTTTCGCAGCCCGATCTTGTCAATATGCTTGTCGGCACGGCTCGTCTTGCTCTAAGCGACGGCAGCACATTCGGTAGTCAGGGTGTCGGGTTCATGCGCATGAATGTTGGAGTACCTCGTTCTATCCTTATGGAAGGGTTAAAGCGACTTCGTGATGCAGTAGTACCGCTCGCCGACGGCAAGAAATCGGTCTCGGCCGAAATCCCTGCCAATATTCCGTTTGTCAAAATGCACGGTCTCGGCAATGATTTCGTATATGTCGACTGCATGCAGCGGCCTCTCGACAGGCTTCCGGAACTTGCTGTGGAAATGAGCCGTCGGCATACGGGAGTCGGATCAGATGGTATTATTGCTATTCTTCCGAGCGACAAGGCCGATTGTCGTATGCGCATATTCAATGCCGATGGATCGGAGGCGCAGATGTGCGGCAACGGTATCCGCTGTGTGGCTAAATATATCTACGATAACAGGATAGTCGGAGGAAAACGACATATCACCGTCGAGACACTCAGCGGCCTCAAGACCGTAGAGATACACGCCGGTATAGATGGACTCACCGATACGGTAACCGTAGACATGGGGCTACCGCGTATGGCGCCGTCAGAGGTGCCTGTGAATCATTCAGGCGACCGCATGCTCGAGGAGCCGGTTATTGTAGGTGACCGCGAGGTGGCAGTAACGGCGGTTTCTATGGGTAACCCTCATGGTGTGGTTTTCGTCGATAGCTTCGACGGTGACATCGTCAGCACTCTTGGTCCCGAACTTGAAAAACATCCTGTTTGGCCCGAAAAAGCCAATATAGAGTTTGTGCGCGTCGACTCGCCCGACACACTCTCCATGCGCGCATGGGAGCGAGGCGCCGGCGAGACTATGGCATGCGGAACAGGCGCTTGTGCCGCTGCTGCTGCAGCCGTAGCCACCGGTCGCGCTCGCTGGCCTATCACCGTCCGCCTTATAGGAGGCAATCTCAGTATAGATGCCGACCCTGAGACCGGCCACATTCTCATGACCGGCCCCGCCGTCACCGTATATACCGGCACATACTATCCTTCATGCTGTTGATAACGGCTGATCTAAAATAACTGTATAGATGAGTAACGAAATATTATATGTCTTTTTGCCTGATTATGCAGCCCATGAGGCCGTATATCTTTCACAGGCGGTCGCATCTGATGATTTTGCGCTGAAGGCGAATCCGAAATATGTCAATCGTGTCGTGGCGCCTACGATGGATGCGGTGCGTTCTATAGGAGGCTTTCGCACTATTCCTGACTATTCTTTCGATACGATGCCTGACTATTATGCCGCTCTTGTGCTCGTCGGTGGTTTCGGATGGTCTACTCCTGTCGCTGAAAAACTTGTGCCTGTCATCGGGAAAGCTGTGGCGGATGGCCGTATTGTCGGTGCCATATGCAATGCCGCTTCTTTCATGGCCAAACATGGTTTCCTGAATGATGTCCGACATACCGGCAACGGTCTGGAGCAGCTGCAGCTTTGGGGTGGTGAGAATTATACCAATGCCGGAAGCTATGTCAATGCGCAGGCAGTCGTCGACAGGAATATAGTGACGGCCAACGGATCGGCCACTCTCGAATTTGCCCGGGAATTGCTTATTATGCTTGAAAACGATACGCCCGAACGTATCGAAATGTATTATCAGTTCAATCGTCAGGGCTTCTGTGCTTTGTTCTCCGACGTAAATCCGGGCCAAAGCTGAAATTACTAATCGGAGTGCCGACGATTTTTTGTATCTTTGCAGTTTAAAACTGAAAGATGTTGGATTCACAAGGCCCGATAAAGATAGATGTTGGCGGTGTGCTGGCCGAAAAGCTTGGTGCAAAGGCGCGTTTCGTGCCCGGCTTTGCTGTGCGCTATCTCGAGCGTCTTGTGTGTCAGGACGAGCTTAACGATCTTCTCGAGACAGCTTATCCACGCCGTGGCGCCGATTTCTGCGAGCATGTGGTGGAGCGTCTCGGGGTAAATCTCGATGTACGCGGTGCCGGTAATCTGCCTGACGATCCGCGTTTCATCGTGGCGTCCAATCATCCTCTCGGAGGACTCGACGGCATATGCATGATAGCGTGGCTAAGCCGCCGTTACGGGATTACGCCGCGTTTTGTTGTCAACGATATTCTCAAGGCTGTCGATCCTCTTGCCGAGTGTTTTGTGCCGGTCAACAAGCATGGCGCGCAGAATCGCGGCGATGTCTCCGCTCTTGACGAGGCTTTTGCAAGCGACGCGCCGGTCGTGGTATATCCGGCCGGTCTGGTATCGCGCTTACAGCCTGACGGCCGGATCGCTGATCTGGAGTGGCATCGCATGTTTGTGAACAAAGCTGTCGAATACCGCCGGCCTATAGTCCCTGTGCATTTCGACGGAGAGAACTCCGCTTCGTTCTACCGTTTTGCGGATCGCCGCAAAAAGTTTGGTATAAAATTCAATATAGAAATGGTGCTGCTGCCACGCGAGGTGTTCCGTGCGAAAGGCAAGCGCTTCACTCTAACATGCGGACATCCCATCGCTTGGGAAAGTCTCGGTTCGCGCGGCGAGGCAATGGCCCGGGCGCGCGAGATTCGCCGCATAGTCTATTCACTTCCTTCCGAATATAAATCATCGATATGAACTTACCTATAATAGATCCTGTCGACACCGCTCTGATAGAGTCGGAGCTTACGCCCGAGCGTTTTCTGCGTAAAACGAACAAGGGGGGTAACGATATATATGTGGTGACAGCCCACAACGCCCCGAACGTCATGCGCGAAGTCGGACGTTTGCGGGAGATAGCTTTCCGCTCCGCCGGAGGAGGCACAGGTAAAGCCTGCGATATCGATGAGTTCGACACGATGGAAAAGCCGTGCAGTCAGTTGCTCGTCTGGGATCCCGACAGTAAGCTTATTCTTGGCGGTTACCGCTTTATCTGTGGCCGTGATATCGAGATACGGCCCGATGGGAGTCCCCGTATTGCCACGGCGCATATGTTCGGCTTCTCTCAGCGCTTCATGACCGAATACCTTCCGTACACACTGGAACTCGGCCGTTCGTTCGTTCGACCCGAGTACCAGTCGTCTCGGGCGGGAAGCAAGGCGATTTATGTCCTTGATAATCTTTGGGACGGTCTGGGATCTCTCACCGTTGTCAATCCCGAACTGAAATATCTATTCGGGAAGGTGACGATGTATCCGAGCTACACGGCTGTATGCCGCGATCTGATTCTCCATTTTCTCCATAAATATTTCCCTGATCCCGACCGTCTGGTATGGCCTCTGACGCCTCTGAAGACGAATGCCGATCCAGTGGCTATCGAAAAGATTTTCAACGGCGGCGATTTCAAATCCGATTTCAGGATTCTGAATGCCGAAGTGCGCAGCCACGGCGACAATATTCCGCCGCTGGTACATGCCTATATGGGCTTGTCACCTACAATGCGTATGTTTGGCACGGCCATTAACGACGAATTCGGCGATGTCGAGGAAAGTGGCATCTTTTTTGCCATAGATGAGATTTTTGAAGAAAAAAAACAACGACATATAGACACTTTTCAACCTCTTTTGACGAATGGAACTCAGCAATTTAACGGCCATTTCGCCCGTTGATGGCCGCTATCGCGGCAAATGCGAGCCGCTGGCCGACTATTTTTCGGAGTATGCAATCATACGCTACCGCGTAAAAGTTGAAATCGAATATTTCATCGCTCTTTCGGAAGTGGGACTTCCGCAGTTGCCTTCTCTCGCACCCGAAACAGTAGAGGCTCTGCGGCATATCTACGAGCCGGATGTATTCACTCCGGCGGAGGCTGCCAAAATCAAGACCATCGAGCAGACAACCAATCACGACGTAAAGGCTGTCGAATATTATCTTAAGGAGCAGTTCGATGTTCTCGGCCTGTCTGAGCGGAAGGAATTCATTCACTTCGGCCTGACATCGCAGGACATCAACAACACATCTTTCCCGATGGCTCTGGCAGATGCTCTGGAGGAAGTGATGCGTCCGGCATTCAAACGTCTTACCGACCGTCTTTCCGAGCTTGCCATGGAGTATGCCGAGGTTCCGATGCTTGCCAAAACCCATGGTCAGCCCGCTTCGCCGACTACACTCGGCAAGGAAATCGCTGTCTTCCTCGAGCGTCTTGTACGTCAGATCGAGGCTCTTGCCGAAGTGCCTGCCACCGGCAAATTCGGAGGCGCTACCGGAAACTTCAACGCTCATCTTGCCGCTTATCCAGGTGTTGACTGGCGCGAGTTCGCTCACAATTTCCTCAAGGACCGTCTGGGTCTGCAGCGTGAATATTTCACCACCCAGATTTCGAACTATGACTCGTTTGCCGCCACATTCGATGCCCTCAAGCGTATCAATACGATCATCGTTGACCTCGACCGCGACATCTGGTCGTATATTTCGATGAACTATTTCAAGCAGAAAATCAAAGCCGGAGAGGTGGGTTCATCCGCCATGCCTCACAAAGTCAATCCTATCGACTTCGAGAACTCCGAAGGCAACCTCGGTGTCGCTAACGCGATCTTCGAGCACCTGGCTGCGAAACTGCCGATTTCGCGTCTGCAGCGCGACCTTACCGACTCGACCGTGCTCCGCAACGTCGGTGTGCCTCTGGCCCATACCCTCATTGCTGTCGAATCTACCCTCAAGGGTCTCGGAAAGCTTATTCTTAACCGTGAGGCCATCGACGCCGATCTCGACGGTTGCTGGAGTGTCGTGGCTGAGGGTATTCAGACAATTCTGCGCCGCGAAGGCTTCCCCAAGCCATATGAGGCTCTTAAGGCTCTGACACGCACCAACTCAGTAGTAGATGAAACGGCTATATCCACTTTCATCGACTCGCTCGAAGGGATCTCCGAATCCGTCCGCGCCGAACTCCATGCCCTCAAGCCTTCGACATACGTAGGCTACACCGTATAGTTTTATACGTTTAACTATACTTTAAATCCGTATTTTCATGGCTCCAAACCATGTAAATACGGATTTTATTTAGTATGGTTGATGAATTATAGATGCTAAACAAACAGATGACTATTATGCACTACTGCACCCGGGTTGATATAGTAGTTGTTTTCATAATTCTAACTCCGATAAGGAATTGACATCATACTACTATTTGTAAGGGAGTTTTTTAGAGGTATTGTCGTTGTTTTTCCTGTAGATGGGCGCATACGATATGAATAATCGGTGCATGTTTGGTTCTGTAGAAAGCCCTGCCGTAAGTGAGATAGTCATCAGGTCCAACAATTACGTCCTGTGAGTTTAAATCGGTTTTATCTTTAATCCGATGAAACAGTCTGTCAAATAAAGTCCACCGCCACAGTTGTGGAGTCATGTCTCTATGATTGTTGTTAGGTATGTCATCAGTAGAACATATGAACGAAAAGACTGCATTACTATGAATTTCATATTGTTGTAACAGCCACGCACTCATTTTGAAGAATACTATGGAGTTTATCGGTTTATCTATGTAAATTTTTTCTATACTTATATCTACTATATCAACATCAGAATATTCTTCTGGAATACACAATGTGGATTGCTTATAATTATTATCACAAAAATCGAGGGCGACCATTAGATGATTGCCCTCGTTATCAGAGAAAGTATTTTCAATAGACTTCATCGATTTATGCGCCTTGTGTCTTTAGAAATTTATCACGCATTTTCTTCATGCGCTCTTTTTTTCGCTGTTGTGCTTTCTCGATGAAAGCGACCAATGCTTTAGATGGATGCTCTATTCTGATAGCTGTTGTCGTTTCCATGCTTTTATTTTTTTGAGTTTACTTATAGTAGGGACAAATTTATGATAAAAATTCTGATTTTGCAAATGCCGTTGCTTATAATTCTGTTGTTCTTTTAATTATTAACACTTGTTGCTCTATTGATGTTGAACCATATTTACATATTTATATGGGTGCCGATTGATAGATAGTGGTTTTGTTAGAGAATTTTCACACATTTTGCAAGATATTAGTATTTGTCTCACCTGTATGGGGGAAGTCAAGGCGCGATAAGGTTTATATATTTGCAAATCAATTGTACGTTTTATTATAAAATGGAAAGCAGTCGTTTGTATTGCGTAGTAATAAAGCGTATATTTGTCGATTATGAGAAAACTACTATCAGCTTTGACTCTATTCTGTGCTTCGGCAAGCCTATATGGCGCTGATGAAGCAACTGTGTCGGCATTTTCACGCGCGGAAGATCTTATCGGCGAAGGAGAACTCGAAATCGCTGCCGCAATTATCGATTCCATAATAGCTATTCCGGGATTTGAAACTGATACCATGTATGGACGTGTGATGGTCGAAAAATCCACATTGCACTTTTATGCCGGAGATATCACATCAATGGCCGAGGCTTTGGTCATAGCCCGCGATATCGTTGATCCCGACGGAGATCAGATCGTTAACACGAGTCTGTGGAATAATCTTGCTGTAGTATATAATCGTCGTGAATCTCCCGATTCGGCTCTTGTCTGTTATCAGCGGGCCCTTGAGCATGCGAGCCGGGCCGGTGATCCGTCCTGGCAGTCGGCTCTCGAATGCAATATCGGTATGTTTTATTATAATCGGGGACTGTTCGATATGGCGGTCGACTATTTCGGGAATGCCGTGGAGCATGCAGCGATGTGCGACGACGGATATACCGAGTTAGCCTCAGCTCAGCTTATTTCGGACGCATTGCTCAAACTGAATCGCACTGAGGAGGCCGGAGCCTACGTCCGCCGGGCCTGGGTATTGGCGCAGGAAAGCGAGGATCCCTCCATGCAAATGCGTTGTATTCCGGCACTGATCTACTATTTCGAATCTTCTGCAAGGCCCGATTCTGCCGATTATTATCTGAAACTCGGACAGACTCTCCTTCCTTTCGTCGCACAAAAAGGATCACTCGCCGGCGGCTATCGCTCGGCGAAAGTGCGTCTGGATATGTCGCGTGGCCGCTATGCTGATGCCCTTGCCGAGCTGAGACTGCTCCGTGATATGGATTTTCCACCGACAGAGGCCAGTCTGTACCGTCAGATGGCTTTCTGTTTTGCCGAGCTCGGACAAGACCGTCAGGCTTATCTGCATATGGATTCGGCTCTGATGTGGAGCGATACTCTGGCGGCACATGACATGAACCGTGCGATGGCCGAATTCGATGTCCGATACGGAACTATGCAGCGCGAACTCGAAAACAGTTCCTTGCGCAACAGTGTGCTTGTCCGGGAGCGAATGCTTCTCACTGCAGGTCTTCTGCTTACTCTTGTTTCCATTCTGGTTCTTATACTCGTCTTTCGTCACCGTCGGTTGAAGACGCGTATGGCTCTCGAAAGGTCCGAGCAATATATCCGAGGTATGGAGGAGGAACGTCGGATATTCGCCCGCGAGCTGCACGACGGTGTGGCCGCCGATCTTCTTGCCCTGCGGCTGAATATAGACAATGGAAACAGTTCCGAACGCATTGCCGGCATGGCCGAACAGCTCCGTCTTGCCGTGCGCGCGATATCACACAGACTCATGCCACCCGAATTATCGAACCAGACCCTCGGAACCGCCATCGCTGCCTATGCAAAGGCAGTGGGCGGCGACGAGACCTCAGGCATCAGAGTGGAATTTGTGGAAGCCGACGTGCCCGAAAAGATACCCGAAATGACCGCACGTGAGATATACCGTATTTTCCAGGAAGAGATGGCAAACATCATCAAGTATGGCAAACCGTCGCATATCGACATTTCTTTGTCGTCCGAACCCGGGAATATACTGCATCTTACGATAGATCATGATGGTACTCTCATGGATCAGGCTTATGACAGAACCGGCATAGGCAGGCGCACGGTAGCCGACCGTATCCGCATAATCAACGCGGATTTACGTCGCTCCGCTGACGGAAATGTATCGTCTGTAAATCTTTATGTGCCGTTATGAATGCCGATCAGTTGAATTTAGTCATCATCGACGATCATCCCATCGTCGGTCTTGCCCTCAGGGAACGCCTTGCGGCATATCCTGTCTGCATCGTCGGGGTGCTTCATCGGCTGGAAGAACTCGTGACACTCCCTGTAGAGCCCTCTGCGATCGATCTCTGGATAATCGATCTCGAACTCGGATCTTCAAATTCATGGAAGCTTATCGGACAACTCTCCGCCTTGCCCGAACCTCCCGGCATAGTGGTCTATACCATGCACGGTTCTCCCTGGACTAAAGAGAGACTCTCCCGTCTAAGGGTCAGATATATGGTAGACAAATCTGACTCGATAGATGAACTCGACAATGCGATAAAGGCTTATTTCCGTGGCGAGCCTTATATCAGCACTTCTTTTCGCAGTAATATCGAATTCGAAGGTCTCACATTACGTGAAACCGAGGTACTGGAGCTGCTTTCAAGAGGATTCTCGACCAGGGATATAGCACATGAGCTGAATATAAGTCAGAATACGGTGCTGACATATCGCAAGAGTCTGATGGGAAAATTCGATGTGCACAAAGTGACCGACCTGATATCGAAAACGCGCGGACTCGTATGACAGTATAAGATACGATTAAACAACCTCTAAATATCACATTTATGAACCGTTTCTTTTCAACGGCTATATTTATAGCCGTAGCCGGCGTATTGTCGGCAGACGCCTGGTTTTTTACCCGGGATAAGGTTTTGTATCAGACAATTGACGACAACACGGCGACTGTCACCGGTTGCGATGCCTCCCTTGTGGATGTCGTGATTCCCGCAACGGTAGACTATGACGGCAGGACATATGAGGTCGTTTCGATAGCGGCAAGGGCTTTTGCGAGCAGTTCTATCCAGACTTTGACAGCGGCAGAAAGCGTGGTGGAAGTCGGTCGGCAGGCTTTCTTTCTCGCAAGCAGTCTGCGCGAAGTCTATCTTCCGGGTCTGACAACTCTGGGAGAAGGAGCCTTTTATCTTAGTGGTGTCGGTAAGGTCGTTTTCAGCGACAAACTTACCGTGATACCCAAAGATGCATTCGACAGCTGCAAGTCGAAGCTGGAAGTGGACCTCAGTCATGTAAAGACCATAGGTAGCACTGCGTTCAGGAAGTGTGTGATGGACAATGTGGAGATCGGCGACGGCATGACTTTGGAAAAGGGTGCGTTTCAGGAATGCCAGATCAGCTCCATGACTATTACCGGTACTGTCAATCTTCCCTCCGGCACTTTTGTGTTCGATCGCGGCAAAATCGGTGAGCTCACACTTGTTGACGTCGATTTTTCAAGCAACGGAGATGCTGTCAATCCTACCGTAGAGAAACTGGTGATACTGCAGAAAGATAGAACGGTTATGAATATAGGGGGAGTGCCGTCCAGATCATCGGCAAAGAGCATTTATCTTGACGCCGATACGGAGACACTCGAACCTCTGCATGGTACTTCCGTATCGCCTTTCAGCAATTCTTCCGGTTTGCAGACCGTAGTAATGGGACCTCTCGTAAAGCTCGTGTATAATAATATGTTCTATAAATGCCCCAAACTCGAGACTGTCTCGATGTCGGCCTCGGTGACAGAGGTTGAAAACGCTGCTTTTGCCGATTGCAATGCTATAAAGACAGTGGAATGTATGGCATCGGTGCCGCCGGTATGTTCTCCCGGAGCATTTACTTCAACGGTGTATGGGGGTGCGGTTCTTAAGGTGCCCGAAGGGAGCCGTGACGCTTATGCGGCGGCCGACGGTTGGAGCCTTTTCTCGTCTGTCGAAGGCTCTCTGTCGGGTATAGGCTCTGTCGAGGCTAGTGACGACTGTATTGTCAGAGTAGCCGGAGGCCGTATCCTGTTCGATTGTCCCGACGGTACACATGTGGCTGTATATGGCGTCGACGGACGCCTTGTTTATGAAGGTCGGCCCTGTGCGGTGGCTCCGGGCCGAGGCGTGTATATCGTACGTGTCGGGCGGCATGCCGTCCGTGTGGCTGTCTGAGCGGGGCTTTGGAAAAAATATTTTGCAGATTGTAGAAAAATTCCTACCTTTGCAGCGCTTTAGGCCTTTATCGGCTTGGGCGAAGGATAGTCCTATGGTGTAATGGTAGCACTACAGTTTTTGGTACTGTCTGTCTAGGTTCGAATCCTGGTGGGACTACAATACGAAAGGGTGTATCGGTATTTTCCTGATACACCTTTTTTCTGTTGCTAACGGACGTTAATTAGTTTGGGGTGCGGGAGTTTTTGATTATCTTTGCGCAATGATTTCGCGTACAATATCCGAAGAATCCATAAAAAAAGCCAAGACACTGGTGGAGCGCGCCGGGCGTATAGTCACCCTCTGTCATTCGGCTCCCGACGGTGATGCCGTCGGATCGTCGCTTGCCGCCGTACATGTGCTTGGCGCTCTTGGCAAAGAATGCCGCGCAATAGTGCCTGACGCCTACAATGCCAATCTTGCGAAGCTGCCCGGTGCTAAGGAAATCGTCGATGCCACACGCTATCCCGATTTTGCCCGACGGCTCTTCGATGAAGCCGACCTCGTGTTGTGCCTCGATTTCAACGAGCCACGCCGCACGGGCCGTCTTGAAAAGACCCTTCGCGAGTGCAAGGCTCCCAAAATTCTGATAGACCATCATCTGCACCCTGATATTGATGCCGATGTGGTTATATCGCATCCCGAGATGGCGGCAACGGCATACCTTATGTTCCGTTTCATTTGTCGTCTCGAACTGTTCAATTTTATCGGTAAAGAGGCCGCTGAGTGTATCCTTGCCGGAATGATGACTGATACCGGCAATTTCTCGTATAACTGCGCCGATCCCGATCTCTATATCGTCGTGGCCGAGTTGCTCCGTAAGGGAGCCGATAAAGACCGCCTGTACAAACAACTGTTCAATACTTTCAGCGAGAGCAGCATGCGTCTAAACTCGTATGCCATACTCGATAAAATGGAAGTGTTCTCCGACTACGGTGCCGCTCTCATAGTGCTCTCACGGGATGAACTCAACCGTTTCCACTACGTGAAGGGCGATACGGAGGCTCTTGTCAACCGTCCCCTCGCCATACCAGGTGTGGTTTACAGTGCGTTCCTGCGCGAGGAAACCGATATGGTGAAAGTCTCGATGAGAAGTACGGGTGACTTTCCGGTCAATGTGCTCTGCAAGGAGCATTTTGGCGGCGGAGGTCATCTCAATGCGGCCGGAGGTGAATTTTATGGCACACTTGAAGAGGCTGCCGCCATATTCCGCTCGCTTTTGAAAGAAAATAAAGAAAAATATATAAAATGAGAATCTTAAGAAATATTGTCGCTCTTGTCGGCGGCATACTCATGCTTGCCTCGTGCGATGACAATGTGTCGTATGCCGAGCTCCTCAACCGGGAAAATCTGGCCGTCAACAATTTTCTTGCCGATCAGGTAGTGCTTCTCGATATTCCGGCTGACACTGTTTTCGAAGTAGGACCCGATGCCCCGTATTACCGTCTTGACGAAGACGGTCAGCTGTATATGCAGGTGCTGAATGCAGGTACGCCAGGCTATAAAGTGCAGTATAACGAACAGATATATTTCCGCTATACACGCTATGCGCTCGAGGCTTACAAAGATGGAAAACTTCCGCAGGGAACGGGAAACAATCTGTCGCTGTCGCCGATGTATTTCCGTTATGGGAATTATAGCCTTACCTCTTCGCTCACTTATGGCACAGGTATTCAGACTCCTCTGGAGTTTCTGCCGATCGACTGCGAAGTCAATCTTGTCGTGAAGTCGACTGTAGGATGGCAGTCGGATCAGACCGATGTGATTCCCTATCTCTACCGTCTCACATATCAGCGCCGAGAATAATACTAATCTGAAACTTCTAATCCGTAACTTCTGACTGCATATGTCCCTCATTAAATCAATTTCAGGAATCCGCGGCACTATCGGCGGACCGGCAGGCGAGGGTCTCACCCCGCTCGACGTGGTAAAATTCACAGCCGCGTATGCTTCTTTTATAGAGTCGAATACAAAAAATGAAAACCGTACCATTGTAGTTGGCCGTGACGCCCGTATATCGGGTTCGATGGTGCGCGATCTCGTGGTCGGTACTCTTTGCGGCATGGGTTTCGATGTAATTGACATCGATCTTGCCTCCACTCCGACAACAGAGCTGGCTGTGGTAGGCGAAAAAGCCTGCGGAGGTCTTATTCTCACAGCCTCGCACAATCCCCTGCAGTGGAATGCTCTAAAGCTTCTTAACGAACACGGTGAGTTCCTCAACGCCGAGGAAGGCGCCAGTGTCCTTAAAATAGCTGCCGACGACAGTTATACTTTCGCTCCCGTCGACCGTCTCGGCAAGGTTTACACCAACAATACATGGAACCGCCGTCATATCGAGCAGGTGCTCGCTCTGCCGCTTGTAGACCGCGAAGCTATCGCCAAGGCCGGTTTCAAGGTTGCGGTCGATGCTGTAAATTCGGTCGGAGGTGTCATCGTGCCTGAATTGCTCCGTGCGCTCGGCGTGAAAGAAGTCATAGAACTCAACTGCACTCCTACCGGCTATTTCGGCCATACACCCGAGCCTATTCCCGAAAATCTCGGCGACATAGCGGCTCTGGTCGGCGAAAGCGGTGCCGATGTCGGTTTCGTGGTTGATCCCGACGTCGACCGTCTGGCCATAATCAGCGACGGCGGCGCATTCTTCGGCGAAGAATATACTCTTGTTTCGATCGCTGACTATGTTCTCGCCCATACTCCAGGCAACACCGTGAGCAATCTCAGCTCTTCGCGCGCGCTCGCCGATATCACACGCGCTCACGGCGGATCTTATCAGGCTGCTGCCGTCGGTGAGGTAAACGTGACCACGAAAATGAAAGAGACCGGAGCCGTCATCGGTGGCGAAGGTAATGGCGGCGTCATCTACCCGGCTATTCACTATGGCCGCGATGCCCTTGTAGGCATTGCCCTCTTCCTTACCATGATGGCCAAGACAGGAAAGAAACCGACTGAAATCCGTGCGGCTCTTCCCGCCTATGACATCTATAAGACTAAGATCCAGCTTACTCCCGAAATCGATGTCGATGCAATCCTCGATGCGATCAAAAAGCATTTTGCAGGCGAGAAAATTACCGATATCGACGGTGTTAAGATAGATTTTGCCGAAAGCTGGGTGCATCTGCGCAAGTCGAATACGGAGCCTATTATCCGTATCTATTCTGAGGCGCATACCCCCGAAGAAGCTGCCGCGCTTGCCGACAAGATCAAGGCTATAGTCGACACCATTGTGGCAAAATGATAATATTCCCTGATAATACATGAGAAACCCCGCCAAAAGCGGGGTTTCTTATTGTTATTTATGCTTTATAAAGGAAGAACGGCTGTTTTCAGGCCCTTGCTTTTTACCGTGAGGCGGCAGGGCGCCGCGCCTTTTCTGATTACGGCAAGGACACGGCCCTGGGAAGCCTTGCGGACCGGGCGTGTATAGCCCGACGGGTCTGTCGGATCCGGTGAGCCGGTGGCCAGTATTCTGGCGTCTCCATCTATGCTGAAGGAAAGAGTGTTGTCGGCTGTAGGCACGAGACGCCCTTTCGCGTCAACGATCTCGGCCACGACGTATTCCAGTTCCGGATTCGGGCCATACGCCGGTTCCACGCTCAGTCGTATTGCAGCGGGACGGCCTGCTGTTTCCAGCACGGCGGTATCGGCCGCCTGTCCCTCCGCGTTCAGTCCTACGGCTGTCAGAGTCCCGGGCCGGTACGGTATCTCGAATTCTGCCATGAAGCGTTCCTCCCGACCTGTTTTTTTGGTATCTATCAGTTTGCCGTCGAGATATAGCGACACTGCCGGATATGTCGAGGCCACTTCTACGGTGATCGGTTTTCCCTGATGCCCGGGCCAGTTCCAGGACTTGTAGGTAGGCCATGTGCCCCATTGAGTTTCTTTTATCTTGCCTTTATAGCCGTCGGGTTCGCGTACGGCAAGCGAAATCATCGGTCTGTCAGCATAGAGCATTTCGCGGTAATACGATATTGGCTTGCGTGAGCCTGTGATATCGATGTCGCCGCACTGTGAATTGTGCCAAGGCCAGAGAGGACGGTGATAATGCTCCCCTTCGGGGTCTCCTTCATAATAGTGCCGTCCGATACCGGACTCGCCAATGTAGTCGATACCAGTCCATACGAAATCGCCTATGACATAGGGCAGGTCGTTTACTTTAGTCCAGTTCTGGAATGCATCTCGCGGATAGGATTCTGTCTGCCATATGACCCGCGACGGTACTCGTGCGTGATCGCTCTCGGCTTTGTGTATCATATAGTTATATCCCGCTATATCGTGCTCTGCCGCAAGGGCGTCGTATATTTCCCAGTCGGGGTCCCAGGAGGCGAGTGCCTGTGTCACGGGCCGCGACGGGTCGAGCTCGCGGCATTTTGCCGCGAACATACGGGCGGTGGCGACTGCTTCGGGCGTCTTGCGCTCGAGAATTTCGTTGCCTATGCTCCATGCTATTATCGACGGGTGGTTGCGGTCGCGTTCTATCATCGAACCGAGATCGGATGCCCACCATTGGTCAAGGAGGGTAGAGTAGTCATAGGGTGTTTTCGCTTCGCGCCAGCCGTCGAATGCCTCGTCGATGACAAGCAGTCCGAGACGATCGCATGCGTCGAGAAATGCCGGGGCGGGAGGATTGTGCGATGTCCGCACGGCATTGAATCCGGCTTCTTTAAGCAACGCGGCCTTACGGTATTCGGCTGCGTCGTATGATGCGGCGCCCAGTATTCCGTTGTCATGATGTACGCAGGCTCCCGAAAGTACGATGGTGTCGCCGTTGAGTACGAATCCTTCGGGTGACCATGAGAATGTGCGTATGCCGAAAGTCTCCTTGTCGGAGTCTCCGTTATCGAGAGTAACGGAAACAGCATACAGTTCGGGCGATTCGGGGCTCCACAGTTGCGGTCTGTCGATTTTCAGATCATAGCTCAGATATTTTTCTTTTTCTGAAGGCCGTATGAGTACGGTATCTGTAATTATGAGGCCTGTGCGGCTTTCACGGATGTTCAGAGGCATTCTGAGGTCTTCGCCGCGTGTGCCGGGACTCAGGAGCGTCAGCCGGATCTGGGCAATGGCACTGTCGGGTGTCACGACGGGAGTCGTAATGTGCATGCTCCATGGTTTTATGTGTATGGCCGGGTGCGGTTCAAGCCATATGTGGCGGTAGATTCCCGACCCGCTGTACCATCGGCTGTTCTTCTGTTTCGAGTTGTCTGCCTTTATGGCTATGGTGTTGTCGCCGGCTTTGAGATAAGGGGCGATGTCGATGCGGTAAGATGTGTATCCGTAGGGGTGGCCGCCGGCATGCAGGCCGTTGATCCATACTTCGGAGTTCATATAGACACCTTCAAGATAGAGATATTCCGGCCCTGTCGGGGTGCTGTCGCGGTGTAGCGTCTTGCGGTACCATCCGGAGCCTGTCGGCAGATAGCCTCCGTCGTTGCCGGAAGGACAGTCGCGGTCGAAATCGTGTTCTACGCTCCAGTCGTGGGGCAGATCTATGCTTCTCCATCCCGAGTCGTCGAAGGAAGGGGAAGCAGCGGTGCTGTCGGCGGTCAGGGAAAAACGCCATCCTTTGTCGAGGAGCTGGCGGGAATCGGAAACGGCCCATGCGGTGGTGTTTATCGCCATAAAGGTCAATAAACATAATATGGTATTTTTCATGGCTGTATTTTTTTGCGAAGCTACGAAAAAAAAGCGAACTTTGCAATATGACAGAATCCAGGCAGAAAATGACATGGGCGAGACTGATAGACGACAAGCGCTTCGGTCTCGAGGACTACCATGATCCCAAGGAAAACGGAACACGCACCGATTTCAGACGCGACTATGACAGGCTCGTGTTCTCGAGTCCTTTCCGGCGCATGCAGAACAAAACGCAGGTATTCCCCTTGCCGGGCAGTATCTTCGTGCACAACCGTCTGACCCACTCGCTCGAGGTATCGTGTGTCGGCAAGTCGATGGCCGATTCCATAGCCCAGATACTTAAATCACGCTATGGCGCCGCCGGAGAGCCGACCGAGCATTTCGATCATCTCGGCGACATTGTGGCGGCCGCCTGTCTTGCTCATGATCTCGGAAATCCGCCTTTCGGCCATTCGGGCGAAAAAGCGATCTCCACATTTTTCAGCGAGGGGCCCGGAAAAAATATCAGGGAGATGCTGAGTGCTGAGGAATGGAGCGATCTTACACGCTTCGAAGGAAATGCCAATGCTTTTCGCGTGCTGACACATCAGTTCCGTGGGCGCCGCCAGGGTGGTTTTGCTATGACATACTCCATGCTTGCCTCGATTGTCAAATATCCTTATGAATCCATCCTGTCGACAAAAGGTAAATTCGGTTTTTTTACTTCCGAAAAGGCCGATTTCGAGCGTATTGCCTCCGGACTGGGTATGTTGAAGCTTTCGGCCGATGGCGAGCCTTTGCGCTATGCCCGTCATCCGCTTGTATATATAGTGGAGGCGGCCGACGACATATGCTATGAGGTGATGGATCTCGAAGATGCCCATAAATTGCGCATCCTTTCGCTGTCGGAGGTCGTCGACGCTCTTCTGGCTTTCTTTTCGCCTGAGCGGCGTGGCCATATCGAGGAATCGATGCTACGCGTGAGCGATCCTAACGAACAGGTTGCCTATCTCCGCTCGTGTGTGGTCGGAGTGCTGGTGGAGCGTTGCGCCGAGACTTTTATAGCAAACGAAGAGGCGATTCTTGCCGGAACGTTCGAGGGTTCTCTTCTCCAGAATATTCCCGATAGGGAGCGCAAGGCATATGAGTGCTGCAATGCCTTGTCATGGAAGAAGATCTATTGTGCTTCCGAGGTGGTTGATGTGGAATTGGCCGGTAACCGGATCATCAGTTTTCTGATGGAGCGTCTTGTCGGTGCTGTTCTTGATCCTGACCTTAATTATTCGCGTCTTTTGCTTGCGAAATTCCCCGAGCAGTACGATGTCGAGTCGCCGACGCTCTTCGGCAAGCTTCAGGCGGTGCTCGATCATATTTCGGCCATGACCGATGTATATGCACTCGATTTATACCGTAAACTGAACGGAATGTCGCTTCCGGCAGTTTAAATAAAAAAGATAAGATGAAGAGATTAGCTCTATATATGGCTTTTGCTTTGCTGGCGGTGATAGCCTCCGCAAAGACTTACAGTGTGGACGAGGTGCCTAATGTGCACCTGCAGGACAGTACGCGCTTTGTCAGCAATCCCGATGGTATTTTGTCTGAAACGGCTGTCGCGCGGATAGACGCCGCCATGCGCGATATTCGCCGGACGAGTTCGGCCGAGGCCGTGGTCGTTGTTGTCGATGACATCGAGGGGGGAGATATCGACGGGTTTGCCACGGAGTTGTTCGAGAAATGGGGCCTCGGTAAGTCCGATAAGGACAATGGGCTTCTTATTATTGTAGCCAAGGATCTGCGCCGGGCTGCCATACGTCCCGGCTATGGTCTCGAAGGCGTGCTCCCCGACATCACATGCGGCCGCATTCTCCGAGAGCAGATGTTTCCCCGTTTTAAAGAGGGCGACTATGACGGCGGCCTTCTCGCAGCATCGCAGACGGTGGAGAAAATTCTGACCGATCCCGATGCCGTATCGGAAATAATGTCCGGCAATCCTGATCCAGATTATAATGGCGGACATTCTGGTAATGAAGGGACCGATATCTTGCACGGATGGCTGGCAATTGCCTGTGCTATAGCTATGGCATTATTGATTGTACTCTTTATAAAACTCCGTAGCGTGCGAAATCTTAAGCCGAGAGAAAAATATATGGCGCTCGACAATCTTAAGCCGGTCTATCTGGCCTTGACTGTATTTGGCATGGGAATCCCGATTGTGGCGTCCCTTCCCTTGGTCATAATGCTTCGTCGCTGGCGCAATATGCCTCATAAATGCCGGCGTTGCGGCTCGATGATGAAAAAAATCGATGAAGTTCATGATAATGAATACCTCAGCGGTGGTCAGGATCTCGAAGAGCGTATCGGTTCGGTCGATTATGATGTATGGCGCTGTCCGTCGTGTGGAGAAACCGATATCGAGCAGTATGTGGCAAAAGATACGCCATATCATCAATGTGAGAGATGTCATGCCTATACTTCGTATCTGGCCCGTACGCGCGTCTTGCGGCGTCCTACAACTATGCGGGAGGGCGAAGGTGTGCGTGAGTATGACTGTCTTAATTGCGGCCATGTGACGGCCGAACGTTTTGTACTGCCTGTCGTTGTGGCGCCTGTCATTATGAGCGGGGGTGGTGGCCGCGGTTTTGGTGGAGGCGGAGGTGGCTTCGGCGGAGGCAGTTTCGGTGGGGGAAGCACCGGTGGCGGCGGAGCCTCGGGCGGTTGGTAACCATTGTATTATGACACATCTTCTTATTTAGATGTGAACCGAAACTCAATCAAGTCAGAGGCGTCCCGGAGCCGACAGTATGTGATATATTAGATCGAAGAAGAGCTGATGTTCGTTCTGCCGTGAGCCCACACCTTTGCTTTGGACGTCGAAATTGCGTATCGCACTCAGAATTTCGACGACCTGTACGGCTGTATATCGGCTCATGCCGAGCTTAATGCGTCGCAGCGCGAACTGATTGCGGAGCTTTAGTTCGTTCATTATTCCCGTATCGGAACGGTCCGGGCTGTAATATGCCTGAAGAAGATCGGCGAAAAAGTTGAATACGGACGCCGTGGCCATTACCAGCGGCACTGCTTTGGGGTTGCTACGGAAGTAGGCAAGAATCCGGAATGCTTTGGCCCCGTCGCGGGCTGCGATGGCATCCACGAGTTCGAAACTGTTGAACTCTCGGCTGACGCCTATATGACGTTCGATGACATCGGGCGTGATTTCGGCACGTGGAGGCAGAAGCGACGCCAGTTTATCAATTTCGTTGAAAAGACGGCTCAGATCTGTTCCGATGAAATCACGCAGCATTTCGAGTGCCTTTTGTCCGGCCGACAGATCCTTCGATTTTATGTAATTGCCTATCAGGGCCGGAGCATTATAGTCGGTCACTTTTTTTGACTCGAATATTACGGCTCCTGATTTTTTCAGGGCTGCCAGAAGGTCTTTGCCTTTGGCGACGGCTCCGCGGCAACAGATTACGAGTATTGTCGATGGAGCAGGATCTGCCACATAGCTATGCAGCTTGTTAAGCTTGTCGGCTCTGATGGCTTGTGCCTCTTTCAATATCACGACCTGTCGTTCGGACATCATGGGCATGCGCCGGCACAGATCCATTATCTGCGACGGTTCGGTTTCCGGTGCATGGAGTATGTACTGGTTGAAAGTTTTTTCGTCGTCTGGAAGAATATCCTCGAACCGTTTTGCGAGCGCATCTATATAATAGCCCTCTTCTCCGTGAAGAAGATAGACAGGAGCATATCTGCGCTCGGATAGCGATTTGGCAATGCTTTCATATGTAGGGGCCGGAACTGCTGCCATGATAGTCGGGAAATTTTTTGTAAATTTACAAAAAAAATTGATATGGAGGTTTTCCCTGAACTCAATCTCCCGCCGTGCGGACTGAAAATGCGTCCGGACGCTGATTCGCGTCGCGGCGGTATGGAAGTTTACGACGTCACTCGCCGCCGCTGGGTGGCTCTGACGCCGGAAGAGTGGGTTCGGCAGAATTTTGTCAATTATCTTTTTGCGTTTAAGGCTTATCCCGCATCTTTGACAGCCAATGAAGTGGCATTGCATCTAAACGGACTTTCGCGTCGGTGCGATACTGTGGTCTACGACCGCAGGCTGCGTCCCTTGCTTGTTGTTGAGTATAAAGCGCCTTCGGTCCATATCACCCAGAAGGTTTTTGACCAGATTGCCCGATATAATATCGTGATGGGTGCCCCGTATCTTATAGTCAGCAACGGGCGTTCGCATTATTGTTGCCGTTTTGAGGGCGATTCTTATTCTTTCCTTCGTGAGATCCCTGCCTATACCGATATAACAGACTGAAGGCATAATCCTGCAGGATTATGCCTTCAGTCTGTTGGTGTATGAATTATTTGTAGTGTTCTTTAGAACAGGTAGGCTACGCGAACGGCCAGCTGTCGGTTCTGTGCGCTGAAATTTTCGAGTTTGCGCGTTTTCAGCAGATAGGTCATGCCCCAGGTATACTGTACGCTCACCTGCCAGCGTTTGTAAAGTTCGAAACCACCGCCTGCGGTAAGACCCAGATCGCCGCCTGCGTAGTTGAACGGGTTTGGTACGCCGGCATTGCCCTTTATGGAGTTGTGAGCCACCATAAATGAGAAATCAGGACCGCCATATACGAATGGTGCTATATAGTCTTCAATACCATTCATGCGTGTCCATTTGAATCGGAGATGAAATGGTATCTGGATCATATGAAGTGTGACATCGGTCTTTTTGAAGCCGTCGCTGCTCCATATTTTACGTGATCCGAGATCCACATTCGCTCCCTCCATATTATACAGGAGGCCGAAATCGATACCGAAGCCTATGCCGGGAAACATCAGTTCGGCCTGAACGCCTGCCTGACCGGCAACTACGGTATTGATGTCGATCAGATCCTGTTTGAACTTGAGGGTATTGATATTCACGCCTGCGACAGGGCCGTAACGGAACTGGCCGAACATGGCCGCGGGAACTGCAAGAAATACTATTGCGACGATGAGTGCTTTGAGGCTCTTCATTTTGTTTCGATTGTGAGTATGGGTGCAAAGGTAAGCTAAAAAAACGAAATAGAGGCAAGCTTAACCCTTTTTATGATATTATGCAATGCCGCATGTGGCGGATTCGCCGGACAAAAGAACTGGCTTAGGCGGGCCATAGGTTATAGTTTTATATAATTAATGAGTGGCGTTAAAAATCCTGTAGAAAAATTTTAGATGATATTGTGCTGATAATCAGATTTGTGATAAATTCATTGGAAAAATATTGAATAAAAATGGTCGAAAAATTTTGCGGGAATGAAAAATGTTGCTTAACTTTGCAACCGCAAACGGGAAAGGACAACAGCTTGACCCGCTGCAAGAGAAAATTGAAATCGCCTCTTTAGCTCAGTTGGCCAGAGCACGTGATTTGTAATCTCGGGGTCGTTG
>CAJKRG010000005.1 GCA_905202215.1 uncultured Porphyromonadaceae bacterium
GTCTGGTTTCATTTTGCAAAGATAACACTATACTCCGACATATCCCCACCCACCGAGAAAATCCGCTGACCCCAAATTACTGGGACTATTCATTCTGTCCGCTTTGACGCCACTGCTGTCTTACTCGGCATTTGCCTCCGAAACAAAGGAATGGCCCGCTTCCATGGCAAGCGGCACACTGCCGGTCATATACATCGATACCGAAAACAATACGCCGATCATCGATAAAGAAACCAAGATTCCGGCAGATCTGTTTATGACCGTACCGCCCCAATGCGCTTTCGAAGCGTTAGGGACTTCGGAAGAGCCTGTAAAATTAGAGATAAAAGGCCGAGGCAACAGCTCATGGAGCAATTCGCCCAAAAAGCCCTATAAACTCAAATTCGAGAAAAAGACGGCCATCGCCGGCATGCCGAAAAACAAGCATTATGCCCTTCTTTCATGCCATCTGGGTTACATCGAATGGATTTCCTATATGGCCGGACTCGAATTATCGCGCATGGCGGGAAATGCATGGACACCGACTATGGAACCGGTCGAATTAGTACTTAACGGCAGCTATGAAGGGCTTTATTTCCTGACCGAGACAATAAAGATCGATAATAACAGAGTCGATATATTCGAGCAGGAAGACCTTTGCGAAGATCCCGGACTTATAGCCGGAGGCTGGCTCGTAGAGATTGACAACTACGACGATCCCGCACAAATCGTTATTGAAGAATTCCCGGGGCAGGACCTGCGCATAACATATCATACGCCCGAAGAGCTGTCAGAAATTCAGCACCGGTGGCTCATAGACGAATTTACCACCTTGAACACAGCCATATATGCCAATGACGACTCACACAACAGCTGGACAGATTATATCGATGCCGCTTCAGTAGCCCGATATTTCATCGTAAGAGAAATCCTGCATGACACCGATGGCTACAATGGCAGTTTCTATCTCCACAAAGATCTCGCACCCGGTTCAAAGTGGATATTCGGCCCGATGTGGGATTTGGCGAGCGACATCAAAAAGGACTGGATCATGAACGATCATCCCGATTACTCACAGGTACACTGGATAGAAGCCTTGAGCAAAACAGACGCTTTCAAAGCTGCCGTTTCCCAACTGTGGGAAGCAATGTATGACAAGCTCGACGGCATATACGACTATATAGATGAGATCGCCGCAAAATGTGCCAAAGCGGATCTGGCCAACGAGAAGCGCTGGGAGAGGGAGGGCGATACATACTCAAAGGCCGGTGCACAGAAAGATATATTGAAGCACAACATCTCCTGGATCAAAAATCATATATACGACCTAAGCGGTATCGACCGGATCACTGACGGCATCAGCGAACAACCGATCAGAATATACGGCAATTCAATAGAATTCGGCATGGATATTGTATCATATACCATTACCGACATCTCCGGCAAGACCTGCATGGCAGGCTCTGACAGCACCATTATAGACATATCGGCACTGAACACAGGTCTATATATCCTTAGGTGCGTGGATAAATCCGGAAACAGCTACTCCAAAAAAATAATCAACGCGAGGAGCTGTGCTCTTTGATGAGGCCGTGGCGGAAGGCTACGAGCAGTTCCATCAGTTCGTTGATCTGCGACTGGAGCTCCTGCCCTTTGTCGGTGTCGCGCACACGCATGCGGCGCTGACTCAGCTCCACGATCTGCGTGGTGCTGACGATGTCGGTGCCGTTGAGCACGGCGTCCTCGGCCGACGTAAAGGGTTCGTGCTGCACGAGCTGGAATCCGCGGCTATGGAATACGAGCGTATAGCCCGCTATGCCCGTTGTCTTGTGATATGCCTTCGAAAAACCTCCGTCTATCACCATAAGCTTTCCGTTGGCCTTTAGCGGCGACTCGCCCTTGCCGGTCTTCACCGGCACATGGCCGTTTATGATATGCCTGTGCGGCCCCTCGACACCGAAAGCATCGAGAATGCGGTCTACAACGGCCTCGTCGTTGCGCAGACGGTAGTAATAGCCTTTCTCCTCGCGATGCGTCTCCGGATCGGTGAGGAAATAGCGCTCGAAAGTAGCCATCTTGCTTTTGTCGAACAGAAGCGAGTCGGGACCGCACCACAGATACCAGTAATAATCAATGGCATACCGTCGCTCGTCGTCGGGAGTATCATCGTTGAAAGCCTCGCGCATCAGCAGTCCGGTGCGTGTGAACAGTTCTCGGCCGCTATAACGCTGCCCGAGAAGTTCCACCTCTTTCAGAGTGCCGTCGGCATTGAGCGGCACCGAGGCGTGGAAGAGCAGGTTGTTGTTATAGATACCGTAGAGACAGCCGCTCGACAGCAGACAGTTCACATGCTTGCGCAGCCGCGTGCTCATGTGGAACGAATGCATCAGCTTGTCGACCAGTTCCTGTTCTTCGGGCGTCAGGGTATAAGGATCGGCCGGGTCAAGTGTCGGTAAAAAAGAATCCTTCATCTCATACTCCCTGCCGTCGAGAGTCATCACGCCGCGGGTCGTGTCGATGTGCTCGAGAAGCCGGCGGTCGTCCATCTTCCATTCCGGATGCCGCCCAATCATGGCACCTTCGAGCTTGAACTGCACTATGCTGATAGCCTTATGCATGCGGGCAAGCAGGCGCATTGTCTTCTCGTTATACTGCGATTCGTCGCCCTCATCGACCTTCGGACCGAAATCGCGGCAAGGATCGTCGCCGTAGGTCTCCATGGCGAAAGTGGCGAGCGGCACAAGGTTTATGCCGTAGCCGTCCTCGAGGGTCGCCATATTGCCGTAGCGCAGCGAAAGACGCAGCACATTGGCCATGCAGCAGGCATTGCCGGCGCATGCCCCCATCCACAGGGCATCGTGATTGCCCCACTGTATGTCGAAAGGCCCGTAATTGCACAGCATATTCATGATCAGATGTGCGCCCGGGCCGCGGTCGTATACGTCGCCGAGTATATGAAGCTGGTCGATGCTCAGTTTCTGGATCACGTTGCATATCGCCACTATGAACGCGTCGGCCTGCCCCGTGGTGATGATAGTGTCTATGATACGGTTGAAATAATCCTGTTTGTTGTCGTCGGAGGGCGACTCGTGAAGAAGCTCCTCGATGATATAGGCATACTCCTGCGGCAAAGTCTTGCGCACTTTCGAACGCGTGTATTTCGACGACACCGAGCGGCAGACGGTCGTGAGCTGATTGAGCGTCACACGATAGAAATCGGCCAGCGACGATTCCTCGCTCTTGATAAGTTCGAGTTTCCGCTCGGGATAATATATGAGCGAACACAGACGACGGATTTCCGATTCGCGGAGCGCGTTGCCGAATGCCTCGGTCACCTTGCGACGTATATTGCCCGAGGCATTCCGCAGTATATGATGGAAGGCCTCGTATTCGCCGTGCAGATCGGCCACGAAATGCTCCGTCCCCTTGGGAAGACTTAGGATAGCCTCAAGGTTCATTATTTCGGAACTGGCGGCCGATACATTCGGAAATGTCTGGGCAAGAAGCTCGAGGACACGGCGGTCGGCCTCTATATTGCGTATTTCACATGGATTTGCGGACATAGATGTAGCTGTTTTGAACTGCAAAGATAATATTTTTCCTATATTGTTTGCTGCATTGGCGCAAACTCCGTACATTTGCAGTGGAAAACGGTGCTCGCGTCTGTCTCTCACACAGGCGTGTGCTTAAAAGGGAATCGGGTGAAAATCCCGGACAGTCCCGCTGCTGTAAGTTCCGCAATGGCCGTCGGCACATGCCACTCGGATAGATTTTTTACCGGGGAAGGCGCCGCACAAGGCCGGAACAAGTCAGAAGACCTGCCGTAGACCCCATCTGTCGAAAAAGCTTGCGAGGACGAGCGTCGGACAGCAGACGAGGCCACTCCCGCCGGAGTATTTCACGTGCCTCATGCGCATATCACCGACATTTTTCCTTTACGGGCTCCCCGGCAGACGGTCGTTATAACCGTTCTTGCAAAGGAAAAATGAAAAAAGCGCTTTTAACAGCACTAATAGCCATAATATCACTCAGTTCGACGGCCGAAGAGACCGCCGACACCATTTCGTTGTCAGAAGTGACCGTACAAGGCCGCAAGGCAACGCGCCAGACCATACCCGTACAGACTCTCAGCGGCGAAGAAATGCGCCGCCTAAACAGCAACAGCGTCGCCGACGCACTCCGCTATTTCGCCGGAGTACAGGTGAAAGACTACGGCGGCGTAGGCGGCATCAAGACCGTCAACATACGCTCGATGGGTACCAACCATACCGGCGTGGTCTACGACGGCGTAGCTCTGGGCAACGCACAGAACGGCCAGATAGACCTCGGTCAGTTCTCGCTCGACAATGTGGAGGCCCTTTCGCTGCACAACGGGCAGCGGAGCGCGCTTCTCCAGCCGGCCCGCGACTTCGGCAGCGCCGCCACCGTATATATGCGCACACGCACACCACAGTTCGCCGAGGGCGAGACATACCATGCCCGCGGCACGGTGCGCTTCGGATCGTTCGACCTGCTCAACCCGTCGGCTCTCGTGGAAGTGCGTCTGTCGCCAAAGGTAAGCGCCTCGCTGAGCGCCGAATACCTCACATCCACAGGCAAATATAAATTCCGCTACCGCCGTGTCAATCCCGCCGGAGAAATAGCCTACGATACTACCGCCGTGCGTCAGAACGGCGACATCAACGCCCTGCGCACAGAGCTGAACCTCAACGGCAATACATCGACCGGCGACTGGCGATTCAAAGTCTACAACTACACCTCGGAGCGCGGTGTGCCGGGGGCCATCGTCAACAATGTATGGCGCCGCGGAGAGCGCATATGGGACAACAACTCGTTCGCCCAGGGCAGTTACACACACACAGCCGGACGCTGGAGCACTCTCGCAAACGCCAAATATGCCTTCTACCGCACCCACTACGTGAACAACGACGACCGTCAGGTGAAAATCGACAATCTCTACCGTCAGCGGGAGCTGTATTTCTCTACGGCCAACCTCTTCACGCTCACCGACAAATGGTGGGCGTCGGCAAGCTACGACTTCCAGTGGAATACCATGAGCGCCGATATGACAGGCTTCGCCAAGCCCGACCGATTCTCGAACCTCGTCTCGGTGGCTACGGCCCTCGACCTCGGCCGTATACGTGTGCAGGCGAGCGGTCTGATGACGTTTATCCACGACAGACTCCGCGACCAGAAATCACCGGCCGACAAACACGTCTTTACTCCGGCGGTCTATGTGTCCGGATATCCTCTGCGGGAAAGCTGGCTGAGTCTCAGGGCATTCTACAAGAAATCATTCCGTATGCCGACATTCAACGACCTGTACTACGCAGACATGGGCAACTCGAAACTGGCGCCCGAACATGTCACCCAGTACAATGTCGGAGCACAGCTCGCCTTCACACCCTCGCATATTGTCAGCGCCATCAACCTGAGCGTGGATGCATACTACAACAAAGTGAAGGACAAGATTGTAGCCTATCCAAAAGGACAGCAGTTCCGCTGGACAATGCTCAATCTCGGCGTTGTCGACATAAAGGGAGTCGATGTGACGGCATCGGTCACCGTAGTACCCGTCGATCGTCTCGAACTCACATTCCGCGGCCAGTATACCTATCAGAAAGCTATCGACGTGACAAATCCAGCCGATAACTACTACCGCCATCAGATACCCTACATTCCTCACCACTCGGGTTCGGCGGTGCTCAACGCCGCATGGCGCGGATGGGGCCTCAACTACAGCTATATCTATGTAGGCGAGCGCTATAACCAGCAGGAAAACATACGCTATAACTACACGCAGCCCTGGTATACGAGCGACATCTCCATAAGCCGCGACTTCCGCTTCGGAAACGTCAGGGCCCGCGCCATGGCCGAAATCAACAATCTCCTCAACCAGGACTATGACGTGATCATAAACTACCCCATGCCCAAACGCAACTACCGCTTCACGCTCACAGTCGAAATCTGACACAATGTATCGAACAATCATATATATTTTTCTGCCGCTCCTGCTGGTCGCCACGAGTTGTCGCGAAGACGAACTCGTGGTGCCTACGGAGTACGACATCGTCGGCGACGAGGCTCCATCCTCGTCGGTACGCGGATTCTACCTCGTCAACGAGGGCAACATGGGTTCGAACAAATGTACGCTCGACTACTACGACTACTTGACAGGACTATATGCCCGCAATTTCTATGCCGAACGCAACCCGTCGGTAATCAAGGAACTGGGCGACGTTGGCAACGACATAGTCATCTACGGCTCGAAACTGTATGTGACGGTAAACTGCTCGCATAAGGTCGAGGTAATGGACGCACGTACCGGAATCCGTATCGGCCAGATAGATATTCCGAACTGCCGCTACGTGCGATTCCATCGCGGCAAGGCATATGTAAGCTCATATGTAGGCCCGGTGATGATAGACCCCAACGCCCCGAAAGGCGCCGTATACGAAGTCGACACCACATCGCTGGCCGTGACGCGCAAGGTCACCGTCGGCTATCAGCCCGAAGAGATGGAGTTTGTGGACGACTACATGTACGTGGCCAATTCCGGAGGTTACCGTGCGCCGAACTACGACAACACCGTCTCGGTCATCGAGATGATAGACTTCAAACAGGTACAGCAGATTCCCGTAGGCATAAATCTCCACCGTCTGAAGAAAGACCGCTACGGCAAGCTCTGGGTGACATCGCGCGGCGACTATCAGACTCGCCCGTCGCGTCTCTATGTGCTCCAGAAAAAGCGGGGCTACAACCGCATGACTGTCACCGATACGCTCGACATAGCCTGCTCCAACATGGCTTTCCGAGGCGACTCGCTGTTCTACTATTCGACCGAATGGAACAATTTCACACAGTCGAACACCATAACTTACGGCATTGTCGATGTGCGTACAAAAGAACGTGTATCGGACAATTTCATCACCGACGGTACCGACAAAGACATCACCATACCCTACGGAATCGCGATTCATCCCGAAACAGGCGATATTTTCGTGACCGACGCCAAAAACTACGTCTCATCGGGCACGCTCTACTGCTTCGACCGGCGCGGACGACGCAAATGGAGCGTCCGCACAGGCGACATTCCTGCCCATATTGCTTTTTTACCCAAATGATATGCTCTCCAAATATCTGAAATATACAATTATCTGCGCGGCAGCCTTACTGCAGGGCTGCTCCGACGACATCTCGGTGGTCAGCCTCGGCCTCGAACCGGTCTACCGCATAGCCCGCATGCAGAAACTGTCTCTGTCGCCGTCGCTTACCGGCGAGTCCTACCTCTGGACTCTCAACAATCCCGATGGCTCTAAATATGTGGTCTCGACAGAAAAAGACTATGTCTTTCTTGCCGCGGAAGAGGGCTGCTACTCCATGAGTTTCGACATAGTCGACCCCGCCACACCATATCACTTCGACTTCACGGTGAATGTACTTCACGAAGAGGTGGAATATAGCCCCTACATATCGCGGGTCTACGAATACCGACCCGCGCCGGGGCAGTTCGTCAACGAAATGCCTAAATATGAAGAAGGCGACACCGAGGCCGACATGGCCCTCAAGGCCGAAGAAGCCATTTCGGGTAAAAACGATGTCCTGATATCACTCGGCGGATATGGCGGATACGTCACTTTCGGTTTCGATCATACCGTAGTGAACATTCCCGGCGAGCGCGACATACGAATCTGGGGCAATTGCTTCTACGAACTCCTCCAGCCAGAAAAGAAAGGCGGCTCATGCGAACCGGGAATAGTCATGGTGAGCTACGATGCCAACTGCAACGGGCTGCCCGACGATCCCTGGTATGAGCTTGCGGGAAGTGAATACGGTTCACCGGCCACTCGTCACAACTATTCCATAGCATATTCGCGCCCCGATCCGGACCGCACACCCGAGCCCAGCCCCGACGGCATGATGACCGACATGCGCTACATAGCATGGTCAGACTCCGAGGGCGCTTCCGGATACATGCCGAAAAATGCCTTTCATGCGCAGGACTACTATCCGAAATGGATCTCCGACGACCAACTGTGGTTCACAGGCACACTTCTGGCTCCCAATGCCGTCGACCTGTCGGGTAACGGAAGCTACTACGTGCTCTACAGTTATGCCTGGGGCTATGTAGACAACCACCCCAATGAGGAAATCGAGCTGAACTCGTTCGATATCTCATGGGCCGTGGACACCGACGGACACCATGTCGATCTGCCTGGCGCCGATTTCGTGCGGGTCTATACAGGCGTCAACCAGTATTGTGGCTGGATCGGCGAAACATCGACCGAACTATGCCGTGCGCAAGACCTCCATATACCTGATAATATGTAAACTTAAGAACTATACAACCGCATAGGCAACCCTCACGGGCACAAGACACTACGCCGGCCTGCAGACGGCTGTGTCATATGTCCGGCGGCTCTTGTCATGCACTTTTCAAAGATAACACACCAACATTTCACAACATGAAAAAGACTTTACTCGCCATTGCTTCGGCGGCCGCCTTAGGCGCCATGGCCTACGCCGCCGGCACAGAGCCAAAGGCTCTCCCCCGCACCGTGCAGGGCATTGTCTACGCCGAAACACTTCCTGCGGCCGCTCCCGCGAATGCTCCGGCAATCGTCCCGGCTTCCGACTATCCCTCCGATCCCGGAGACCTCGGTGTGCCCGACGGAAACTTCACATTCGATATGATCGAATCGTGGGCCGGAGAAGGCGCCAACCGCGCCGCCCTCGTAATCCAGTTCAACGACGACCGCGAGAAAAACGCCCTCGTTTTCGGCTACCGCTGGGACGGACAGGCCACCGGTGTAGACATGATCAAGGCTGTCGTCGAAGCCAATCCCCGTCTGTATGCTCTTTTGGAATATACCAATGTCTCGTCACCGACGGATCCTAACGGCGGCTATGTTGTCGGTGGCCTCGGATGGGACGCCGACGATGACGGTGACATACGCCTTTCAGACGGCTCTCAGACATACGCCCCTGAAACCGGATTTGTAGAACATCCCGGAGGCTACAAACCGGGACAAGGCGGTGGCTCCTCTTACGATTATGACGACTGGACAAGCCTCGACACAGATGACTTCTGGGGATCGGGCTGGTACCGGAGCTATTGGTCGTACTGGGTTAAAGAAGGCGACGCCTCCTCATTCGGCTACTCAAGCTGGGGTGCATCGGGCCGTGTGCTCAAAGACGGCTCCTGGGACGGCTGGAATTTCTCGCTCAATATGACTCCCAAAGACTGGAAAACATTCGTCGCCGCCCCGCCGACAATCCCCGAAGGTGCCAAGACACTCTTCAAACACGACGGCATCTACTATTCGCTCAAAAGCTATTCTTCCAAGACCGTGATTGTATGCGCGCCTGTCGAGATGGAAGGCGAAACTCTCACCTCCTACTCGGGCGACATCGTGATTCCCGCCACATTTGCCGACGGAGAAACAGAATACAAGGTAGTCGGAATCGGCGACGCCGCTTTTGCCGGAAGCGAAGTGACAGATATCACTCTGCCGGAAGGAGTCTCCGAAATCGGAGCCGATGCTTTCAGCGCCACACCTCTCAAGTCTGTGAAATTCGCCGGCGAAGGTTCAGCCAACCAGCTGCGCAAAATCGGTGACCGCGCATTCTGTGCCACAGCCATCACCGAACCCATATTCTCGACTCAGATCAAAGAACTTGGTGCCGGCGTATTCGCAAGCAGCAAAATCGCCGATGTCATACTGCCCGAATGGATCACATCTGTCGGCGAAATGTGTTTCGCCGACAATGCGGCTATTTCCAAAGTATTCATACCCGTCTCGGTCAAGACAATAGCATCGGGAACATTTGCGGAATGCCCCGCCATCAGCGAAGTAAAAGTCGAAAACACGGTAGCTCCCGTCATTTCCGACGATGTGTTTGACGCTGAAGCCTACAGCAACGCTACTCTCATAGTGCCTGTAGGTTATACCGGCACGTACAATCAGGCCGAAGGCTGGAAAAACTTCACGAAAACGTCTGAATATGCTATCGCGGTTCATGTCGGCGATCTATTCGACATGAACGGAATATCCTACTGCGTTACGGCCGTAGGCGAAACCAACGAAGTAGCCCTCACATACAAGAGAGTGGAAGGCACCGTTTCTAATAAAGCCATTGAGACAGCCAACAACGACGGATGGAAAGGCGTCGTGACAGTTGCTCCGACTGTCAACTACCAAAATATCACTTTTAACGTGACATCTATGACCAACGACACGTTCCGTGGCGCCAAAGAACTCACCGAGGTTTCTCTTCCCGAAGGCATAACAGAAATCAACCAGTATTCTTTCTACTACTGCTCGGCTCTCACAAAAGTCACATTGCCTTCAACCGTGACAACCATAGGCTCGTATGCATTCAGCAACTGTTCGGCCCTGACATCGATGCAGCTTCCTGAAGGTATAAAAACCATTGGAGACCGTGCGTTCTACTATTCGGATGCTCTCGAAAGCATCAATCTCCCTGTATCGCTTACCGAATTGGGCGGATCTGCATTCTCTTACTGTAAAGCACTCAAGACCATAGATCTTCCGGAGTCACTCACTAAGATCGGCAGCAGCGTTTTCCAGAACTGTCAGGCCCTGACATCTATAGCAATCCCTGCGTCGATCACCGAAATACCTTCCAGCATGTTCCAGAACTGCTCCGGACTCACCTCTGTCTCAATACCGGCGACCGTGACGACTATCAACGGTTCGGCTCTGCAAGGCTGCTCCTCCCTCACCGGAATCACACTTCCGGCAGCTCTAACCAAACTGGGTTCTTCTGTATTCCAAAGCTGCTCAAATCTGGTTGAAATAGCTATCCCTGCGGGTGTCACCACACTCCCCATGTCCTTGTTCTACAACTGCACCAGCCTTAGAAAGGTGACTATAAATCCAGAAACCACTTTGGGAGGAACCCAGGTATTCCGTTCCTGCCGCTCTCTTGAAACACTGGCATACTATGGTGAGGACGAGATTCCCGCTCCAGGAATCATAAAACTCGGTGCCAAGATGACAACAATACCGAACTACACTTTCTCAGGATGTTCAAGCATGAAGAACATCATTCTCCCGCAAGGACTTACCGCTATCAATCAATACGCTCTCGCAGACAATACACTGGCTTCCGTCGAACTGCCCGACGGCCTGAAGACCATTCAGGGCTGGGCATTCCGCAATGCTACATTTACAGAACTGGTCATTCCGGCCTCCGTCACCTCCATGTCGCAGAATTATATATGCCAGAATGCCAGCTCCATGACAATATATATGTGTAATTCCAATCCCATTTCTCTTGGCTCATACACATTGTCGCTGAAAGCTTCCTCAGGCCCCTTTGCCGCAGTCGTAGTACCCACCGGCACTGTCGATACTTATAAGAACACCGGAAGCAACTGGAAGAAATCGGAAATTACCGCACCGGCCATCACCGATGTCAAAGCCGTCATAACCGGCGTCGAATACAGCGAAAACAAACATATCGTAAGCGGAAAGGTTTCGCTGACCTACGACATGACCGCACTGCCCGAACGCTTCGAGGCTGCCAATACGGCACACGTATTCGCGACCGGCAATATAACCTTTACTATCGACGGTCTTTCGAGAAGCGCCGCCAGCGGCGAAATACATGCCAATCCCGACGGCACTTTCGCAGTCGAAGTCGAAGGTCTCAACGACAACACTGCATACAATATGGCGCTCACAGCCGAACATAACGGCAGTATCTTCGGTGTAGAACCGGTATCGTTCCATACTCCGACCACCACCGGCCTCGGCTCCATCGAGGTTTCCGATGAAACCGTCGGCGACTTCTACAGCGTCAGTGGCATGCGTATGGCCGAAGGCATTTCGCTTGCCGAAGCCCGCAGGACTCTCCCCGCAGGACTATATCTGCTCCGTGTCGAAGGCAAATCGTGCAAAATCGTTATACGATGAAGAAACTCTTTTCGTTCATTCTCGCTTCCTGTGCGGCATTAGCCACACAGGCTACGGGAATTGACTATACACAAGGTGTGTTCATAGTCAACGAGGACTGGTACGGGCACCAGAACTCGACCGTAAACTACATACTTCCCGACGATCCCGACGGCGAATACTGGCATTACCGTGTCATACAGGCCGAGAATCCGGGAAAAGAACTTGGCTGCACCAACCAGTACGGAGCTATCTGGAACGGCCGATTCTATCTGATAGCCAAGCAGGAGAAGGACGGAGGCGCCTCCATAACCGGAGGCCGTATCACGGTTGCCGACGCCTCGACCATGAAGATAATCAAGCAGCTCGAAAACATAGCGACCGACGGTTCGCAGTGTGATGGCCGGGGTTTCGTCGGCGTTACGGCCTCTAAAGGCTACGTATCAACCTCAAACGGCATATGGGTGCTTGATCTGGACAAGATCGAGATCGTCAGAAAAGTCAAAGGTTCCGAAAATCCCAACGGCGCGGACGGAAAACCCAACACTGACGGCTCAGGATCGCTCTATCACGGTCAGTGCGGCACTATGGTGCTCGCCAAGGGACGGGTCTTCGCCGCACATCAGTCGGAAGGACTCCTTGTCATCGATCCCGCCACCGATGAAGTGACCGATGTCATAAAGATGGATATCGTGCAGCCCGAAGCCGGCATAGGCTCGGTCGTACTCGGTGCTGACGGCAATCTCTGGGTGAGCATCGCCGGAGGCACCGACGGCCGCGGTTCGGCGCTGCCCTATCTGCTGAGGGTAGATCCGGTGTCGCTTTCCACCTCCGTCATAACGCTGCCGGAGGACGCCTATGGCCCTTCAAACTCATGGTATGCATGGACTCCGGATGCTTTCTGCGCCTCTGAGATGGAAAACGCCCTTTACTGGAAAGGGGGCGCCAACACATGGTTCTCGGGCAAATACGTGTTCCGCTATAATATCGACACCGGCGAGTGTACGCGCATCATCGATCTCAACGACGACGAAGACGACTGGAAAATATATGGCTGCTCCATGCGCATACACCCCGAAACCGACGAGATATACATGTCGGTCTATCACGATTTCCAGGATCCGACATATGCCCTGCGCCGCTACGACAATACAGGCACTCTCATCAAAGAATATCCGATGATATCGAACTACTGGTTTCCTTCGCTGCCTGTATTCCCGCAGAGCAAGACTACGGCTGTCGAACTTCCGATCGTCGATTCCGAAGATACCCCGGCAGAACTGTTCGACCTTCAGGGTCGCCGTGTAGACCGCAACCGTGCAGGAGCCGGTATCTACATCGAACGGCGCGGTCATTCATCGCGCAAGATCATACTGAAGTAATTGGTAATGCTTCTTTCACGGAGCGGCCGGATGTCTGTGATGATTTCCGGCCGCTTTTACATATTTGGCAAAGCGGAAAACACCTTTTAATGCCTTTTTTCGCTATTTTTGCAGAAAAATAAACCAACCATGAAACAACGAATCGTATTTCTGGATTTTGTGCGTGTTTTCGCATGCTTCCTCGTGATACTGGTCCATGCCAGTGAAAACTACTATGGCGCTCCCAATCCTGGCGAAATGGCCGGCCCGGTATCGTGGCTCGCCAACGAGACCGACCGCCTGTGGGTGTCGCTCTACGACGGCTTCTCGCGTATGTCGGTTCCTCTCTTCATCATCGTGTCGGCATATCTGCTTGTGCCGATGAAAGAATCAATGACGATGTGGGATTTCTACCGCCGGCGTTTCATGCGCATATTGCCTCCCTTCATCATCTTCATGATCCTATACAGCACTCTGCCAATGCTCTGGGGACAGATCGACAGCGAGACAGCAATCAATGATCTTTCGCGCATACCGCTCAATTTTCCCTCTCTGGCAGGCCATCTGTGGTTCATGTATCCTCTTATCAGCATATATCTCTTCACTCCTATGATTTCTCCGTGGCTGCGCAAGGCCACAGCTCGCGAGGAACAGTTCTTCATAGCCCTCTTCGCAATCTCGACATGCATGCCATTCCTCAACCGCTGGTTCGGCGAGATCTGGGGTGAATGCTTCTGGAACGGCTATCACATGCTGTGGTACTTTGCCGGATATCTGGGTTATGTCGTGACGGCACACTATATCCGCACTCATCTCACATGGACCAAAGGGCGCCGTCTGGCCGTCGGCCTGCCCATGGTGATTGCAGGGGCTGCCGCAACGATATGGTCATTCTATATCCAGGCGATCCCCGAAACGCTTCTCGACACTCCCGTACTCGAAGTGGGCTGGTCGTTCTGCACTCTCAATGTCTTCGTGCTCACCACAGGCGCATTCCTCATGTTCAGCACAATAAACATGTCCAAGGAACCGGCTGCCATATCCGACCTTTCGCGTCTCAGCTACGCCATCTATCTCATGCACATCTTCTGGCTCGGATTCTGGGTCGGCATACTCAAATTCGACATGCAGTTGCCTACTGCCGTCGCCATACCGGCAATCGCCCTTTGCACGTTCCTATCCTGCTGGCTCACCGCCCGTATCCTCGCCTTCATTCCAGGCGCCCGCTGGCTCGGCATAGAGCCGGTCCAGACCATAAAGAATACGGAAATACGCCGGGCTGCAAACTGACCGAAAATCACATTCTACATAAATTGGAGGGCACGCATTCAGCGTGCCCTCCGCTATATTTAGAGATTGTTTAACACCTGCTTGCAAGCCTTTCCGCCGCCTCCGGAATCATCCGCGGGAAGCCCTCAGATACAGCACTATGGCAATGATCGTATAGAGAAAATTGGGTATCCACATAGCCACGAAGGCCGACGTAATGCCGTTGATAGCAAAAGTCTGGGTTATGGTCATGAAGAGTATATAGCTGAAACTCAGCACAAGGCCGATACCTATATTCACACCCATGCCGCCCTTTACCTTTCGGGCTGACAAGGTCATGCCGATGATAGTGAGGATAAATGCGGCGGCTGTCATGGCATACCGGCGCTCGCGCTCAACCTCGAAACTCTGTATATTAGCCACGCCGCGACGTTTCTGACGCTCGATATACTGATCAAGCTCAGGCGAAGTCATCTGTTCATGGTCCAGCTCCGAGATAAGAAAATCGCGCGGCTCGAAAGGTATTATGGTATCGAGCGAATAGCCCTTTCTTATTATTTCGCGATTATCGACAAAATCGCGCACTATGTAATCGCTCAGTTTCCAGTTATATAGAGTATCCCAGCGTATGGACTGAGCCGTCAGCCTTGATACAAGACGCTTATTTTCATCAAAACTCTCGAGCTGGAACCGGTGTCCCGTCTTGCTTATATTGTCGTAGCGGCTCATGTATGCTATCTGTCCGGGAGCGACCATAAGCATGATGTTCGACCCGTAATCCACACGTTTGTTCTTGACGTAGGTATTGGTATAATTGTTCTTCTTCACATTGCCGGGCGGCACTATATATGCGCTCAGCACAAACGAGGTCGCCGCTATAATCGCTGCCGAGACCATATAGGGACGCATAAGCCGCTTGAAACTCATGCCGGTGGAAAGCATGGCTATGATCTCGCTGTTGCCCGCAAGTTTCGACGTGAAGAATATTACGGCGATAAAAGTGAACAACGGCGAAAACTGATTGGCGAAATAAGGCAGAAAGTTAAGAAAATAATCGAACAGAGTGCTCTTGAGAGGAGCCTTGATAAACGAATCGAGTTTCTCGTTGATGTCGAACATCACCACAATCGCGAGCAGAAGCACGATTGCGAACACATAAGTTCCGAGAAACTTGCGGATTATATATCTGTCGAGTATCTTAAACACCGTTATTATAATGAAGAATTAAGAATTAACATAATTCATAATCCATAATTCATAATTAATCTACAGCCTGCGGCTGAGTTTCTGCACCATCTCTGTTTTCCAGTCGTGGAAATCGCCGGCAACGATGTGCTTGCGGGCCTCGCCTACAAGCCACAGATAGAACGCCAGATTGTGAATCGAAGCTATCTGCATGGCCAGCAGTTCATTCGCTATAAAAAGATGACGGACATATGCCTTGGAGTAAACACGGTCTACATACGACGGGCCGTCGGGCTGAAGCGGAGAGAAATCATCGGCCCATTTCTGATTGCGCATGTTCATTGTCCCTTCAGGAGTAAAGAGCATGCCGTTTCGGCCGTTGCGTGTCGGCATGACACAGTCCATCATATCGACTCCGCGGTCTATTGCTTCCAGAATATTTACCGGCGTGCCGACACCCATAAGATAGCGAGGCCGGTCGGTCGGGAGTATCTCGTTGACAACTTCTATCATGTCATACATGGTCTCGGCGGGTTCCCCCACAGCCAGACCTCCTATCGCATAGCCGTCGGCACCGCACTGCACGGCATGCTCGGCAGCCTCGCGGCGCAGATCTGGATAAGTACACCCCTGTACTATCGGAAAATAAGACTGATAGTGACCATAGAGCGGTTCGGTGTCGCAATAATGACGCCATCCACGTTCGAGCCAGCGCTTGGTCAGATCGAGCGAACGGCGCGTATAGGCGCGGTCGGCCGTTCCGGGCGCACATTCGTCAAGGGCCATCATGATATCAGATCCGATAGTGCGCTGTATATCCACCACATTCTCGGGCGTGAAAAGATGTTTCGACCCGTCGATATGGCTGCGGAAATGCGCCCCTTCCTCGGTCAGTTTGCGATTTTCGCTCAACGAAAATACCTGAAAGCCTCCGCTGTCGGTGAGTATCGGCTTTTCCCAGCCGTTAAAACGGTGAAGACCTCCCGCACGGTGAATTATATCCATGCCGGGACGCAGATAGAGATGGTATGTGTTGCCGAGAATGATCTGAGCCTTGATGTCGTCGCGCAACTCGTGCATATGCACGCCCTTGACAGTACCCGCAGTGCCTACGGGCATGAATATCGGAGTCTCTATGTCTCCGTGGTCGGTATTTATGACGCCCGCACGGGCCTTACACCCGGGAGCGGTATGTTGCAGAGTGAATTTCATAACGGATGCAAAGGTAGCGTTTTTGACCGTAGTATGCAAACGCCTCATTCGAGCCTTACTTTGGCATAACTGCGTATGCACACCGGACCGCACAGTCCCGATGGCAGTAATTCGGCAGTCTTGTCCCAGTGTTTCCATGTGGTGAAAGTGGAGCGTCCGGATTTGCGCTGAGCATCTGAGACAAGCCATTCCGGCCAACGTCGTATACGCATGCCATCCATCTCATAGTCCTCCGGCAGAAAATCGTCGCCGATAAGACGGTTTGGCCATAGATTGGTTATTTTCACCTCAATTTCGTTGTCGCCTTCCTTCAGGCAGTCGGTCAGAAGAATCGTATATGGTGCTTTCCAGAGTATGCCGAGAGGTATGAAAGTAATGTCCGGAGATCCGCTGCCTTCAATCAGGAAATCGGGTCCGGGCAGTCGACACGTCAAAGCCTCTGTCAGAGACATATCGCTCACTTTGCCTGCGCTCCACAGTCTGTCGGCCAGACGGCGTGTTTCGGCATCGCAGTGAGGATAGTCCGACAGTCCCGGCGATCCCAGCGGTCTGGGCCCGACAATGACAGCGCCATTTTCTGCCAGATCTCCGATCTTTGCGAGCACTTGCGGAGTCATCCACCGCGATTCAGGCATATAAAGCAGCCTGTATTCGCCACCCGCACCCGTCCGTATAATCCCCTTGTCGCATGAAAGTTTCATCAGATTATCGGTGCCGATAAGGTCATAGTCATATCCGCGACGCTTTATCTCAGGCATGTAATATGCATCGTTGGGCGCAGATTCACCGGCAAAGACAAGAACATCGGCAACATTGCGCCCCTGTTGAAGCAGAAATTGCGACCGGGCCACATAATCGAGATATGCCCTGCCCGGTTTCCACCACGTGGTAAGACGGTTGAAATCCATGCCGTAATGCCCGAAAGTAAGTCCCGGACCGATATTCCACGGTTGATGTGTATATGAATGGAAAATAAAACGGTTCACGCCTTCGGCCCATGCCTTGTCGCCGACAGTCTTGATGGAGGCCGGATAGTCGAGCCACGCGCCATAGCTCGTGAAAGCCTCGGCGCCGACAAGAGGATCGCCGTTGACATGCGCTATCGACGATACGAATTTAGCCGAGTCGAATGCACCAAGCAGACCGCTCCAGAATTCACACATTACCATGTCGGCTCGGTCGCCGACCTGCATGCTGTCGTAGGGGCCCCAGTATGGTTCCACATAGAGCTTCAGTCCGCGGCCGTTGCACAATGTGCGGAAGCGGCCATAATAATTTTCAGCCATAAGATCGCCTACCGTGCGGCGGTAATCCCACAGGAAACGCTCGGTTTGCTCAGGACTGTCGATGTAATAGCCCGCATATGTCGGCAGAAACGGCCGCATACTGTAGCCGCGGCGATTCTCGAACTCCGAGTCGAAAGCCTCGGTCCAGTTGCCGGCGCCGACTTCATAGCTGTCTATCACGCAATCGACAACTGTCGTACCGACATAATCGCCCAGATAATCAAGTATTGGCTCGACACCGTTCTTCCAGTAGTAGTCTGTGGCTGCGGCGCTCATCTTGTCGATTTCAAGTCCCCGCCCCCCTGTCACGGCAGGATGATTTTCTGTTCCCGTAGTCGTATGGCCTATGCGAAGCACCACCCACTCGCCCTCGGGAGCATGCCACGACAGGGTTCCGTCAGCATTCATAGCATCAGTGATATCCATCACATCTCCGCTTCTGACAATGGCCGCGTCCCGCACCGAGGCCGTATCAGGCTGAAGGTGATTACGAATACGACCCGAAAGATTTTTATAGTCCAGATCGCGGATACGCTCTGTGCCGACAGGACGAGGGAAAGCAAGCACGGCAATGTCTTTGTAGAAGTCGCGCACGGCTTCCGGACGCGGCAGCACAATGTTGACATGGCCTCCGCCCCCAATATGAGTTTCCGTAAAGACTACCTTCTGCATGGCCTGTTCGGGAGTTACCCACGGGCCGCCGGAATTGGCCCATCCGGCAGAATTGTGAAAACCGAGTTCGAGCCCCAGACGCGACGCTTCGGAAGCGGCAAAGCGTATCAGACCGAGCCAATGCTTGCCGAGATATGTCGCGGGGCCTTCCGGATAACCCATATCCACACAGAATATCTGTGCGTCCCGGATACCGGCCTCCCTCATGGCTTCAAGATCGGCTGTAATGCCTTCGCGCGTCACATTGCCGTTGAGCCAGTGCCACCATGTGCGAGCACGGGCTTCGGACGGCGGAGAGGCGAATCCTTCATCAAGAGACGAAACCGCACTGAGCTGAAGAAAAGCCGTCAGCGCAAGGATAAGAATACCGAATTTCTTCATTTGCGTATCACCTTAATTCCCTCAGGCGCATGAATCGTGGTCTTGACCTTGCCATCGGGCATGCGTGTGTGCGACACCTCGATGACTCCCCGCGGAGTGGGAACAGTACCCCTTACGCTTTCCAGACGCCCCAGATGCGGCTCGACCACGACCTCCTCGAAGCCAGGCTTTACAGGACGCACGCCCAGCACATGACGCGACAGCCACGGTGTCGGCCCCGATGCCCAGCCGTGACAGAAACTATGGCGGTGTCCCTTGTAGCAGTAGTTTCCTGAAGATTTATGGATATCGAATGCTCCCTCCGGCACAATCTCGTCTATTCTCGCGGCCTTAAGACCATGCTCATAGTCGAGATCTTCCCAGAATGTGGTAGCGCCGAGATCGAGCATGCGGCCCCAGTAGTCCGACAGGATATCGATAGCATCCGCATGCGCTCCTGAAGCGGCAAGCGCCTCGAGCATATAGTAGCCGTAGAATGTCGAGAAACCGGACGCCTTACCCGCCAGAATTGCATCGCGCTCGGTGTCGCGGTCGCGCGCCGTACCGGCTAATATGGCCAGTGCAGCCGACTGCTTGGCACCTCCCGTGGGCGGATTATACGACCGTATTCTTTTCAGCAGGGCGGCAGTCTTGGCCTTCAAAGCTTTGTCGCCGGTCCATTCCCCTATCTGCGCGGCCGCCTCCATTGCCATAACGAGGAGCGACTGATAGCCGGAATGAATTACCTCGGGCATTTCGGATGTCGGCCAGTCGAGCAGACGCTGCCCTCCCTGATAGTTCTCACGGTTGCCGTCGAGACCGTCGGCGAAACAGTCGACCAGGCGTCCCATATAATCAAGCTGCTCTCCGAGATACTCCGTATCACCGGAGTAGAGGCATAAATCGCGGTGTATGATCACCCACCACATCGAGTAGGCGGCTATGCCGTTCATCCAGCCGGGCAGAGGCGATGTATCGCGTGCGAAATCGAGGCTTTTCTTCACAACACCATAGTCTCCGAATACATTTGCTATGGTCATGACTTCCGGATGGAGATCACCGACCCAGACGAGACGGTCGCGCTTGACGCCGTCCCAGAGATAATTCTGCATATTGAGATGTACAGTATATGCTCCCGTACGCCATATATCGTTCAGACGCTTGTCGTTGCTTTCGAAAGACCCGACATAAGACAGATCACGGTAGCGTGACACCGCCCTGACAGCCCTCAGAGGCAGTTCGGCCTCAGGCTCGACAAGCTCGACGAGAGCGAAGCGAAATCCCGAATTTCCTACCTCGAGTGTTCCGAGCCAGGGAATGTCTACGGTAAAATCGCGCAAAGAATGCTCGTTGGTCGCCGTTGCGCCTTCGGCCGACACATCGCTCAGAGCCTCGCTCACCGACTCGCCCAGACAGATACGCACTTTCAGAGCTTTCTGAGTGCCACGCAGGGGAGCCGCAAGTTCTATGCCGCCACACAGCTCCCTGCCGAAATCAAGCAGGACAGCTCCGCGCCGACCCTCGCGCGTAGTCAGCACACACACATCGGGTGACGACACCGCAAGCTGGCCGTCGAACGGCCTCAGCAGGGCCGCTGCATTGGAAACTCCGGCAGAATAAGTGTCCGGTAATTCCACAAGTCGCACCGGTGTCACAAATTCGCGTTTCAACTCATCGACAGGATTTCCTGCCGCCGCCCACAAGGGCAACAGCACGGCAAACAAAACAAAAATTTTTCTGAACATAGTCTTTTTCACAGTATTGGAAATTCTTCCACAAAGATACGAAAAATCGGCCGATCCGCCCAATCCGTCTTCACGCGCCGGAACACCGCGAAAAAACTCCCTGCGGAAGATACGGCGCAGGAGGCCGGCGGGGTTGTGGATTGCGGGATTTTTTGCTATTTTTGCAACTTGGATTCGAAGGGACCCGCGACAGGGCCCTCGGGTTTGTGCAATAAATCAGCCACTCAGCTAAATATCACTAACTTATATTTTTTAAGTCGTGCACACCAAATACATTTTTGTCACAGGCGGCGTTGTTTCGTCGCTGGGCAAAGGAATCATTTCCTCGTCGCTGGCATGTCTGCTGAAAGCCCGCGGCTTCAGGGTGACAATCCAGAAGTTCGACCCCTACATCAACATCGACCCCGGCACCCTGAACCCCTACGAACATGGCGAATGCTACGTCACCGACGACGGCCACGAGGCTGACCTCGATCTGGGACATTACGAACGCTTCACCAATGTGCACACCTCACGAGCCAACAATGTCACGAGCGGACGCATATTCCAGAGCGTAATCGAAAAAGAGCGCCGCGGAGACTATCTGGGCAAGACAGTGCAGATCGTACCCCATATCACCGACGAGATCAAGCGAAACGTAAAATATCTCGGCAACACCGGCGACTACGACTTCGTGATAACCGAAATCGGCGGTACCGTAGGTGACATCGAATCGCTGCCGTTCCTCGAGGCAGTGCGTCAGCTCCGCTGGGAACTCGGCCAGAACAGCCTCTGCGTACACCTCACATACGTGCCTTTCATTGCCGCCGCAAAAGAACTCAAGACAAAGCCGACACAGCACTCTGTCAAGTCACTTCAGGAACTCGGCATACAGCCCGACGTGCTCGTGCTCCGCACCGAAAAGGAAATTCCCGACGACATGCGCCGCAAAATAGCGCTTTTCTGCAATGTATCGCCCGAATCGGTGGTGCAGTCGCAGGATGTGAACTCGATCTACAAGGTACCCCTGCGAATGCATGCCCAGCACCTCGACGAAATCGTGCTCCGCAAGATGGGCGTGCCTTTCGAGGGAGAGCCGCACATGCAGCCGTGGTTCGACTTCATCGACAAGATGGACTCGGCCACCGAGACTGTCAACATCGGTCTCGTCGGCAAATACGTGGAGCTGCAGGATGCATACAAATCCATCAGCGAAGCTCTTTTCCACGCGGCAACATATGCCGGCCGCAAGCTTAACCTCGTGTATATACACTCCGAAAAGCTCACGCCCGAAAACGCCGATGAGAAACTCGGCGGCATGGACGGCATAATCATCGCACCGGGCTTCGGCCAGCGCGGCATCGACGGCAAGTTTGCGGCACTGAAATGGTGCCGCGAGCACGACGTGCCGACTTTCGGCATATGCCTTGGCATGCAGTGCATGGTCATCGAGTTCGCCCGCGACGTCCTCGGCCTTGAGGATGCGAACTCCACCGAAATGAACCCGCATACTCCGCACAATGTCATCGACCTCATGGAGGAACAGAAAAACATATCGAACCTCGGAGGCACAATGCGTCTGGGTGCGTTCGACTGCCGTCTCATGCCTGGATCTAAAGCCGCCAAGGCATACGGCACCGACCTTGTGCGCGAGCGTCACCGCCACCGCTTCGAGTTCAACGACGCATACCGCGCACGCTTCGAAGAGGCCGGAATGCTGTGTTCGGGCGAAAATCCGGGCACTCATCTTGTCGAAGTCGTCGAAATGCCGTCCAAGCGGTGGTTTGTCGGCACACAGTACCATCCGGAATACAGCAGCACAGTGCTGTCTCCGAGTCCGATATTCGCCTCTTTCATAGAAGCGGCAATAGCATACCGAAACGAAATACATAAACCTACGAATGGATAAAAACACAGTCACCGGCCTCGTCCTGATGGCCGCAATCATGTTTGGCTTCCTCTACTTCATGAAGCCCTCGGAGGCCGAGATCGCCGCCGAGCGCGAGCGTGCCGAAGCAGCCGCCGCACAAGCCTCGCAAAGCAGCCGGCCAGCGGCTGCCGTATTCACGCCCGCCGACAGCGCCGCCCTCGCCGGCGCCGTCCGCACCATGGGCACGCCCGACGCCACGGGCCGCACCGTATTCGCCGACGGCACTCTCGACATCGCTCTCGACAGCATCGCAGGCCTCTCCGGCACTGTCGACGCCGGTGGTGCCAAAGCCGATATCCGCGACCTCCTCGGCAACCGCGCCGCTCTTACCTCTGCCCAGAGCGCTCGTGCCGCCGCCGCAGTGCGCACTGTGATCGACAATTCTGTGCGCTACGAAGGTTTCGCCCGCTATCTCGGCGGCGAGAACAAGGTAACGACCCTCGAGAACGACAACGTGCGCCTCGACATCGACAGCCGCGGAGCTCTCATCTCGCGTGTGGTCCTGAAGAAATACAAGACTGAAGTCGGCCCCGAACCCGCAGACATCGTCCTCTTCGGCCATGACACCGACAGTTACTCTTTCCGCTTCAATACCCGCGACCAGCGTATCGACACCCGCGACTTCAACTTCACCGTGACGGCCGAAGGCGACAGCGCCGTATTCCTCTCCATGGCTCCCGCCCCCGGAGCGGTATGGGGTATCCGCTACACCCTCGGCGACGGATATGTCGTGCGCATGGACGTAGTTCAAAAAGGCATGGACGCCGTCGTGCCGCCCAGCACCGTAAGCATGGAAATGGACTGGCACCAGAAAATGGCGCGCAACGAACGCGGCCGAACCTTCGAGGAGCGCAACAGCTCCATCGCCTATAAATACGTAGGCGAAGGCGTCGACGAGCTCGAATCCGGAAGCGACGACCACGAGAGCCTCGCCGGACACCTCCGATGGATAGCTTTCAAAAACCAGTTCTTCTCCAGTGTCCTCATCGCGAAAGAACCCTTCACAGCCGCCGAACTCGCTTCGGTAAAGATCAAGGATTCGGAATACCTCAAGGACATGGACATGAAAGCTACTGTGCCATATAACGCCGCCGACGGCACACCCGCCTCATTCGACTTCTACTTCGGACCCAACGACTACAATATCCTCTCCGACCTCGACGACACCCTCGGACACGACGAAGACCTCTCTCTTACCCGCATAATCCCGATGGGATGGGGTATCTTCCGCTGGATCAACACCATAATCGTCGTGCCCGTTTTCGCATTCCTGAGCAAGTTCATCATCAACTACGGTATCATCATCCTCCTGCTCACCATCTTCATCAAGCTCATCATCTTCCCCTTCACCTACAAGAGCTTCAAGAGCCAGGCCAAAATGCGCGTGCTCGCTCCCGAGATCAAGGAGATAAACGAAAAATATCCCGGTCAGGAAAACGCCATGAAGCGTCAGCAGGAAACAATGGCCCTTTACAGCCGCGCCGGTGCAAGCCCCTTCTCGGGCTGCCTGCCCATGCTCCTGCAGATGCCCGTGCTCATCGCCATGTTCTCCTTCTTCCCGTCGGCCATCGAACTCCGCGGTCAGTCGTTCCTCTGGGCTCACGACCTTTCGGCGCCCGACTCGATCCTCACCCTGCCGTTCTCCATTCCCTTCTACGGCAACCAGGTGAGCCTCTTCTGCCTCCTCATGACGGCAGTCAACATCATCTACATGCATCTCTCCATGCAGAACCAGCCCAACTCGGGCATGCCCGGCATGAAAGCCATGCAGTACTTCATGCCCGTCATGTTCCTCTTCATCTTCAACGACTACGCTTCCGGTCTGAGCTACTACTACCTCGTGTCGCTCCTCATCACCATCATACAGACATGGATCTTCCGCAAGGTGGTCGACGAGAAAAAGGTGCGCGAGCAGATGCTTGCCAACGCCCGCAAACCCCGCAAGAAAAGCGGATGGATGGCCCGTCTCGAAGAAGCACAGCGTCAGGCACAGGCAGCCCAGCGCGAACAGGCAAAACGACGCAAATAATTAATAATTACAAGTTAGGAGTTAGTAGTTAGAAATTACGACTCCTAACTTCTCACTCCTAATTTCTAATTGCTCAACATGGAAATTTCCAACAGAATACAGGCTCTTGCAGCCTCTCAGACCCTGGCGATGTCGCAGAAAAGCGCCGAGCTAAAAGCCAAAGGTATCGATGTGATAAATCTCTCCGTTGGCGAACCCGACTTCTTCACCCCCGCACACATCAAGGAAGCCGCCATAAAGGCGATCGAAGACAACTTCAGCTTCTACAGCCCCGTACCCGGCTACATGAGCCTCCGCAAGGCTATCGCCGACAAACTGTCGCGCGAGAACGGCCTCGCATTCGAACCCGCGCAGATCGTAGTCGGCAACGGAGCCAAGCACGCCCTCTGCAATGTAGTGCTCACCGTCGTCAATCCCGGCGACGAAGTCATCATACCCACTCCCGCATGGGTAAGCTACGTCGAGATGGTCAAACTCGCCGAAGGCACCACCGTCGAAGTGCCCACCGGCATCGATCAGGACTTCAAGATGACGCCCGCACAGCTCGAAGCCGCCATCACCCCCCGCACCAAGGCCATAATACTCTGCTCACCCTCCAACCCCACCGGCAGCGTCTATACCGGCGCCGAGCTTCAGGCACTTGTGTCGGTGCTCGAGCGTCACCCGCAGGTAGTGGTCATCGCCGACGAAATCTACGAGCACATCAACTACACCGGCGGCAGCTTCGTCTCGCTCGCCTCCTTCCCCGAAATCGCGGCACGGACCGTTGTAATCAACGGTGTATCCAAGGCATATGCCATGACCGGATGGCGTATCGGCTACTGCGCCGCCCCCCTCGAAATTGCCAAAGCCGTCACCAAGCTTCAGGGCCAGTTCACATCCGGCGCCTCCTCCATCGCCCAGAAAGCTGCCGAAGCAGCCTACAACGGCCCGCAGGAATGCGTCGAGGAAATGCGTCGCGCATTCCAGCGCCGCCGCGACCTCGTTGTCAGCCTCGCCCGCGAAATCCCCGGCCTCGGCGTCAACGAGCCCCGGGGCGCGTTCTACCTCTTCCCCGAAGTAACGGCGTATCTCGGCAAGACGGCTCCCGACGGATCAACAATCGCAACATCGGGCGACCTCGCCATGTACCTCCTCAACGAGGCCCACGTCGCTACCGTCGACGGCGCCGCCTTCTGCGCCCCGGGCTACATCCGTCTCAGCTATGCCACCTCCGACGAAAACATCGTCGAAGCCATGAGCCGCATCAAAGCCGCCCTCGCGCGTCTCGCCTAAGACCGGCTACTACCACAAGACGCGTCGCCCGACGGCGGCGCGTCTTTTTTCACCTTTCCCTCATGAAAAAATTACCCCTCCATATAATCCTCGCACTACTTGCCGTCATGCTCCTGGCCGGTGGCTGCCACCGCCACGACGCTTTCTTCCAGAGCGTCGAAGACCTCATGGTCACCGCCCCCGACTCAGCCCTCGCACTCGCAGAGGCATTCGAACCCTTCGGCCGTGCCGAAAAAGCACGCCGGGCACTCCTCATAGCCAAAGCCAAAAACAAAGCATACATCGACACCTCTGCCGACTCCCTCATCGAATCGGCCGTCGACTACTACCGCGGACACAACGACTCCCTCGAAGTCCAGGCCCTCTACTACAGCGCCGCCAGATATCACACCCTTAAAGACTACGAAATGGCACTTTATCGACTGACTACAGCCGAAGAAAAAGCCGACCGAACCGACGCCCGCTTCTATCTGGCCATGATCCAACGACTTACGTCTGACTGTTACAATGAACTGTACGTCATCGAGCGCGCAGAAGAATATGCCACTAAAGCATGCGAAAACTTCAGGCGTGCGGGAAAGTACAATCATGCTATGTGGTGTGAACTTCTTGTAGCCAATGCTTTTGCCAACAACAACAAAGCAGATTCCGCTATTAATTTGCTTATTAAAAATCGAAATTCTGATAATCTATATTTCGAAAAAGAATGGCATCGGACAATGGCTCATGCTCAATTTATGGACGACAACTACGATGAAGCTATAAATAATTATATATGGTTAAAAAATAATGCGTCTGACTTTCTGGAAAGTTGTCATTACTCCAGATTATCCGAATGCTATCTACACACCAATGATATCATCTCTGCTAAGGAAGCTTTAAAAATTGCTATTAAAAAAAGTAATTCATGGAATGACAGTATACGTATTGGATACCTTGAATCTGAAATCTACTCCGCCGAAGGAGATTTGAAACGCGCATTTTCTTCATATAAAGAATCAGGAGAACGATTAAACTCCCAATATGACAAACTTTTGGCTCATCCTTATTATAAAAGTATCGATAACAATTTAAAAGCCAAGAACCGACAATATATAAAACAAGCTAAAATCGAAAAGAAATTACGGAACTCAGCCTTAGTAATAACTTTTCTTACTATTATAGTAGCCACAACCATAATAATGTTTATCTCAAAAGAAAACAAGGCTAAAAAATACCATATAAGATTATTACTATCTCAAGCCGGAGAACTCAAATCTGAACTCAATCTACTGAATGAAAACAATATAAGAGCCGTCAACGAGACTCAAAATATATTAGAAAATCATGTCCATTTGCTAAATAACATATGCAGCGAATGGTATCTTCTTCCTGAAAATAAGAAAACAGATAGATTATTTGGTAAAAAAATCGACAGTGTACTTTCCGAAATCAATTCAGATGAGACGCTTTTTCAGTTCGAAAAATTTGTAAACGACTATCAGGATAATCTCATTGATCGTATTTGCAGCGCTTGTCCTAAACTTACCAAAGAAAACAAGCGTATTCTCATTTATCTGTCTCTCGGGCTTTCTTACGACTCAATCTGCTTCCTGATTTCTAAAAGCAAAAGCACCTTCGCAGTCTACCGCCACAGACTTAAAAAAACCATCGAAGAGAGTGATCTTAAAGACAAAGAAGACATTATAAAGACCGTATTTCACTGATAATCTTGCAATTAGAAATACACTTCACTAACACACTGAAAACCAATTAATTACTCCATGTAATTCTCAATGTAATCTTTTAGCTTTAAGGTCATCTTGTTAAGTGCTGTATTTCAACTTATTATAAAGCAGGCAGCACCTCTATGTAATTATATGTTATTGTCATAATTCTTGTAATTAGCCCCTCTCACATATAACTTTGCAATGTCAAATCATAATCAATAAGACATATGCAAAAGCTATTATCAACATTTATACTCATTCTTATATTCTGCATATCTCTTTTTGCAGAAGATAATACGGTAAACAAAACAAAAATACCCCTCAATACAGAAAAGAATGAAACTATAAAACGTCACCCGCAGGCCCCTGCGCGAATCCCGGTTGTATGCAGCCACGACGAATACTCGGTATTCGTAGAAAGCCGCTACTCGCTCTTCGCCGACATCACAGTCGAAGACGAATCAGGCACAATTATAGCAAGTACGGCAACCATGCTCGCTCCCGAACTGCCCCTTTCCCTCTCAATCAACGAAGCCGGAACATTCGAAATCACAATCCAAATCGAAGATGCCATCTACTCCGGATCATTCACACTTTAATATCGCATACAAATGAAAAAACTAATTTACCTATTCCTTTTAATAGGTATAATTCTCTTAACGAGCTGCCATGAAAATACAATAATTCTGCCGACAGAACAGCCCCTAAAACAGAAAATATCTAACGATTTCTCTATTTCTGAAGAAAGCGCACTTGCGTATCTTTCAGATTTCATCAAGGATTTCGAACCGACAACCAGAAGCAATAAAACAATTAACATAAAATCAATCGAACCTATAAAATTCCATAGAGTTGCAAGTCGAACTCTACAAGACTCTATCGATTGTAATAATCTGCTTTATATAGCAAACTTCGAGAATAATCAAGGCTATGCAATTCTCGCAGGCGATGAGCGAATTACAGATAAAATTATTGCAATAACAGACACTGGAAACATAGACAGTGATGAACTGTACAGAACGCTCGCAAATGAAAGAATAAATAGACTTATATTCGATGGCTACCCCATGACTGGTCCTGGTTTTTACTACACTCCTGACACAGGAGATGAGCTGTTCATGAATCCTAATACAGTAGACTTATATATCGATTCAATTAAAGATACATTGGTCGGAGAATTCTGTATCAATGACATAGACGCAGTAGATGAAAACGGAGAACCATGGGCTTTAGGAATAGATTCATTAGAATTAGTCGACCCGATATCAAATACATTATGCATCAACTATGCATTGGAAGAGATTGGGAATGAATTCAGAAAAAAGGATGATTTAATACCGTCAACAGAAGGTAGCGGCGGCGACAGCAATCCTCTGATTATGAAAGTTGATACTACTGAATGGAATATTAAAAGTCAAGTTTTGCCAATGTTGACAAATTACAGCTATTGGCATCAAAAATCTCCTTTCAATGATTTATATCCAACTAAAAGAAAATATGGATTTTTTGGCCCTAGACGTCGTGCATCCGCCGGCTGTTTCCCTTTAGCCATTGCAAAACTGCTCACTCATTTCAAAACGCCTAATGAGTTTTACTACAATGGATACCTTGTTAACTGGAACGCCTTGAATCTGAATTATAATTTCGAGAGCGGAAAGTCGTCCGCGTCGCATCTTCTTAAGGGCATTAGCGATATCTGCAACTGCTGGTATTTCTACGGTGGAACTTTCACTTTCCCGGGCAAAGCTGCTAATGCAATGAGAGTATTGGGCTTAAACAACGCTAAAACTTACAGATATAGCTGGGATCGAGTTACGATGATGCTTGACAAAGCCTGTCCAATCATAATATATGCAATGCACAACATAGACATTACATCAAGTCATGCCTGGAATATCGATGGATATAAAATTAAAGAAAGACAGATAACTAAAAGGTTCTTCTTAGGAGGCATTCTTCAAAGCGAAGAGACACAGACTGAATCATTGAGCATGGTTCATTGCGATTTCGGTTGGGGTGGTACATCGAACGGTTATTATGTTTCCGGCATCTTTAATAGAAAAGATTCTCGAATAGAATATGATGCAAACTCAACTAGCTCAGAAAAACCTAAATACAATAGCTATATACATGTTGTAATGTATGACAAACCCTAATTAATATGAAACACTATATCTATTTGCTCATTGCCATCATTTCACTCGTAGCAACCTCGTGCGACCCTAATTACGACAATAAGGGTTATCCTAAAAAGGTTCAATTCTCTGAAAACGGCGGAGAGAAAGTAATTCGAGGAAAAGAGTGTGCTCTCTTTATTACGTTAGACAACGGTAAAGAGCGCTATAATTACAGAATAATAGACGAAGACTTTACCGAAGCAAATTTAGATTGGTTAACAGTCAGAGCCAAATGGCCGGAAGAATCTCTTACTTTAATCGCTGCACCTAAGTCTGAAATAGGAGGCTCGAAAGAGATAAATATCGAACTTCTTTTTGGTCCTGAATTTGGCGAAATCAAAGTTATTCGCGAATAAACCGCAATAGGCAAAGTAGGCGGTGTGTTATAATACATTTTATCATCTTCAGTAGGGGCGCGCGTTCTGCGCGCCCACGCATCAACAGATTATCTACCAAGGTATTGCACAAGATATTCTCGGCGAGCGCGCAGAACGCGCGCCCCTACTGCCTTAAAAAACCGAATTATGACACAGCCTCGTATTGTATTTAAATTCGGCATAATTTATCATTTATATTTCACAATGCCCGGTGACGGAAATTTGCAGAATTGTCTAATTTTGTCTACTTTTGTACCAATTCAAGTGTAGACCATCATGAAACCATTATCCAGAATAATTTTTGCCCTTATCGTTTAATTTTCAAAATTCTACCTCTGCATTCAGCCGGTTTTTATCTGTCGCGCAGCGGCTTCAATAGCTTCGCATTATCAGTAGACTTTGTTATCGGCGGCCGTCCCAGAAAAACAAAGATCAATGAATTATGACAAACCAGACCTTTGCGTTTTCTTAATTGCAAGGGTCTAATTCGTTTATTTACCAAAAAGGTTAATTTTGTTTACCTTTGTGCAAACTCAAGTGTATATACCGTCATGAAAGCATTTCCGAGAATTTTCTTCATATTTTTAGCACTTTCCATAGCTGTTTTATCGATCAGGGGCGCCGAGCCGCTCCGCGTGCAGAACTTCGAAGGCGGCCTGAGTTTGTTTAGGCTTTCTCACCCAATCAATTCGATAAAGGGTAGCGAGAGTTATGTTGATTTCTGCCTCCTGCCATCTGCAGAAATTCGTTTTAATTTTCCTAATACGCCTTGGGATTTAGGAATTTTATATTCGTATATGGATGCAAGTTATTCAGAAGATCCGGGCTGTGCCGCTGATAACGAAAGCGTACTTATCGGCGTATGCTCACACTACAACCTTCGGCAGGGTCGAAAAGTAAATCCTTTTTTCGGTCTTGCCACCGGTGTCGCCATATTCAGCAGTCACGGCTTCCGACATACAGGCTTTGCTGTCGAGCCGCGCATAGGCGTGGAGTTCGTACACCATATCCGTCTTAGCCTCGAGTGCCAGATCTCGCGCAAGCACTATAACGCCGTCGGCCTCACCCTCGGCTTCGTCATCGGCGGACGCCCCAAGAAAACCAAATAAACCGTCCTGAAACACCTCTCCCCTCTCCTCAACAATCCTCTTCTCAAAAATATTTCGTATCTTTGCAGTGGTAAAAAGAAAGGTTTTTCTATGAAATCACTGATATTCAGGTATGTAATATTCGTTATCGGTTTATTCTTTCTCTCCCTCGGCGTAGTATTCATAGTCCGCTCCTCCCTCGGAACAACACCAATTTCAAGTATCAACTACGTCCTGTCGCTTAACACACCGCTTACGCTCGGCACCGCGACCTTCATCATCAACATGCTCCTCATCGTCGGCCAGTTCTGGCTCATACGGGGCTTCGGCACCAATAAAGACCGCGCCGAGATTCTGCTACAGATCCCTTTTTCATTCATTTTCTCGGCTTTTATCGACCTCAACATGGCCATGACGGCCACTATGGCGCCCCCGAGCTATCTCTGGGCACTCGCCATCCTTGCCTTCGGCTGCCTGTGCCAGGCCATAGGCGTAGTGCTCGAACTTAAGCCAAACGTCGCCATAATGAGTGCCGAGGGCTTCGTCAAATACGCCTCACGACGCTATGGCCGCGAATTCGGACGTCTCAAAGTATGCTTCGACGTCACCCTTGTCAGTCTGGCAGTGCTCTGCTCGCTTGCCTTCACAGGCCGCATCGAAGGCGTCCGCGAAGGCTCTGTCGTCGCCGCTCTCGCCACCGGCTACCTTGTGACAGCCATATCGTCGCTCCTGCCCCGCATCCGCACCATAATTGCACACTGAACCGATAAGAACAGCGATGGCCTGCAACGCGATTTCGCGGCAGGCCATCGGCATATACGGTCGCCCTGACAGGCGGCTCCAAATCATCTTTTCAATTCAGAATCAGGGATTATGCATAATTCATAATCCATAACTATGAATTGTGCATGAATCCATAATTCATAATCCATAATTCATAATTATCAATAGCGGTAGTCGGCGAAGCGCTCCTGCAGCTTCTTGCGGGCGAAGAAGATACGGCTTTTGACCGTGCCGAGGGGCAGATTCATCTTCTCGGCGATTTCGTTGTACTTGTAACCGGCCACATGCATTGAGAAAGGAATGCGGTATTCATCGGAGAACTCGCTGATAGCCTCGGTGATCTCGCTGGCGCCGTAGGATTCCTCGGGCGACTCGAAGCCGCTCTCCTGGCTGAGGTTGAGGTGATAGAGGTTGTCGGTGGTGTCCACGACTGTCGCTGCACGAACGGTGCGGCGATAGTTGTTGATGAAGATATTGCGCATTATCGTCATCACCCATGCCTTGAAGTTGGTGTTCTCGGCATATTTATCCTGATTGTCGAGCGCCTTGAGGGTGGTGTCCTGAAGGAGATCGTAAGCGTCGTCGCGGTTCGAAGTAAGCATGAACGCGAAATTGAGAAGATTCGACTGAAGGTTCATCAGGTTAGTCTGAAAGGTTGTCGTGGTAGCCATAATTATGATGATTTTGGAGTTAGTTTTTTCGTCTTTGTTTTGTTTGACGATTCAAAATTATATCCAAATTCACCAATCGCAAGAGTTTTAATGTAAAAATATGTTAATTTCAAAAATCAGCCATCAAATCCTCGATAAATTATTAATTACCAAATAATTAGAAAGATACAATTTTGTTACACAATTGTTACAACAACATTTTGTCACATTACTGTAACCGAAAAATCTGTTTTAAGCGACGAACTTCAGTTCGGCCATCCACCCCGGCAAAATCCCTCCTAAAACCATCAAAAAAGCCCTGCGGAAACCGCAGAGCCTGTAAGCAATCTACTTCAGAGCTTTGGCTATCCGCCAAAGCCCCTCCTCAAGCCTGGCCCTCGGACATGCCAGATTTATGCGGATGAAGCCTTCGCCTCCCGGGCCGTAATCTGGTCCCGGGCTTACCTTCACCTTATAATCCTCCTCGAGCCGACGGCACAGTTCTTCGGTCGGAACACCACAGGCCGACATATCGACCCACAGCAGATACGTACCCTCGAGAGGCGTAACGCCGCACCGCGGCATATTATCGGCAAAAAAGCGCCTTGCAAAGCAATAGTTATCCCACAGATAGCCCCGCAGGCTATCGAGCCATTCCTCGCCCTGATTATATGCGGCGATCGTGGCGGCGACACCGAAAGGATTGACATCGCAGACCTCATTGTCGTTGATGGCACGGTCTATGCGAGCGCGCACACCCTCGTCGGCAGCCACTATATTGGCAATCTGCAGACCGGCGATATTGAATGCCTTGCTCGGCGACACGCATACCGCCGCACGACGCAGGAACTCATCGCCAAGCGTACCGTATGGGGTATAGTCGTGTCCCGCATAGGTCAGCTCGCAGTGGATTTCATCGGATATGACGAAGACATCGTGCTCGAGACATATGCGCGTCACACGCTCCAGCTCGTCGCGTGTCCACACGCGTCCCGACGGATTATGAGGATTGCAGAGTATCAGCAGCTTCGCCTCGGGGTCGGCTGCGCGTCGCTCGAGATCGTCGAAGTCAATGCTGTAGCGGCCGTCGGCATCGCGGAGCAGCATATTGGCCGAAAGCTCGCAGCCATTGTTGCGTATCGACGAATAGAAGCAGTTGTAGGCCGGTGTCTGGAGGATCACCTTGTCGCCGGGACGCGTCATGGCCTTGATGATGGCCGACAGAGCCGGCACCACGCCGGAGGTATATATCACCTCCGAACTGTCGAACGACCAGCCGTGTCGCCGCGCGAACCACCCCGTGCATGCGCTGTAATATTCAGCCGGTACTTTCGTATAGCCGAACACACCATGCTCCACGCGACGCCGTAAAGCATCGACGACAACGGGTGCCGTCCGGAAATCCATATCGGCCACCCACATCGGAATAACGTCCTCGTCGGCAGGGGTATCCCATTTATACGACGCCGTACCGCGGCGGCCGGGTACATCGTCGAACCAGTCGGTGCTCATCGGATCGTGATTTTACAGTCGGCCGGCTCAAGCACATGATCGTCGAGGATGATCTCGCCGATCGAACCGGCTGTAATGGAACCTGAGCGCGGATTTTTCACAGACGTGATATGTCCCCTGATGTCGGCGCGCAGCTCGCTGTCCTCGAATGCCAGATCGCAGTCGGGCGCGAAAGTACAATTCTCCAGAATAAGCCCCTTGGCATAGCACAGCGGCTGTGTGCCCGATATGCGGCAGTTCACCAGACGGAGATTGCGCGAGTGCCAGCCGAGGTATTCCCCGGTCAGCTCCGAATCGTAGACAGTCACATTGTCGGTGTTCCAGAAGGCATCCTTAGAGTCGATGTGCGCGTTGCGTATCACCACATCGGCACAATACTGGAACGAATAGTTGCCCTGCTGGCGGTAGCCGTCGATATCTATCGAGCGGCAATGCATGAAAAGATAGTCGGCATTGGCCACCTCGACATCGCGTAGTCTGATCTCGCTGCAATGCCACAGTGTCTCCTGCGCATCGGGAATCCTCACCCCGCACAGATCGACGCCGGTCATCTCGCGGAACATCTTCGGCGCCTCCACAAGGGTATCGCGCATAACGCAGCCGCGCGAATACCACAGCGCGGCCCGCGCGCCGGGTGTAAACAGACAGTTTTCAACACGAAAACCGTCGGTATGCCAGAAGGGGTACTTACCCTCGAAGCGGCAGTCGACAGCCTCGATATTGCGTGTGCATTTAAGCGCCGATTCGCCGGCGTGGATAGTTACATGCTCCAGACGGAGGTCTCGGGCGGCAAACAAGGGGCGCTCACCGCCAAATTCCTTATCTTTTATTGTTTCCATATTTCGTAAAAATGCCGGCTCATCGAGAACCGGCACTATTATCTTAATTTTTTAAACTTCCTGAACTATTTCTACCCTTATCTCAGCTTGATCTTCTGACCGACCTGAAGCTTAGAGGTAGTCTTGAGACCGTTCAGGCGGCACAGACGGGCGACGGTAGTTCCGTTGCGAGAGGCGATCTTGCTGAGCGAATCGCCTTTTCTGACACGGTATGTCGACGAACCGGCGCCTGTGGTCGAGCCTGAATTACGCACATAGGGCTTCGGAGGATTCTTTTTCAGATATTCCTTGGCATACTCGCTGTTTGCCGACGGCGAGAAATTGCGTGCATTCTGATATGTCGATTTAGAGAAAGTGTAAGTATCGGTATGTGTTGTCTGATTGGCGAAGTCGAAAATCGCGCACGGATTGATGGCATAGCCCATATAGCGCGTCTCGAAGTGGAGATGGGGGCCGGTCGAGCGGCCTGTGTTTCCGCCAAGAGCGATAGGATCACCGGCCTTGACATACTGGTCGGGCTCCACGAGCCACTCCGAAAGGTGGCCGTAGACTGTCTCGAGGTTGTTGGTATGGCGGATTACGATATATTTGCCGTAACCCACGCGACGGCCCTGATTGCGGACTATGCGAACTTTGCCGTCGAAAGCGGCTCGGACAGTATCGCCGATATTGAGCTTGAGGTCGACGCCCTTATGCATGCGGCGGAAACGGCGGCGATAGCCGTAGGGCGAGGTGATGTAGCCCGAATGAGGCATTGCGAAGTTCGTGACATCGATCACGGCGCTGTTGGGCACCTGCGACGCGTTATAGCAGTTCACGGCCTGGCTGTCCCAGCCTTCGGTATAGATATCTAACTCGGGCTCCTCCTCATCACTGAAAAGCTCTTCGAGATATTTTGATGTATTTTCGACGGAGATTCCGGCATTTCCCTGGTTGGCAAGCAGATTGTCGTGGCTGGCGGCATGGCTTGCCGGAAGGCGGAATTCAAGATCTTCGGCCATTGCGCCGAAACCGCAGAACAGGGCTGCGGCGGTCATTATTATGGTTTTATTCAGGCAGGAGAGCATTATATTTCTTTAGCGATTGGCTTTTATGCGGTCTTACTTTGGTTATATATTGCTTGCCCTGACGTCAACGTTCGTCGGGAGCATAGATGGAAGCGACTGTCGGAAGTGTGTAGTCGAAAATCTCTTCCGGTTTGAAGAATCGGTTGATCTCTATTACAGCGTTTTCGGGACTGTCGGAGGCATGTACGATATTTTCCTGGCCACTCATGCCGAAATCGCCGCGGATAGTGCCCGGCGCTGCAACACGGCAGTTGGTGGCACCGACCATCGAACGGACAACGCTCACGGCATCCTTGCCCTTGAGCACCATGACGATGACAGGAGTCGCCATCATCGATTTGAGAAGGGTCGGGAAGAATGGACGGTCTACGAGGTGTGCATAGTGTTCGCGAAGGATTTCTTCAGTGAGTTCCATCATCTTGATACCTGTGATCTGCAATCCTTTGCGCTGGAATCTTATGAGGACGTCGCCTACGAGGCTACGGGAAATGGTCGAGGGTTTGAGAATTATGAATGTCTGCTCCATGACGGGCATTAAGGTTCTTTAAGTGTTAGTTTTACGGTTTTCCAAAGATAGCAATTTTTGGCCTTTTTCCGAAGTTTTTTGAGTTTAAAAAAGTTTAACGTCATCACAGCCGCCCGCAATCAGCCACTTAAGCCCCAACATGCCAAGAGCTTACATCAAAATATGTTTAAAAACATATTTTTAAGAAAAGCGCAGGCCGCATTTGTTATCATGCGGCCTGCAACGTTAAATAATGTGAAAGAAATTCTTATTTCTTGGGGAAGAGGGGCGAGGGATATTCGCCTTTTTCGGTGAGTTCTGCAAATTTGGCGACAACGGCAGGACGGTCGGCGCTGTATGTCACGCCGAACCACTTGGAATCTGTGTCAAGTACCTTGACGGTGGCCTCGCCACTGTTGATGAGGGTATCGATGCAGAGAGGAATAAAGAATTCCGCCTTAGGAGTATTGAGATCTTTCTGGAGGAACTTCACAAATTCGCGCTCGCTGTAGTCGAAATAGTCGGGAGTGAAGCCCCACATGTTCATCGACACAGGAGTGTTCGGTTCGAGGGTCTGTACTTCCCCGTTCTCGTCGGTGAACACAATGCGATGCTCGGGATCGTAGCTGATGGCGGTGCGTTCTACAACTGAGGTGAGGAATCCGTCCTTGTTCTCGCATACGCCGCGGGCAACAGAGCCGTTTTCGGTCATGGTGTTGCCTACACGGAAGCCTACCATACAGTAGTCGCCCTTGCGGTCGCGAGGACGCATGAGTTCTTTGGCGATCACCTCGAATGCATCACGGCCATAGAAGTCGTCGGCATTGATGACGGCGAAAGGCTCGTTGATAGCGCCCTTGCCCATGAGCACGGCATGGTTGGTGCCCCAGGGCTTTGTGCGGTCAGCGGGGCATTCGAAACCTTCGGGGAGCTTGTCGATGCTCTGGAATACGACCTCTACGGGCACTACGCCTTCATATTTCGAAAGGATTTTCTCGCGGAAATCAGCCTCGAAATCCTTGCGGATAACGAACACGATTTTACCGAAACCGGCGCGGATAGCGTCGAAAACAGAATAGTCCATTATGGTCTCGCCGTTGGGGCCGAGACCGTCGAGCTGCTTGAGACCACCGTAGCGGCTGCCCATACCGGCTGCAAGAATGAAAAGAGTAGGTTTCATTTTTTCAGGAGTTGATGAAGTTTTTTAAAAGTGAAGGGTGAAAGGTGAAGGTAATAGTACTTCAGCATTATCTTCACTCAGGCGTAGCCTGATTTTCACTTTATTCACTTCAACTTGAGCTTGCGAAAGTTGAACAAAGAGATATATTATTTAACTGAGAATTTGAAATTTATATGACGCTCATACTTCTGACCCGGCTCAAGAACCGTCGACGGGAACGCCGGAGTGTTGGGCGAATTGGGGAAATCCTGGCATTCTATCGCCACGCCGTCGTAGTCATCATAACTCCGGCCGGCCTTGTTGGCAGGACTGCCGGCAAGCCAGTTGCCGGTATAGACCTGCACGCCCGGCTGGTCAGTCGACACCTCGAGCACACGGCCTGAAGTCTCTTCCTCAAGCCATGCCACAGGCTTCACACAGCCCGGCTTCCAGTCGTCAACCACCCAGCAGTGGTCATAACCCTTACCGATCTTAAGAGCGGTGAAATCTTCCTTGATATCGTGTCCGATAGCCTTGAACTCTGTGAAATCCATCGGAGTCCCGGCCACAGCCTCTGGCTGACCAAGAGGAATCTGCACCTCGTCGGTAGGCAGATAGTTCGAGGCCGCGATACGCATATTGTTGCCGAGCACGCTGCCCGAATTATGGCCTGCGAGGTTCCAATATGCATGGTTGGTGAGATTTACAACAGTCTTGGCGTCGGTAGTGGCCGTAAGGGTGAGTTTAAGTTCATTGCCGTCGGTCCATTCATATTCGGCGCCGGCGGTCAGTTTACCGGGGAAACCGGCTTCGCCGTCGGCCGACACATATTCGAACTTCACCTTGTTGCCTTCGGCCGACACAACTTTCCAGAGCTGGTTGTTGAAGCCCTCTGGACCACCGTGATTGCAGTTGGGGCCGTTGTTTATCGGCAGATGATACTCGAGACCGTCGAGGCAGAAAATACCGCGTGCTATGCGGTTGGCATAGCGGCCGGGCACCTTGCCCGAGCACGGGCCGTCGCCGATATAGTCGGCGGGATCGGCATAACCGAGAGCGATGTCGTCGAGCTTGCCGTTGCGGTCCGGCACATTCACGGCCACGACGCCTGCGCCTACATTGGTCAGCACGACCGAGGCGCCCGAAGCATTGACTATCGTGAGAAGCGTAATCTCGCCTGCAGGCGACGCCGCACAATCTTTCTTAATCATAGCAAAATTAGATATTGCGTACGTGTTTCTCCCATTCCCACGACGAACGGAGGGTGTCGTCAAGATCGCGCTCGGCCTTCCAGCCGAGAACCTTGTTGGCAAGAGCGGTATCGGCCCAGACTGCGGGTACGTCGCCGTCGCGGCGTCCCACGATCTTATAGTTGAGCTTCAGGTTATTGGCCTTTTCGAAACGGGTTATAAGCTCGAGCACCGACACAGGGTTGCCAGTTCCGACATTGAAGATCTCGTATTTGGCGTCCATCTTATGCTGCACCATGCGGTCTACAGCGGCAACGTGTGCCTTTGCGAGGTCATTGACGTCGATATAATCGCGCAGACATGTGCCGTCGGGAGTATCATAGTCGTTGCCGAATACAGAGAGGCATTCGCGGATGCCGGCGGCTGTCTGGGTGATGAAAGGCACAAGATTGGCGGGCACACCGCGGGGGAGCTCGCCGATGAGAGCCGACGGATGTGCGCCGATAGGATTGAAATAGCGCAGAGCTATGCCATACATGCCCTCGTAGGCACGGCAGCAGTCATGCAGTATATCCTCGGCAATCTGCTTGGTGTTGCCATAAGGCGAGGTTGCCGGCTGACGGGGAGTCTGCTCGGTCACGGGCAGCACTTCGGCATCGCCATATACTGTTGCCGACGAAGAGAAGAGCACATTGGGCCGGTTGAACTCCTTCATCATCTCCAGGATATTCATATACGACACCAGATTGTTCTGATAGTACTTCAGGGGCTCGGACATGGATTCGCCGACAGCCTTGTAGGCCGCGAAATGAATCACGGAGTTAAATTGATGGCGTTCGAACACGCCGCGGAGAGCGGCTTTGTCGCAGGTATCTACTTCTTCAAAAGTTACCTTACGGCCTACGATCTTCTCCAGACCCTCGAGAGCCGACGGCTCCGAATTCGAGAAGTTGTCGATTATCACTACATCATATCCGGCCTCGATGAGAGCCACGGCAGTGTGCGTGCCGATATATCCGGCTCCGCCGGACACCAATACAGTTTCTTTCATGTCTTCGTTCAAATGGTTATGGGTTATGTTACAGGTTAATGGCTAACGGTTATAGGTTATTGATTAATGGTCATAAGCTAAGATTACGAATAACCGTTAACTCTTAACCCCTAACCTCTAACCCTTAACCTCTAATCTTTAACCAAAGATCAATGAGCAGCTTCGGCAACCTTGCGGGCGCCGTCGCTGATGATTACTTCATAGATTTTGGGCTCATGGCCGTATTTCTCATTGAAACGGGCCTTGGCCGTGCTGATGAAAGAGGGAAGCAGTTCGTCCTTCACCAGATTGATGGTGCAGCCGCCGAAACCGCCGCCCATGATACGCGAGCCTGTGACACCACATTCCTTAGCGAGGTCGTTGAGGAAGTCGAGTTCCACACAGCTTACCTCGTAGTCCTTCGAGAGACCGGCATGTGTCTCGTACATGCAGCGACCTACGGTATCGTAGTCTCCGGCAACGAGGGCGTCGCAGACGGTGAGCACGCGATCTTTCTCCTCAATGACGAATTTGGCGCGGAAATAGTCCTCGGCCGAAATATCGCTCTTCACGGAGTCGAGCATTTCCATTGTAGCGTCGCGCAGTGTTTCGATTCCGAGGCGCTTGGCGACACGCTCGCATGAAGCGCGGCGTTTGTTATAGGGCGAATCGGCGAGTTCGTGTTTTACCACAGAGTCTACGAGCACGAGAGTATAGCCCTTCGGCTCGAAGGGGAAATATTCATATTCCATCGAGCGGCAGTCGAGACGCATCAGGTGGTCTTTCTTGCCGAATACGCTGGCAAACTGGTCCATGATACCGCAGTTGACGCCGCAGTAGTTGTGCTCGGTGCTCTGACCAATGCGGGCAAGCTCGAATTTATCGATAGCGTTGCCGTTGAACATATCGTTCATCGCGAAAGCGAAGCACGATTCCAGGGCTGCCGAGGAGCTCAGACCGGCACCAAGAGGCACATTGCCTGCGAAGACGGCGTCGAAGCCTTCGACCTTGCCGCCGCGTTTGAGGATCTCGCGGCATACGCCGAAGATATAACGGGCCCAGGACTGACTCGGAGCATCACCTTCGGTCAGGCCGAATTCAGCGTAGTCGTCGATATCGATCGAGTATACACGAACCTTGTCGGTGCCATTGGCACGGATCTCGGCCATGATCACTTTGTCGATTGCGCCGGGGAACACGAAGCCGCCGTTGTAGTCGGTGTGTTCGCCTATGAGGTTGATACGTCCGGCAGAAGCATAGATAGTGCCGTGACCGCCGAATTTAGCTTCGAAAGTCGAGTCAATTTTGTTCTGGAGTTCCATGGTGTTAAAGTGTATTTTTTGTTGAGTTTATTAAGTTTCATATGCAACCGGAAATCGTACACGGACAATCGGCGGCGATTTTGGTTACGTAGTGCAAAGATAAGAAACCCACGAATAAAATACAAACTAAAAAAACCATGTCGGTCATTTTGCCCGAAATGTAATATCTTTTGAACTATTTGTGTCCTCTCCTGAACGTTTTATGCGGCGTCCGCTGGCCGTATTTATGATAAGTGGAACGGTTTCCCGAGTAACGACACTGGTCTCGAGACCCATCGCTTCGGAGTCGTCGATGCCAAGCCGACGCAAGAATTGATGCACACGCATGAGCCTGCGGTCCCGGCCGCTGCAGTTGCTCGACGGCGAGAATATGCGGTGTATGATCATGAATCTGAAATCTCCTGGAATATTCCTGGCGCGCAACGACGGATAGCTGCTGCGCAGATCGAGACGTCCGTCGGCCACAAGATCTTCCACTATCTGGCGCAGATAAGCCGTCACTTTCGGCTCTACGCGGAATCCCAGACGCATAGTTATGAAATATACCGTATCCGGTACCGCGATACGGGCGCTGTATTCGAGTGTCTCAGGTTCGTCGACATTCTCGATGTGTACGAACCAGTAATGGTCGGCCCTCTTTGGCAGCTTGTTAACGATCGAATATACGATCTTGCTCTCAATAAGGTCGTGATCGGCCGAACGGCTGAAATATACAAGGTTCGACGTAAACTTAGATATCGAGTCATCGGCCTTGATGGCCGATATAAGACCGGCACACTCGTCGAGCCGACGGTATTCGATAAACGACGCCCTCGCCCGTGTGGCGTTTCGCCACAGGATCATCACGGCGGCGAGCAATGCCGCAATCCCCATGCTGTACCAGCCCCCATGGGTGAATTTGAACAGATTGGCGACAAAAAAAATGATTTCGACAGTCGCGAAAACAAGCACGAAAATGGCACACAGAATCTTCGGGACGCCACGCGACACCATCCAGAAAGCAAGAAGGACAGTAGTCATCAGCATAGTCACGGTAATCGCCAGACCGTAGGCCGCCTCCATACGGGAGGAATCGCGGAACACGAGCACCGTGATCAGGCAGCCGACAAACAGGGCCATATTCACCGCCGGAATATATAGCTGCCCTTTCTCGACACTCGGATATTTGATCTTGAGCTTCGGCCAGAATCCGAGACTGACCGCCTCGGAGAAAATTGTGAACGAGCCGCTCAGCAGCGCCTGACTCGCAATGACTGCCGCGCCCGCCGACATGGCCACGCCGATGCCCGAGAACCACGACGGCATGATGGCAAAAAACGGATTGACGCCCACTGCCTCGGCCCCATGGCTGATGAGCCATGCACCCTGCCCGAGATAGTTAAGTATCAGACATGCCTTGACGAGAATCCAGCTTACCGAGATATTTTTGCGGCCACAGTGCCCGAGGTCGGAATAAAGCGCCTCGGCTCCTGTAGTACACAGAAACACCGCACCCATAATGAGGAACCATTCCGGTGAAGAGAACAGAAGCCTGAACGCATACACCGGATTGAATGCCTTGAACACCGGCATATATGAGCCCACCTCGGCAATGCCGAGTATGCCGAGCATCAAAAACCACACAAGCATGAAAGGGCCGAAAAAACGTCCTATAGCGCCCGTTCCGGCCCGCTGCATGAGAAATATACATGCTATCACGGCCACCGAGATCAGCACCGTAGGAAGATCGGGATCGAAAACCCGCAGCCCCTCTACGGCCGACGATACCGTGATTGCCGGCGTAATGACACCGTCGGCCACAAGAGCCGCCGATCCGACCGCCGCCACAAGATAAAGCCAGCCCGGCTTCATGCGCCTGAGCGAGGCATAGAGCGCCAGTATGCCGCCCTCCCCCTTGTTGTCGGCCCGTAAGGCCACAAGCACATACTTCACCGTAGTCTGCAGGGTAAGTGTCCAGATTATACACGACACGGCGCCAATGATGTAAGCGGCATCGTAATCAGGCGAAGCCCCCACGATCGCCTTCATCACATAGAGCGGAGACGTGCCTATATCACCGAAAACAATGCCGACGGCCACAAGAAGTCCCATGGCCGACAGACGCCGGACGCCACTATTGCCATGCATAAGAGATGAATCTTTCATGCAATGGAAACACGGCATCAACAAAAAATGTTCTGGCAAACACAAATCGCCCCGGGACGACTGCCCGGGGCGCGTACACTGTCATTCGCTCCTCAGATGGTCTATAGGATTACTTCGGGCAACATTGAGACTGTTGAGTGCGACTACAGACAACAACAGCACCAGAAGCAGTATTATGCAGAGCACCATCGACAGAGGCGAGAGCGAAACCTGCTCTGTGTACTGCGACAGCCATTCGCGCCCCGCCACCACAGCCAGCGCTCCGCCCGCGAGCAACGACGGAATGGCGATTTTAAGAATATCGAGGCAGAACAGCCGCACGATTCGCGACGCCGGCGTGCCAGTCACCTTGCGTATGGCAATTTCCTTGGCGCGGCGCTGCACCTCGTCGGCAGTATATCCCACGAGACCTATCAGGGCTATCACCACAATGGCAATCCCCGATATTATCACCGACGTGCCGAAGCGGCGCACATCGGCAGTAAGCTGTTCCACCTGAGTTTTATAGGGAGTTATATAGATATCGCGGGCAGGATAGACGCGCGATATCACCTGCTGCGCCTGGTGCAGATTCTCCGCCGTAAGACGGTTGAAACGCACAAACAGATTGTCGCTTACATAGCGGCTCGGGAATATGACGGCCGAACGCATGTCGGCGCTCTCCTCGTCGAAGCCGCCGCGACGCATATTGCCTATCACGCCGCATATGGTGTAGTCGTTGCCTCCTTCGGAATGCATGTGCTCGGTGATATTGAAAGTCTTGCCTACCAGATTGCGGTCGTCCACGCCTGTCAGTTTCTTCAGCACATCGGCAAAACGCTCTTCTACAATCACCTGGCGCCCGGTACTGTCGGCAAGCATGTCGAATGTTCCGCCCTGCACGAACTCTATGCCCATCACATCGAAAATATCGGGATTCGCAATATAGAAATCGGCCACATTTATATTATCCGCATAATTATCGCCGACCCACACGTTATTGCCCGAAGCCGTGTAAAGGAAATTATGGTATGTTGCTGCCGCACCCTCAACGCAGCCAAGACTCTTAAGTTCCGACACAAGAGCCGAACGCGACTCACCCGGCACACCCGACAGCGACACATAGCCTATGTTCTCATAGTCGAAACCCATATCGAGCCGCGACATCATATAGTACTGGCGCCCGACGAGCACAAGCAGACACATGAGCATACCCGAGGCGAAGAACTGCACAGCCAGCAGCACGAGCTTCCAGCCGCGCCGGCTGCGCACATTGCTGCGGAAAGCGCTCGCAACAGGCGTGCGGCAGTACAGCCATGCAGGTACAGCACCGGTCACAAGCAGAAGACCGACACACACGGCGCCCTCAACAAGCCATACCTTGCCCGTCGAGAAAAGCTCCTGAGGAGTATAGCCGAGAAGATTGCGGCACAAATCAGAGAAACAGAAAACCAGAAGCACCGCCAGACCAATCGACACAAAAAGAAAGAACAGACTTTCACCCATCACGCGGCCGAAAATACGGCCATTGCCCGTGCCGTAGCACTTTCGCACGGCCATTTCCTTGCTGCGGTGCCCCATCTGCCCTATCACTATCAGCAGATAGTTAAGACCGGCGCTCATCAGCATAATCACAGCAAGCAGCGACAGCATCCAGGTCATTGTCCTCACACTTTCCTGCGATGTATAGATTCCGATAAGGGGCTTCAATCCTATGCGGAAAGCAAATGTCTCTACAAACTCGTTGTCGACATTATCTTTGAGCATCTTCATTATATTGGGCTTCAGTTCATCGGGCTTTGCGCCATCGACAAGCCTCACATAGCTGTGGTAGCGGTCGTTGCCCACCCAGTTTTCCCTTCCGTCATAGGAAAAACTACCTATCGACGGAAGACTGAGATATATCACGTTGTCGATTGTGGAATTGAGCGGAAAATCTTCGTAGACACCGCCGACAGTCACCTTATAGTCTTCGGAAAACGACAGCGCGCACAGCCTTTGGCCAACGACATCGCCCCCGATTTTTTCGGCCAGCGAGCGCGGAATCATGCACACGTCTTTCACTGCCAGAGCGTCGTGAGGATCGCCCGCAATAATCCGTGTCTGAAAGACATCGAAGAAACAGCTGTCGGCCAGTTTGACGCCGTCGGCTGTGAAGACGCGCCCGTCGTCAGTTCGCACATCGTTCTCACCAAGCATATACGTACAGCGGGTCGCAACCTCAACCTGAGGCGCATAGCGTTTCACGCCCGGTGCGATGGCTCCGGGAGTCTGGAGATACTCGCGGTACTCGCCATTCTGAGTCACACTTTCGGTGAGGCGATATATCCTTTCGGCCTCCGGAAAGAAGCTGTCGTAGGTCTGCTCGAAGTAGATTTTTGCCACAAGAAGAAAACCCATGGCAAGACCTATGGTGAGGCACACTATCTTGATGATATTGCGCCGTATATCTGAAGTAAAAAATCTCATGATCTAAAAGTATTAACTCGCATTGCGCCTACATGCGGTCGGCGAGATTTTCGACAATACGGCCATCGAAAAGGTTGATTATATAGTCGGCACAGCCGGCATCTTTCTGCGAGTGAGTCACCATGATTATGGTGGCACCGTCGCGGTGCAGCTCCGTGAGCAATTCCATCACCTCGGCACCGTTGCGCGAGTCGAGATTGCCGGTTGGTTCGTCGGCAAGAATGAGACCGGGCTTCGCCACTATGGCACGCGCTATGGCGGCGCGCTGCTGCTGGCCGCCCGACAGCTGCGACGGATAGTGAGCCGCACGGTGTGCTATGCCCATGCGCTTCATGGCCTCGTCGACACGACGTCGCTTTTCATCGCGCGACAGCTTTATATTGTTCAGCGGGAGCATTATATTCTCACGCACCGTCATCTCCTCGATCAGATTGAAGGACTGGAAGATAAAGCCGATACGGCCTTTGCGCCATTCGGTACGCTGCATTTCCTTGAGACCGCCGACCTCCTTGCCGTCGAGCAGATATTCGCCGGAAGTAGGATTATCGAGAAGACCGAGAATATTGAGAAGCGTCGATTTGCCGCAGCCCGACGGCCCCATTATGGCGACAAATTCTCCGTCTTTCACCTTGAGCGAAACATCGCTGAGAGCGTGCGTCTGCACACTGTCGGTGCGGAATACCTTATATACGTTTTTTACTTCGATATCCATATCTTTACGATTATTCAGGATTGATTAGTTTATAGTTATTTTATCGGCTTCGCCGAAAGAAGAATATGAACTCGTGATGATACGTTCGCCCGGTTCGAGGCCTTCGAGGACCTCGTAATATCTATAATTCTGGCGCCCAATGCGTATATTGCGGCGAGTGGCGGTCTTGCCGTCGGGGCTAAGCACATACACCCAGCGTCCTCCCGATGACTGGAAAAACGAGCCCCGCGGCACCATGACGGCTTCGGAAGCCTCGCCGAGCACCAGATCGACAGGATAAGTCTGCCCCACCCGGATATTGGCGGGAAGATCGCCATCGACCGACAGATCGGCACGGAACTGACCCTGCACGACCTCGGGATAAACCTTGCGGAGAGTAAGATCGAGCGTGCGGTTCTGCCTCTGTCCCGTAGCCTTGAGGCCCTGTGTCACACGGTCGATATAATGTTCGTCTATATTGACCGTTATCTTATAGTTGTCCAGGATATTGATCTGGCCGATCTGCTGTCCGGCGGCTATGTTCTGCCCAAGTTCGGCCGTAAGACTTCCGAGCTGACCGGTGTGCGAGGCCCGTATATTGAGATTGTCGGCACGCTGACGCACGAGAGCGAAATTTTCCTGCATATTATGCAGACTCTCCTTCATCATGGCTATCTGTACGGAGCGGTAGAGAGAGTCCTGACGCAGACGGCTTTCCAGAAGCGAAAGGGTCTCAGAGGCGAGCTGGGAGTCTTCCTGTGCCTTAAGATACTCCTCGCGCGAAGTAAGGCCTTCGGCATAGAGAGTCTCCTGTCGGGAAGCCTCGCGGCGCTTGCGGCTGAAATCGATGCGCGCCGAGAGAAGATCCTGCTTCAGCTGCAGGCGTTCCTTTTCCATGGCTATCTCGGTGTCACGGAGCATATTCTGCTTCTCGGCAAGCTGCGACTCCGAATCGAGTATCTGCTGCCTCAGATTGGGATTGCGGAGAGTAAGGATAATGTCGCCTTCACGGACCATGGCGCCTTCCTCGACCCATTTCCGCTCTACAATGCCCGTCTCAAGCGCCGAGACCTGAACGACAACGCCGGTCTCGACACGCCCGTTGAGACGCACGAAGTCCTCGAAAAGGCCGCGGGTGACATCTTCCGTCACCATCGCTTCGGCATCTGCCTTATAGGTCGAACTGCCGGAGGCTACGACAGCCCATACTACGGCCACGGTCAGAGCCACGACGGCAACTGCGAACCAGCCGTATTTTTTCAGCAAAGGGTATTTATGTTTTATCTCGGTATCCATAAGTTATTTTATGAGTTTTTCGCCATGATAGTAGGCGAGTATTATGGCGCTTATGATTTTCTGTATACGCTTTCCCTCAAGATCGGCACGGGCCGTGGCCAGACGGGCTGCGGAAGTATATAGTTCGATTGCAGAGGCACCGCCAAGCTCAAATTTACGCCTGATGGCCCTGAAAGCCAGCTCCTCGGCCTCGACACGCTTCAGGGCGGCGACATGTCCGTCGGTAGCCTCGCGGAGATCAAGGGCCGCTTCAGCGGTTTCTTTTTCGATTTCATAGCAGGTCTGGTCCAGACGAGTACGGCTCTGGTTCAGTTCTATCTTCGCCTTTTTCACACGATTGACATCGCTCAGCCCTGTGAAAAGCGGAATCGAGATGGAAAAGCCGATATACTGGCCCATATTGTCGTGCCACTGACGCCCGAAACCGGGAACTACGAGACCGGCGCCTATCATCTTATAATATGACGTGTTGATTCCGGCACTGAGAGATATTCTTGGCGAGAAAGCCCCGCGGGCCGCCTTCAGTCCGTACTCGCTTCCGCGGAGAGCCAGTCGGGCCTCGGCAATACGGGGGTGTTCGCCCGAGAAATCGGCAGCGCGCTCTCCGTCGTCCTCGATCAGATCGAGAGCTTCGTCGGTCAGCTCCATGCCCATAGCCCCTCGGAGCGTCAAATAAGCCTTGGAGAGAAGACTGCGCTGGGTGGAAAGCTCATATTCGTCGTTCGCCACGAGCGCACTGATCTCGGCTACATCGGCGCTGCTTTTGGAACCGAGCTGTTCGCCGCGTTCGACGGCACGCAGATCGGTGCTGTCGCGTGTGAGCTGCTCTTCCATCTGCGCGACCATCGCCTTGCAGTACGACACATTGTAGAAAGCACGTATCACTTCGAGCGACACCTGATCCTGCTCCAGCTGCGCCGTCTGTATCTGTCTAAGACGCGCTACTTTGGCCGCTTTCAGATTATTGACATTCACAAGACCGTCGAAAAGCGGGAGTGACATCTGAAGACCGAATCCCGTCGACAGGGTCTTTTTATTGTCGTATGTATTTGTCTCAGGGTCGATATTTCGACCGAAGCTAATATTGCCGCTTGCCGAGAGGCCGATATACGGCATAAGATCGGCGGCGGCGAGGCGTTTGTCGGCGGTAGCCTTATCGATCTCGAAACGGCTTATGATGTTGCGGTGTGCATGATCGCGGGCATATATCAGACAGTCGTTAAGACTCATCTGCGCCGATACTGTCTGCGTCGCCATCATCAATGATAATATCACAATCTTCATTTTCATGACGCAAAAGTAATGAGCCGCCAGCCTGAATCCCATGAAAATGCGGGAAAACCGCATTTCAAGGCAGCGGATTGTCTAAAAAATATACACCCTGTCTAAAAAGCATACAGGGGTATCGGCAAAAAGTAGTAATTTTGCATCCATGAACTGGATAGAGAGTCTTTTTTTCGAGCATACGCCCCTTCAGGCCGTGATTGTCATGTCGATAATCATTGCCGCGGGCCTCGGTCTCGGCAAAATCAAGATCGGAGGCGTCGGACTTGGCGTCACATTCGTATTTTTCATGGGCATCCTTGCCGGACACATTGGTTTCAGCATCGATCCGGCCATGCTGTCGTATGCCGAGAGCTTCGGACTTGTCCTTTTCGTATACGAACTCGGACTCAAGGTCGGCCCAGGCTTCTTCAGTTCGTTCCGGAGCGGAGGCGTAGGACTCAACATGCTCGGTCTGTGGGTAATACTGCTGGGTACGGCTATGGCGATTGCGTTCTGCTATATATTCTCGATGCCGATGAGCGACATGATAGGGGTGCTGTGCGGAGCCACGACCAACACTCCGGCCCTCGGTGCGGCTCAGCAGGCTCTCGAACAACTCGGAATCAGCGCCCAGGGCGCCGCCCTTGGCTGCGCGGTGACCTACCCGCTCGGCGTGGTGGGCGTGATACTGGCCTTGATCGTGGTGCGTAAATTTTTTGTACGCCCTTCGGATATCCGCTCTGGCAGCTCGCAGGAAGAGTCCGACCATACCTTTGTGGCCGGTTTCAGCGTGGAAAATCCTGGCATCAACGGCCTGACGATACGCGAAGTGGCCACAGCGGCCAAAGGACGTTTCGTGATCAGCCGCCTCTGGCGCGACGGATCGGTGACGATCCCCGCCGGCGACACCGTGCTGCTGTCGGGTGACCGCCTTCTCGTGGTGACAACCGACGACGAACTTCCGGAACTGCGCATAATATTCGGACGGCAGGAAGACACCGACTACAACAGCGCCGATGTTGACTGGAACGCACTCGATTCCAATGTCGTAAGCCGTCATGTGGTGGTGACACGCCCCGAAATCAACGGCAAACGACTCGGCTCGCTCCGACTCCGCAACAGCTACGACATCAATATATCGCGCGTAACGCGCGCGGGCGTGAGACTGCTCGCCACACCCGGTCTGGTGCTTCAGCTCGGCGACCGCCTCACCATCGTAGGCGACCAGAAAGCAATCGACGCCGTGTCGAAACTTCTCGGCAACACTGAGGCCAAGCTTCGAGACCCAAATCTCGCCGCCATATTCATAGGTATGGTGCTCGGTCTTGTCTTAGGCTCGATACCCATAATGATTCCGGGTATATCGATGCCGGTAAAGCTCGGTCTGGCCGGGGGTCCGATGATAGTGGGTATTCTGCTGGGACGTTTCGGGCCGCGCTTCCATCTGGTGACATACACAACGAGTTCGGCCAATCTCATGCTGCGCGGAATAGGCCTGAGCCTCTATCTGGCGTGCCTGGGCCTCGAGGCCGGCTCGGGATTTTTCGACACCATAATGCGGGCCGACGGTCTCGCGTGGATAGGCATGGGCTTTTTCATCACATTGATTCCCGTTGTGATAATGGCTGCATGGGCCGTAAGGAAGAGCGGCATAGATTTCGGCACGGCCTGCGGCATGACATGCGGTGCCATGGCCAACCCAATGGCACTAAATTATGCCAACGACACCCTGCCGGGCGACAATGCCGCCGTGGCCTATGCCACGGTCTATCCGCTGGGCATGTTCGTTCGCGTGCTTCTGGCCCAGATACTCGTTCTCGTATTCAGTTGAGTGTACCGACGCACTCGGCCGTATTTAATGAAAATACCTAAACCATGAAAGGCAGTAAGATCTATTTGTTTTCCATCGTGCTCGTAGCCGTGCTGGGAGGTCTCCTCTTCGGCTATGACACAGCCGTGATTTCCGGCGCCGAAAAAGGGCTACAGGCATTTTTCCTCGGGGCCGACGATTTTACATATACCGATGTCATACACGGAATTACATCGAGTAGCGCCCTCCTCGGATGCATACTCGGCAGCGCCGTCTCGGGCCTAATGGCCTCGCGACTCGGCCGCAAGCCGACCCTCATATTCGCCGGCATACTGTTCCTGCTCTCGGCGTTGGGCAGCTACTGTCCGGAATTTTTCTTTTTCGCATACGGCAAACCGACACTTTCGCTGCTGGTGGCTTTCAATGTCTATCGCATCATCGGCGGCGTAGGTGTCGGGCTTGCTTCGGCCATCTGTCCTATGTATATCGCCGAAGTCGCCCCGAGCAATCTCCGCGGCACACTTGTGTCGTGGAATCAGTTTGCCATCATTTTCGGTCAGCTCGTGGTCTACTTCGTCAACTTCCTTATCCTCGGTGAACATACCAATCCCATAATCGAGAAAATAGGCGAGACGGTCTATGCCGTGCATCCGTCGTCCGATCCCTGGACTATCTCGACAGGATGGCGCTATATGTTCGGAAGCGAGGCTTTTGTGGCGGCTCTCTTCACCGTTCTGGTTTTCTTCGTGCCGGAATCTCCGCGTTATCTCGCCCTCAAGGGTGAAGACTCCAAAGCACTCAAGACCCTCGCCCGTATCAACGGATCGGAAGCCGCAGGCACTATTCTCGCCGAAATCCGGTCGACGGTCAGCGTAAAATCCGAACGACTGTTCTCATTCGGCGTAATGGTGATCTTTGTCGGCGTAATGCTGTCGGTATTCCAGCAGGCAGTAGGTATAAACGCGGTGCTCTATTACGCTCCGCGCATATTCGAATCGATGGGCATGGGTAATCCGATGGTGCAGACCGTCATGATGGGCATCGTCAATATAGCGTTCACGCTTGTAGCCGTATTCACAGTCGAAAAACTCGGCCGCAAGCCGCTTCTGATATGGGGATCCATAGGCATGGCCGCCGGCGCATTCGGTGTGGCGGTATCCAATATAATAGATGTGCCGGCCATCGTGCCGGTGATATCCATCATGGTCTATTCTGCCTCGTTCATGTTCTCATGGGGCCCGATATGCTGGGTGCTGATAGCCGAGATTTTCCCGAATACTATCCGCTCGGCAGCCGTCGCGGTGGCCGTAGCGTTCCAATGGATATTCAATTTCATCGTATCGAGCACCTTTGTGCCGATGTACAACATGAGCCTCGGCTCTATGGGCACTAAATTCGGCCATATGTTCGCCTACGCTCTTTACGGCGCCATATGCATTATAGCGGCCTGGTTCGTATACCGTCTTGTCCCCGAAACCAAGGGTAAGACCCTCGAAGACATGACAGTCCTCTGGCGTAAAAAACAATAAAAGGTTGTTTAACTACCTGAAAAAGCCACATTCCGACACTGGAGTGTGGCTTTATTTTGCACAAAAGTGTCCGTTTGGTGCAAAATTACAGCCGAAAATTTTGCAGGCATCGCACAATTATATAATTTTGTCAATATAATATCTATAATAAGTGTCTTTTTGCCACTAATTCACAAAATACAACGACAAAACAACGGCTTTTTATGCACTAAAGAAAACAAACCGAACCATTATATACAGACCCGCGGCACACGGGTCGCGGGAATATGCAATCGACCCGCGACCGAAATGCCGCGGGTCGATTTTTATTTAGAGGATCGTATAAATTACGACCCTCTAAACAAAAAGCGCCCGCTCCAAAAAGGAACGGGCGACTTTTATGTGGTTTTATCTGACGACAGATTAGCCATTGATCTTAACCATGGTAGCGATGAGATCGAGCACCTTGTTGGAGTAACCGATTTCGTTGTCGTACCACGATACAACCTTAACGAAGGTCGGGGTCAGGTATACACCGGCGTTGGCGTCGAAGATAGAAGTGCGGGCGTCGCCGAGGAAGTCGCTGGAAACGACAGCGTCTTCGGTGTAGCCGAGCACACCCTTGAGTTCGCCTTCGGCAGCAGCCTTCATGGCAGCGCAGATGTCTTCTTTCGAAGCGGGCTTGGCGAGGTTGACGGTGAGGTCAACAACAGATACGTCGAGGGTGGGGACACGCATCGAGATACCGGTGAGTTTGCCGTTGAGTTCGGGGATAACTTTGCCTACAGCCTTTGCAGCGCCGGTCGACGAGGGGATGATGTTGCCGGAAGCAGCACGGCCACCGCGCCAGTCTTTCATCGAAGGACCGTCAACGGTCTTCTGGGTAGCGGTTGTAGAGTGAACGGTGGTCATAAGACCTTCAACGATACCGAAGTTGTCGTTGAGAACCTTGGCGATGGGAGCAAGGCAGTTGGTGGTGCAGGAAGCGTTCGATACAAACTGAGTGCCCTTTACATAGGTGTCAGCGTTAACGCCGCATACGAACATGGGGGTGTCGTCCTTGGAAGGAGCGGACATAACCACGTACTTAGCGCCTGCGTCGATGTGACCCTGAGCTTTTTCCTTTGTAAGGAAGAGGCCGGTGGATTCAACTACGTATTCTGCGCCCTTTTCGCCCCAAGCGATTTCTGCGGGGTTCTTGCAAGCGGAAACCTTGATTTCCTTGCCGTTTACGATAAGGAGGCTCTTTTCGAGGTCATAGTCAACGGTGCCGTCGAACTGGCCGTGCATTGTGTCGTATTTGAGCATGTAAGCCATGTAGTCGACGGGAAGGAGGTCGTTGATAGCGACTACTTCGATGTCGTCGCGCTTGGTGGAAGCACGGAAGACGAAGCGACCGATGCGACCGAAACCATTGATACCAATTTTAGTCATAGTAGTATATTGAATATTGGGTTGTGTTATGTGTCGGTATATTAGTTACTTGAAGAACTTTCAGCACAATTGCGGAGGCCATTTCTGACGGCCCGCTTTTATTCGGCGCAAAATTAATGAAAAATTTCGGTATTACATACATAGTTGTTGTTTTTTTATTTTCAAAACTTTTGTTAAATTTGCGCTTTGAGGTCGTAGTCTGCGAAATATTCTCGATTACACTCAACCCGAAAGTGGTGATGACGGTTTTATAACTGACAATAATTAAATGTAAGATATGAAAAAATTTTTGAACGAATTTAAAGAGTTCGCAATGCGCGGCAACGTTGTCGATATGGCAGTCGGTGTAATCATCGGTGCCGCATTCGGCAAGATAGTGACCTCGCTGGTCAACGACATCATCATGCCCGTTGTCGGTGTCCTCACCGGAGGCACCAATTTCTCGGAGTACAAATGGGTTATCAAGGAAGGTGTCACACAGGGCACAGAGGTAATCACTCCTGAAGTAGCCGTGACATGGGGCGCCTTTATCCAGACAATAGTTGACTTCCTTATCATAGCGTTCTGTATCTTCGTGGCAATCAAATTCATCAACAAGCTAAGCCGCAAGAAAGAGGCCGAACCCGAGCCTGCCGCTCCCGCCGGCCCCACACAGGAAGAGCTTCTCACTGAAATACGCGATCTTCTGCGCAAGGACGTAGAGAAAAAGTGACCCGTCGTCCCATTTTTCTCATAGGCTTCATGGCGTGCGGCAAGAGCACTCTGCTGCGCGCCGTGGCTGATCGCGTACACGGCCGCAAATATATAGATCTCGACCACGAGATAGTGCGTGCCGCCGGAAAAAGCATTCCGGCCATCTTCGCGGAGGACGGCGAAGAGGCATTCCGCAGGCTTGAGAGCGACATACTCGCCTCCCTGTGCCGCACCGACGCCATCGTGGCATGCGGAGGAGGCACGCCATGCCGTCCGGGCGCCATGGATGCCATGCTTGCCGCCGGAACTGTCGTATGGCTGAAAGCCGACATCGACATCACACTCAGCCGCCTCAGGCTCGCGCCGGGTGAAAGACCCGTCATCGACGCGCTGCTTGCCGATCACGCGGCTCTGAAAGCCAAGGTCGAAAGCCTGATGGCCGAACGCGAGCCGCACTACAGCCGCGCCACCGCCGTCTTCGACAGCTCGCGGCTCGACAACGAAGCCGAGATCGAAGAAAGCGCCCGCAAATTCATCGACACCTACCTATGAACGCACCTATCCCTCTCGAAGAACTGCTGAGCGCCAAGACAGGCAAGCGAAGCGTAGTCATCGGCCTGCCGGCAGCGGGCGGAGTCATCGAACACCGTTTTCCGCTCACACCCGAGGGTGCCGGCATGCTGGTCGCCCGCGGATTCAGCGTCAGAATGGAAAAAGGGGCGGCCGAACATATACACTACAGCGATGCCGCATACACACGCTGCGGAGTCGAGATAGTGGAGCGTGCCCAAGCTCTTGCGGCCGACATCGTTGTATATCTGCCTCCGCTGGAAGCGGCCGATGCGCGCCTCCTGAAAAAAGGATCGCTGCTGCTGTCGTTCATACACAACCGCGAGACCGACCGCGAGACCGTGCGCACCCTTATCGACAGGCATGTGATAGCCCTCGCCCTCGAACTGATATGCGACGAAGCCGGCCATAGACCTTTCGCCGATATCCTCCACGAGATCGACGGACGCGCAGCCATCGCCATAGCCTCGTCGCTGCTTGCCGATGCAGTCCACGGCAAAGGAATCCTTCTGGGAGGCGTAGCCGGCGTGGTGCCCTGCGAAGTGATGGTCATAGGCTCCGACATGGCCGCCGTCGCCGCCGCCAAAGGCGCCATAGGCATGGGCGCCATCGTGAGACTCTTCGACGACAACGTATACCGCATGCGTGAGGCTGCCGCACTGCTCGGACCGGGAGCCATATGTTCGTCGCTGCACCCGCGGGTATTCGAAAACGGACTTCGTTCGGCCGACATTGTAGTGGCCACAGACACAGCGCCGCGCTGCGGCATTGTCAACGCCGATCTGGTCGGAATCATGAAACGCGGAGTGATATGCTTCGACCTCACATCGGCGCCGGGTTCGGCTTTCCCGTCGCTGCCGCTGGTCGATCTCGATCTCGCCTCGCCGTCCGACAACTCCGTGAGCGAGCCTACGCGCCTTTGCTATATAAACGCAGGCAACGCCGTGCCGCGCACCGTGGCTATGGCTCTGAGCAACACGTTCGTCACCATGCTCGACGATCTTATGATATGCGACGGAGTGGCAAATGCCCTCAAACTCAAGGACGGACTGCGCAAGGCCGCCTATACTTTCCTCGGCAAATGCGTCAATCCCTCGGTGGCCCGCGTCGCGGGCGTGCGCAGCGTCGACATCAATCTTTTCCTGCAATTCTCCTGAAATGAAATACTATGTAGTCTGGGAAGGACGCGAACCGGGTGTCTACGACAGCTGGGACGAATGTCAGCAACAGGTCAACGGCTATCCCGGCGCACGTTTCAAAGCTTTTCCGTCGGCAGAAGCGGCAGTTGCGGCCTACCGCGGCAAACCCTCCGACCAGCTCGGTATAATGCGCAGCATTCTCACCCATACATCTTCCCCACTCATGGCCAAACCCGCAGCGACCTACTCGCCCCCCGTCCATCCGGGCATACGACTCGATGCCATCGCCGTCGACGGGGCATGTTCGGTCAATCCAGGCCCGATGGAATACCGGGCCGTACGCGTATCCACCGGCGAGGAACTTTTCCATATCGGAGACAAAGCCCCGCTGTGGGGAACCAACAACATTGCCGAGTTTTTAGCGTTAATACATATAGCAGCCCTGCTGAAAAAAAACGGCGATACGACAACACCTATATACACCGACTCGAAAAACGCTCTGGCATGGCTGCGCCGGGGAGCTTCGAGAACGACTCTTGCCCGCGAACCGCGCACAGAGGCCACTCTCGAGCTACTCAGAAGGGCCGATGCATGGCTGGCCGCCAATAAAATAGTCAACCCCATCCTTAAATGGAATACCGACGAATGGGGCGAAATACCGGCCGATTTCGGCCGAAAATGAAAAACTGACATAACTACTACATAAAATGGCTAAACGAAAACTTAACATACTCAGAAACGACCCCTGGCTGGAGCCATACGCTGCCGCGATCGAAGGCCGTCACGCCGATGTAATCCGCAAGGAACACGACCTGCTCGGATCGCAGACCTCTCTGGTCGATTTTGCCAACGCCCATAAATATTTCGGACTGCACCGCGCCAAAGACGGCAGCTGGATTTTCCGCGAATGGGCACCCAACGCCACAGGCATTACTCTCATAGGCGACTTCTCGGGCTGGGAACCGAAACCGGAATATGCACTCCACAAAGCCGAAGGCGGCACTCCCGGAGTATGGGAAAGAACATTCCCGGCCGATGCCATGGCCGACGGACAGCTCTATAAAATGCGCGTGACATGGCCCGGCGGCGAAGGCGAACGCATACCGGCATATGCCGACCGCGTGATCCAGGATCCGAACACAGCCATATTCTCAGCCCAGATACACATACCCAAAAGGGCCTTCAGATGGACCGACAAAGGCTTTGTGCCCGATGTCGAACCTCTCCTGATCTATGAATGCCACATCGGAATGGCCCAGCAGACCGAAGGTGTGGGCAGTTACGACGAGTTCCGCCGGAACATACTGCCGCGAATAGCCGCCGACGGCTACAACGCCATACAGATCATGGCAATACAGGAACATCCCTACTACGGCTCCTTCGGCTACCATGTATCGAACTTCTTCGCCGCCTCAAGCCGCTTCGGCGCCCCCGAAGACCTTAAGAAGCTTATCAACGAGGCTCATTCGCTCGGCATAGCCGTAATCATGGATATCGTACACTCGCATGCCGTCAAAAACGAAAACGAAGGCATAGGACGTCTCGACGGTACTCCATATCAGTATTTCCACGCCAACCCCGGACGCCGCGAACATCCGGCATGGGACTCCCTGTGCTTCGACTACGGTAAAAACGAAGTACTCCATTTCCTCCTTTCCAACTGCAAATACTGGCTTGAAGAATACCATTTCGACGGCTTCCGCTTCGACGGCGTGACCTCAATGCTATATTTCGACCACGGTCTCGGAAAAGCATTCACCAGCTACGGCGACTATTACGACGGAGGGCAGGACACAGATGCCATCGTGTATCTCACCCTCGCCAACAAACTGATACATGAAGTCAAGCCAACGGCAATCACCATCGCCGAAGAAATGAGCGGGATGCCCGGACTGGCCATTCCCTTCCGCAACGGCGGCATAGGCTTCGACTACCGCATGGCGATGGGCATACCGGACTACTGGATCAAGACCCTAAAAGAGAAGAAAGACGAGGACTGGCACCCGACATCTATTTTCTGGGAACTCACGAACCGCCGCGCCGACGAAAAGACCATATCATATGTGGAAAGCCACGACCAGGCTCTGGTAGGCGATAAAACGGTGATTTTCCGCCTGATCGACTCCAAGATGTACTGGCACATGATGGTAGGCGACAACGACGGCGACGTGGCCCGCGGCATGGCCCTCCATAAAATGATACGCCTCGTGACCCTCGCCACTATCAACGGCGGCTACCTTAACTTCATGGGCAACGAGTTCGGTCATCCCGAATGGATCGACTTCCCACGCGAAGGCAACGGATGGAGCTACAAATATGCGCGCCGGCAGTGGGATCTCGTAGACCGCGAAGATCTCCAGTACCGGTTCCTCAACGCTTTCGACAACGCCATGATAGAACTCGTAAGCAAGGTGCACAACTTCCAGGCCAAACCTATCCGCAAGCTATGGGAGAAAGACGACGACCAGATTCTGGCTTTCATGCGCGGCGATCTTGTGTTCGTGTTCAACTTCAACCCCGTCAAGAGCTTCGACAACTACGGCATTCTCGCCCCGGGCGGCGTCTACAGTGTCGTATTCACATCCGACGACGCAGCATTCGGCGGCTTCGGCAATATTGATGACAGCGTAGAGCACTTCACGGTGCCCGATCCTCTCTATACACCAGCCGGAGTCGAGCGTCTGCCGCTCTACCTGCCCGCCCGCACGGCTATGGTGCTCCGCAAGCATCCTGCTCGCCGCACCCGCAAGTCGGCCGAAAAGAAATAAACGCGCCAATCTGAAAAGTATATATGCAAAACCCGGCACAAAGACAGTCCGGGTTTTGCATAATTTTATTAAAATTAGACCAGGCGAAGACATTGCGGTGAAATTTTTTTATTAACTTTGCGTTTGTATAGAATAACATGCGACGCTTAAAGTATAAAATACACCATGAGGGCACGAACATACTGATATCGCTTGCCGCGATACTGGTAGTCATCAACGCCCCCCTCTGGATATGGGTCAGACCATTGTCCTGGGCTATCGTATCAACTGCCGTCTGCGGTATTCTCTATCTTCTTGTGGTGAATTTCTTCCGCTCTCCGCGGCGCGAATTTCCGGGTGATCCCGTCGATACGGTCGTATCGGCTGCCGACGGTACCGTCGTGGCTCTTGAGGAAACATTCGAACCGGAATATCTCAAATGCCGCTGCATACAGCTGTCGGTCTTCATGAGCATACTCAACGTCCATGCCAACTGGTTTCCGGTCGATGGCGAGGTAATCTATTCGCGTCACCACCCCGGACGCTTCATGGCGGCCTACCTACCGAAATCAAGCACCGAGAACGAACGGTCCACCGTCGTCATTCGCACGCCCGGCGGACAGGACATACTCATGCGTCAGGTCGCGGGGGCGATGGCACGCCGAATTGTGACTTATGCACGCCCCGGCGACGAAGCATCGATAGAAGACCACATGGGCTTTATAAAATTCGGTTCGCGTGTAGACCTCTATCTGCCTCTCGACACAGAGATACTTGTCAGGATCGGCGATAAAACGACAGGCGGCGTCACCGAAGTGGCAAAACTTCATCCCAAGGCCAAAACAACTACATGACTCACACCAAACGCTCAATAACATCTTACATTCCCAACACCGTGACGTGCCTCAATCTTCTGTCGGGGTGCGTCGCCGTGTATATGGCATTCAACATAGACCGTCAGATAGGCTGCGCGACGGGGGCTGTCTGGGCCATGACAGCCATAGCCGCAGCTGCCGTCTTCGACTTTCTCGACGGCGCCAGCGCACGTCTGCTGCATGCCTATTCACCTCTCGGCAAAGATCTCGACTCGCTGTCCGATATGGTAAGCTTCGGTGTGGCTCCGGCAATGCTTATTCTCAACGTCATGCTCGGATACAGCTCCACTCCCTGGCTGTGTTTCGCGGCTTTTCTGCTGCCGGTATGCGGAGCCATGCGTCTTGCCATATTCAACAACGACACGGAACAGACAAGTTCCTTCCGCGGACTGCCGATACCGGCCAACGCCATCTTCTGGATAGGCATGTACGGATGGATAAGCCGTTACGGCTATCCCGGCACCGCGATAATGGTGATACTCATAGTGCTGCTGTCGCTCGCGATGGTAGGTCGTTTCAAGATGTTCTCCCTCAAGTTCAAGAACTTCGATTTCAGCGAGAATTTCTGCCGTTATGTCATCATAGTAGCGGCGGTTGTCTTCGTGATCATCTATGGTCTGGCCGGTCTGTCATGGACCATACTGCTCTACTTCCTGCTGTCGCTTCTGCGCCGCGACAGGATCTGAAGAGTCCGGACATCTTTTTCAACAACTCTCCCGCCGGCCTCCAGCGACAGCCGGTCTTTAATCTACAATAATGACATTCATACTTCTGTTTTTATTCATAATGTTTATAGTGGTGCCGCTTGTGAGCGCCGCATACAAATTCTGGTCGTTCCGCCGGAATGTCCGCCGTTTTATGGAGGATCCTTTCGGACAGAACGCCTACCGCGGAAACGCCTCCGCAGGCACCCGGGCCAACCGGCAGCAGCAACCGCACCGACGGTCGAAAAAAATACCGCACGACGTCGGCGAATACGTGGCTTTCACAGAATACGAGTCGCACACGACAACCGATACGGCTAAAACATCTTCGGGACGGCACGTGCGCACTGAAAGCCAGATAACAGATGTAGAATGGGTCGATATAGAAAAATGAGCAAACAGTTATTTGATTTTCTTACACGCCTGGCCGAAAACAACGACCGCACATGGTTTGCCGCCAACCGCGCCGAATACGATAGTCTGCGCGCCGACTGGCTCACCAAAATACAGCGCATCATCAACGCACTCGCAGTCAACGATCCGGCCCTGCGCGGGGTGCAGGCTTCGGACTGCGCCTACCGTATATACCGCGATACCCGCTTCTCACACGACAAGACACCATACAAGACTTATTTTTCGGCTCTGATATCTCCTACCGGACGCCACTGCGACCGCGCATGCTACTACGTGCACATCGGAGCCGACGAATGCGCCGTATACGGCGGCGTATGGTGCCCCGAAACCCCGATACTCAAAAAACTGCGCCGCGCCATAATCGACAATATCGAGGAATTCCGCGAAATCACCGAAGCTCCCGAGGTTGAAGCCCTGTATCCCGGCTGGTACGGCCGCAAGCTGAAGACGGCGCCCAAGGGTTATGACCGCGACCACCCCGACATCGACCTTCTTCGCCTCACGGAATTCGGCAAGGAGCACCGTCTCGACCGCGACTTCTTCGACGATCCCGAATGGCCTGAAAAAATTGCCGCCATGCTTCAGGTGCTCAAACCGATGAACGACTTCCTCAACTATTCGATAGACGAATAAACGCCACATAACAAACGCCATGTCTCAGAAAAGCGATTCGGTAGTCATAATACCGATGTATAACGAAATCGAGAACGCAGCCGCCATAATAGACGCAGTGCTGGCACTTCCCGTGCCGTTCGATATCCTCGTGATCGACGACAATTCGCCCGATGGCACAGCCGCAGTGGTCAAGGCCAAGATGGCAGAACATCCGGGCCGCGTCGATATAATCGAGCGAAGCGGCAAACTCGGTCTCGGCACGGCATATATCACCGGCTTCAAGGAGTGCGTGGCGCGCGGATATGACTATATCTGCGAGATGGATGCCGATTTCTCGCACAATCCGTCCGATCTGGTGCGCCTGAGGCAGAAAGCCGCCGACGGCGCCGATGTCGTTGTAGGCAGCCGCTATGTGACAGGCGTCAACGTGGTCAATTGGCCGATGGGACGGGTGCTCATGTCGTTCTATGCGTCGAAATATGTGCGTCTTATCACCCGTATGCCCGTACACGACACTACCGCCGGCTTCGTATGCTACCGCCGCCGTGTGCTTCAGGCTCTTCCTCTCGACAAAATCAAATTCAAGGGCTATGCCTTCCAGATAGAGATGAAGTTCACAGCCTACAAATACGGCTTCCGGGTCGAGGAAGAACCAATTATTTTCGTAAACCGTGTGCTCGGTACAAGCAAGATGAGCAGCGGCATTTTCGGAGAGGCTGTTTTCGGCGTTATACGCCTCAAATGGAACAGTCTGTTCAGGAAATATCCCGATTATTCCAAAGGCGATGAATAAGACACTGATATTTAACGCGCATGTCGTCGGTGCGCCGTCGCTCGCCCCCGGGACAGAAGGCTGGGTGCTCTTCGAGGACTCTTTGATAGCCGGAGTCGGGGCGGGAATGCCCGACTCGAAACTCTTCGAAGACACCGAAGCGGTCGACGCACACGGCGCACTGCTTATGCCCGGTCTGATCGACAGTCATGTACACTTCCGCGAACCGGGCCTGACTCATAAAGGAGATATAGCCTCTGAAAGCGCCGCCGCCGTGCTCGGAGGCGTCACTTCATATATAGAAATGCCCAACACTGTGCCGACAACGACCAGTGAGGCGGCTTTCGCCGACAAACTGAAACGCGCCGAAGGTCGCTCGGCGGCAAACTACGGCTTCATGCTCGGCGCCGCCGACGGTGTTATGAAAGCACTCGAAGACATAAGCGCCATCCTTGGCGAAGACCTGCTTCCGGCCGTGAAACTCTTCATGGGGACTACTACCGGAGGTATGGCAATGCCTATGGCCGCACAGCTCGACGAAATGCTCGGTTATTGTGCCGAACACCGGCTGCCCGTTGTGGTGCATGCCGAAGACAACGCCATAATAGCCCGCAACACGACCAAGGCGATCGAACGGTATGGCTCGGCCGAAGCCGTTCCGCTGAGCGAGCACAGCACTATACGCAGTGCCGAGGCTTGTCTGAGTTGCGCCCGTCAGGCAATCGATATGGCCCTCGGCAGCGGCGCACGCCTTCACCTCGCCCATGTAAGCACCGCCGCCGAGGCAGCTCTGCTTTCGGCAGGCGATCCGAAAGCCAAACAGATCACTGCCGAAACGACGCCGATGTATCTCGACGGTGAATTCCGCCGCGCAGAAAACCGCACATGGCGCCATAAAATCAATCCGGCTATAAAAGGCGATGCACTGGAACTGCGCCGCGCCCTCACCGACGGACTCATCGATACCATAGCCACCGACCATGCTCCCCATCTGGCATCCGAAAAGGAAGGAGGAGCCCTCAAGGCCGCTTCGGGCGCGCCGTCGGTACAGTTCGCGCTACCCGTGATGCTCGAATATCTCGATCCCGCGCTTATCGTCGAAAAGATGGCCATGAACCCTTCGGCCATATTCGGTGTTAAAAAACGTGGAAAAATCGAGAAAGGATATTATGCCGATCTCGTGCTTGTGGAAAAAAACTCCCGTCACATTATAGCCGATTCCGATGTGGCCTCTCCATGCGGCTGGACTCCTTTCAAAGGGCATACCATCAGTCACCGCGTGACCGATGTATGGGTAAACGGCATAAAAACGGTCACCGACGGCTGCCTCACCGGCAATATTGCCGGACAGCCCCTGCGCTTCGGCCATTAATTCATCATATTTTAAACAATGTACTACGTTACAAAACGCCTCGAAATATCGGCCGCACACCGCCTTACTCTCGACTATGAGAGCAAATGCACGTCGCTGCACGGCCACAACTGGATCATAACCGTACACTGCCGCGCCGAGGAGCTTAACGCCAACGGCATGGTGGTCGACTTTACCGACATAAAGCGCACCGTGCTCGACCGCCTCGACCACAGATGCCTCAACGATGTGCTGCCGTTCAATCCTACGGCAGAGAACATAGCCCGCTGGGTATGCGATCAGATCGAACACTGCTACCGCGTGGACGTGCAGGAAAGCGAAGGAAACACCGCAAGCTATGAAATATAAGGTAAACGAAATATTCTATTCCCTTCAGGGCGAAGGATACTACACGGGTACTCCGGCAGTTTTCCTCCGCTTTTCGGGCTGTAACCGCGCATGCGGGTTCTGCGACACCGATTTCGGAGCCTATACCGAAATGACAGCCGAAGAAATCGCCGAGGCCTGCGCCGCTTTTCCGTCCCGACACCTTGTGGCGACCGGCGGCGAACCCTTGCTGCAGCTCGACAGCGCTCTGCTTCGACATCTCAAGCTCAAGCACTTCTATGTGCAGATAGAGACCAACGGCTCGCTGCCGGTGCCTCCCGAAGTCGACTGGGTAACATGTTCGCCGAAGGCCGCCCCCTGGGCCGTAGACCGTGTCGACGAACTCAAAATAGTATATCAGGGCCAGAACGTCGAGGAGACCGCAAGCTTTTTCGACACTCCCAACCGTTTCCTGCAGCCATGTTCGGGCTTAAACACCGCCGAAACCATCGATTATATCCTGGCTCATCCGCGCTGGCGCCTCTCCCTTCAGACACACAAGTTGCTCGACATCAGATGAAACGCCTGCTGACGATATTCACCATCTGCCTCGCCGCAGTCCTGCAGGGATATGCCCGGCAGGACACAACGGTCTATTTTGCAAACATATACCCCGGCTCCGACATCTACGAACTCGAGGGACATTCGGCCATACTCATCAATATCGAAGGCCGCGGTCTCGACGCCTATAACTTCGGCGTTTTCGACTTTGATTCGCCCAACTTCGTATATCGTTTTGTAAAAGGAGAGACCGACTACATGGCGGTCGTGCAGCCCGGCGTACCATTTCTGGAGCACTACATACGCCACGGACGCCGTATCGTGGCCCATCAGCTGAACCTCGACCCTGAGCAAAAGAAGCGGCTCGCCGACATGCTCAATGAGAAAATACGGCCCGAAAACCGCGTGTACCGCTACAACTATGTGAAAGACAACTGCGCCACACGTCCGCTCGACGCCGTAGAGGCAGCTCTGGGCGACAGCATAACACTTGCTCCGGCCCCATCGGAAGCGCAATCCTCCTCGCCGGTGACATTCCGCAACATCATGCGCCGATATCACCGCAACTATCCCTGGTATCAGTTCGGAATAGACCTCGCGCTCGGGAGCGGTATCGACTACCCTCTGCAACGCCGCGAGATGGCCTTCGCGCCCGCCGAACTCGACGCCATGCTTCCGGCAGCCCTCGCCGGAGGCAAACCTCTGGTGGGAAAAAGCATAGTTATCAACGATACCGCACCGGATGCAGCTGTCGAGGGTCCCACGCCCTGGTATCTTACGCCGCTGACGGTATGCTGGGTATTTTTCGCGTTCACGCTCGCCCTGACCGTACGCGACATGCGGCGACGTAAGGTGAGCCGATGGTTCGATGCCATATATTTCGGACTTCTCGGTCTCACAGGCTGCCTCCTGTCGTTCCTCATATTCATCTCCGTTCACGAAGCGACATCGCCCAACTGGCTATACCCCTGGCTGAATCCTCTTTGTCTCATTCCGACAATTTTTATTTGGATAAAAAAAGCCAGAACGTTCGTCATGTGCTACCAAATGACTAACTTTGTGGTCTTGTTGGCGCTCTGCGTGCTGTGGCCCTTCCTGCCGCAGTCGGCAAACGCCGCATTCATCCCTCTGGTTGGAGCCGAATTAATGCGCTCCTTCTCATATATCTATATTACCACATACAGTAAATGCTGAAACTGAGCCGTCTGAACATACTTCTGTCGCTGGTGGCGTCGCTGACGTCGCTCAGCCTCGGCGCAGCCTCGCCACAGTCGCCCCGTCTGCTGGTCGGCATAATGGTCGAGGGTCTCGACGGCGACTGCCTCGAGCTTCTGCGCGGGCAGTTCGGCGACGGCGGTTTCCGGCGCCTCGAGCGCAACGGCCTCACAATAGCCCAGACAGACTACGGCACATATCTCGACGCGGCTGCCGCCGCTGCCGAGGTCGTGACCGGCGCCTCTCCGTCGGTCAACGGCATTCCGGCTGAATATATCTATGATCCTGAGGCACGCCGCAGCGTCAGCGTATATGCCGACGCCGCCTCGATGGGCAACTATACAAACGCCTCTTATTCGCCCTCGGCGCTAAAAGTCAGCACCATCTCCGACGAAATCCGCATAGCCTCGGGCGGCATCAACGTGGTCTACGCCATCGCGCCGGATCCGGCTGTATCGCTCGCACTGGCCGGCCATGCAGGCAACAGTGCCCTCTGGCTCGACTCTAAAACGGGCAACTGGGCTTCGTCGACTTTCTACAAGGAACTTCCCGTAGCTGTGGCCGCCCGCAACCGCATGGCGCCGCTGTCGGCCCGTCTCGACACGATGAGCTGGTCGCCGTCGATAGCTCCGGCCGACTTTCCCATGCTCCCCGACCATCTGACGCGCTATCCTTTCCGCCATGTATTCCCGCACGGAAAAAGCGAACGCCTCGATATGTTCGCCTCCTCGCCGATGGTCAACAACGAGGTCACCGATGTGGCCATCGACATCCTCACATCGCTCAAAGTCGGACAGCATCCGGGCGTTACCGACGTGCTCAACGTAGCCTATACCCTCGAGCCTTATACATACGGCAAGAACCCCGACAACCGTCCCGAGTTATACGACTCCTATGTGAAGCTCGACAGGAAACTCGAACAGCTGTTTAACACGATAGACCGGCGCGTAGGGCTCGACAGCACAGTCGTATTCCTCGCATCGACACCACGCCGACCCGGCAGCCGCCGCGACGACGAACGCTGGAACATACCCTACGGCGAATTTTCGACCCGCAAGGCGGCATCGCTGCTCAACATCTATCTGATGGCCATCTATGGCAATGGCGACTTTGTGGCGGGATTCCACCGGGGGCAGTTCTACCTCAACCAGAAACAGATCAAAGACCGCGGCCTCGACATACGCGCCGTGCGCACCGAGGCCGCCGATTTCCTGTCGAGAATGACAGGCATTGACCGTGTATATACCATCGACGACATCATAGCCGGCCGTGCGGGCGAGAAACCCGAGACTCTGCGTCGGAATACAGTCAAGGAAAGTGCGGGCGATCTCGTGGTCGAGGTCGTACCGGGCTTCGAGATCGTCGATGACCTCACAGATCCGATGGCCACCAACGGCGGCGACGTGCATCGCCTGGCCGCAACAACCTCGCCGGCCTTCATCATGGCTCCGGGAGTGACCGCAAGAACCATAGGCACTCCCGTAGATGCCCGCGCGATAGCCCCGACTGTCGCCTCGATACTGCGCATACGCTCGCCCAACGGCGCTGCCGTGCCTCCGATCAGGTAGGTCACGGTCTGCCGAACGCAGACTGTAGCCGGACTGACACAAATATCATACGGAGCAACAATCATGACAGCAGACAGGAACGCAAACTCTTGTCGGCAAGCGTATTTTTTAGTATTTTTGCAACTCGAAAACAAGAAAAACCATAATATGTCCGTAACTTCATTTCTCAAAAAAATATTCGGCGACAAGTCGGTGCGCGACCTCAAGGCCATACAGCCCAAACTAAAGGCGATAAAAGAAGAAATGCCCCGCGTAGCCGCCCTCGACAACGACGGTCTCCGTCACGAAATCGACAAAGTGCGCGCCTCCATCGCCGAGGCTACAGCTGAAGACCGCGCGGCGGTAGAAAAACTCCGCGAAGAGGTCGAAGCACTGCCTTTCGACCAGCGCCAGCCACTGTGGGATAAGATCGACGCCCACGAGAAGTCTATTCTCGACATCATCGAGAAACAGCTCAACGACCATCTCCCCGTAGTCTTCGCCACCGTGCGCGAGACTGCCAAACGATTCGCCGAAAACGAGACCATCACCGTCACCGCGACCGACTTCGACCGCGAGCTCGCGGGCCAGGGACGCGAATTCGTGAGCATCGACGGCGACAAAGCCATCTGGAAAAACCGGTGGATGGCCGGAGGCAACGAAATCGTGTGGGACATGGCCCACTACGACGTGCAGCTCATCGGCGGTATCGTGCTTCACGAAGGCAAGATCGCCGAAATGGCTACCGGCGAGGGCAAGACCCTCGTGGCTACCCTCCCCGTGTTCCTGCGCTCGCTCTCGGGCCGCGGCGTACACGTGGTGACTGTCAACGACTACCTCTCCAAGCGCGACTCCGAGTGGATGGGTCCGCTCTACATGTTCCACGGCGCAAGCGTCGACTGTATCGACAAGCACCAGCCCAACACCCCCGAACGCCGCCGCGCATATGAATGTGACATCACCTACGGCACCAACAATGAATTCGGCTTCGACTACCTGCGCGACAACATGGCCATGGTACCCGAAGACCTCGTGCAGCGCAAGCACTACTATGCCATCGTCGACGAGGTCGACTCCGTGCTCATCGATGATGCCCGTACGCCTCTGATCATCTCGGGCCCCGTACCCAAGGGTGACGATCAGCTCTTCGACATCTACAAATCGAACGTCGAGAAAGTGGTGAAGGCCCAGCAGCGCCTTGTCACCTCGATACTCGCCGAGGCCAAGAGCAAGCTCGCCTCCGACAACAAAGACGATCAGAAACAGGGCGCGCTCCTGCTCTTCCGCGCTTTCAAGGGCCTGCCCAAGAACGGCGCCCTGATCCGCTTCCTCAGTCAGGAAGGCATGCGCAAGATTCTCCTCGAGACCGAAGCGCACTATCTGCAGGACAATGCCCGCGAAATGCCCGAGGCAACCGATCCGCTCTACTTCGTTATCGACGAGAAAAACCGCTCCGTAGAGCTTACCGACAAGGGTCTCGACGAGCTCACCGGCCACACCCAGGACCCGCAGTTCTTCGTGCTGCCCGACATAGCCGCGCAGCTCTCCGAACTCGAACATATCCCCGACCTCGCCGAACGCCAGATGCGCAAGGACGAGCTTATGGCCGACTACGCTGTCAAGGCCGAACGCGTTCACACCGTCAACCAGCTTCTGAAGGCCTATACCCTCTTCGAGCGCGACATCGAATATGTGGTGGACGACAACAAGGTCAAGATCGTCGACGAGCAGACAGGCCGTATCATGGAAGGTCGCCGCTACAGCGACGGACTCCATCAGGCCATCGAAGCCAAGGAGGGCGTGAAGGTAGAGGCCGCAACCCAGACCTTCGCCACAATTACCCTTCAGAACTACTTCCGCATGTACCACAAGCTCGCCGGTATGACCGGTACCGCCGAGACTGAGGCGGGCGAGCTCTGGGACATCTACAAGCTCGACGTGGTGACCATACCCACCAACCGCCCGATAGCGCGCGTGGATATGAACGACCGCGTCTACCGCACCAAGAAAGAGAAATACAAGGCTGTCATCGCCGAGATCGTGCGCCTGGTCAATGAAGGACGCCCCGTGCTTGTCGGCACCACGTCGGTAGAAATCTCCGAGCTGCTCAGCCGCATGCTCGACATACAGAAAATACCCCATCAGGTGCTCAACGCCAAGCTGCATCAGCGCGAAGCCGAAGTCGTGGCACAGGCAGGCCGCAAAGGCTGCGTGACCATCGCCACCAACATGGCCGGCCGCGGTACCGACATCAAGCTCACCCCCGAGGTGAAAGAGGCCGGCGGTCTCGCCATCATAGGCACCGAGCGCCACGAGTCGCGCCGCGTCGACCGTCAGCTCCGAGGCCGTTCGGGCCGCCAGGGCGACCCGGGCTCGTCGGTATTCTTCGTGTCGTTCGAAGACCCCCTGATGCGTATGTTCGCCACCGACAACGTCGTGCGTATGCTCGACCGCCTCGGCCTCAAGGAAGACGAGATGATAGAGCACAAGATGGTCAACAACGCCATCGAAAAAGCTCAGAAACGTGTCGAAGAGAACAACTTCGGTATCCGCAAGCGCCTCCTCGAGTTCGATGACGTGATGAACAAGCAGCGTACATATATCTACGAACGCCGCCGCCATGCCGTGCTCGGCGAACGTATCGGCGTCGATATCATCAACATGCTCTACGACACTGTCGAGAACATCATCATGACATATGAGAACGCCGCCCAGTACGACGATCTCTGCACCGAAATCTTCAAGGTGCTCGCCATCGAGGCTCCTTTCACCGAAAAGGAATATGCCGAACTCGACCGCGAGGAAAAAGTGAACCGGCTCCACGACGCCGCTGTAGCCGCCCTCGACCGCAAGAGCGACCATATTCGCGACGTTGCCCTTCCCGTCATCACCCAGATGGCCGAAAATACCGACTACGACGGCCTTATCCTCGTGCCCATCACCGACGGCAAGCGCGTGTTCAATATCCGCACCGACCTGCGCAAAGCCGTGGCGAGCGAATGCCGCACCATCATCAAGGAATGGCACAAGGCCCTCATGCTCGTTACAATCGACGAACTATGGAAAGAGCACCTGCGCGAACTCGACCAGCTGCGCCAGAGCGTGCAGAACGCCGCTTACGAACAGAAAGACCCGCTTATCATCTATAAAGTGGAGTCGTTCCACCTCTTCGAGAACATGCTCAGCAACCTCAATGCGAAAGCTGTGGCAGCCCTCATGCGCGGTCAGATCCACATGCGTCAGCAGGCACCCGCACCTCAGCAGCCGGCACCCCAGAATCCTGAGCAGCAGATGTCGAAACCCGCACCCCGCGAACCGGACGTGAAAGAGACTCAGGCTGAAGCGCCCAAACGCTATAACTACAAGACCTCAAAGGCCGAACTCCCCGGCGACCCCGCACAGCGTCAGGCAGCAGCCGCTCCTCAGGGCGAACAGCAGAAGCCAATGCCGGCCAAAGCATCGCCCCGCATCGGCCGAAATGACCCATGTCCCTGCGGTTCAGGCAAAAAATACAAGAACTGCCACGGCAAGGGGCTCTAAAATTTGAATTATGAATTATGGATTATGAATTGTGATTTGCTTTGATTGATAATCCGTACCACATAGCGGACGTGCCATCGCGGCGCGCCCGCTTTTTCATTGTGCCTCTATGGTATGGTCATTCTATCGAACGCCTAAACCATAGGCTGTGTGAATATTTAACCGCCGACGAGCATTTGATGAGGATACCGAACGAATAGCCGCATTAGCGGCCTATAGCTGCGGAGCAGCGCTAAGAATAGTAGGCCCGCGCAAGCGCACCGTCAGGTGCGCGCTGCACGGGTATATATAATTCCATCCGAACATTGGAGCTGCGTAGCTGCGACATATTTCGCCGGTTGTAACGCTGCTACGCAGCTTGGTTGGAGCAGGGGGGGCGCTTGTCCCCTATGGCTGCTCGCACCTGAAGGCGCGTTTGCCATAGGCTATTATTCTTTACGCTGCCATGGCAGCGTGTCGGCCGCTATCGCGGCGTACTTGGGCTATCCTTCGGCCGGTTTTCGCGAATTAAAAAAGCCCTTCGCCGGGGAGGGCGAAGGGCTTGGATTGACTTGACGTTAAATTTTAGGGCAAGGTTGCAAGCATGTCTTATATAAACGGGGTGAAACCCAAACGACTGAACTAAAAACTAAAAACAGACTGCGGTGTTAGCCTCTAAAGTTTCCGTAAAGTCAAATTTATATCTTACTCTTGCCTGAAAGATCAGCGGATGAATTTCTTCGATACTTTCTTGCCCTGCTTAACGATGTAGAGACCGTTTTCGGGGTTGGCTACGCGAACACCCTGGAGGTTGTAGTATTCAACAGGAGCGTTTTCGTCTTCAACAACGATGTCAGCAACACCGGACTGAGCGTTTTCGTCCCACTTCTCGAGTTTGACGTCGGTCCAGGGATGCCAGTATTGAGCGGGCGAGTTTTCGTTCTTACCGATACCGATCCATACTTTTGCAGGAGCGGTGAGTTCGAATTCAACATACTGACGATAGAACTCGGGGTTAGCAACGAAAGCAGCAGCCGATTCGCGTTCCTTGCCGGAGTCATCCCAGCCGTCAACGACATTGCGTGTTTCATATGCAGGAACAATCTGAGTGCCGTTAGCAGCTACGCGGGTTTCATTGTCGGGCATAGCGGCATAATCGCCGTTGTGGAGTTCCCAGCAGTCTTTGATACGGACACGCTTGTCGGTAGCGGCATTAAGTTCACCAAGATCTTCTTCCCAGTCAAGGCTCTTGGGCTTGGATGCGTTGAACGAAACATAAAAATATGCATTGTCGGTGGTATTGTCGTCGTCATATTTCTTGTTGTCGAAATAATCTTTGGGAGACTGGCCATCAATAAGTTTCCATTCACCCTTGCAACCTACATACTGACCATTGAGGTTACCTGCGCCGCCATAACGGAAGAAAGTAATGGCGCTGAAACGGTATTTACCGGCAGGAAGATCGACCTGCTGGCCAACATTGTAAGGAGAAGCATTAGTCTTACGGTATACACCGCCCTGCTTGTTCATGTCAGGAGTTTTGTCGCTACCGGCGCTATTTACACAATCCCATGCTCTTTTGACATTGAGACCTTCGTCGAAGCCTGCATTCTTGATTTTGGAAGTCATATCTTCCGCACCCTTATACAGGCGGAAATTGTCGAAGCAGCACCATTCGTCGGCATAGCAACCCTCGTTCATTATACCGACTACCATGTCGCCACCGGGGTGGCTGACAGTGATTTCGTTGAGATATTCACCGGCTGCAAAAGCAGTGGCAGCTTCGCCTGTACCGTTGGGAGCGGCATCGCGGCCGTCGAAAAGACCTTTGACAGCTTTCTTTTCGCCATTGATATAGATATAGGCATAGTGAAGAGCGCCATTGGTCATATTGGCCTTCGAGAAGTCGTTGTTACCACAGCGATAGAAAGCATCTACCTTGAGGGTATACTCACCGGCTTCCATATCGGGAAGAGTCTGATAAAGATTGAAAGCACCGTTCCATACTTCGCCTACGCCGTCGGCGGTTGCTGCAAGAGCACCCTGCCATCCGGGAAGATATGCGGGATCGGTTACGTACTGGCCGGTTACGTCACGATAAGCACCGGCGGAGGCCGAAGCAGCTATGGCTGCGGCACCGAGCAGCAGAGCGCTGCGTTTGATGTAGTGTTTTACCATAATTTGATAAGGTTAGGATTAATGAATATCATAGGTTTTATCAGATGCGTACCCGCTCGGGGGCACGCATCTGTTTTATGTCTTAGAGTCCCTGATAGCCGGGGTTCTGGCTCCAGTTGAGGTTTGTCTCGAGAATACCGCGATGGATAGGCATGAGGCGGCGGGTCGGATCTTTCACGCCCGGACGCTCAACCCAATGGAAAGGTCTTGTCTTAGAGAAATTGGACGCGCCGGTAGCCTCGCATTCCGGACAGGTGTAGACCTCTACGGTTTCTCCATTTACATTTTCTTCTTTAACGACTTTAGATTTCTCGACAATGCTGCCGCATACGGCACACAGGTAGCGGTCTGAATATTCTTCACCGTCCCATACTTTGTAGCGGTTCTTCTCACCCCAGTCGGCTTCGAACTGACCGAAGCGGATAAGGTCGTTGCGGCGCCAGGGCTCGAGAATGAATTCACGCGAACGCTCGTCGAGGAGTTCCTGCATTGAGGGATTCTTTGTAAGTTCGGGAGCACCCGAGCAACGACGTATTTCATTGAAGAGGCTCTGAGGAGTCTGCCCGAGTGTAGCGGCGGCACCGCGAAGAATACATTCGGCCTTCATAAGCAGAATGTCGGCAAAACGGAAAATAGGAGCGTCGTTAGCCTGCTGACGACTCCAGAGAGTATAATCTTCTTCGCGGGGAGGATATTTGAAGCAGCGCGCACCTTTCTGGATGTTCCTCAAAGCGGAGCCGTCTGCAACAGTCTGCTTGGAGGGTTTAGGCAGAGCTTCGTCACCCAGAGAATAGATTGAAGCATCATCAAAATCGAAATATACACGATAATTGAGCTGGCCGAGTAACGTTTTTTCGTTGCCGGGAACGTTATAAATGTATACCGGGATATCGGTACGGTTATACTGGGCATCGAAAGTATACTGCGGGCCTTTAAGGATCATTTCATTACGCTCGTCGTTGGGGAGGTTGAAGCGAGCCACAGCCTCAGGAGTCAGGACAGTCTGACCCGCAATAGATTTGGTGTTTTCCCAACCGAGGAAATAAGGACGACAGAGACCGTCTTTCTTGAAACCGAACCAGCGGTACCAGGTAGTGGTTCCGTCGGGTTTGGTGGAGGGATCTACGTCGAGGGCATAGATAAAGTCCTTGATGTGAACACCGTTGTCGGGGAAGAATTTCTTACGGTATCCGATACCGACCTCGAAAAGACCGCTGTTGATGATTTCGTCGCACCATTTCACACAGTCATCAAGTTTAGGATTGGGAGTATCGCCGGTAACGGTTGTAATATCATTGGTATATACGCCCCAGTTGAGATAAAGCTTGGCGAGAAGTGCTGCGGCCATCCAGTAGTTCGGCTTGCCGTAGGTCGAAGCATCGTTAGCCTTGCTGAGACCGCCTTCCTGACCGAGGATATCGAGAAGCTCGCTCTCTATGAAGGCTGCGACCTCTGCGCGGGGCGAGCGGTCGATGGCCTCACCGTCCTGAAGCACGTGGTCGAAGATAGGAGCGTCGCCATAGAGGTCCATCATCCAGAAATGATAGTATGCGCGGATAGCACGGAGGGGAGCCACAATGGGGTCTTTGAATTCGGCGCCGCCATACTGGGCGATTTTGGTGTTGGTATATGTACAGCCCGACATACAGCCTTCGATGATTCGGCAGCGCCAGTCGTCGAGGTGTATCGAGTGTATCGACGAGTTGAGGTAACGGCCGTCGTCGAAGTAGTTGCCGGCACCATAGCAGCAGCCCATCACTTCGTCGCCCTGGGCTATGACAGCTTCGTTGAAGTCGCGGCCGAACCAGCCGTGCATGTAGCCGTAGCAACCGTTGAATTCACCTTCGGTGGCAATAGGATTGTCGGGGAAGGTAGGATATTTTGTGTTCAGGTCAGTGTCGAGGTCGGTGCAGGCGGCGGAGGCAGCGAGCAGTCCTGAAAGAGCCAGACCTTTGATATATAATTTCATGGTGTTTATTTCTAAAACAGAATGTTTGATATATTAGAAGTTCACGTTGACGCCGACAAGCACCTGGCGAGTGCGGGGATAGTGGTCGGAGCGGGTGTCGTGGCCGGGATCAAGACCGCCGAGGTTGATTTCGGGGTCGCGGCCGGTGTACTTGGTGATGGTGAAGAGATTGTTGCCCGACACATAGAGGCGTACGTCCTTGAGCCAGCCGTTGAAGCAGTTGCGGAAGGTGTATCCGATGGTTGCGGTTGCGAGTTTGAAGTACGAGCCGTCTTCGAGGTAGCGCTGCGAGGGATAGTGAGCCAGAGCGTCGGTAACGAGCTGGTCGTCGCGGACAGAGGCCATCACGTTCTTGCCCTGGGTAATACCGGCGATATACGAGAAATATGCATGGGGCTCGTTGAAAATCTTCTGACCGAATACACCGGTAAAGAAGAGGTTGAGATCCCAGTTTTTCCAGGTGATGGTGTTGTTCCATCCCATGGTAAGTTTCGGTTGGGCATTGCCCATGTAGATGCGGTCGTCCTGACCGGGCTGCATTGTGGTTTCGGGGTTGCCGTTCTCGTCGAGAATATGGTTGCCCTCGCTGTCGTAGCGGTAGAATGTCGAGATACCCTGATCGTTATATCCGGCCCAATCCCAGAGATAGAACGAACCGATAGGCTTGCCTTCGACAATGCGCTGTGTGTTGCAGCCCTGCGAGAGACCGGGGAGATGCGGGTCGTAGCGGTTGAGGACACCGGCGTTGAACTCAGAGTTCGATACGCTCACAACCTTATTGCTGTTGTGCGAGAGGTTAAGCGAGGTCGACCAGTTCCAGTCGCGGCTCTGAATCGGAGTTGCGTTGATGGTGAGTTCGACACCGGTATTGCGCATCTTGCCGACATTGGCGGTAAGCCAGTTGACAGGATAGAGTGCGGTCGAAACAGGATAATCCCAGATCATGTCTTTGGTCGACTTGTTGTACCACTCGACAGTACCGTTGATACGGCCGTTGAGGAAGGCGAAGTCAAGACCGATGTTGACCATGGTGGTTGTTTCCCACTTGAGGTTGTCGTTGACGTTGCGGGCAGATGTAAGACCTTTATATGAAGTTACAGTACCTGTCACGGGATCTACGTAGTCGAAACGCTTGGTAGAATCAAAGAAGAAGCGGGCGGTGTAGATGTCGAAGCCCTGCGAGTTACCGCTCTGACCCCAGCCTGCGCGGAGTTTGAGGTCGGTGAAGATACCGGTATTCTTGATGAAGTCTTCTTCTGAAAGGCGCCATGCCACAGAGCCAGAGGGGAAGGTCGCCCATTTGTTGTTCGCGCCGAAGACCGAAGCACCGTCGCGACGGACAGCCGCCTGGAAGATATACTTGGAGTTGAACGAGTAGTTTGCACGACCATAGAACGAAATCATCTTGGTGTGGCTCTCAAGGTTGCCCCACACGGGGTCTGTATCCCAAGAGTTGGCCATGCCGATATTGTTCCAGCCGAGGTAGTCGTCGTAGAAGTTGTAGCCGCGCGCGCCGAAGCCATCGCCGTTCTTGTGCTCTTCCCAGGAGTAGCCGACCATGAGAGAAAGCTTGTGGATATCGTTGAAGGTCTTGTCGTAGTTGCCGTAGATTTCCATCAGCTTGCACCAGTCGTCGGTTACATTACGCGAGGATTCACCATGTCGGGTATTGTTCTGCGACTGAGTCGATGTGTAGTCCTTGTAGTGATAGTTCTGAGTCTCGTAGTTGAAGTTGGCGTTGGCGGTAAGGCCGTCGATGATGAGGACGCTTGCCTTGCCGGTGAACTGGAGACGCTTGAATGTGGCCATCGAGCGGTTCTCGTAGATTAACGACATGGGGTTGTAGTTCTGCGAGATGGTCTTGTCGGAATACCAGGTCCCGTCTTCGTTCTGCACGGGCACCAGGGGCGAATAGTAGTACATGCCTTCATAAACCGAACCGCCTTCGATACCACGGGGAACGCCCCACTCCTTGCGGATATTGCCGTTAACGCCGGCGGCGAGGGTCAGACGGTCTTTAAGTGTCTTTGTCTCCACGTAGGCACGGCCTGTGAAGAGGTTGTTGCCGACGTTCTTTATGATACCGTCGCGCTTGGTATACGTTACCGAAGCTGTGTAGTTTGTGCTCTTGTTGCCGCCTGAAATCGAGAGGCTGTGGTTTGTAGCGAAGCCGGTCTGCTGCACGACGTCGGCCCAGTTTGTATTGGCGCCGCGGTCGTTGGGAATGCTGAGGTTGTTTTCAGCGGCATATGCGCGGAGCTCGTCGGCGGTCATCATGTCGTGGTCGTTGGCAATCTTTTCCCACGATATATATCCCTGATAGGTGACGCGGGCGGGGCCCTCGGCACCACGTTTGGTTGTCACGATGATAACGCCGTTGGCGGCCTTCGAACCGTAGATAGCGGTGGCTGAAGCGTCGCGAAGCACGTCGATGCTCTCGATGTCGCTCGGGGGAATGAGGTTGAGGTTTACGCCGGGAATACCGTCGACCACATAAAGAGGGCTGGTAGAGCCGTTGAGAGTCGAGGCGCCGCGGAGGGTCATGGAGTTTACGCCGCCGTTAGGGTCGGAGTTCTGAACCACAACGAGGCCGGGAACCTTGCCCTGCAGGAGCTGACCGGGGTCGGTGTATGCGCCGACGTTGAGGTCTTCGGCCTTCACGGTGGTGATTGAGCCGGTGACGTCCTTGCGTGTCATCGTACCGTAACCAACGACAACGACGTCGTCGAGAAGTTCGCTGTTGGGCACAAGCTTGATATCGAGCTTGGTCTTGTCGGCTGTCACTTCCTGTGTGAGATAACCGATATATGAAATCTGGATTTTCTTGCCGTATGCGCCGGCGATCGAGAAGTTGCCGTCGAGGTCGGTGGTGACACCGTTCTTCTCGCCTACTATACGGACAGACGCGCCGATGAGAGGCTCGTCGTTTTCATCTGTCACTGTTCCTGTCACATTCTGGGCCGAAGCCGAAGTGGCCGTAAAGAAGAGCAGTGCGCAGAGAAGCGCCTTGAAAAGGGACTTGAATAGGTTGACTTGTCCTTTTCCGTGGTGGGGATTACCCTGTTGCACAGTTGAATACATGTTAAGGTTAAGGTTAGATCAAGTATTATTTTCCATTGCAGCCGCCTGATAGAAAACCGGGCGGGAAATATATTCAGTGAATCGTGTTTTTCATTTTTCCGACAGCAAATATATGCACATTTCGTCAAAAGACAACACTTGTTTAGCCCTGTTAAGAAGTTTTAACCAAAGAAAATTAATTTTAAGTGTGGTTTTAACACTTTCACCTCCCAAAAGGCTATTTTTGAGGCGGAAAAACACTGAATTAACAAAAAAACAGGGAGACTACAACGGCAGATTCTCCAGATCTTCGAGAGCGACGGACGCCCTGTGTATGGCCGGCCATGCCACCGGATCCTGCGGGAAGACGTTGACACCGGCTGTATCAAGAAGCATGACAGAAGTCCAGCCACGCAGATTGGGATGCACAAAATCCTTGGCAAGATTATCGCCCACATAGAGACGGCGCGCACAGGCAGTGCCGAAACGCTCTTCCGCCAGCCGGAACGGAAGAGGAGTATGCTTGTCGCCCCCTGTCTCCCCGCTGATCAATATTGCATCCGGCCCAAAGAAACGGTCGAGTCCGAGAGCCACTATCTTGCTCCGCTGATGGCGCGAGGATCCGTCTGTGATCAGCACAAGCCTATGACCGCAGGCCTTAAGCCGGACAAGGGTCTCCTCTACTCCGGGTGAAAGCTGTATGTCGGGTGTGTGATTGCGGTATATTTCGACAAGCTCGTCGACAGTAAAGGGCAACCGGTGGCCCTTACGGGCAAGCATGCCGAGAGCAGCCTCGATTCCGCGGGGATGGTTGCCGTTTATAAGCGCGAAAAGCTCTTCCGGATCCTCGCCGGTTGCATCGGCAAGCGTACGGGCGAGAACCCTGTGCCCGGAGCGCAGGAAATCGCGCTCCTTATAGAGCGTATCGTCGAGATCGAAAGCTACGAGCGACGGCTGTATCATGAGCGGAGGGCTTTCGACGGGGTCGAACCTGTGATGAAGGTGCACAGAAGCCGTGAGAATGAGAATATGTAGTCGGCACAGAGGCTAAGGGCCACGACCGGAACGGCGCCGAGAGCGGCGAAGACAAGCAGAGGCACAACAGCGAGGTCGAACGCCTCAAGCAGCGGCTTCATGAACGGCATGGGATATAGAAAGAAGTAATGCAGCAGGTATATGGCCAGACTCCTGTCGCCGAGAAAGGCCCACATAGCGGCAAACCGGGCCGGCTTCTCGCGGGCCGGATCGAAAGCACGCTCACTCCAGGGTTTTATCACGGCCACGGCCACGACTGCAAGAGCTATCTGCATGGGTATCTGCGCAAAGATGACATAAAACTCGCCATTGATGCTATAGCGCCACGGCCAGCATACATATGCCATGCAGGCCACTATGACAAAAAGAGAGACCGTGACAGCCGTCGACGAGGTGCAAAGGCGCATGAATGCCGCGCTGTGACGCCTCGCAATCACTCCGGCCATGAATATGGGAAAGAACGAGAACAGCAGCCCGAACGAAAGAGCGGCATCGGCAAGCGGCGGAAGGCAGAGACAGACAATCCGGAGCAGGCCCCAGGCGCCGACGCACACAAGCAGGTCGGATACGAAAGAGGCTGTACGCTTCAGCACAAAGGTAAGAACTGCATAGACGGCGAAAATCTCGAAAAGCACGAAGGTGAACCAATAGCCGTTTTTCCATACATTGAGCCACAGACCGCTCCACGACGAATCGAAAGGACTCTGCAAGCCGGAATGGGGATAATAATATATGAAAAGCGTCGAGGCTCCGAGCATAGGGAGCAGGAGCCTGACGGCACGCGAGACGAGGCCCGGTGTCTTCAGGATGCCATTTTCATCGGTCTTGACTGCAAACCAGCCGCTTATAAAAAAGAACAGCGGCATATGGATCTGGGCGATGAACTTGAAGACCGGCGCACGGTCAATCTCACGCACGCACATGGTCAGTATATGACCCATCACCACCAGAAAGATGGCGAGACCCTTCATCATGTCGAAATATTTCAGCCTGGCCTTCATATCATTCTGCAAGACGGAATACTCTCAGTCCGAGCCACTGTCGGTTTTTCTTCATGAAATCGGCCAGAGGTCGAGCGGTAACTTCCACCTTTCCGTCGGAATAAGAGGCATGAAGAAGATATGGTTCCGCCGACGGATCTTCACGGACCACAATACCCATATGGGTGACATCGAGATTCTTGAGATTCGACACCAGCGCCACGACATCGCCGTCGTGGAAAGCGGCCCTGGTGTCTTTGGCACCGAGATCGATGGTCTTGATATAGTGGAAACGGTGATTACGGTATCCGTTTTCGATAGAACGTATGCGGGCATAGTTCGCCGAATCGGCAAGAGCCGGATAGCGGTCGCGGTTGGCGGTCATGAAGTCGATTGTTCGCGTCATAGTCGTGACACGAGGGAAGAGCGTCGTGGCATCCTCGATATTGCCCCGGTATTTATTGTCGACAGCCCAGTCGCTGATATAGTGCAGACGCGAGGGATATCCTTCGATCTCTCCGCCGCGATAGCGTATACGGCGCAGATTATAGATAAAATCGCGCCATGACGAGCGTCCTTCGCCGATAGTGAAGGCAAGAGCCATAGCCGTTTCGACAAATGTGGTGCAGTCGAGACTGTCGACACGTACGGTGAGCACTTCCTCATCGCCCTCAAGAGTGTGGGCGGCATATGGCACACCCTCGAACATGCGGGCAAAGAATGCCACCCGTGCCTCGGGATTGGCGAAATGCCGACCGGCAGCCTTGTCGAGCATTGCCGTTATAGCAGTGGTGTCGGTAGCCTCGCAACCGAAACGCACGGGGCTCTGGGCCGATGCCGAAGAGACCATAAGCGCCACTACGGGCAATATCAGATACTTCAGAAGTCTCATTGTTGTTTATTGCATATCAGGATAGCACCGATCACACCCGGGACCCAGGCACAGAGTGTCAGCGCGGTTACAAGAAGAATGGAACCGCAACCCTTGTCGAGTACGGCCAGGGGAGGAAAGATAATGCACAGAAGTGCTCGGAGACAGGACATTTCTTTAATTATGAATTATGGATTATGAATTATGAATTTCACAACCCTGCTTGTTTTTATTTATGAATTATGAATTTCACAACCCTGCTTGTTTTTATTTATGAATTATGAATTTCACAACCATGCTTGTTTTTATTTATGAATTATGAAGTTCACAACCCTGCTTGTTTTTATTTATGAATTATGAAGTTCATAACCATGCTTGTTTTTATTTATGAATTATGGGGGTTCACAATCATGTCTATTTTTTATCTATGGATTATGAATGAGGAGATTGATTGCGTAAATCATAATCCATCATTCATAATTCATAATTTGGATTAAAATTCGCTGGTGAAGTGGAAGCGGATTTTCGGGAAATCGTTCTGCGCCATGGTGAGGACAAACTGCGAGTCGGCAAGAAAGACGTCGCGGCCTTCGCGGTCGAGGGCCATGAACTGATGCTTGCGTTTCTTGAAGGCTTCGAGAGCGGCGGGATCGTCGCTTTCTATCCAGCAGGCCTTGTACATAGACATCGGCTCCCAGCGGCACTGCGCGCCATATTCATGCAGAAGACGGTACTGTATGACCTCGAACTGGAGCTGACCGACGGTGCCGATGACCTTGCGGCCGTTGAACTGGTGCATGAACAGCTGTGCCACACCCTCGTCCATGAGCTGCTGAATGCCTTTCTCAAGCTGTTTCGACTTCATTGGGTCGGTATTCTCGATATACATGAACATCTCGGGCGAGAAGCTGGGCAGCCCCTTGTAGTGTATCTCCTCGCCGGCGGTCAGCGTATCGCCGATCTTGAAGTTGCCGGTGTCAGGAATGCCGACGATATCGCCGGGATATGCCTCGTCGACAATGCTCTTCTTCTGGGCCATGAAAGCCGTAGGGGCAGCAAATCGAAGTGTCTTGCCTGTGCGCATGTGCTTATAGGGGGCGTTGCGCTCGAACTTGCCCGAGCATACCTTGACAAAAGCGATACAGCTGCGGTGGTTAGGATCCATATTGGCATGAATCTTGAACACGAAACCGCTGAAGGCATCTTCCTGTGGCTCGACCACACGTTCGAGAGCGGCCACAGGTCTGGGTTCGGGCGCAATTTTCACGAAGCAGTCGAGCATTTCCTTGACACCGAATGTATTGAGAGCCGAGCCGAAGAATACGGGAGCCGTGCGTCCGGCAAGGTAATCGTTGACATCGAATTCGGGATATACGCCTTCAACCAGCTCAAGATCCTCGCGCAGTTTGGCGGCATCAACATCGCCCACGGCCTCGTCGATGCGCGGATCGTTGATATCGTCGATCTCGACGCGTTCGGTGGCGCGCTGTTTGTCGGGTGTGAAGAGGTCGAGGCTCTTTTCATAGATATTATAGACGCCCTTGAATTTAGCGCCAATATTTATCGGCCACGACAGCGGACGGACGGCTATCTTCAGTTCGGCCTCCAGCTCGTCGAGAATTTCGAATGGATCACGACCTTCGCGGTCGAGCTTGTTGACGAATATGATGACAGGGGTATTGCGCATGCGGCATACCTCCATGAGTTTGCGGGTCTGGGTCTCGACACCCTTGGCCACGTCGACCACTATGATAACGCTGTCGACAGCCGTAAGAGTGCGGTAAGTGTCTTCGGCGAAGTCCTGGTGACCGGGTGTATCGAGAATGTTGATCTTATAATCGCCGTAATTGAAACCCATGACCGAAGTGGCAACCGAAATGCCGCGCTGCTTTTCGATCTCCATCCAGTCGGATGTGGCCGTTTTTTTGATCTTGTTCGATTTCACGGCACCGGCGATATGGATAGCGCCGCCGAAAAGAAGCAGCTTCTCGGTCAGAGTGGTCTTGCCCGCGTCAGGGTGCGATATGATGGCGAAGGTGCGTCGCCGTTTTATTTCTTCGTTTAGATTAGCCATTTTCCTGGATACTTGACAGTTGGGAGATACACCGACGCAATGCGTCGCGCCAGTGCGGGATGGCAAGACCGTATGTCGCCTTTATTTTGGATTTATTGAGGACTGAGTAGAAAGGACGTGTTGCCGGCGTAGGATAGTCGCTGGTAAGGATCGGCTCGACGGCACGTGCCTTGTCGGCCTGACCGGTCTCCTCGAGTACAGCCACAGCGAAATCATACCATGTGGCCACACCTTCGTTGGCATAATGGAATATGCCGGCATTCCAGTGGCGCGACTGTATGATATGAGATATGGCCTGGGCGAGATCGGCGGCATAGGTCGGCGTACCCGTCTGGTCGGCCACCATACACATACGGTTTTCCTTAGCGGCAAGACGCAGCACTGTTTTCAAAAAGTTATGACCGTAAACGGAATACAGCCATCCCGTGCGGATAATCATCGCGGTCGGTGCAAGGCCCATCAGAGCGGTCTCGCCCTTGCGCTTGGTAGTTCCGTAGACAGACAATGGCTCAGGCTTGGCAACCTCGGTATACGGACTCCAGGTATGCCCGTCGAACACATAGTCGGTCGAAATGTGTATTATCTTGAGATCGAGCTCATCGGCAAGACGGCCGAGATTGGAGGGAATATCGACGTTAGCCTCCTTGCACTGGAGCTTTTCCTCTTCAGCACGGTCTACGGCCGTATAGGCGGCACAGTTTACCACATGGGTAAAATTTCCGGCCCGTAGAAATCGCTCTACGGCCTCACGGTCGGTGAGGTCGAGATCTTCACGGTGTATGTATGTTGTCACACCCGGCATATCGTGCTCCAGGACACGCTTCAGTTCGTGTCCGAGCTGCCCGTTGCTGCCGGTTACTAAAATTTTTGCCATATACATTATCAGTCGTGAGTGCAAAATTAGCAAAAAAAAACGACATTAGGTTAGCGAAAACTCCCCGAACAATCGCAAGTTTGTATAAACGGCAACATTACCGCACTTCCGGCCGGATGCGGCGATGGCGATCCGAGTCAATCATGGTGATAGGGCTCGCCACGAAGTATTGTACCTGCGCGGTAGATCTGCTCTACTGCAAACAGGCGCACGAGTTCGTGTGGAAAAGTCATCGCCGACAGCGAAATCATGGCATCGGCGCGGTCGTAGACCTCCTGGCTGAAGCCGTAGGGACCACCCACGGTCAGCACAAGCGTACGCGGCAGATCCACACTCTTTTTCTGCAGGAAATCGGCCCACTGGCGCGATGTGTATTGCTTTCCGCGCTCATCAAGAAGCATCAGGAAGTCGCCCGGGGCTGTTTCGGCAAGTATTTTAGCGCCTTCGAGAGATTTCTGGCCTTTCTGGTCGCGTGCGCCTTTTACGTCGGGTATGCAGACCATCGAAAACGGCCAGTAATGCGGTATACGCCTGGCATACATGTCGATGGCTTTGGATATGGCGGCATCCCGTACGCCGCCGACACACAGCAGTTTGATTTTCATTCGACGTACAGCACCAGACCCTTAAGATACTCGCCTTCGGGGTGATATATGTTCACAGGGTGGTCGGCAGGCTGGGTAAGCTGATGAAGGATACGCACCCGGCGACGGCTCTGTGCCGCCGCACTGAACACCGCAAGACGGAACTGCTCGCGGTTGACGGCCTGCGAACACGAGAAAGTGAAAAGAATGCCACCGGGGGCAATCTTTTCGAACGCACGCGCATTGAGGCGGCGGTAGCCCTGAAGGGCATTGCGAAGTGCGCTGCGATGCTTCGCAAAAGCGGGCGGATCGAGAATTATCAGATCATGACGCCCCGACTCCATACCGTCGAGATATTTGAAAGCGTCGATGGCCTGCGACACATGGCGTGTATCGCCGGGAAAATTGAGCGCCACATTGGCATCGGTAAGGCTGATTGCCTTTGCAGATGAATCGACCGACACAACCTCGCGGGCATTGCCGGCAAGAGCATAGACCGAAAAACCGCCGGTGTAGCAGAACATATTGAGCACACTGCGGCCTGCGCTGTAGCGCCGCAGAAGATCGCGGTTATCGCGCTGATCGACGAAAAAGCCTGTCTTCTGGCCACGCAGCCAGTCGATATGGAATTTAAGCCCGTTTTCAGTGGCCACATCATGCGTGTATCCGCCGACAATATAATCGTTCTGTGGATCGAGATGTGCCTTATAGGGGAGTGTAGTTTCCGATTTATAATAAACGTTCGACACCCCGAGGCCATCGAGCGAGGCAAGTTCGCGGGCAATTATATTGCGGGCAAAGTGCATGCCCGGAGAATGCGCCTGCATGACAGCGGTATCGCCATATACGTCGACCACAAGCCCCGGAAGAAAATCGCCCTCGCCGTGGACCAGACGGAAAGCGTCCGTAGCGGCCGAAGGAAATCCGAGAGACTTGCGGAGCGCGAGCGCACTGGCGAGGCGACGACGGTAGAAGGTCTCGTCGACCTTCTCGTCGGTGCCAAATGTGAGCATTCTAACGGCAATGCTGCCGATCTGGAAATGACCGGTACCGACTGTGCGGCCGTCGGAGGCCACAACCGTCACGAGGTCACCCTCTTCGATACCGTCGCCTTCCTCAGGCATTTTAACTAACGCTCCCGAGAACACCCACGGGTGAAAACGGTCGAGCGATTCTTCTTTTCCACGGCGCAAACGCAATTCCATATTGAGCTATTGAGCTGTTAAGCTGACAGGCTGACAAGTTTTTATACAAAAACCGTTAATGCGGTCAGGATGTCAGAATATTGATTATTCGGTATATTACAGTTTCAGACTTCGGGCCGTAACTGAAAGCCTGTCAGCTCGTCAGCTTGTCAGCCCATCAGCCTATTTAAAGAATATGCGGTAGAGGTCGTTTCCGTTGGCATAGAAGAGGAGGGCCAGCAGGAAGAAGAAACCGATGGTGTTGGCGATCTCGAGGAAACGGTCGGAAGGCTTGCGGCGCGTCACGATCTCGACCAGAAGGAAGAGTATATAACCGCCGTCGAGAGCCGGAATCGGTATTATGTTCATGAAGGCAAGAATAATGGAGAGGAAAGCCGTAATCTGCCAGAATGCCTCCCAGTTCCAGCGGGTCGGAAACAGGTCGCCGAGGGTCGCGAAACCGCCGAGGCTCTGCGCGCCTTCTTTGGTGAAGACAAGCCCGAGCGACGACACATAGTTCGACAACTGTCCGGTTCCGATCTCCCAGCCGCGCGGAATAGCCTCGAATAAATTATAGTTTATCTTCGTACGTTTGAAAATATCGATCGGGCTGAGCATTTGTATGCCGATAGTCCCGCCGTCGGTGATTTCGACCGGTATCACCATCGTGCTGTCGCCGCGGACTATACCCAGAGGCACAGTCTCACCCTTATGCGCGGCAAGCGACTCCTTGAAGGTCTCGATGAAACCGGTAGTATCGCCGTCGACAGTCAGAATACGGTCAAGTGGCTGAAGACCGGCCTTGATAGCATTGCCCCCGGCCACGGTCTTGCCGACGACAACAGGGATACGGGCCCGCATAGGCACTGCGTCCTTACCCTTTGCAAGAAGCGAACGTATGACCTCACCGGGGACGACGATCTCGACCTCGGCGCCATTGCGGAGCACACCTACACGGGCACCAGGCTGCAACATATCCCAGCCGGCCGAATAGTCGGCCGCTTCAAGAGGCTTGCCGTCGAGGGTCTGGAGGATATCACCGTCGCGAAATCCGGCTTCCTTAAGTTCCGGACAGAAATTCATACCTTCGCTCATGTCCTGATAAGCCACGACATCATCGCCCCAGTGGAATGCTATACCTATATATATACATATGGCCAGAACGAAATTGAGCACCACGCCTGCCGCCATGACACATAAGCGCTGCCATGCCGGCTTGCTACGCAACTCCCACGACTGAGGCTCTGCGGCGAGCTTGCTGCTGTCCTGAGTCTCATCGACCATTCCGGCAATGGCACAGTATCCGCCCAATGGCAGCCATCCCAGGCCGTAGACGGTATCGCGCCATGTCGGTTTGCCGTCGGGCCGAGGCTGATGCGGCTTTGACACTTGCCATGTCTTAAGGGGTTTTGGCCAGGTGCCGTCCTTGCGCTCTCCCGGAGCAATGAATTCGAGGGTACCCTTCATCGGGTCGTAGCGCAGAATAGAGAACCACGGATTGAAGAAGAGAAAAAAGCGTGTTACTTTCACGCCGAATATCCGGGCGAAGATATAATGGCCGAACTCGTGTATTGTCACCAATATCACGAGCGCCAGTACAAGTTGCGCCGCTTTAACGAGTATTTCCAAATTTATAAGTTTAAATATTTTAATTATCAATTATTTTCCTATCAAAAGACAGGTAATATCACATCATTTTATCATTTCGGCGGCTTTGGCGCGCGCTTCGGCATTAGACGCCACATAATCGTCGAATTCGGGAGCCGCCACATACGACACGGCATCAAGCGTACGTTCTATCACTCCGTAGATCCGGCCGAATTTAATGCGGCCTTCGAGAAATGCGGCCACGGCTATTTCATTGGCGGCATTGATGACGCAAGCCGTATTTCCTCGACGTCCGAGCGCCACACGGGCAAGACCAAGACAGGGGAAACGTTCTTCGTCGGGTTTTTCGAATGTCAAAGTCGCGAAATCAGCAAGGCCCATGCGCTGCGATGCCCCTTCAAGCCGCGAATGGCATCCGAGAGCGTATGCTATGGGCAGATGCATGTCGGGAAGACCGAGCTGGGCCTTGACAGCTCCATCGACAAACTCGACCATGGAGTGGACTATGGACTGCGGATGCACCACAGCCTCGATCCTGTCGGGAGCTACACCGAAAAGATAGTGAGCCTCGATGATCTCGAAAGCCTTGTTCATCATTGTAGCCGAATCGATAGTTATTTTACGTCCCATGTTCCAGTTGGGGTGACGCAGGGCATCGGCGGCCGTAGCCTCAGCCATCCGTTCGGCCGACCATGTGCGGAACGGGCCGCCCGAGGCGGTAATCAGAAGACGACGCACCCTGTCGGGCTTCTCACCGGCGAGACACTGGGCTATAGCGGAGTGTTCCGAGTCGACGGGATATATTTTCGACGATGACTCGACAAGCATGCGGTTTATCATATCGCCGGCCACGACAAGAGTTTCCTTATTGGCCAAAGCGATATCCTTGCCAGCTCTGATGGCGCGCACGGTGGGCTGGAGACCGCTGTATCCTACAGTCGCGGTAACGACAGTGTCGATATCATCGGCTTCGACACACTCGGCCAGCGCCTCGTCGCCTGCGCGGCACTCTATGCCGAGCGGAGCGAGAGCGGCCTCGACCTGAGGCAGAAGTTCCGTCCGGCCTATGACGACACGGCGCGGACGATGCACGCGGGCGGCTTCGATAAGTTTGGCGGCATTACTGCCGGCGGTGAGCACAACGGCATGATAGCGCCCCGGTCTGGAGGCTATTATATCAAGGGTCTGGCTTCCGATAGAACCGGTAGCTCCAAGTACGGCTATATTCTTAACTGTGTCTTTCACAAGATGTGAGATTGGTTGCGGGTGCAAAAATACAAAAAAAAGCGGAGTTTTTTGTAACTTTACGGGCATTGGCGCAGTCTACAAGACAAAACACCGAAACAATGAAGCGATTCTTAACATTAATTGTGCTTTCAGCGGTCATCCTCGGCATGACAGCAGGCAATCCGTCGAAACTTTTCGATGAGTTTAAAAACACCGAAAACGCCGAATATGTAAAGGTTCCGCGCTTTCTTCTATGGATAGCCCGGGCAAACGGATCGATCGGCGACGTGCCGATGGCCGGAAAAATATCGGGCGTGAAAGTCCTGTCTCTCGACGGAGTCGGAACCAAGACTAAAAACGATTTCGGCAGACGCCTGAAAGAGGAGACCGACGGATTCGACGAACTCATAAATGTAAAAGATGATGACAGCCGCGTCCGCATTTTCACACGGGCCGACGGCAACAAGTTCAAGAATCTGTATATCTTCGCCACCGACAAGGACGACTGCGCCTTCATCGAGCTATCGGGCAAATTCACACCCGACGATCTGAAGAAGATAATGGAAGACTGATGACCGCCGCTGCATTCAAAGGACAGGTATGCGTGCACCTCGACGCGATGTATCGTGTGGCGCTCGCGCTATGCGGAAACACTGCCGATGCAGCCGACGCCGTGCAGGATGCCTCGGTCAAGCTATGGGAGAGCCGCGAAAGCCTCGACCGCGTAGGAAACATGCAGGCATACTGCATAGCGGCCGCGCGCAACGCCGCGCTCTCGCTCATCAAAGGACGACACCGGACAGACGACATCGACGTCACCGCCCCGGTTGCTTCCGCCGAATCACTCGACAATAAAATCGATAACCGGGATACCGTAGGATATATCAGAACGATCATGGCCACTCTGCCGGATAATCAACGCATAGTCCTGACCATGCGCGATTTCGAAGGCTGCGAGATAGACGAAATAGAGAAAGCCACAGGACTGTCGGCCGGCAATATAAGAGTACTGCTGAGCCGCGCACGCTCGACAATCAGAAAACACTTCGGAAAATGAATATAGAAACAGAATACATCAAAAGCCTGCTTTCGAAATATTACAGCGGCGAATCGACGCTCGACGAAGAGCGCCTCATACGCGAATATTTCGCCGGAGACGCCACAGACCCCGAGCTGGAAACCGACCGCATGATATTCGCCGCAATGGCCGAAACGGTCAAGGCGCCCGAGAGCCTGCGCGAAGCCGTAGAAAAGCACGTCGAACAGGAATCGGCAAAAGAAATAAAAAAGCGTCTGCGTCCACGATACGGCCGCATTGCCGCAGCTGCCGCCGTGCTTCTTGCTGCCGTCACGATCTCAGTACACTATCTCGCAACGCCTTCAGAACCGGCTCTCACGCCCGAAGAGGCCCGCGAGCACACGGTAATGGCGCTTACACTATTGACAAAGACAATGAAAAAAGGCTATACGGCGGTCGAAAACAGCGCACGCACAGCCTCTACCACAATCGAAACTGCTGAAAACACTATAAACAAACTATGAAAAAAATATTTATTCTCCTGATCATCTGCTTCTGTGCCTCTATGGCCAAAGCCGAAACCTTCTTTGAGGAATGCGAGAACATTCCGGGCGTGACAACCGTGTACGTTTCCAAAGCCATGATTTCGCTCGCCGGAGACCTCAACATCGATTCCGACAACATGGACTTCAACAGTATTGCGTCGAAAATCGACGGTTTGTGGGTGGTAAATGCCGAAAACGACAAAGCCAGAATCATCAAAGACAAAGCCAAGAATTTGTTCAACGGTAAAGACTACGAGAAACTCGTGTCCGTACGTGAAGACGACGAAACCGTCGACATTCTCATGCGCCCCCTCGGCAAGGGCAAGAATGAATGCATAATCAAAGCCTTAGAAAGCGACGAAGCCACCATCGTGATAATCACCGGTTCCTTTACCCTGCAGGACATAGCTTCGGCCACCCGCACTTCGCGATAGTACAATAAAAATGTTTCATGTTAAAGACGCCGTGTCAAAATCGATACGGCATCTTTTTTATCGCTTTATTTCGGCTGAAGGAAAAGATCGTAGACAATCCACCAGAGGAAGGAATAGACAAACATAACGATAAAATATCGCCATCCCCTCGACTTTGGAAACCGAATCCGGTCGGAAACCCAAAGCAGAAAGGTTCCGACCGCAATATATAAAAGAACATAATACCAGGGCATACCCAAAAACATGACGCAAAATATTTAAGAGTTTTTTCAATTAGACGCCGATTCGCACAAATAATTACAAATAGGTATAACTCTTTTACAATCCCGCCAACAAGAGTGCGAAAGAGATTATCCAAGCTTTCTTAAAGATCTTGCAAGTATTCCACCCAACAGCCATACTTACAAACATGATCGGGACCACATGAACGCTCAAAGAGCAAGTGCGTTATCGTTTTTTTGCAGATTCAATTTATATTCTTATCTTTGCGATTACACTAAAACCTAATGTATTACAACAACTATCAATAATTTAATCTAATACTACAACTACTGACAGCAGATATTTAAAGCATTCGGATAATTCAACATTTCACGAATATAAATCCTACAATCAAAAACATGGCACTCCCAATAAACATAGAAGATTTACTCAACAAAAAGAAAGTGGAGTCGAATCGAATTGAATTCAAAAGCGGATGGAATCCCGATAAGATATATCATACTATATGCGCTTTTGCCACAGACCTTGAGAATATCGGAGGTGGGTATATCCTCGTCGGTGTTGAGGAGGAGAACGGGATTGCGAAAAGGCCTGTCAAAGGATTGCCAGATACCGAAATCGACAGAATTCAGAAAGATATGATTGGCTATGATGCCAAAATATCTCCGGGATATCACTGCAAAGTTTCGCCAGAAGAAGTTGATGGTAAAACCATTCTGGCAATCTGGGTTCCTACTGGCATCAATCGCCCATACTCTGTAATGGAGAGTGTAGTCGCAAAAAAATCGATACCTAAATTTTATATACGAAGCAAATCGTCTACCATAGAGGCCAAGGGTGAACTACTGGATGAAGTACGAGAACTTGCCAATCGAATTCCGTTTGATGACAGAGGAAACGACATTATAAAGATTGACGACATCTCCGGAATAAGGGTATACGAACATTTGAAATCCGTGGGGAGCAAACTCGTCAATGAGTTCAACTACAAAACCCTATGGGAAATTCTTGATGAAATGGATTTGACAATAGGACCAGTCGAAAACCGTCAAATCAAAAATGTTGCCGCAATGATGTTTTGCGACCATCCCGAAAAGTTCTTCCCGGTGACACAAGTAGATATCGTTCATTTTCCGGAGGGTAGCATAGAAAATCCCGATATCATGATAGAGATTCCAAAGATTATCGGTCCTGTGCCTAAAATAATCAACGATGTATTGTCATATCTTCGAACCAATGTCATCAAGCAACGTGTCTCCAAACCATCTGACAACGAGAAATCAATCAAAGTATTCAACTATCCTTATCAAGCATTTGAAGAAGCCGTGGTCAATGCTCTCTATCACCGCGATTATATGGAGCGTGAACCAGTGGAAATAACAATAGAGCCAACGCATGTGGACATTTTGAGTTATGCAGGTCCAGACCGCTCAATAAGCGCAGAAGCAATTAAAGCTGCACAAAAACTAAAAGCTCGCAGATACCGCAATCGCAGGCTTGGAGATTTTCTAAAAGAGCTGGGATTGACAGAAGGCCGTGCCACTGGTATCCCCACCATTCAGAAGCATTTAAGGCTCAATGGAAACCATCCGGCAGTTATTGAAACCGATGATGACCGCACATATTTTCTCCTAACCATTCCTTGCAGGGAAGATATGGTAGAATTCAGTTCTATCACAAATACAGAAAATTCGTCCACAGACGAAATTACAGCTTATCTTGAAAAAGAACTTACGAACATCCATTTACAAGTCTATAGCCCTGATATCAAAGAATTTAACATTATAAAATCGAGACTTGCAAATCTGATTTCACAAGTCTATTTACAAGTCTGGAGCACGGCCAAAACCGACCTTGTCATATTAACTTCTGATGTCATAAGAACATTTCTTATGCTCAGCAAGGACAACTTAACTTCCAGCGAAATACTGAAAGAACTCAATATTGATACTCTTTATAAATTGAGAAAATACATTCTTGCACCAGCCATATCATCAAAATATATCTACATGTCCATTCCAGATAAGCCCACAAGCTCAAAACAGAAATACGGTTTGACACAATCAGGAATAAAACTGCTCAAATAACATCCGCGGCCTGTACTTGCTAAAAAAGCTACTAAAAATATAACGGAACTTTTTGGTTTTCGGCGGATTATTCGTATCTTTGCGGACGGTTTCGAAGCCTATTACGCCAAGCCGGATGTAATTGGCTCAACTCTAACGTTTTAATCATGATTAAAATCACATTTCCCGACAATAGCGTAAAGGAATTTGAAGCAGGCGTGACCCCGCTTCAGATTGCCGAATCCATATCGCCCCGCCTGGCTCGCGAAGTGTTGGCCGCCAGTGTGGACGGCAAAGAGTGGGATCTCACGCGCCCCATCACCACAGACGCTTCAGTCAAGCTTTTCAAATGGGAAGATCCCGAAGGAAAGCACGCTTTCTGGCATAGCTCCGCCCATCTTCTGGCGGAAGCCCTTCAGGAACTCTATCCCGGCGTGAAATTCGGCATCGGCCCGGCCATCGAAAACGGATTCTACTATGACATAGATCCGGGTGACAACAAGCTCACCAGCGAAGACTTCGCCAAAATCGAGGCCAAGATGCTCGAACTGGCAAAAAAGAACGAGGCCATTGTCCGCGCCGACATCACCAAAGCCGATGCGCTCAAACTCTTCGGCGACCGCGGCGAAGAATACAAATGCGAGCTTATCTCCGAACTCGAAGACGGTCATATCACCACATATACTCAGGGCAACTTCACCGACCTCTGCCGCGGTCCGCATATTCCCTCGACGGCACCGATCAAGGCTGTGAAGATAACCTCACTCGCCGGCGCATACTGGCGCGGTGACGAGAAACGCAACCAGCTTGTGCGCGTATATGGCATCACCTTCCCCAAGAAGTCGATGCTCGACGAATACCTCGCGCTCCTGGAGGAAGCCAAGAAACGCGACCACCGCAAACTTGGCAAGGAGATGGAACTTTTCGCATTCTCACAGCGAGTAGGCGCTGGTCTGCCCCTCTGGCTGCCCAAAGGCGCGGCTCTCCGCGACCGTCTCGAGCAGTTCCTACGCAAGATCCAGAAACGCTACGGCTATCTGCAGGTAATCACTCCGCACATCGGCAACAAGCAGCTCTATGTGACCTCCGGTCACTATGCCAAGTACGGCAAAGATTCATTCCAGCCTATCCATACTCCGGAAGAAGGCGAGGAATATCTGCTCAAGCCGATGAACTGCCCCCACCACTGCGAAATATTCCGTTCGCTCCCCCGTTCCTATCGCGAACTGCCTCTGCGCCTTGCCGAATTCGGCACAGTATACCGCTACGAACAGAGCGGCGAGCTTCACGGTCTCACCCGCGTGCGAGGTTTCACGCAGGACGACGCACATATTTTCTGCGCGCCCGACCAGATAAAGGACGAGTTCCTGAAGGTGATGGATATCATCCTCTATATCTTCAAGGCACTCAAATTCGAAAACTACGAGGCTCAGATATCGCTCCGCGACCCCGAGCACAAGGAAAAATACATCGGCAGTGATGAAAACTGGCACAAAGCCGAACAGGCTATCATAGAAGCCTGCAAGGAAAAAGGGATCAACGCCCGCACCGAACTCGGCGAAGCCGCTTTCTATGGCCCGAAACTCGACTTCATGGTCAAGGACGCCATCGGCCGCCGCTGGCAGCTCGGCACAATCCAGGTTGACTACAACCTGCCCGAGCGCTTCGAGCTCGAATATACCGGCAGCGACAACGCCAAGCATCGTCCCGTGATGATACACCGCGCACCCTTCGGCTCGATGGAACGCTTTGTGGCCGTTCTTCTGGAGCATACCGCCGGACACTTCCCCCTCTGGCTCGCTCCCGAACAGGCTGTCATAATCCCCGTCAGCGACAAATATCTCGACTACGCCCGCAAGGTAGCCGAAGAGCTTGAAGCCGCCGATATCCGCCTCACCATCGACGACCGCAACGAGACCCTCGGCCGCAAAATCCGCGACAATCAGCTCAAGAAAACCCCTTATATGCTCATTGTCGGCGAAAAAGAAGCGGAAAATGGTGAAGTTTCTGTAAGAAAACCTGGCGAAGGCGACCTCGGTTCGATGAAAATTGCTAACTTTGCAGCACTTTTGACCGAAGAAGTCAACCAAATGATTAACCAATAATCCCCTGAATGGAGAAAAAACCACCCTACAACCCCGGTGCACCGCGCCCAGCGGCTCCCGGAGCACGCGCACCCCAGCAGCGACGCGACCCTCGCCAGGTGAAACAGGCGCCGAACAACATCAACGAGCACATCCGCGCCCGCGAGGTGCGTCTCGTCGGCGACAACGTGACACCGGGTATCTACTCCATTCACGAAGCCCGCAAGATAGCCGAGGAACTCGAGCTTGACCTGGTGGAGATTTCGCCTAACGCCGAGCCGCCTGTATGCAAGGTGCTCGACTATCAGAAGTATCTCTACCAGCAGAAGAAGAAAGCCAAGGAAATCAAGGCCAAGTCGACAAAAGTTGTCGTAAAGGAGATCCGTTTCGGCCCCCAGACCGACGACCACGACTACAATTTCAAGCTCAAACACGCCATCGGCTTCCTTCAGGAAGGCGCAAAGGTGAAAGCCTATGTGTTCTTCAAAGGCCGTTCCATTCTCTTCAAGGAACAGGGAGAAGTGCTTCTGCTTCGTTTTGCCAACGACCTCGAAGACTACGGAAAAGTCGAGCAAATGCCTCTGCTCGAAGGAAAGCGAATGATCATCATGATCTCGCCTAAAAAGAAATGATTCGGCGCCACGGGTTGGCGCAAAATTATACAACTCGAATTAACTACATTAACAAACAAACAAATGCCCAAGATTAAGACTAACTCCGGTGCCAAAAAGAGGTTCGCCCTTACCGGATCAGGAAAAATCAAGAGAAAACACGCTTTCAAGAGCCACATCTTGACCAAAAAGACCAAAAAGCAGAAACGCAACCTCACCCACGCAGGTCTGGTAGCACGCGTCGACGCTTCGAACGTCAAAGCTCTCCTCGGCCTCAAGTAAGACCGACGGTTTCTCTCGATTCGCAATCACAACGACAGCTTAATTCGTGATTTTATAATTCATTATTAACCGAATGCTCAGCCTTAAGCACCGTCATGATGACGGACGCTGACGTTCAAAAAATCATCTGAAACAATGCCAAGATCAGTCAACCACGTTGCATCGCGCGCCCGCCGCAAGAAAATCCTCAAACTTACCCGTGGCTACTTCGGCTGCCGCCGCAATGTATGGACCGTCGCTAAGAACACCTGGGAAAAAGGTCTTACCTATGCCTATCGCGACCGCAAGGACAAAAAAGGCAACATGCGTGCCATCTGGATCCAGCGTATCAACGCCGCCGCCCGCATGCACGACCTCAGCTACTCCAAGCTCATGGGCCTTATACACAAGAGCGGTATCGAAATCAACCGCAAAGTCCTCGCCGACCTCGCCCTCAACAACCCGCAGGCTTTCGCCGCAGTCGTTGAAAAGGTGAAAAACGCATAAGCAAACGGCTAAATCACACAGGCGGAGTTGCATCGTTCGATGCGACTCCGTTTTTATTTATATTTCAGGTCATTACAATGAAGCACGAAAGCAATCGGATTAAAAATATGTTTTACAACATAATTTTTTAGCATGTTTTGAAATCTTTTTGTACCTTTGCGGCGTTTTAGGAATGAAGCCCGAGGGCTTCGACAATAAGTAACCTCATTCAAGATTGTTTTACTAATTCCAGATGCTATGCTTAGAATAGTCAAAAAAGCCTTAGTATGGTATTGCAAAGCGAGTGCTTCACTCTACTCGCCCGACATGAACAAGTGGTGCTAAACCACCACAGACCAAGGATCGGCAAGTCGATCCTGTGAGAAATCAACATCGTTTCAACAATTTATCAGACCGTCCGACGCAGTTGCCGGGCGTTTTTTATTTCTTTTTTCGTATCTTTGCGCATTATACATTCCTGCAATATATGAAAAATTTAGTTTTAACGCTTCTGGCAGCGTCGGCCCTGTCGGCCACGGCGGCAGACGCACCGCTTTGGCTCCGCGACGTCAAGATCTCACCCGACGGCTCGCACATAGCATTCACATATAAAGGCGATATCTTCACCGTGCCCGCCAGCGGAGGCGAGGCCACGCGCCTTACCTCCCAGCCATCATACGAACAGCTACCTGTATGGAGCCCCGACGGCAAGACGATAGCATTCGCATCGGACCGTTACGGCAATTTCGATATATTCACCGTCGCAGCCGACGGATCGTCGGGCACATGGAAGCGGCTCACATACAATTCGGCTTCCGAACTTCCTGAAGCATTCACACCCGACGGCAAGGAAGTGCTTTTTTCAGCCACGATACAAGACCCAGCTACCAGCGCCCAATTCCCGACAGGACGCATGACCGAGCTGTATGCCGTTCCCGTATCCGGAGGGGCCACACGTCAGTATCTTGCCACACCTGCGCGCAATCTGTCGTGGGCGCCCGACGGCAAAAGTTTTGTCTATGAAGACGTGAAAGGATTCGAAGACGTATGGCGCAAGCACCATACGTCGAGTGTCACCCGCGATATATGGCGTTACACTCCTGCCACCGGCAAACACGAACGCCTTGTCGACCGTCCGGGCGAAGATCTCAGCCCGGTCGACGCAGGCAATGCCATCTACTTCCTGAGCGAGCGCGAACCTTCGAAGAGTCTCAACGTATACCGCGCCGACAAAGGCGACTATACCGCCGCCAAGCAGGTGACTAACTTCAAGACACACCCAGTGCGCTTCCTGTCGCGCGCCGCCAACGGCACAATGGCCTTCACCTACGACGGCGAGATCTACACACTCGCCGACGGAAGCTCCAAGGCCGTCAAAGTCCCCGTAAGCATAAAAGGCGATTTCCCCGACGAACTGCGCAAGATAGGAGGCACCCGCGGCGCCACAGGTGCCGTAGGCTCTCCGAACGGCAAACTCGTCGCATTTCTCTATCGCGGCGACGTATTTGTTACCCCGGTGGAATATGCCACAACAAAACAGATTTCAGACACTCCCGAGGCTGAATCCGATCTCACCTGGGGCAACGACAGCACACTCTACTACACCTCCGAACGCGACGGCAAAGCAAATATATACCGTGCGACGATAGCCCGAACGGGCGAGGAGCACGATCTCGCCCATGCCACTGTCATAGCCGAAGAATCCGTGTTCAAGACCGACAGCCACGAGCGGACAGCTGCCAAACTGTCGCCCGACGGCAAGAAACTGGCATTCATTCTTGACCGCAACAAACTCGCCGTCATGGACATGAAGTCGAAAAAAGTGACAGAACTGACCGACGGCTCCACACATCGCCAGCGTAACGGACGCTTCTACTATACATGGTCGCCCGACTCGCGGTGGATAGCGCTCGAGATCATCGACCGCAAGCATGATCCATATTCCGACGTAGCCATAATCAATGTCGAAGACGGCAAACTCACCAATATAACCAACAGCGGCTATTTCGATGCCGAACCCAAATGGATCCTCGGAGGCGATGCCCTCGCTTTCTCGACAGAGCGCCTCGGCATGCGCAACCACGCCTCATGGGGCTCTCAGATGGACGTTTTCTTCGTTTTCATGAATCGCGACGCCTACGACCGCTTCATGCTTCCCAAAGAAGAGAAAGAACTGCTTAAAAACGGCGGCAAAAAGGAGAAAAACGACACCATAATCAATGTGGAATACGACAGCCTCAGCGATCGTCAGGTTCGCATTACACCGATGTCGACCGACCTGCGCGACCAGATCGTAGACTCCGACGGCAAGCATCTCTACTTCATATCGGGCGCCGACGAAGGCTCTTTCATATGGGACTACGACCTCGAGAAGAAGAACCTCAGCATGAAGCGTAAACATCCCGAATCGGCATATTTCGACATCTCGGCCGACGGCAAGACAATATTCCTCTTCGGCGGATCGCTCAACAAATTCGGCGACAATATCAAACCGATAAGCTATCGCGTCGAAAAAACGCTCGATCCGGCAGCCGAACGCGCCTTCATGTTCGACAACATGGCCCGAGAAGAAGCCGAACGCTTCTACACCAAGGATATGCACGGCATCGACTGGCCGGCCATGACCGCACACTACCGCAAATTCCTGCCCCATATCAACAATAACTACGATTTCGCCGAACTGCTCAGCGAGATTCTCGGTGAACTCAACGTGAGCCATACCGGCGGACGCTATCAGGGCAACTCCGGAGCCGAAATGTCGGAGCGCACGGCAAGTCTCGGTGTACTCTACGATCTCGACTACACGGGTAAAGGCATGCGCATAGCCGAAATCCTTGAAAAAGGGCCCCTCTACAATATCGACAGCGCCATCGCTCCAGGAGCAGTCATCGAGAAAATCAACGGAGAGGCCATCAGCACCGAGATGCCGGCCGACCGTCTGCTCGCCGACGCTGCCGGAAAGCGTACTCTCATCACAGTGAAAGGTACCGACGGCACGACGAAGGATATTGTCGTGCGCCCGATAAGCAGCGGCCGCCATGGTGCCCTCCTCTACGACCGCTGGGTGAAACAGCGTGCTGCCGACGTCGACCGTCTGTCGGGCGGCCGCCTCGGCTACGTGCACATCTCGTCGATGGACGACGATTCGTTCCGCAAGGTCTACTCCGACCTTCTCGGCAAATACAACGACCGCGAAGGCGTGGTCATCGATATACGCTGGAACGGCGGAGGACGTCTCCACGAAGACATCGAAGTGCTCCTGAGCGGCGAAAAATACTTCACTCAGGAAATACGCGGCGAAGCGACATGCGATATGCCTTCGCGCCGATGGAACAAGCCTTCGGTGATGGTGATGGCAGAGCCATGCTACTCCAACGCCCACGGCACCCCGTGGGTCTACAGCCACCGCGGCCTCGGCAAGACCGTAGGAATGCCCGTGCCGGGTACAATGACATCGGTCAACTGGGTTCGCATGCAGGATCCGACGCTCATATTCGGCATTCCGGTTGTCGGCTACCGTCTGGCCGACGGCTCAGTGCTTGAGAATCAGCAGCTCGAGCCCGATATCCGTGTAGAAAATACGCCCGAAGGTATCGTTGCAGGCGAAGACGCACAGCTCCGTGCCGCCGTAGAATCGCTTCTCAAAGATATAGACTCGAAAAAGAAATGAAGATAATAGCCGAAAGCAGCAGCACCCGGACGGAATGGGCTCTGGTCGACGGCACCGAGATCGTCGAACACGCATTCACCACGGGTCTCAACCCGTTCTTCCAGACACGCCGCGAAATATCGCATGCGGTGCGCCTGGAGCTGCCCGAAGCTTTCTTCCGGCGCCGGTGGGAACATGTATACTTCTACGGTGCCGGCTGCTCATCGAAGGAGAAGAACAAGATCATGGAATCGTCGCTCGTGGCGCAGTTCAAGACTCCGGTGACGGTGCAGAGCGACCTTCTCGGAGCCGCACGCGGTCTGCTGGTGCGCAAGCCCGGTCTGGCATGCATACTCGGCACCGGCTCGAACTCGTGCCTCTACGACGGATCGGAAATCGTGAAGACCGTATCGCCACTGGGTTTTATCCTCGGCGACGAGGGTTCCGGCGCTTATCTGGGCAAGACATTCATCGCCGACATGCTCAAAGGACTCGCTCCTGCGGCTCTCGCCCGCGCTTTCTATGAAAAATACGAAGTGACGCCAAATATGCTTATGGACGAGGTCTACACCAGTCCTCTGCCAAGCCGTACACTATCGCGATATTCTGTTTTCCTCGCCGATCATCTCGCCGATCCGTATGTCTACAGCCTTATCTACGATGCCTTCATGCGCTTCTTCAACCGCAATATATGGGCTTATCCATATAAGGAGAATCCGATATGCTTCGTAGGCTCAACATGTGTGCTGTTCAAGGATATACTGGTCAAAGCGGCCGCCGATTACGGCGCCGAAATCGCTAAAATCATACGATATTCCATGCCAGGCCTTATAGAATATCATTCAGCCGACTGATACACCGGAGTATGAATTATGGAGATAAATCATCCATAATTCATAATTCGTCGAACATTAGGGTGCTGTTGCGTGTTCTTATAGCAGACCAACGAAATAAAAAACTCTCTGCTATTATGACAACTGCAAAAGATATCAAAGGCACCCGCACCGAAAAAAATCTCGTGACAGCCTATATGGCCGAATCAGCTGCCTATTCCCGCTATACATTCTACGCATCGCAGGCCGACAAGGAAGAATATTTCCCTATCGGAGAGGTGTTCAGAGAAACCGCCGCCAATGAGTTGCGCCATGCTAAAGTATTCTTCAAGTTCCTTCAGGGAGGCTCCGTCCAGGTGCCGCTCGATGTTGATGCCGGAGTCATCGGCACCACAGCCGAAAATCTGACCACAGCAGCACGCGAAGAAGAATTCGAAGGTGTGAAACTCTACACAGACGCCGCCAAGGTCGCTGAAGAAGAAGTCTTCGCCGACATCGCAAGCCACTTCCGTGCCATTGCAACAATCGAAGAGCGTCACCGCCGCCGCTTCCTCCACTATCTCCGTCAGGTCAAAGACGGAACAGTGTGGAAACGCGACCACGAAATCACGTGGAAATGTCTCGTATGCGGATATGAATACAAAGGGACCACTCCTCCCGAAGTATGCCCCGCCTGCGACCACCCGTACCAGCACTATATGGCCATGGACTACGTGGAAGGACTCGAATAAGACCCACCATCACTCCTCATATACCCGCAAAAGGGGGACGAGCCATCCGGGCCCGCCCCCTTTGCCTATTTAAGAGGTTGTTTAATAACATATGTGAAATCACAGGTTGGTGGATTTTTGCTTAAATTGCACATTATGAAGAGGGAACATAGCGGTGGCTATGTGACC